>NZ_JAGPOX010000145.1 GCF_019038435.1 Nocardia alni
CACCCAACGCGAGCACCCCCACCACCGCCATCAGGAAGATCACCCGGCGCAGCGCAGCGCGCCCCCCGGTCATCACAGCCGAACTCCCTTGTTCACAGCTGTCTCCCGCTCGGTCACGCCCCCATCGTAGAAACGATCCACCACCGAATTCATCACCGCACAAGGTGATCCCCTCTCCCCCACACGGGTGATGCCCACCCGGACCACCTCCGGGTACCCGCGATCGATCGGCGTGAGTATCACGGTTGCCCCACGTCCCCGGCAGACTCTCAGGTCCTCGAGTCCTCTTGTCACCCGGACGAACAGTCGCCCGATGAGCGTCGAAACCATCGGCGCCGACACGACGCCGCCCCTGAACCAGATCACCCGGGACCGAGCTGCCAGTCACGGCGTGGCCCGCCGTAGCACGCACGCGACCGCCGCAACCGGCTGACGGTCGTCACCGAATCGACAGGCTATCCCTACGGGCAACACCAGATGATCAGGCAAATCGCCTGGGTTCTGTCTCTTGCTGGATGCACGCCGAACTTACCGCCGAGTAAGATGAGGATATGACGAACGAGAGCGGCACCTATCGCGGCTGGAAGCGGCTGCCCGCCAATCGGTTGGGGCATACCCTGTTCTCCCTCGGCATGGTGGCGCGAGTGCCGTACTTCGGGACGGTGCTGCCGACGGTGGTGCGGCTCGAGCCGGGTCTGTGCGAGGTCACCGCGCCCAAGTGGTTCGGCATCCACAACCACCTGGGCACCTTCCACGCGATCGCGGCCTGCAACCTGGCCGAGGTGGCGATGGGCATGCTCAGCGAGGCCACCGTGCCGACCACCCACCGCTGGATCCCCAAGGGCATGAACGTCCAGTACCTGACCAAGGCCGAGTCGAGCCTGCGCGCCGTCGCCGAACTCCCCGAGATCCCGGACTTCACCGAGATCACCGAGGGCCGCGACCTGACCATCCCGGTCTCGATCTACGACAAGCGCGGCGTGGAGGTCGTCCACGCCGAGATAACGACCTGGATCACTCCCAAGTAGCGTGCGGCGACGGTGCGGCGCGCGGCTGATTGAATGAGACGTATGAGTGCTCATCGTGTCGAAGCCGATCTCTGCGTGGTCGGGCTCGGGCCCACCGGGTGGGCGCTGACGCATCGGGCCGTGCGGGCGGGCATGCGGGTGGTGGCGGTGGATCCGCGGCCTGAGCGGCCGTGGGGGCCGACGTTCTCGTGCTGGGTGGACGAGCTGCCGGGGTGGTTGCCGCGCAGTGCGATCGCGCAGCGTATCGAGGCGCCGACGGTGTGGGCGAAGTCCGAGCACCGCATCGAGCGGCCGTATTGCGTGCTGTCGAAACACGGGCTGCGCGAGGCGCTTCCGCTGGAGGATGCGACCGTCATCGCCGGGCGGGCGACGGCGGTGGACGCACACGCCGTCGAACTGAACGACGGGACGAGTCTCACGGCCGCCGCGGTTTTCGATACCCGGGGCCTGCCCGCCCCGGGTGCTCGGCGCACCGCCAGCGCGCACGGGATTTTCGTGGACGCCGAGATCGCCGCGCCGATGGTCGCCGACGGTGAAGGGCTGCTGCTGGATTGGCGGGACGAGAACGGCGCGGGTCCGGACGAACCACCGTCGTTCCTGTACTCGGTGCCCCTCGGCGACGGCACGGTGATCTTCGAGGAGACGAGCCTGGGCCTGCGCGGCGGTATGCCGCAGCGGGAGTTACGTCGCCGGACCCTGAACCGGCTTGCCGCGCACGGTATCCGGCTGCGCGGCGACGAGCACACCGAGGCCGCGCACTATCCCCTCGACCAGCCGCCGCCGCACCTGCGGGGTCACGGCGACGCGCCGACCCCGTTCGGCTCCCGCGGCGGCATGATGCACCCGTGCACCGGCTACAGCGTGGCCGACTCGATTGCCCTGGTGGACACCGCGATCGACGCGCTGCGCACGGGCGGCGATCCGGTGCCGGCGCTGTGGCCGTGGCAGGCACGGCTGGTGTACTGGATGCGCATGCGCGGGGTCTACGGGATGGGGCGGCTGACCACCGAGCAGTCGATCTCGATGTTCGACGCGTTCTTCACCGCTTCCCCGCGTCAGCAGCGCGCGCTACTGTCCGCGCACGACGACTTCGCCGCCCTGGCCTCGGTGCTGTTCATGACCGTCGCCCGCACCTGGCCCTTCCACTGGCGCTTCGACCTGGTCGGCTTTACCAACCGAAACCGCTGGGTAGGTTACGAATACCGCCCTGCCACCGAACCGGACCACCTGTCGCGGTAGCCGTCAGACCCAGTTCTCCGCCCAGTACTTCCAGATGATGGGCGCATAGGCGACCAACGGCGGTACACGGATATCGGTACCGGCCAGGGCGGCGGCGGTGTTGCGGTTGTCGAACCAGCAGGAGAATTCGTTGTCCTCCAGCACCTCTCGCGGGACACCCAGGTGCGACAGCGCCCAGCCGACGCCGGGCAGCCGATGCATCATCTCGTGGGTCGGGCGAGGCATGGCCTCGAGCAGATGAGGAGCTCCGGCCTCGTCGGCGAACAGGTTGAGCACCTCGGCGGTGCTCTGCCGACGCGGGTCGACCAGATGAAAGGTCGCGCCGGGTGTCACGGGACGATGCACGATATGGTCCAGCGCCCGGGCCACGAAATCCACCGGGACCATATTGGTTTCGCCCAGCTTCGGCACCACCAGGGGCAGGATCCGGGGCAGCTGCGCGGCCATCCGCAACAGCCGGAAGAAGTAATACGGCCCGCAGATCCGATCGATCTCACCGGTGCGGGAATGGCCGATCACGATGGAGGGCCGGTAGATCTGCCAGGGCACCGCACACTCCTCCCGCACGGCCCGCTCGGCCTCGAATATCGCCCGCTGCGTCGCACTCAGCGACTGGCCGACGTCGAACATGTCCTCGCAGAACATCCCCGCCGCCGATCCGGCCACCCGCACACTCGAAATATGGTGCAGCGCACCGGCCTCCAGCCGTTCGGCGACGTCGATGACCTGGCGGGTCCCGTGCCCGGCGGCGCCACCCCTGCCGGACTCCGCGACATCGAATCCGGCGCTCAGATTGATCACCCGATCGATGGAACCCCGATGCGCCGCAACCCAATCGGAGTCGACGCCCAGGCCCCGCTCGGCCAGGTCTCCGCGCACCGGCCGCACCCGATCGCCGCCGCACCACTCCCGCGCGCGCCGATCGAATCGATAGGCGTATTCCGCGCCGGGCCGCACCAGCACGTGCACTTCTTCGCTACTTTTCAGCAACTCTGGGACGAGATATCGACCGATGCACCCAGTTGCCCCGATAACCAGGTAAGCCATGCGGTCACAGTATCGTGCGACTCCCGCACGGGATCATCCGGATGTTGCACACCGTTCGCCGCAACGCGGCATATCCGGCCGGGCGGCATCCCAGAAATTCTCCGCACCCCGGCCTGCCGCTGCATTAATCGCGTCGAACCGCCGGTTTCCAGACCATCGAGGCACGAGAATGCAGCGCCAGGACGGATCTACTCCGCGAACACCGGCTTGCGCTTGGTGAGCATGGCGGTCGCACCCTCGAGGAAGTCCGGGGACTGCAACAGCTCGGCCTGCCCCGTCTTCTCCGTGGCCAGCGCCGTATCGAGTGCGGTCAGGGTGGCCTGGTTCAGCGCCCGCTTGGTGAGTTCGATCGCGCGGCGGGGGCCGGCCGCCAGCTTCGCCGCGGCGCCCTCCACGGTCGCGTCCAATTCCGCCTCGGACAGCACGCCGGTGATCACTCCGCACGCGACCGCCTCGGTGATCGGCAACCGCTCGCCCAGCAGCGCCATTCGTGCGGCGAGCCCGCGCCCGGCCGCGGCCGCGATCATGGCCGCCGCGCCGCCGTCGGGCATCAGGCCGATGTTGACGAAGGCGAGCAGCAGATACGCGTCCTCGGTGGCATAGGTCAGATCCGCGGCCACCGCCAGCGCGACGCCGATGCCCGCGGCCGCGCCGCGGATACGCGCGATGACCGGAACCGGCGCGTCGACGATCGCCTTCACCAGCCGATTCGCCGCGTCCATCGTCATCTCGGGTGTGATCCCACGCTGCGCCTCGGACACGACGCCCGACAGATCCGCACCCGTGCAGAAATCATCGCCCTCGCCGGTCAGCACGATGACGCGTACGCTGCCATCCTGCGCGGCGCCCACGAACGCGTCACCGAGCGCGACCATCGTGTCGTAGTTGATCGCGTTCTTGCGCTTGGAATTGGTGATGGTCACCCGCAGCACCCGCCCGTCCTGGACGACACTCAGGCCACTGGCGGGGGATTCGGCGTTGCTCATAACTACTCCCAGGTAGGGCGTCGGCACTGACCGCGCGGTTCGGAATGAGGGTTACCATTGCGAATTGTGGTTAACTTAAGGTGATAGGTGTGGCGCTGTCAACAGGCGGCGGCACGGGCAGAAGGAGACGTACATGGTCGCGGATCGCAGCGAGTCCGGGCTCGCTTCCGCGCGACCCGACGGAGCGGGGGCCCAGCGCCCCGTCGCGCGACGGCCGAAGAACCGCAAGGAACAGATCGTGCGGGTCGCGGCCCGGGCGTTCAGCGAGCGGGGCTACCACCCGGTCGGCGTCGACGAGATCGCCGCCGAGGTCGGGATCTCCGGCCCCGCACTGTATCGCCACTTCAAGAACAAGTACGCCCTGCTCGTCGCCGCGGCCGAGGGCGGAGCGCAACTGCTGCTCGACGCCGCCCGCACCGCCGACGATCCCGGACTGGATCCGGAATCCAGGCTCACCGCGCTGGTCCGCGCACTGGCCGAGCACACCATCGAGGTGCGCCGCGAGGGCGGACTGTACCGCTGGGAGCGCCGTTATCTGGAGCCCGATGACCGCGCCCGCATCAAGGTCATCTACGGGGGCCTGCACGCGACGATGGAGGACGCGATCGCCGCGCTGCGGCCCGAGGCCGACCGGACCGACGTCGTGCTGCTCGGCACCGGGGTACTCGGCGCGATCGGCAGCATCACCCTGCACCGCACCACCCTGTCGACCGCCCGGCTGACCGACCTGCTGCTGGCCGTCTCGTGGTCGATCCTGCGCGCCGAGCTGCCCCCGGCTCCGGTGCGCCCCGCGCCCGAGGAGCCGGTGCGCGGCCTGCCGCTGAGTTCCAAGCGCGAACAGCTGCTCACCGAGGCGATCCGGATCTTCGGACGGCAGGGCTATCACGAGGCCAGCATCGAGGAGATCGGCGCGGCCGTCGGCATCAACGCCTCCAGCGTGTATCGGTACTTCCCCAGCAAGTCGGACCTGCTGGCGGCGGCGTTCCACCGGACCGGCGAGCGCGTGGCGATCGCGAACGCCGAGGCGCTGTCCGAGGCGAGCAGCCGTGCCGACGCCGCGCTGCGCATCGCGGACCGGTTCGCCCGGCTCACCTTCGCGATGCCGGAGATCCTGCCGGTCTACTTCGCCGAATTCTCGAATCTGCCCGCGGCGGAACAGCACAAGCTGCGCGCGGTGCAGCGCCAGAACGTCCTGGAGTGGGCCAACCTGCTCGACGACGAACCCGCCGAGTCCCGCTTCCGCGTGCACGCCGCCATCGCCCAGGTGGTCGACGTGGGCCGCCGCATGCGCTTCGACCGCCGCCCCGAAAGCCTTTCCCGCATGCACGAATTGATGAAGGTCGTGCTACTCGGCTCGGAACCCCCTGCGGCGGACTGAACCTCGTCAACTCGGCACTCACCCCGCCATCCCGCAGCGCCCCGGCACAACCTCTGTCGGCCCGGCTCACACCTTCGTCATCCCGTTTTGGCCGGGATCCATTCACGCGTAGTGGACCCCGGCCAAAAGCCTGTCTCCCGCTGCGCGAGAGCCTGTTGACGGCTGGAAATGTCTCACCCGCACCACCTGTCCCAGTGGCACCTATTTCCGAATCAGCGCGGCGGGACGACGAAGAAGCCCGGGACGACGAAGAAACTCCGTCATCCGTGGCGCAGGCGGAACAGCGTCTTGGCCAGGCTAACCCCGCGCGAGGTGCGGTCGAAGGTGGTCAGGTCGACCGGTGCGCGGCGGCGCTTGTGCGCGATGGCGAGGGTGCGGCTGAATTCGTGCAGGCCCGCCTCGCCGTGCGTATGCCCCTGACCGTATTCGCCGAGGCCACCGAAGGGCATGGCCGGGATACCGACGTAGGCCATCGACGAATTGATCGTCACCACACCGGTTCTGATGCGTTCGGCGAGTTCGGGGACCTCGTGCACATCGCGGGTGAACACCGCGACCGCCATACCGTGCTCGGCGGCGTTGATGCGATCCACGGCCTCGTCCATCGTGGCCACCGGGTTCACGATCAGCACCGGGCCGACCGCCTCACCCGTGATCGCCAGGCTGTCCTCGGGCACCTCGGCCAGCACGATGGGCTCGATATACGGCTCGCGGATGGATTCCATGCCGCCCACCACCGCGCGCCCACCCCGCGCGATAGCGTCCTTGACCTGCCTGCGCACCACCTCGACCTGGGATTCCATGATCATCGGACCGTAGGAGGCGCGCTTGTCGCCGCCGGGTCGCAACACCCGGGCGCGGGCGGCGACCTTGTCCAGGAACGCCTCGAACACCGATTCGGCGACATACGCGCGCTGGATACCGGCGTGGTTCTGCCCGGCGTTGGCCATCGCACCGAATACCGCCGCCTCCGCGGCCTCGTCGAGCTTCGCGTCCACCTGGACGATCATCGTGCCCTTACCGGTGCGCTCGATGACCACCGGCGTCATATTCTGCGCACACAGTGAGATCACTTCGCGCGCACCGGCATCCGATCCGGCGTAGGCGACCTTGTCGACCTTGGCATGGCACAGCGCCACACTCGTCGAGGTGTCACCCGTGACCACCTGCAGCACAGGCTGATTCGGCGCGAGCCGGTGCCAGCTCTCGGCCAGCCACACGCCGACGCCCGGGGTCAGCTCACTGGGCTTGAACACCACGGCATTTCCCGCGGCCATGGCATACGCGATGGATCCCATCGGCGTGGAGACCGGATTATTCCAGGGCCCGAGCACACCGATCACGCCGAGTGGCAGATAGCCGAGCGAGGCCCGCTGATTGCGGGAGAACCAGGTGACGTCCAGGCGCCGCCGACCCAGGACGCGTTCCGCGTTCCGCGCGGCCCAGTCCAGGGCCTCCAGCGCCAGCATGACCTCGATGGCGGCGTCGACCGAGGGTTTGCCGGTCTGGGTGCAGACCAGCTCGATCAGCTCCCCCGCGCGCCGGGAGATCGCACGTTTCCAGTCCAGCAGCCACCGCTTGCGCCCGGCGAATCCCAGTTCCGCCCACCATGTCTCGGCAGATCTGGCGGCCTGGATCGTGCGCGCCACCTCGGCCGGCCCCAACACCGCGTAATCGCCGACGACCTCGCCGGTCCGTGGATCGAAGGAAGTCAATGCCGCCGAGGTAACCTCGGTCGAACGGGAATGGGCAAATTCTGCCATCGCTTCACCTCTTCGCTGGCGGATGCTCCCTCGCCAGGTTATTGGCGGCTGCGCCCGCCGGACAACAAACGCATCATTGCGCGCGAGGCGGTTCCGCCGGCCAGGGAGGCCGGGACCTGCACCAACCAGTACTCGTACCGGTCGGTTTTCCGAATTGTGAGTAACGCCACAACCTTTGGCTGTTCTACAGTAGACCCGATCGGCCGAATCCACCCCGGGCAATACAGACTAGCTCGCGTTTCACTTTCTCGGCCCTCGCAAACGCCCCACCCCCAACCAGTAACATCACCCCCGGTGAAAGGGATCATCAACCCGGGACGCACGCACAGGGTGATCCGGACAATCCGTCTCGCCGCCCCGGCCACAGTGGAGAGTTGATGCCGAGCTTGGACATGGATAACACCCCACCGCCCGACCCGGCGGTGGGATCAGAACCGGCCGTCCAGGTCATCGATGTGTACAAATCCTTCGGTGAGGTGCACGCGCTACGCGGCGTCGGCTTCACCGCCACGCGCGGCTCGGTGCTGGGCATCCTCGGCCCGAACGGCGCGGGCAAGACCACCACGATCAAGATCCTGTCCACCCTGCTGCGCCCGGACTCCGGCACCGCGACGGTCGCCGGGCACGACGTCGTGCACAATCCGGCCGCCGTACGCCGCTCGATCATGATGACCGGGCAGTACGCGGCCCTCGACGAGAACCTGTCGGGGCGGGAGAACCTGGAACTGTTCGGCCGGCTCATGGGCCTGAGCAAGAAGGCCGCGCGCCGGCGCGCGGACACGCTGCTCGAGGAGTTCGACCTGGTCAGCGCGGGCCGGCGCGCGGTGGGCGGATACTCCGGCGGTATGCGCCGGCGCGTCGACATCGCCTGCGGGCTGGTCGTGCGGCCCGAGGTCGTCTTCCTCGACGAACCGACGACCGGCCTGGACCCGCGCAGCCGCCAGGGCGTGTGGAACCTGGTGAACGCGCTCAAACAGCAGGGCATCACGGTGCTGCTGACCACGCAGTACCTCGAAGAGGCCGACGTGCTCAGCGACAACATCATCGTCATCGACCGAGGCACCGTGATCGCCGAGGGCACCGCCGACGAACTCAAGGAGAAGACCGGCGGCAGCTACTGCGAGATCGTGCCGCTGGACCCGAGCAAGGTACGCGCGGCCCTGGACGCACTCGGCGAGCTGGCGCCCGAGACCGTGCGCGCCGATCCGTCCGCCGACCGGATCTCGATCCCGGCCCCGGACGGCGCCGCCACGCTGTCGGAGGCGCTGCGCAGGCTCGACGCGGCCGGGGTGGAACTGGCCGATATCGGACTGCGCCGCCCCTCGCTCGACGACGTCTTCCTGAGCATCACCGGACATTCGGGCGGCCAGCAGTGACGGCGGTCACCACGAGCGGCTCCACGGAACAGGACCTCACACGGGAGAGCATCGGGCTGTTCGCCGACGTACCGGCCACCCGGTTGTCCCAATTCGGCCAGTGGCGGGCTTTGACCGGACGGATTGTGCGGACGATGGCCGTCAAGGGCGAACTGGTCATCGCGATCGTCGCACCGCTGGTGTTCACGCTCGGGTTCTATCTGCCGCTGCGGTGGGTGATGAAGATCGAGGGCATCGACTACGGGCAGTTCGTGATGCCGATCATCGTGTTGCAGACCATGTCGTTCACGATGATGTCGAATGCGCAGATCGCGGCGTTCGAGACGGCCACCGGCCTGAATACCCGCATGCAGACCATGCCGGTGGGCCGCCTGGTCCCGCTGGCCGCACGCCTGTCCGCCGGACTGGTGCGCTCGGTGACCTCGCTGATCGCCGCGCTCGTCTTCGGCCTCGTGATCGGTTTCCGGCTGCATTCGAGCGTGCTGCAGTCCGTGCTGTTCTGCGTCTGTTCGGTGGCGGTGGGCACGGTGCTCGCCATCGGGGCCGACGCGCTGGGGTGCCTGACCAAGAACCCCCAGTCGCTCAGTCAGGCGCTGACGCTGCCCACGCTGATCTTCGGCATGCTGTCGTGCGGGTTCGTCCCGGAGACGAGCTTTCCGGCCTGGATCCGGCCGTTCGTGCGCAATCAGCCGATCTCGCAGTTCTCCTTCGCCCTGCGCGATATGGCCTCGGGCGGTGTGAGCTGGCATGTGGCGTGGGTGCCGCTGGTGTGGCTGTGCGGGCTGGCGGTCTTTTTCGTACCGTTGGCGATCTGGGCGAGTATGAGGCGGGAATAGGTAGTGAGTGTTGCTGTAGAGACCGCCTGGGCGCCCAGCGAGCAGTCGGCGCTGCCGCGGGTCCCGCTGCGCTCCGAGCGCGCGCCCGCCGCGCTGGTGCAGCACAGCCTGATCGAATGCAAGCGCCTGCTGGTGACGTGGGCACGCGATCCCGCGACCACCATTCAGACGCTGATCTATCCGGCGCTGACGCTGCTGATGCTGCACGTCGTGCTGGGCACCACGATCGACAAGGCCACCGGCGCGCCCAGCGTGTACGGCTCGGTATCGATGATCACGCTGGTCGCGGCGATGTCGGGGGCGGTGGTCAGCGCGCTCGGATTCAAAACCGAGCAGGCCACCGGACTGCTCGGCCGATTCTGGACGATGCCGATCCATCGGGCCGCGGGCCTCACCGGACGACTGCTGGCCGAGGCGATCCGGGTACTGATCACCACGCTGTTCGTGATCGTCATCGGAGTATGCATCGGCTTCCGATTCTGGAACGGCCCCCTGGCCGCGCTGGCGTTGATCGCGCTGCCGGTGCTGTTCGGAGTCGCGTTCGCGGTACTGGTGACCGCGCTGGCGACGGTCTCCGAGGGGGTGCTGCTGGTGAATATCGTCAGCATCGTCAACACCCTGCTGATGTTCTTCAACTCCGGATTCGTCCCGGTCTACGCGTATCCGTCCTGGTTGCAGAAGACCGTGCAGAATCAGCCGATGAGCACGGCCATCGACGCGATGAAGGGCCTGTGCTGGGACGGCCCGGTCGCCGTGCCGCTGCTCAAAACCCTGGCCTGGACCTTGGGTGCGATCGTCATCTTCGCCTATCCCGCGATCAGGGGGTATCGGCGCAGCGCCGAGCGCAGCGGGTAACCGGGCTCAGCCCTGACCGGAGATCGTGAGGCAGATCAGGAACAGGTTCAGGGCGGTGATGATCGCCGCGACCACCCAGGCGATCGCGGTGGTGACGCGGTGGTTGACGTCCGGGCCCATCCGGGTTCGATCGCTGGTGAACCGGACCAGCGGGATCAGGGCGAACGGGATCCCGAACGAGAGCACGACCTGGGACACGATCAGCGCCCGGGTGGGATCGAACCCCACGGCCAAGACGACCAATGCGGGAATCAACGTCACCAGGCGGCGCAGGAGCAGTGAGACCCGCCGGCGCAGCAGGCCGTCCATGATCATCGCTCCGGCGTACGCGCCGACCGAGGTCGAGGCCAGCCCCGAGGCGAGCAGCGCGATCGCCAGCAGCAGCGCCGCGGTCACGCCGAGCGAGGCGTGCACCGCGTGGTAGGCGTCCTGGATGGTATTGATATCGCGGCGGCCGCTCAAGGTGTGCGCGGCCATCAGCAGCATCGCCAGATTCACCATCCCGGCGATCACCATCGCGATGCCGACGTCCCACCGGTTGGCGCGCAACAGCCGCGCGCGCGCCGGACCGGGCTCGTGGTGGCCGTGGCGGTCTCTGGACATGCCCGAATGCAGGTAGATCACGTGCGGCATGACCGTCGCGCCGACGATCGCCGCGGCCAGCAGCACGCTCTGGGCGCCCGCGAAGCGCGGCAGCATCCCGCCTGCGGCGGCGCCCAGCGGCGGCGGTGAGATCATCAGGCTGGCCACGAATCCGATCGAGATGATCGCCAGGAATCCGATGATCACCCCTTCGAAGGCCCGCTGCCCGCGCCGATTCTGGACGGCGAGCAGCGCCAGCGACACCGCCCCGGTGATCACGCCTCCCAGCAGCAGCGGCAGCCGGAACAACAGTTGCAGTGCGATCGCGCCGCCGACCACCTCGGCCAGGTCGGTGGCCATCGCGGCCAGTTCGGCCTGCGCCCAGTAGAGCACCCGCGTGCGACGACCCGCCGCGTCGCGCATCAGCTCCGGCAGCGAGCGGCCGGTGACCAGGCCCACCTTCGCCGAGAGGTACTGCACCAGCGCGGCCATCACATTGGCCAGCACGACAACCCACACGAGCAGATATCCGTACTTGGCGCCGGCACTGACATTCGAGGCCACGTTGCCGGGGTCCATGTAGGCGATCGAGGCGACGAACGCGGGGCCCAGCAGCAATGACGCCGATCGCATCCGGCGCAGTGCGGACGCCGGGGCGGCGATCGCGGTACTCATGGAACAAGTTTACGGGTCACCGAACTTTTTCCATAGCGTGTCCGTAAACACAGAACCGCCCCGGCGCGCGAGGCGGCCGGGGCGGTCGGGATTCGGTGGTGCACCAGGTCAGATCCCCAGGCCGCGCGCGAGCACCGGCCAGGACCGCACGAAGTTCTCCCGCCAGTACCCCCAGGAGTGAGTGCCCGCGGGCTGGAAGTTGTAGGTCGCCGGAATACCCAGCGAATCCAACTTGTGCTGGAGGTTGTGGGTGCAGTAGTTGACGCCCGCCTCGATCGCACCGCCGATGATGAGCTGATTGGCCAGACCGTAGGCGCCGGGCAGCGCGTACTTGCCGTTGAGGGTGTCGTACTGGCCCGGCAGGCCGTTGCCGGAGGAGATGTACAGGTTCAGCCCTCGCAGCCTGTCGGCGTTGACCACCGGATCGTTCGCCGTCCAGGCCGGCGCGCCGTCCGGACCGTACATGTTCAGGACGTTGCCGCCGCCCCAGACATCGACGGTGAGCTTGACGAATTCGCGGCCGACCGGATCGGCGGTCTGCGCGCAACCGGAGTAGGCGGCGACGGACTTGTACAGGCCCGGCTTGGTGATCGCCAGGTTGAACACGCTGGTGCCCGAGGTGGACAGGCCCGCGATGGCGTTCACGTGATTCGTGCCCAGCGCCGCGTCGATCAGCGGGGGCAACTCCTCGGTGAAGTAGGTCTTCCACTTGTTGACGCCCAGGCGCGGGTCGGGCTTGATCCAGTCGGTGTAGTAACTCCACGCGCCGCCGATCGGCTGGACCACGTTGACGTTCTTGTTGCCCAGGAAACCGCTGACGATATTGGTGTTGTGGTCCCAGGTCGCGGTGTCCTCGCCACCGCCCGCGCCGTTGAGCAGGTACAGCGTCGGACGCGGCACCGAGGCGTCGGCCGGGCGCTGCACGTCGACCGGATAGGTCTGCTTCATCGCCGCGGAGTACACGTACAGGCGGATGCTGCGGTTGTCGGTATAGGTCGCCCTGGTGATATGCGAGCCGTCAGGCGAGGTCGGATCGGCGAGCAGGGCCTTGGATGTCATGATCGGGTCGTCGGCTGTCGCGGTGGTCGCGCCGACTCCCGACAGCACACCGGCAAGAATTCCCGTGGCCGCCAGAACTGCGGCGCCCCGGGAAAAACGGCCTCGCGCGCCACGCCGGAAATATCGACGAATCACTATTCACACCTTCACTATCGGTAGATACTTCGCATCACGCGGTCGCGCCGGCCCCCGAAGCCGGTCGAGTGTTCGACTCCAGACCATACGGCCTCGGGCGCAGCCCCGGCAATCGTTCATACGATCGGACCATCATGCCGGATCCCCGGTGTCCGAATCGATTTCACCCCGGCTTCTCACCGGGCCGCCGGAAGGTCGGTCGGGGCGGCCCCGACTCGCGGATCCAGCTCGGCCACGGATATCTCCGGCGTATCGACGATTTGCCGGATCAGCGCCGAAAGTCCGTATGCCAGTTGACCGGCCACCGATTCGCTCACCGCGCCGGACGAATAGTGCAGAACGATGTGCAGCGGCCCGTCCGCGTCGACCTCGACCATGATCGGATATCCGAACGCACTCGCGGATTCCACGGCGGTGACGCGCACGACATTGGTGACACCGGCCAACTCCGCGAGATCGGCCTCGTCCTCACGGAAGACCACGACCGAATCGAAAAGCCGGTCCAGGCCGAGTGATTCGCGAATACCGTGCAGGTCCGGCCAGCGGTCGTCCGAGCGGCGCGCCTGCTCGGCCTGCAACCGCAGCAGCAGCTCGCGCACGGATTCGGTCTCGACCGGGCGCACCCGGACCGGCACGACACCGCCGAAACGGCCGACCAGGGCGTGCGAATACGGCAGCGTCGAGGGTCGTCCGTGCACGGCGACACCGAATACCACGTCGCCTCGACCGGCGATGCGCCCCAGCAGCAGGCCCCACGCGGCCTGCACCACGGTGTGCGGCGCGACGCCCAGACGGACGGCCAGTTCGGTGATCTCGACCGACTCGATGCCGCCGACCTCGATACCCGCCGTGGCCACGGTGATTTCACGACCGCGATCGGCGAGCAGGACCGGAGCGTGATACCCGGACAGGGTCGCGTTCCAGAACGCGCTGGCGGCGTGCCGATCCTCGGTCGCCAGCCAGTCCAGGAAAGACCGGTACGGGTACACCACGGGCAGCTGATCCGAGCGCGGGCCGCGGACATAGGCGGTCAGCAGATCCCGCATCACCAGGCGCAGCGACCGCTCGTCCAGCAACAACGGATGGACCGTCATCAGCACTCGGTGCGAATCGGGTGCGGAACGCAGCAGGGCCATCCGCAGCAGCGGCACGGCGCCCTCGTCGAACGGCGCGACCCGCTCGGCATCCTGATACCGATCCTGTTCCTCGACGGCGGTTTCCGGATCCAGGTCACTGAAATCGACCGTCCGCCACGATAGATCGGTCGACTCGAGCAGAATCTGCCGCCGGACGCCGCCGATCTCCTCGAGCACCACCCGCAGGCCCTCGTGGCGGTTCAGTACGGCCTGCGCGGACAACCGCAGTCGCCGATCGTCCAGGGCGCCACGCAGATCCATCGCGAACTGCGTCGACGGCAGGCCGTGATCGGGCAGGTCAGCCTGCGCGGGCGTCTGCGGGCGGATATCGGTCATCTCCGGATACAGGCGCCGCAGGCGATCGAGATCGGCCTGGGACAACGGTGTCACCGGGAAGTCCGACGGGGTGAAACCACCGGCGTCCGAGCGGGTTCCGTGTTCGGCCAGCCCGCCCAGGGCGCGAACCCAGTACCCGGCGAGTTCGCGCACCTCCTCGGCGTCCAGCACCGCCGACGCGTAGTCGAATCGGGCCAGCAGGCCCTCCTCGGTGGCATCGATGGTGATATCGAGGAACAGATCCGCGGCCGGGGTGTCCGGGTAGGCGCGCGCGGGACGCAGATTGCGATAGTGGAATGCGGTACGGCCGCGCGCCATTGCCGACAGCGGCGCGTCGCCGCCCGGGTCGCGTGCTGCGAGGTAACGCAGCAATCCGTAACCGACGCCGCCCGTGGGCACCGTCCGGCGGCGCTCCTTCACCTCGGCGATGACCGCGCCCGCCGCCCGGCCACCGGTCAGCGCATCCTCGACGTCGACACCGTCCAGGCCGAGCGCCAGCGGGTAGGCGGCGGTGAATCCGCCGACGACACGGCCGGAGTCGGATCCGGCGAGGGACCGGCCGTCCGCGGGCAGCTGGACGAGCGAGCCGATGGTCTCGGCCGCCCGGGTGCGCTGTGCCATGGCCAGTGCGAGAGCCGCCAGCAGCACGTCCTCGACATCCGCGTGATACGCCGTGGCGACCGTGCTGACCGCGTCGGCCCCCTCGGCGGTGATCACCAGCGAGACCCGGCCGCGGACGGTCAGATCCACGCCGTCGAGCTGCAACTCGTCCGGTACGCCGGCGAGTGTCCGCTGCCACCAGGGTATTTCATCGAGTATCGAACCCTCCGCGGCGCGCGCGGCCAGCGCGCGGACCGCGTCGGCGGGGGTGTTCTCGTCGTCGGTACCGATATGTCCGCCCGACCAGGCGGTCGACAGGTCGTCCACGAGGATCCGCCAGGACGCGTCGTCCACGATCAACCCGTTGGCGACGGCAACGAGAGTGGCCGAATGCGCCTGTGTGGAATCCGTGGCGACGAGGCCGAACACGATATGGCGGCCGTGCGCGGGATCCAGTTCGGCGCTCAGCGCTCGCACCGCCGCATCCGCGGCGTCCTGGCCGGGTGCGAACCGCCGCAGCAGCGCCTCGGGGGGCGTATCCGCCGGCATCAGGCGCGCATCCCGAGCCGACCCGGCGAATGTCGGTGTCCAGAGCGACCCATCGACCGCCACCAGCCGCGCCGACAGCAGCGGATGGCAGTCCAGCACCGCCTGTACTGCCGTGCCGACCCGTTCGGCGGGGCAGTCCTCCGGAACATCCAGGGCCACGGCTCGATATTCGCGTCCGGACGAATTGTTCCCCAGCAGCCGAATCGCCCTCGGCAGCAACGGGAGAGCTCCGGGAATTTCGGCGACGACACCGAGTCCGCTGCCGGACGATCCGTCGGCGGTGGCCGAATCCGGTGCGCGTCCGCCGAACTCGGGGCGGGCTCGTTCGGCGGAATCGTCCAGGTGCGGATCGCGACCCGACGGGGCGGCGATCTCACGCGGATCCGCGGAGACAGGCGACCGTCTATCGGACGAATCATACGAATCCGAGGACACGGTGTCCGCCGGAGCCGGTCGCCGCGACGGCAACTGCGCGCCTCGACCAGAACCCTGCTGCCATGTGGACAAGACTGTGGCACTGTCGAAGTCGGCCAAGGCGCTCGCCTTGTCGCGGGCCTCGGCGATGATCCGCTCGGCGGGGGTCATGGAGTCCTCGGGCATCGGCGCCTCGGGCGAGGAGGACGGCTCGGACGAGGGCGACTCCTGCTCCACCGAGAACCGCTTCTCGGTCCAGGACGGCGATTCCGGCGAGATCTGCTCCGCGACAGCCGGATCGGATACGTTGTCCGACTGCTGCCCCCAGTCTCGCCCCGGCTCCAGCTCCTGCTCTGCCCCGTCTGCCGTATCGGTGATGATCACGTCCAGCTGGGACAGGGCGTCCCGGTCTACCGACCGGAGCACCGAGGAAGGAGCGAACGCGTGGGTCACCCGCTCGGAACGGATCAGCTGGGACAACTCCGGTCCGCTGTCGAGACCCGCGGGTACCACCACGAGCGCCGCGGCCGAGCCCAGCGCGAGCAGCAGTTCCAGCACCGATTCGTCCGAGGACGGCGAGGCGAGCGCGAGGATGCGCGAATCGTGCTGCAGCCGATAGTGTTCGGCCTGCAGGGCCAGATCTGCCAGCACCCCGTGGCCGACCACCGCGCCCTGACCGTGGTCGACCTCGCCGGGACCGTACAGCACGTACGCACCGTCGTCCGGGCGCAGCGAGGTGATTCGCTCGGCATCCGAGATCGGCGCGCCCGACTGGGCATCGACCTGCCTGGCGAAGCCGGGCTCGTCGAGCACGATCCAGTCGTCACCCGGTCCCGGCAGCCCGGAGAGCGCGGAGCGGACCGTGACTCCAAGGGCCGCACCGGAATCCGACATCCGATCGGCGATCCGCTCGGTGGGCAGCGTGGGCTCGATGGGGACCGCCGCCCCACCGGTCTTGGCCACCGACCACACCGTGACCAGTGCCTCCAGCGAGCGCGGGATCGCCACGGCCACCGACGTCTCCGGGCCGGCGCCGAGCTCGATCAGTCGCCGCGCGAGCTTCGAGGAGGCCACGTCGAGCTGGGCGTAGGTGAAGCTGCGGCCCCGGAAGACCACGGCCGGACCGGCGGGGTTGGCCGCCACGGCCGAGGCCATCAGCTCCGGAAGTGTGCGCGGCCGTGCGGGTTCGGCGGCCAGCGGCACCGGCGTTCCGGACAGCGCCGACCAGAACTCCCAGAGCTCGGTGTCGAATGCCGACACCGACCGTAGCAGCCTGCGACGAGCGGCGTCGAGCCCGAATTCGGTGACACTGCCGTCCAATTGGCCGATCGCGCCCTCATGGGTGACGACCACTCGAGCACCCGGCGCCGGGAAGATCACCCACGCCGGATGCCGCGCCTCCAGCGGCGCGATGCGCTCGGCATCGGTGAGCCGATGGTCCGGCACACCGTCGAGATCCAGCCTGTCGACCCGCACGATCGCGGGCTGGCCATGTGACCGGCGGACCGGCGGGCGACCGATCGGAACGAGCAGTTGAGTGGGCGCCTCGTTATCCCTGTCGGTGCCGGTGGATTCGACGAACGGGTAATCCGCGTCTACCAGCACGCACACCGGATCGGCGGCCGCGATGATCTCGCGGTTCCGGTCGGCGGGCCGGTACGGATCGATCGACACGGCCGCGCCACCTGCCTTGGCCACCGCGTAGACGGTGACGGCCAGGCCCACCGAACGGCGCATGGCGAGCGCCACCAGCGATTCCGGTCCCACGCCGAGGGCGATCAGGTACCGCGCCAGGCGATTGGCGCGCGCGTCCAGATCGGCGAGCGTGAATTCCGTTGTGCCGCCGTCATCGGGCATATCGGCGACGATCGCGACCGTGTGCGGGGCGAGTTCCGCGGCATCGTCCAGCACCGCGGCCAGGGTCCGCACGTCGACGAGTCCCGCGTCATCGGTATCCGCCGCCCGGGTATCGGTCACCTCCGGGGCGACCCATCCGGTGTGACCCGTGGCAGTGGACTCGCGGCTGCCGGAATCCTCGTGCGAGACAACCGGAAGCTCCCACGCCGCTGGAGCCGGGGCATCCCATGTGGCGGCCTCGACAGCGGGCTCCCAGTGGCCGGAATCCTGGTGCGGCGCTGCATCCCACGCCGCGGCCTCGTCTCGATCGGATCGGGCGAACGAATCCTCGTATCCGTCGTCGGCGTCCGGCTCGTGGTGGCCGGGGTATTCGGGCCGATCGTCGATCAGCGGATTCGACAGCCTCGGCTCTCGCACGCCGCCGTCGATTCCTATGGCGCCCACGGGAATCGCGGGATCGGCGGCGACCGTGGCCAGCAGCTCGGTCAGGCCCGCGGCGAGCCGTTCGACGCGCGGGGCGTCGAAAAGGTCGGTGGCGTAGGTGATGTACCCCTGGATGCCGGACGGATTGCCCTGCGCGTCGTAGGTTTCGCTGACGCTCAGGTCCAGATCGAACCGCGAGACTCCGAGGTCCACGTCCAGATCTTCAACGGTCAGGCCGGGTAGACCCGCGCCGAGCCGCGGTGGGGTCCGCAGCGCCACACCTACCTGGAACAGCGGATGGTGTGAGCTGGTCCACTGCGCGTCGAGCACCTCGACCAGCCGCGCGAACGGGAAGTCCGCATGTGCGAAGGCATTCTCGTGCGTCCGCTGCTGCCGAACGAGCAGATCGGCGAAGGACTCGCCCAGTGCCAGGTGTGTGCGCAGCACCACCGTATTGACGAAGGGTCCGATCACATCGTCGAATTCCCCCGCTTCGCGACCCGGCGCGGGCGTGCCCACGACGATATCGGCCGCGGCGGTGATCCGGCCGAGGTATACCGCAAGACCCGTGTGCACGGCGGTGAGCAGCGTCGCACCGGACGCCCCGGCCATCGCGAGCAGTCCGGCGTGTGTGTCCGCATCGATGTGCACGCTCGTCCGCGCGCCCGCCAGTGACGCCACGGCCGGCCGCGGCCGATCCAGCGGCAACTCCAGCACCTCCGGCAGCGCGGACAATGCCCGACGCCAGAACTTGACCTGCTGAGCGGCAAGCGAATCGGGGTCCTCATCGGACCCGAGCAGCTCCCGCTGCCGGTGCACGTGATCCGAATACTGTTGCGGCAGCGGCGTCCACTGCGGCGCCCGGCCGCCGGTCCGCGCCGCATAGGCCACCAGCAGGTCACGGGCGAACGGGCCCAGCGAGGCGCTGTCGGCCGCGATGTGATGCACCACGACGGCGAGCATGTACTCGCGCCGCGAACCCGGCGCCAGATCGGTGATTTCGAACAGCCGCACTCGCAGTGGCGGCTCGACCGTCAGCTCGAACGGTTCGGCGGCCAGTTCGTGCACGGCGTCCGCGACATCGTGCACGGCGATCTGCTGCGCGAGCAGCGGTGTCAATGAGAACGCGGGCAACACGTTCGGCACGGTGTGCAGTGAATTCGCGTCTTCCCCGGGCATTTCCGGATAGACAGTGCGCAGCACCTCGTGCCGCAGGACGACGTCCTCCAGTGCCACGCCGAGGGCGTCCATGTCCAGGCTGCCGGTGAGCCGCAGCACGAACGGCAGATGGTAGGCCGCCGGAAGCTGTGACGCGGCAACCGGATCCGCCTGATTCAGCAGCCACAGCCGTTCCTGTGCCGGGGACAGCGCCACCGCCCGGAACTGCTGTTCGGCTTCCGGCTCCTGATCCGCCCGCAACCGCTCAGGGTGGTCCCACGGGCTCTGTTCCCGCATCGGTTCGGAACGATGCTGCCGCTCCTCGGGATCTCGCTGCAACGACCACTGCGGTCGCGCCTGCGATGCGGCTCCTGCCGGGGGCGGCGGCGTCCACATCGCCGACCGCGTCGGCTCGGACCGCACATCCGGATCCACTGCCTCGCGCACTGCGGCCCGACGCCGAGACGGCAGCTCAGGACGGGCCTGCGGGGAGTCCCGCGGCGGAAGGGGTTCGGGCGGCTGCGACTCCCACGAGGGCACCGGCCCGCCCTCCGGATCGGGAGAGGCATCCGAGTCAGGCGCCGGGTTCCGGATGCCGAACGCGGTGTCCGCGAGCGTAGGGCGGCTCGAGTCTTGATACTCCGTCGTACCCGGGCCGCTGTCCTGCGTCGTATCGGCCACGGGCCCCGCGGGATCGGTCCAGCCGGGTTTCGCGGGCTCCTCGACGGCGGGGTTCTCGGCGACGGACGCCGTCTCGGCCACCTGGCCGGGATCAGGCAGTGCGCGGCGGTCGACCGTGCCCGCGGCGGTGAGCGGCAGTGTTCGCAGCGGGACGATGACGGACGGAATCATCTCCGCCGAAAGGGATTCCGAGATCGTGGTGGCGAGCCGATCGACGGCGATCGCCTTACCCGGCTCGGGCGTCACGTAGGCGACCAGCTGCTGGTCCCGGACCACGACCACGGCCCGTTGCACCGTGGCCTGTGCCCGCAGCACCGATTCGATCTCGCCGAGTTCGATCCGATGTCCGCGAATTTTCACCTGAAAATCGGTGCGGCCCAGGTGATCCAGGCGGGCGGGCAGCTCACCCGCGCCCTCCCGCCAGACGACCAGATCACCGGTCCGGTACATCCGGGCGCCGTCTTCGCCGTCGGCGTACGGATCGGCGACGAAGCGCTCCGCGGTCGCCGCGGGCATTCCGACATATCCGCGGGCCAGCTGCGGACCGGCCAGGTACAGCTCACCGGGCACGCCGACCGGCACCGGGCGCAGCCGGTCGTCCAGCACGTAGACCCGGGTGTTCCACTGCGGCAGGCCGATCGGCACATTCGCGTCGTCCGCGCCGACCGCGGGCCAATACGTCACCGATACCGTGGTCTCGGCCGGACCGTACAGGTTGTGCACCCGCGCCCCGCTGATCCGCCGCATCGCCGCGACGGTCTGGGCCGAGAGCGCCTCGCCGATCACGAACACCTCGCGTAGCGCCGGGCAGATGCCCGGCGCGGTCCGCTCGGCGAACACCGCGAGCGCCGACGGCACGAAGTCGGTGACGGTAATCCCGTGTGTAGCAATGGTTTCCGCGATGTACAGCGAGTCAACACGGCCCTCGGCCGTGGCCAGCCGCAGGGTCGCGCCCACCCGCAGCGGCAGGAACATCCCCCACAGCGAGGCATCGGAGGTAGCCGGGGTCAGCTGGAGATACACGTCGTCGCGACCGAGCGGATAGGCCGCGAGCATCCATTCGAGCTGGTGGTCGATGGCGGCATGCGAGACCACCACGCCCTTGGGCAGCCCGGTCGCACCCGAGGTGAACAGGACATAGGCGGGGTTGCCGGGGCGCAGCGGGCGCGTCAGCTCGTGCGGATGCACCGGGCTCGGGTCGAAACCGCTCAGGTCCATGGTGTCCAGCCGCAGCACCTGCGTATCGCGCGGCACCGGAACCGAATCCGCGACCGTGGTGACCACGCAGACGGGGCGGGCGATGGTCAGGATGTGCGCGATCCGCTGCGCGGGATGCTCCGGATCCACCGGTACGTACGCGCCGCCCGCGGCCAGGATCGCGTACATGCCGACCAGCAGATCCACCGAGGGACGAATCACCAGGCCCACCACGGCCTCCGGCCCGACACCGCGGGAGATCAGCAGCCGCGCCAGCTGATTGACCCGGGCGTCGAACTGGGCGTAGGTCAGTTCGGTATCAGCGAACGACACCGCGACCGATCGCGGATGGTCGCGCACCGCGTCCCGATAGCCGTCCAGCAGCAGTCCGGGTTCGACCGGATAGCGAGTGTTGTTCCAGTCCCGCAGAATTCGTACCCGCTCCTCGGGCTGGATCAGATCGATGTCGCCGATCGGCCGATACGGATCGTCGGCGACCTCGGCCAGCAGCCGGACCAGCCGCTCGGCGAATCCCGCGATCGTGATCTCGTCGAACAGATCCGTGGCATAGGTGAATACGGCCGCGAGGTCGCCCGAGGCGGCGCCGTCCGCGCGCGGGGTGAGGGTCAGCGCCAGATCGAAGGGCGCGCTCGCATCGAATGAGGTTGACGCACCGTCGAATTCGACCGCGACGGCCGACAGTCCGGGCAGCGTCAGCGACGAGGAGTCGCTGCCCCGGACCTCGAGCGCCGCGCGCAACCAGGCCGGATGTCCGGGCGAGCGGCCCGGATCCAACGCCTCGATCAGCCGCTCGAACGGCAATTCGGCGTGCGCGAAGGCATTCCGGTCGTCCACGCGCACTCGCTCGAGCAGATCGGCGAACGACAGCGCGGGTTCGACCCGGGTACGCAGTGCCACGAGATTCTCGAAAAGCCCGATGGCACCGTCGAGTTCGTGTGCGGTACGCCCCGGGGCCGGTGCCCCCACGAGGATGTCGGCATTTCCCGACAGTCGTGCCAGTAGCGCCGCGAACGCCGTATGCGCCACCGTGAACAGTGTCGCGTCCGCGGCCGATCGCACGAGCCGGGCACGCACGTCCGCATTCACGGTGAAGGAGTACCGCGCGCGGCGTCCGGACACGACGGCCGGGCGGGGGCGGTCCGCGGGCAGCGCGAGGCCGTCCCCGATATCCGCCAGAACCTCACGCCAATAGGCGATCTCGCGTGCCGCACCGCTCTGCGGATCCGACTGCTCGCCGAGTACGGCCCGCTGCCACAGCGTGTAGTCGGCGTACTGCACCGTGAGCGACGTCCAGCGCGGCTTGGCCCGGTTGCGCCGGCCCAGAACCGCGATCGCCAGATCGCGCAGGAACGGCGTCGCGCTGGCCGCGTCGGCCGCGATGCGATGCGCCACGACCGCGACCACGTAGTCGTCCGGTGCGAATTCCGCGATCGCGATCCGCACCGGAATCTCGGCAGTCACATCGAAGGTGAGACCGGCGAATTCGGTGAGCCAGTCCGCCAGTTCGGATTCGGCCAATTCTTGCGGGATCAGGTCGGCGAGCACATGGTCCAGCGGCAGCACGACCTGATACCCGACACCGTCCACCGCGGGATAAGCAGTACGCAGCGTCTCCTGTCGCTCGATGACGTCGACGACCGCCACCTGCAACGCCTCCACCTGCATCCGCCCACCGAGCCGCACGGCGAAACACACCGTATCGGCACCGGATTCCGGATCGGTCCGGTTACGCTCCCACAGCCCCTCCTGCCCCGGCGCCAACGGAACCCCCGGCACCGTGGTACCCGCGAACTCCACCCTCATCGAGGGCCGAGGCATCGGCGCCAACAAAGGCCGAGGCACATCCTCCACAACTCCCCCCACCACAGCGTCATCCGACACCGCCACACCCCGAGCCGCCGCACCCACCCCAACCTCACGCAACGGCACCCCACCCTCCACCACCGCACCCGACTCACCCTCACGCGACGGCAGCCCGCCCTGCGTCACCGCATCCAACTCACCCTCACGCGACGGCAGCACCTCCCACGCCGCCGGACCCGAACCAGTCTCACGCGACAGCGGCACGCCCTGCGCCTCCGCACCCGACCCAGCCCTACGCGACGGCAGCCCACCCTGCGCTGCCTCACCCAGCCCAGTCTCACGCGACGGCAACACCTCCCACGCCGCCGGACCCGAACCGATCTCACGCGACAGCGGCACGCCCTGCGGCACCTCGCCCGACTCAGCCCTATGCGACGACAACCCGCCCGGCGCTGCCTCGCCTAGCCGAGTCTCACGCGACGGCAACGCATCCCGCGACAACGCACCCGAACCGACCCCACGCGACGGCAGCCCATCCTGCGACAACGCACCCGAACCGACCCCACGCGACGGCAGCCCATCCTGCGACGCCGCACCCGACTCAGCCTCACGCGACAGCGGCACACCCGGCACCACTTCACCCGCCCCAGCCTCACGCGACGACACATCCCGCGAGACCGCACCTGAACCAGCCCTACGCCACGACAACCTTTCCGCATCCGACTCAACCTCGGACGACGGCAATTCATCCCGCGCCGCTGTACCCGCCCCGGCCTCGCGCGTCATCGGCGCGCCCTGCGCCGCCTCACCAGACCTGGCCCTACGCGACGGCAACGCATCCCGCGCAGCCATACCCGACCCAACCTCACGAGACAGCGGCGCACCGGGCGCCTCCGCACCCGACTCAGCCCTACGCGACGGCAAACCGTGCCGCGCCGCCGCATCCGGCTCAACCTCCGACGACGACAACGCATCCCGCGCCGTCGGACTCGCCCCGGCCTCGCGCGACAGCGGCACACCCTGCGCTACTTCACCCGACTCGATCTCGCGCGACGGCACCGCATCCCGCGCAGCCGCCGCAGCGGATCGAGCCCTACTCGGCAACGGCACACCCTGCGTAAGCGCACCCGACCCGCCCTCACGAGACAGCGGCGCACCGGGCGCCGCCTCACCCGCCCCAGCCCTACGTGACGGCAAACCACCCTGCGCCACCACATCCGACTGCGCCTCGGACGACGGCCGCACATCCCGCGCAGCCACATCCCACTTAGCCTCACGCGACAGCAACGCATCCCGTGCGGATGCACTCGCCCCGGCCTCGCGCGACAGCGGCACGCCCGGCGCCGCCTCATCCGACTCAATCTCGCGCGACGGCAACGCATCCCCCGCAGCCGCAGCCGATCGAGCCCTACTCGGCAACGGCACACCCTGCGTAAGCGCACCCGACCCGGTCTCGCGGGACAGCGGCGCGCCCTGCGCCGCCTCACCCGCCCCAGCCCCGTGCGACGACAACGCATCCCGCGACATCGCACCCGAACCAGCCCTACGCGACGGCAAACCGTCCTGAACCGCTACATCCGGCTCAACCTCGGGCGCCGACAACGCATCCTGCGCAGCCACATCCGCCCCAGCCTCACGCGACCGCAACACATCCCGCGCAGCCACACCCGCCCCAGCCTCACACTGTCTCTGATACATATCTCCGATCACG
>NZ_JAGPOX010000146.1 GCF_019038435.1 Nocardia alni
GACTGCGTTGGCGACTGATCGTGCTGCGACGTTGGTTTCGTTGCTGGACGCGACGGTGGACGGTCATGCCGATGAGGTGGCGTTGGTCGGTGCCGACGGCGATCGTGTTACCTATGGTGAGCTCGGCGCGCGGGTGAATCGCCTGGCGCGGCACTTGATTTCGTTGGGTGTGGGCCCGGAGTCGCGGGTGGCGTTGGCGTTGCGTCGTTCGGTGGATTTGGTGGTGGCGATGTATGCGGTCGCTACTGCGGGTGGTGCGTATGTGCCGGTGGATCCGGATCAGGCTGCTGAGCGTACGGATTACATTCTGGAAACGGCTGCGCCGATCTGTGTGCTGACCGATGCCGCGACGGGTTTCGAGACCACGATCGCTCCGGTTGTGCGAGTCGATGCGGCTGAGTCGGGCGATGATTCGCCGATCGTTGATAGTGAGCGATTGGGTGTGCTGCGTCCGAAGAACACGGTGTATGTGATTTTCACGTCGGGTTCGACGGGTCGTCCCAAGGGTGTGGCCGTTCCGCATGCGGCGATCGTGAACCAGTTGCTGTGGGAGACCGCCGAATTCGGTTTGGGCGTCGATGACGCGGTGTTGTTGAAGACCGCGGCGACGTTCGATTTGTCGGTGTGGGAGTTCTGGACTGCGGCGGTGTGCGGTGGTCGGCTGGTAATCGCTGCGCCCCAGGGGCATCAGGATCCGGAGTATCTCAACGCCTTGATCGCGCGTGAGTCTGTGACCACGCTGCACGCGGTGCCGTCGATGCTCGATGGGTTGTTGACGGTGTCGGAGGGGGTGCTGCCGGATTCGTTGCGGTGGGTGTTGGCGATCGGTGAGGCGTTGCCGGGTTCGGTGGCGCAGAGGTTCCGCCGGGACAATGTCGCGGATCTGTTCAATTTGTACGGCCCCACCGAGGCGGCCGTGTCGATCACCAGTCATGAGGTGACCGATGCCGATGTCACGTCGGTGTCGATTGGTGTGCCGGAGTGGAACAGTCGTGTCTATGTGCTGGATTCGCGTTTGCGTCCGGTGCCTGATGGTGTGGCGGGTGAGCTCTACCTCGCGGGTGCGCAGTTGGCGCGTGGGTATTTCGGTCGTGCGGATCTGACTGCGGATCGTTTTGTGGCGAATCCGTTCGGTAAGGGCCAGCGGATGTATCGCACTGGTGATCTGGTGGCGTGGAATTCCGAGGGTGAGCTGGATTATCGGGGTCGTTCGGATTTCCAGGTGAAGATTCGTGGTTTCCGTATCGAGTTGGGTGAGATCGAGGCGGCACTGCTGGCGCTGCCAGGGGTCGCCCAGGTCGCGGTGCTGGCTCGCTCGGATGCCAAGACGGGCGATCGTCTGGTCGCCTATCTGGTGGGTGCGGGTGTCGATCCCGATGTGGCGCAGGTGCGTTCGGAGCTGTCGGCCACTCTGCCCTCCTATATGGTTCCCGCGGCGTTCGTAACACTGGCCGCACTGCCGCTGAATGCCAATGGCAAGCTGGACCGTAAGGCGTTGCCGGAGCCGGAGTTCGAGGGGACGGTGTTCCGCGCGCCCTCGACTCCGGTCGAGCAGGTCGTGGCGAGTGTGTTCGCCGATGTGCTGGGTGTCGAGCGCGTCGGTGTCGATGATGACTTCTTCGCTCTGGGCGGCAACTCGCTGATCGCGACCCAGGTCGCCGCGCGACTGGGTGTGGCCCTGGACACCCGGGTCGCGGTGCGAACCCTGTTCGAGGCGTCGACGGTGGGCGGTTTGTCCGCGCGGGTGGGGCGGCATGCCGGTGAGGGTGGTCGTTCGGCGTTGACGGCACAGCCGCGGCCGGAGCGGATTCCGTTGTCGCTGGCTCAGCAGCGGATGTGGTTCCTGAACCGGTTCGACCAGCAGTCCGCGGCGTACAACGTGCCGGCGGCGGTGCGGTTGAGCGGCCTGCTGGATGCGGCGGCGCTGCGGGACGCGGTCGGCGACCTGGTGACCCGCCACGAGGTGCTACGGACGATCTACCCCGAGCACGAGGGCCTCGCCTACCAGCTTGTCCTGCCCGTCGCGCAGGCCATGCCGGATCTCACTCCGGTCCCTGTGCACCCGGATGCCGTTCGGGAGACCGTGCGCGAGCTGGCCGGCGCCGGGTTCGACGTGACTGCCGAAGTGCCGCTGCGGGTTCGGCTGCTGCAGATCGATAACGCCGAGTATGTGCTGATGTTCGTGGCCCATCACATCACCGCGGATGGCTGGTCGATGGGCCCGCTGACGCGCGACGTGATGCTGGCCTATGCGGCCCGCACCGCCGGGCAGAGTCCGGACTGGGCTCCGTTGCCGGTGCAGTATGCCGACTTCAGCCTGTGGCAGCGCCGGGTGCTGGGCTCGGAGGACGATCCGGACAGTGTGATCTCGGCGCAGGCGGCCTACTGGCGCACCGCGCTGGCCGATCTGCCCGACGAACTCAACCTGCCGCTCGACCGGCAGCGGCCGGCCGTGCCGTCGTATCACGGTGGGCGCGTGCGGTTCCCGATCGACACCGATCTGCACGCCGCGTTGCGGGAGATCGGCCGCGAGCAGAACACCACCCTGTTCATGGTGGTGCATGCCGCCCTGGCCGTGTTGCTGGCCCGGTTGTCGGGCACGCAGGACATCGCGATCGGAACTCCGATCGCGGGACGTGGCGAGGCCGAACTCGACGATCTCATCGGCATGTTCGTCAACACCCTGGTGCTGCGCACCGAGGTGGATGGGCAGCTGAGCTTCACCGAGTTGCTGGGCCGTGCGCGCGACACCGACCTGCAAGCATTCGCGCACGCGGACATTCCGTTCGAGCGGCTGGTGGAAATCCTGGCTCCGGAGCGGTCCACCGCGCGCAATCCGCTGTTCCAGGTGGCGTTGTCATTCGAGAACCTCGCGGCGGCCACGTTCGAGCTCCCCGGGCTGAGTGTCGGCGCGTTCGACATGGATTCCGGCATCGAGAAGTTCGATCTGTCGCTGACCGTCCGTGAGGCGAGTGACGGGTCCGGCATGGTGGCCGATTTCTCCTTCGCCCGTGACCTTTTCGACGACGACACGGTGGAGGTCTTCGCGCAGCGGTTCACCCGGTTGCTGCGTCGGATCGCGGAATCCCCACACGCACCGGTCGGTGATCTCGAGATCCTCGACGAGGTCGAGCGCACCGGGCTGCTCGCGCGGGTCGGTGCACCGGCCGTGGCCGCGCGGACTCTGCCGGAGTTGCTGGCGCAGGCCGTATCCCGGGATCCTCAGGCGATCGCCGTGGTCGAGGGCCGTCAGAGCGACTCGGCGACGACGGACGGCTCGTGGGGGAGAACTCTGTCCTACGCGGAGCTCGACGAGCGGTCGAACCGGTTGGCGCATGCGCTGATCGAGCGTGGCATCGGTACCGAAGACTTGGTGGCGGTCGCCGTACCGCGTTCGGCGGATTCGTATCTGGCCGAATGGGCGGTGACCAAGACGGGTGCGGCGTTCGTACCGGTCGATCCGACGTATCCGGCCGATCGGATCGCCCACATGGTGACCGATTCGGCCTCGGTGATCGGCCTGACCGTCGCGGCGGTGCGTGATCGGCTGCCGGATTCGGTGCAGTGGCTGGCCTTGGACGAGTTCGACCTCGAAGCATTCGAGGCCGTCGCGGTGACCGATGCGGATCGGGTGCGTCCGCTGCGTCCGGAGCATCCGGCATATGTCATCTACACCTCGGGTTCGACAGGCGTGCCCAAGGGCGTGGTCGTCCCGCATACAGGTCTGGCGAACTTCCACACCGAGCAGGTCGAGCGCTACGGGCTCGACTCCGCCACGCGCGCACTGCATGTCGCCTCGCCGAGCTTCGACGCCTCGATGCTCGAGTTCCTGCTCGCCATCGGCGGCGGCGGGCGTCTGGTAGTGGTGCCGTCGGGGGTCTACGGCGGCGAGGAGCTCGCCGCGCTCATCCGGTTCGAGGGCGCCACTCACGCCTTCATCACCCCGGCCGCGCTGGCGACCGTCGATCCGAGCGGACTGGACAGCCTGCGGGTACTGGTCGCCGGCGGCGAGGCGGTGCCGGCGGATCTGGTTGCCACGTGGGCGATTCCGCTGGCGGATGGCTCGGTGCGGGCGCTGCACAACGGGTACGGCCCGACCGAGACCATGATCATGACCAATATCAGCGATCCGCTGGCGCCGGGTGACACCGTCACCATCGGCGGTCCGATTCGCGGGATGCGGTCGCTGGTCCTGGATTCACGGTTGCGGCCGGTGCCCGTCGGTGTGGCGGGCGAGTTGTACCTGTCGGGTATCCAGCTGGCGCGCGGGTATTACGCGCGGCCGAGCCTGACCGCGGACCGGTTCGTGGCGAATCCGGTCGCGCCGGGCGAGCGGATGTACCGCACCGGCGACGTGGTCCGCTGGACTGCCGACGGTGAGGTCGAGTATGTGGGCCGCTCCGACTTCCAGGTGAAGGTGCGCGGTTTCCGCATCGAGCTGGGTGAGATCGACGCCGCCCTGGTATCGCACGCGAACGTCGGCTTCGCCGTCACGGTCGGGCACCGCAGCGCCGCGGGCGCGACGGTATTGGCGTCGTATGTCGTTGCGGTACAGGGTCATTCGATCGACATCGCGGAGCTGACCGAACACCTCGAGCGGCGCGTGCCGGCGTACATGGTGCCCTCGTCGATCATGGTGCTGGACAGCGTGCCGCTGACCCCGGTCGGCAAGCTGGACCGCCGTGCGCTTCCGGAGCCGGTGTTCGAGACCTCGGCGGAATTCCGCGCACCGCGCAGCCCGCTGGAGCAGACCATCGCCGAGGTCGTCGCCGAGGTCCTCGGCGTCGATCAGGTGGGCCTGGACGATTCGTTCTTCGCGCTGGGCGGCGACAGCATCATGTCGATTCAGCTGGTGTCGCGGGCGAAGGCGCGCGGGGTGCTGTTCACTCCGCGCGATGTGTTCGAGCAGCGGACGGTGGCTGGGCTGGCCCAGGTGGCCGGTGCGGCGGGCGAGGCCGAGCGGCCGGTGCTCGAGGAGTTGCCCGGCGGCGGCGTGGGCGAGATGCCACTGCTTCCGATCATGGCGCACTTCCTGTCGAGTGGTTCGTCGTATCAGCGGTTCTCGCAGTCGATGACGCTGCGCCTGCCCGCGAGCATCGATCGCGCGATGCTGGTCTCGACGATCGATGCGGTGTTCGATCATCACGACGTGCTGCGTAGCCGGTTGCGCGGCAGCGTCACCGACGGCTGGACATTCGAGGCCCTCGGGCCCGGCGCGGTCGATGCCGACGCGCTGATCCATCGCGTCGAGGTGGCCGCGGATATCGACGATGCCGCGCTGACCCGCCTGGGTACCGCGGAATACGATGCGGCGCTTGGTCGTCTGGATCCGGCGGCCGGTGTGATGGTGCAGTTCGTCTGGTTCGCGTTCGAGGCGTCCACCGCCGGTGAGCGGGCCGATGTGCTGCTGGTGGTCGCGCACCACTTCGTCGTCGATGGCGTGTCGTGGCGGATTCTGATTCCGGACTTCGCGATGGCGTGGTCGCAGGTCGCGGCGGGAGAGCCGGTGTCGTTGCCGGCCAACGGCACATCGATGCGGCGGTGGGCGCATGCGCTGACCGATGCGGCGGTGTCGCCGGAGCGTGTCGCGGAACTGTCGTTCTGGCAACATGTTTCGGCGGCTACTCCGGACCCGCTGCTCGGTGCGCGCGCCTTCGACCCCGCGGTGGACACCAACGCCACCGTGGAGCGGTTGACGGTGCGCGTCCCGGCCGACGTGACCGAAGCGGTGCTGACGACGATTCCGGGCCTGTATCACGGTGGGGCCAACGACGGTCTGCTGTCCGCGCTGGCCCTGGCGATCGCGCACTGGCGGGGAGATCAGGCGTCGACCGCGCTGATCCGGCTGGAGGGTCACGGTCGCGAGGAGTACGTCGTCCCGGGTGCGGATCTGTCGCGCACCGTGGGCTGGTTCACCACCGCCTATCCGGTGCGGCTGGATCTGGGCGGCTTGAACGGCACCGACCTCGGTGAGGCTTTCGCCGGTGGCCGGGCGCTGGGCGGGATCGTCAAGTCGGTGAAGGAGCAGTTGCTCGCGGTCCCCGACAAGGGGCTGGGCTACGGCCTGCTGCGCTATCTCGCTCCGGAGATCGCCGGGCAGCTCGTGGATGCCGGGCAGATCAGCTTCAATTATCTGGGCCGTGTCTCGGCCGGTAAGGCGACCGATCAGCTCGCCGGGCTGGATTGGGCGCCGGTCGACGATCTGGGCGAGCTGTCCGCGGGGATGGATGCGGATATGCCCGCCAACGCCACGATCGATATCAACGCGATCGTGACCGACGGTGACGCGGGTCCGGAACTGGGTGCCTCGTTCGCCTATCCGTCGGGCCTGCTGGAGCGCGCCCGGGTGCAGGAGTTCGCGGATCTGTGGGTGCGGGCGCTGACCGCGCTCGCACAGCACACCCGGCATTCGGACGCGGGCGGTCTCACTCCGTCGGATCTGCCGCTGCTGGCGGCCACCCAGTCCGATATCGAGGTCTGGGAGCGCACGAACCCGGGTCTGGTGGACGTGTGGCCGTTGTCGACGTTGCAGTCGGGCTTGCTGTTCCATGCGTTGCTGACCGAGTCCACGGTCGATGTGTACGTCATCCAGGCCGTGGTCAGCCTGACCGGTCCGGTGGACGGCGACCGGCTGCGGACCGCGGCGCAGCGGCTGCTCGAGCGGTATCCGAACCTGCGCACCGCGTTCGTCACCGATGCGAACGGACATTCGGTGCAGGTGGTGCTGGATCGGGTCGAGGTGCCGTGGCGCGAGGTGGATCTCACGGATGTGCCCGCCGAGGGGCGTGATGCGGAACTGCGGCGGTTGATCGCGGCGGATCGCGCGCGGCACATCGATCTCGCGGCGCCGCCGCTGCTGCGGTACACGCTGTACCGGATCGCCGAGGACCGGTGGCAGTTGGTGATCACGACGCATCACATCCTGCTCGACGGCTGGTCCATGCCGCTGCTGATGCGGGATCTGCTGGTGCTGTACGCGGTTCGCGGTGATACCGGTGCGCTGCCGAGTGCGGCGTCGTACCGGAATTACCTGATCTGGCTGGCCGGTCGTGACCAGGAGGCGTCGCTGCGCACCTGGCAGCGGGCGTTGGCCGGTATCGAGGAGCCGACGCAACTGGCGGCGCGCACGACGCCGGCCGGTGCCGAGACCTTCGAGATCGGCAAACGGATCACCGAGATCGATGCCGAGCGTACGCAGCAGATCAAGCGGTACTGTGCCGAGCTGGGCATTACCGTCAACACGCTGATCCAGGCCGCCTGGGGTGTGCTGCTGGGCCGGATGACCGGTCGTGACGATGTGGTGTTCGGCGCCACCGTGTCCGGCCGCCCGGCCGAACTGCCGGGTGTCGAGTCGATGGTCGGCCTGTTCATCAACACCCTGCCCGTGCGGGTGCGGGTGGACGATCACGTCACGGTGCGGGAGTTGCTCACGGGCCTGCAGGGCGAGCAGGCCGGACTGCTCGATCACCACTATGTGGGGCTGACCGACATCCAGCGGGTCGCGCCCGCGGCGGTGAAGTTCGATTCGCTGGTGGTGTTCGAGTCGTATCCGGTGGACACCGAAGCGATCGCGGCGACCAGTTCCATCGACGGGATGTCGGTGACGGATGCGGGCATCAACGATGACACCCACTATCCGATGACTCTGCTGGTGACCGCGGAGCCGGTGATCGTGCTGACCCTCAAGCATCTGCTCAGCCGCTTCAGCGCTGATCAGGTGGGCGAGTTGTCGGCGCGGCTGGTGCGGATCCTGGACGTGCTGTCGGGCGGGCCGGAGCGCCGTGTCGGCGATATCGATCTGCTCGGCAAGGCCGAGCGGGATCGAATCCTGCTGGACTGGAACGCCACCGAATTTCCGCTCGACGCGGCGCTGCCGAGGGTTTCCGACGATGCCGCGGAGACGCTGGTGTCGCTGTTCGAGGCCCAGGTAGCCCAGACTCCGGACGCGACCGCCCTCAGCTACGAGGGGACGAGTCTGTCCTATGCCGAGTTCGCGGTCCGGGTGCGCCGGCTCGCCCGCTGGTTGATCGAGCAGGGAGTGGGCCCGGAATCACGGGTGGCCATCGGGATGCGGCGCTCGATCGACCTGGTGGTCGGTCTGTACGCCGTGACCGCGGCCGGTGGCGCGTACGTGCCGCTGGATCCCGATCATCCGGTCGAGCGCATCGAATACGTCCTGGGCACCGCCGAGGCGGTCTGCGTGCTGACCACCGCCCGGGATGCGTGGGACGTGCCACCCGGTCAGGTGTCGGTCGAGATCGACCGGCTCGACCTTTCGGGCTTCTCCGACGAGCCGTTGACCGATTCGGACCGGCTTGCCCCGCTGCGGCCGGAGAACTCCGCGTATGTGATCTTCACGTCGGGTTCGACGGGCCGCCCGAAGGGTGTGGCGGTATCGCATGCCGCGATCGTGAATCGCCTGGTGTGGATGCATGCCCAGTATGGTCTGGCCGGGGACGACGTGGTGTTGCAGAAGACGCCGTCGACGTTCGATGTGTCGGTGTGGGAGTTCTTCTGGCCGTTGCAGATCGGTGCGCGTCTGGTGGTCGCCAGGCCCGATGGGCACAGGGATCCTGCGTATCTGGTCGATGTGATCGCGGCCGAGGGTGTCACGGTGGTGCACTTCGTGCCTTCGATGCTGGCGGTGTTCGTCGCCGCGCTCGAGACGGACGTGGCCGGGGCGTCCGAGGTGTCGCTGCGTCATGTGTTCGCCTCGGGTGAGGGGCTGCCGGCGCAGGTCGCGCAGCAGTTGCGGGCATTGACCGGCGCGCGTCTGCACAACCTGTACGGTCCGACCGAGGCGGCGGTCGACGTCACCTATCACGAGGTGATCGACGCCGATGTGAATTCGGTGCCGATCGGTGCGCCGGTGTTCAACACTCGGGTGTATGTGCTGGATTCACGGTTGCGGCCGGTTCCGGTGGGTGTCGCGGGTGAATTGTATTTGGCGGGTGTGCAGTTGGCCCGCGGATATGTCGCGCGCGCCGATCTGTCCGCGGATCGGTTCGTGGCCAGTCCGTTCGGTGATGGTGAACGGCTGTATCGCACCGGTGATCTGGTGGTCTGGACGGCCGGTGGTGAGCTGGAGTATCTGGGCCGCACCGACTTCCAGGTGAAGTTGCGCGGTCTGCGGATCGAGCTGGGTGAGATCGAATCCGCGCTGCTGGCCGTCGAGGCGGTCGCGCAGGCGGTCGTGGTGATGCGCGAGGATCGCCGGCTGGGCGATCAGTTGGTGGCGTACGTGGTGGCGGCTCCGGGTGTGGAGTTCGCCGTCGACGCGGTGCGGGATGAACTTGCGCGGCGCGTACCGGAATATATGGTGCCTGCGGCGTTCGTGGTGCTCGAGGAGTTCCCGCTCAATGCGTCGGGCAAGCTGGATCGGCGGGCGTTGCCCGATCCGGTGTTCGAGGCGAAGGTCTTCCGGGCCCCGGCTACTCCGGTCGAGCGGGCGGTTGCCGATACCTATGCCGAGGTGCTGGGCGCCGAGGGCGTCGGTTTGGATGACGACTTTTTCGCCCTGGGTGGCAATTCGCTGATCGCGACCCAGGTGGCGGCGCGGTTGGGGAGCGTGCTGGGCGCACATGTCCCCGTGCGGCTGCTGTTCGACACGCCGACCGTGGAGAGTCTGGCGGCGCGGCTGGCGGAGCATGTGGGTACTGCGGCCGATCGGCCCGCGTTGACGGCGGTGGCGCGTTCGGAGCAGATGCCATTGTCGTTGGCGCAGCAGCGAATGTGGTTCCTCAACCAGTTCGACACCGCCTCGGCGACGTATCACATGCCTGCCGTGCTGCGGTTGACCGGCGACCTGGATGTGGACGCGCTGCAGGCCGCGGTCGGGGACCTGGTCGATCGTCATGAGGTGCTGCGCACGGTCTACCCGGAGCGCGACGGTTTCGCGTATCAGCTGATTCTGACTGCCGCGCAGGCTGTTCCGGACCTGACTCCGATTTCCGTGCGGCCGGATATGGTGCGGGACGCCGTCACCGAACTGGTGATCGCCGGGTTCGATGTGCGTGCCGAGGTGCCGTTGCGAGTCCGGTTGCTGCGGGTCGAGACCGGCGGTGCGGCTGCCGAGCACGTGTTGGTGGTGGTGGCGCACCATATCGCGGCCGACGGCTGGTCGATGGGTCCGCTGACGCGGGATCTGATGACTTCGTACGCGGCCCGCGCGGCGGGACTGGCGCCGGACTGGGCGCCGCTGCCGGTTCAGTACGCGGACTTCAGTGTGTGGCAGCGTGCGGTTCTGGGGTCGGAGGACGATCCGGAGTCGTTGATCGCCAAGCAGATCGGTTATTGGCGCGCCGCGCTGGATGGTCTGCCCGATACGCTGGATTTGCCGACCGATCGGCCGCGGCCGATGGTGGCCTCGGGGCACGGCGCGAAGTACGACTTCGAGATCGATGCCGAAACCCAGTCCCGGTTGGGCGATCTCGGCCAATCGCACGGCGCCACCCTGTTCATGGTCGTCCATGCGGTGCTGGCGGTGTTGCTCGCGCGGTTGAGCGGTGAGCCCGACATCGCGATCGGCACACCGGTGGCGGGTCGCGGTGAGCGCGAACTCGACGATCTGATCGGCATGTTCGTCGGCACCCTGGTGTTGCGGACCCGGGTCGACGGCGCTCTCACCTTCGGCGAGCTGCTGGAGTCGGTGCGCGGCGGTGACATCGCGGCGTTCGGTCACGCGGATGTGCCGTTCGAGCGCCTGGTGGAGGTGCTGAATCCGGAGCGTTCGCAGGCGCGGCATCCGCTGTTCCAGGTGATGCTGTCGTTGCAGAACATGGGCCGGACCAGCTTGGAGTTGCCGGGCCTGGCCATCAGTGGCATGGAGTTGCCTACTGCGGAGGCCAAGTTCGATCTGCAACTCGAGCTCACCGAGCAGGTGATCCCGGCCGAGGGCGCCGGTGACGGTCCTGCGGTTCCGGCCGGTATCTCCGCCTATTTCGTCTATGCCACAGATCTTTTCGATGTCACCACTATCGAGCGGTTCGCCGGCCTGTTCGTTCGGCTGTTGGAGGCCGTGACGCTCACTCCGGATCGTCCGATCGGTGACATCCCGTTGCTGGATGCGCAGGAGGCGGCCGAGCAGCTGTACGGCGGGAATGGCGTCGAGCACTTGCTGGAGCCGTCGTTGACGATGGTCGACTTCATCGTGGCTCAGGTGCGTGCTACTCCGGATGCGGTTGCGGTGGTGGATTGTTCGGCCGAGGATGTCGAGTCGGGTTCGGCTGAGGCTGTGTCGGTGACCTATGCGGAATTCGGGTCTCGTGTGCAGCGTTTGGCGCGCCGGTTGATCGAGGCCGGTGTGGGTCCGGACGTGCGGGTCGCGGTGGGGATGCGGCGTTCACTGGATTTGGTTGTCGCCGTTTACGCGGTGTTGCAGGCCGGTGGTGCGTACGTGCCGCTGGATCCTGATCAGCCGGATGAGCGCAATGCGTATGTGCTCGAGACGGCTGCGCCGGCGTGCGTGCTGACTACGTCGCGTGATGGTTTCGCGCCCGAGGGTGTGCCGGTTCTGGTTGTCGATGAGTTGGATTTGTCCGGGTATTCGGATGTTCCGGTTACCGATGCCGATCGTGTGGCGGCGTTGCATCCGTCTCATTTGGCGTATGTGTTGTTCACTTCGGGCTCCACCGGTCGTCCGAAGGGTGTCGCGGTTACTCATGCCGCGTTGGTGAATCAGATCGCGTGGATCACTGATGAGTTCGGGATCGGCCCGAAGGACGCGGTGCCGCAGAAGACGCCGTCGACGTTCGACGTGTCGGTGTGGGAGTTGTTCGGGCCCTTGTCTGTTGGTGCGCAGCTGGTCGTTATCGCGCCGGGTGGTCATCGTGATCCGCTTTATCTGTCGAAGGTCATCGATCGGTACGGCATCACGGTGATTTCGTTCGTGCCGTCGATGCTTTCGGCGTTCACGAGCAGTGCTGTGCCGCAGGAATGCGGGTCGCTTCGCGCGGTTCTCGCCGGTGGTGAGGCGCTGTCGGCGGATGTGGTGGCCGCGTTCCGGAAGTTCAGCGCGACGACGGTGCACAATCTGTACGGTCCTACGGAATTCACGTTGACCAGTACGGGGTGGTTGGTTCCCGAGGTTATCCCGGCCGAGGTGCCGATCGGTTCGCCGGTGTGGAATTCGCAGGCGTACGTGCTGGATTCGCGGTTGCATCCGGTGCCGTCGGGTGTCGCGGGTGAGTTGTATCTGGCGGGTGTGCAGCTGGCGCGCGGCTATTTCGGCCGCCCCACGATCACCGCGGATCGTTTCGTGGCGAATCCGTTCGGTGGTGGCGAGCGTATGTATCGCACCGGGGATCTGGTGCGGCGCACCGAGGACGGTGCGATGGTGTATTTGGGTCGTACCGATTTCCAGGTGAAGTTGCGTGGTCTGCGGATCGAGCTCGGTGAGATCGAGCATGCGTTGCGTGAGCATCCCGCGGTGGCGGAGGCGGTCGCGCTGGTGCGCACAGGGGCCGGCGCCGGTGAGCGGCTCGTCGCCTATGTGGTGCCGGGCGCCGGTGAGGCCATCCAGGACACGGCGGAGTTCGACCGCGCGTTGCGGGCGCACCTCGATGCGATGTTGCCGTCCTATATGGTGCCGTCGGCGGTTGTGGTGCTGGAGGCCATGCCGCTGAGTGCGAGCGGCAAGCTGGATCGGCGCGCGCTGCCCGAACCGGTGCTGGCGGCGCGGGAGTTCCGTGCTCCGGTCGGCGAGGCCGAGTCCGTCATCGCCGAGGTCTTCGCCGAATTGCTCGGCGTCGACCAGGTGGGAGTGGACGATTCGTTCTTCGCCCTGGGCGGAGACTCGATCTTGTCGATTCAGCTGGTGTCGCGCGCCAAGGCGCGTGGTGTGGTGTTCAGTCCGCGCGACGTGTTCGAACGCAGAACGGTCGCGAGCCTGGCGGACGCCGCCGAAACCGGTGACGCATCGGGTGATTCGAGGCCGGTGCTGCCCGAGCTGCTGCCCGGCGGTGGCGTCGGCGCCATGCCGTTGACGCCGATCGTGCGGATGATGGTCGAGCGACCGGGTTCGTTCGCGCGCTTCAACCAGACGATGGTTCTGGAACTTCCGGCCGGCATCGACCGCGCCGGCATCGCGGCGACCCTCGGCGCGGTCGTCGACCGCCATGACATGTTGCGGGCAAGCCTGCGCCGGCACGACGGCGACTGGATCCTCGAAACTGCCGCGCGGGGCGCCGTCGATATCGATGCCCTGATCGATCGGGTCGAATTCGACGCCGACATCGACGATGCGGCACTGCTCGAGAGTGCTTCGGCCGCATTGGATTCCGCTCTGAGTGAGCTGAATCCGGAAGCGGGCGTGGTGATCCGGTTCGTATGGCTCGAGCCGACCTCGGCGCAGCGTTCCGGGCGCCTGATCGTCGTCGCTCACCACCTGGTCATCGATGGTGTGTCCTGGCGCATTCTGGTGCCGGACTTCATGGCGGCGTGGGCACAGCAGTCGGCGGGCAGGACGCCGGAGCTGCCGGCGCCGGGCACGAGCATGCGCACCTGGGCGCACGCGTTGGAGCGGCGGGCAGGCGAACGCGGCGCCGAACTCGACTGGTGGCGTTCGGTGGTCGAGGGCCCCGATCCGCTGCTGACCGAGCGGGCGCTCGATCCCACGGTCGAGGTCTACCGTGTGGGCGAGCACTACAACGTTCAGGTGTCCGAGGACGCCACCCGATCCCTGCTGACCACCGTGCCGGCGTTGTTCCACGGCGGCGCCAACGACGGCCTGCTGACGGCCTTGGTCCTGGCGATGGCGAAGTGGCGCGCGAGCCGCGTGCCGGATGCCGACCCGGACTCGGTGCTCATCCGGATGGAAGGCCATGGGCGCGAAGAGGACGTCGTGCCCGGTGCGGACCTGTCGCGGACCGTCGGCTGGTTCACCGCGGTCTTCCCGGTGCGTTTCGACCTATCCGGCATCGATATCGATGCCGCGCTGACCGGTGGTCCGGCGATGGGCCGTGCCATCAAGGCGATCAAGGAGCAGTTGCTCGCGGTTCCGGACAAGGGACTTGGCTATGGGATGCTGCGCTACCTGGATCCAGGCAGTGCGGCACAGCTGCCGGAACAGCTGCCCGGCCAGGTGAGCTTCAACTACCTGGGTCGTGTGTCCGAGAGCGCGGTACCCGAGGCGATGCGCAGCCTCGGATGGATCCCGGCGTCCGGCTTCGGTGATCTGGGCGGTGGTTACGACCCCGATATGCCGCTGATGGCCACGCTGGACATCAACGCCGTCGTGGTCGGCGACCAGCTCAGTGCCGATATCGGTTATCCGGCAACACTTCTCGATGAGGAATCGGTCGCCGAATTCGCTCGCTCATGGGTCGAGGCCGTGGAAGCGATCGCGCTGCACGCCGAGTCGGCCGAGGCGGGCGGGCATACCCCGTCGGACTTCCCGCTGGTCCGGGTCGCGCAGCGCGATATCGACGGCTGGGAGCAACGTTTCCCGGCGCTGAGCGAGGCATGGCCGCTGTCGCCGTTGCAGGCGGGTCTCGCGTTCCACGCGCAGCTGGCCGTGGCGTCGGTGGACGTGTACACCGCGCAGGCGGTGCTCACCCTGACCGGGCGCATGGACGCATCCCGGTTGCATTCGGCCGCACAAGCTCTCATTGATCGCTACGAGAATCTGCGGACCGTGTTCGTCACCGATGCCGAGGGGCATCCGGTGCAGCTGGTGCTCCGCGACGTTCAGGTGTCGTGGACCGAGATCGATTGCCGCGCCACCGGCGACGCGAGCGACCCCATCAATGACGACCGGATGCGCCGGTTCGACCTGGCAGAGCCGCACCTCATCCGGTTCACCCTGATCCAGGTGGCGGATGACAGCTGGCGGCTGGCGGTGTCCAACCACCACATCCTGCTCGACGGCTGGTCGATGCCACTGCTGATGCAGGATCTGCTGGTGTTGTACGCCACGCACGGCGAGACCGGCGCGCTGGCCCCCGTGCGGTCCTACCGGCATTTCCTGGAATGGTCCGTGCGGCAAGATCACGCGGCCTCGCTGGCGGCGTGGACTACGGCGCTGAGGGATGTTTCGGAGCCGACTCTGCTGACGCGGTACGACTCCGGACACGAAATCAGCACGTTGTCGGGCGAATACCTGTTCGAACTGGACGAGGCGGCCACCAGAGGACTCACCGAGCTGGCCGCGACGCTGGGTGTCACCACGTATACGGTGCTGCAGGCGGCCTGGGGAATCCTGCTGGGCCGCTTGACCGGTCGCGATGACGTACTGTTCGGCACCACCGTGTCGGGTCGGCCGCCGCAGCTGCCCGGCGTCGAGTCCATGGTGGGTCTGTTCATCAACACCGTGCCGGTGCGCGTGCGTTTCGAGGAATCCGAATCGGCGCGGGATCTGCTGGCGCGTCTTCAGGGTGAGCAGGCGGACCTGCTGGACCACCACTATGTCGGCCTGTCGGAGATCCAGTCCGCCGCCGGTATCGGTGGGTTGTTCGACACGCTGGTGGTGTACGAGTCGTTCCCGGTCGATGCCGAGGGAATCGCGAAGCAGGCCGCGGATATCGACGGTATGGAGCTCACCGCTCTGGAAGCCACCGACTCGACCCACTACCCGCTGACGCTGATCGCGCGCCTCGACGCGCGCCTGCGTTTCCGCGCGAGTTATCTGCGAGACCTGATCGATGAGGACACGGTGCGCGGCATCGCGGACCGTCTGGTGCGGGTGCTTACCGCGATCACGGCCGACTCCAGCAGCGCGGTCGGCGGTATCGATCTGCTCGAGTCGGGTGAGCGCGAACTGATCGTCTCGGAATGGAACGCCACCGATTTCGATATCGCCGGCGCGCTCGAAGAATCCGCGGCGCCGAACGCGACCCTCGTCGCATTGTTCGAGGCGCAGGCGGCACGCACGCCCGACGCGCCCGCGGTGACCTTCGAGGGGACCACTGTGTCCTACGCCGAGTTCGCCGCGCGGGTCCACCAGCTGGCACGCTGGCTGATCGAGCGCGGTGTCGGACCGGAGTCGCTGGTGGCCCTGGGCATGCGGCGCTCCATCGACCTGGTGGTCGGCATGTACGCGGTGTCCGTCGCCGGCGCCGCCTACGTGCCGCTGGATCCGGAGCATCCGGCCGAGCGCACGCAATACATTCTCGAGACCGCGGATCCGGTGTGTGTGCTCACCTCCGGAACCGATCTGGACGCCGATACCGCGCAGGCGCGCATCGATCTGCTGGAGTTGTCGGGGTACTCGATCGAGCCGCTGTCCGATGCCGACCGGCGGGCGCCGCTGCGGCCGGAGAACTCCGCGTATGTGATCTTCACGTCGGGGTCGACGGGCCGCCCGAAGGGTGTGGCGGTGTCGCATGCCGCGATCGTGAATCGCCTGGTGTGGATGCAGTCGGAGTACGGTCTGGCCGAGGACGACGTGGTGTTGCAGAAGACGCCCTCGACGTTCGATGTGTCGGTGTGGGAATTCTTCTGGCCGTTGCAGATCGGTGCGCGTCTGGTGATCGCCAGGCCGGACGGCCACAGGGATCCGGCGTATCTGGCGGAATTGATCGCCGAGCAGAGGGTGAGCGTTGCTCACTTCGTGCCGTCGATGTTGACGGTTTTCGTGGCCGAGCCCGCTGTGTCGGGGTGTGGCTCGTTGCGGATGGTGTTCGCCTCGGGTGAGGCGTTGGCGCCCGGGCCTGCGCATCGTCTGCGGGAGTTGACCGGTACGGAGTTGTACAACCTGTACGGCCCGACCGAGGCGGCGGTGGACGTCACCCATCATCGGGTGGTCTATGCCGATGTCGATTCGGTGGCGATCGGTCGTCCGGTCTTCAATACTCGTGTATACGTGCTGGATTCACGGTTGCGGCTGGTTCCGGCGGGTGTCGCGGGTGAGTTGTATCTGGCGGGCGATCAGTTGGCGCGCGGGTACGTCGCGCGCACCGATTTGACGGCGGACCGCTTCGTGGCCAGCCCGTTCGGTGATGGCGAGCGGCTGTATCGCACCGGTGATCTGGTGGTCTGGACGGCCGGTGGTGAGCTGGAGTATTTGGGCCGCACCGACTTCCAGGTGAAGCTGCGTGGTCAGCGGTTGGAGCTGGGGGAGATCGAGGCGGCGCTGACCGCGCTGGAGGAGGTCTCCCAGGCCGTGGTCGTGGTCCGTGGAGACCAGCGTGCCGGTGCTCAGCTTGTGGGTTATGTTGTTGCGGGGCAGGGTCTTCCGATCGATGTGGATCTCGTCCGCGAGGAGCTCGGGCGGCGGCTTCCGGCCTATATGGTGCCCTCGATCGTGATGGTGCTCGAGGCGTTGCCGCTCAATGCCTCGGGCAAACTCGATCGCCGGGCGTTGCCGGTGCCGGTGTTCGAGGCCGCGGTCTTCCGCGCGCCCGGTTCGCCGGTGGAGGAGATCGTCGCCGGCGTCTTCGCCGAGGTACTGGGTGCGGATCGGGTTGGTCTGGATGATGACTTCTTCGCGCTGGGCGGTAATTCGCTGATCGCCACCCAGGTGGCGGCACGGTTGTCCGTGGCATTGGACAAGCGGGTGGGCGTGCGCGAGATCTTCGAGGCGTCCACCGTCGTCGCGCTGGCCGCGCGGGCCGAGTCGTCGGCGCGCTCCATCGCGCGCAAGCCACTGGTGCCACAGCCGCGTCCGGAGCGTATTCCGTTGTCGCTGGCACAGCGGCGGATGTGGTTCCTCAACCGGTTCGATCCCGAATCCGCGGTGGACAATATTCCGGTCGTGGTCCGGCTGTCCGGCCTGCTCGACAGGCAGGCGCTGCACATCGCGGTCGCCGACGTGCTGGCACGGCACGAGTCCCTGCGCACCCGCTACCCCGAGGCCGAGTACGATTCCCACGATCCCGCCCTGGCCGCATACCAGGACATTCTGCCGACCAGCCAGGTCATTCCGGATCTGACGCCGATCGAGATCAGCGAAGCCGAACTGCCGCTGCGGCTTTCGGAGTTGGTACTGACCGGATTCGACGTGACCGCCGCAGTGCCGGTTCGGATCCGCCTGTTCGAGGTCAGTCCGACCGAGCATGTGCTCGCATTGGTGCTGCATCACATCTCCGGTGACGGCTTCTCCATGGGCCCGTTCGCCCGCGACGTGATGATCGCCTACGCGGCACGCGTCGAGGGGGACGAGCCGGCGTGGCTGCCGCTGAAGGTGCAGTACGCCGACTACGCGCTCTGGCAGCGTGATGTGCTCGGAGCCGAAGATGATTCGGAATCGGTTATCGCCCAGCAGATTTCATACTGGGTGCAGAGGCTGCAGGGTTTGCCGGAGCAGCTGGACCTGCCCGCCGATCGGCCGCGTCCGGCGGTGGCTTCGGGCCGCGGCGCGGTCCACGACCTGGTGATCGACGCCAAGACCCGGTCTCGGCTCGCCGACCTCGCCCGCGCGCACGGCACGACCATGTTCATGGTCGTGCACGCGGCGCTGGCGGTCTTGCTGGCGCGCCTGAGCGGTGAGAGCGACATCGCCATCGGAACCCCGGTGGCCGGTCGTGGCGAACGCGAGCTCGACAGCGTGATCGGCATGTTCGTCAATACTCTCGTGCTGCGGGCCCGGGTCGAGGTGGCAGAGAGCTTCAGCGATCTGCTGCAGTCGGTCCGGGCCGGTGATATCGCGGCCTTCGATAACGCGGATCTGCCGTTCGAGCGGCTGGTCGAGATCCTGAACCCGGCTCGTTCGCAGGCGCGGCATCCGCTGTTCCAGGTCATGTTGTCGTTGCAGAACACCGGTCTGAGCGAGCTGAAACTGCCCGGCCTGTCCGTCAGCGGCGTGGAGCTGCCGAACGAGACGGCCAAGTTCGACCTGCAACTCGAGCTCGCCGAGGGTATGCCGACGGGCGGTGATTCGGACGTCTCGACGGACATCAGTGCCCGATTCATCTACGCGACCGATCTTTTCGATGCCGGTACGGTCGCGCAGCTCGCGAACCGTTTCGTCCGGCTGCTGAAAGCCGTTGTGGCGACGCCGGATCGGCCGCTCGGCGATATTCCGCTGCTGGATGCGCGGGAGGTCGCCCAGGAGCTGCGCGGTTGGAACGACACCGTGCGCGATACGGATGTGCCGGAATCGCTCATGTCGCAGTTCGTCGCCCAGGCGCAGGCCACTCCCGATGCGATCGCGATCGTCGACCGCGAGTCGGACCGGGTCCTGACCTACGCCGAATTCGGTGGCGCGGTCCATCGGCTGGCCCGCTGCCTGATCGACGCCGGCGTTGGTCCGGAATCCCTGGTGGCCCTGGGTATGCGGCGCTCGGTGGACCTGGTGATCGCGATGTACGCGGTGCTCGAGGCCGGTGGCGCGTATGTACCGTTGGACCTGGATCAGCCGGCCGAGCGCATCGCCTACGTTCTGGATACCGCGGCGCCTGTCTGCGTCCTCACCACCGCGCGTGACGATTTCCGGGCAGCCGGTCACGACCGGGTGCTGCGCGTCGACGAGCTCGACCTGTCGGATTACGCGGATTCCCCGCTGAGTCCCGACGAGTGTCGCGCACCGCTGCGGCCGGAGCATCTCGCCTATGTGATCTTCACTTCGGGTTCGACCGGTCGCCCGAAGGGCGTGGCGGTGTCGCATGCGGGTGTGGTCAACCAGATCCTATGGATCACCGGTGAATACGGCATCGGCGCCGATGATGTCGTGCTGTTCAAGACACCGGCGACCTTCGATGTGTCGGTGTGGGAGTTGTTCGGTCCGTTGGTGACCGGCGGGCGGATGGTGATCGCCAGTCCGGACGGGCACCGGGATCCGCGGTATCTGGCCGAGGTGATGGCGGCCGAGCGGGTCACCATGACGTCGTTCGTGCCGTCGATGCTGCGGGTGTTCGCCGATGGCGCCGACGGTTCGGCGCTCGGTGCGTTGCGTGTGCTGCTGATCGCGGGTGAGGCGCTGGCGCCGGATACGGTCGCGGCGTTCGGCCGTCTCGGCGTGCCCGCCGAGCTGCACAACCTGTACGGTCCGACCGAGTTCACGGTGCACGCCCTGAGCGCACCGGTGGCCGCGGACGTGGATGTCGCGGTGCCGATCGGTTCGCCGGTGTCGAATTCTCAGGCCTACGTGCTGGATTCGCGTCTGCATCCGGTGCCGGTGGGTGTCGCGGGTGAGTTGTACCTGGCGGGAGTGCAGCTGGCTCGCGGCTATATGCGGCGTCCCGATTTGAGTTCCGACCGGTTTGTGGCTAATCCTTTCGGGGGCAGCGGTTCTCGCATGTACCGGACGGGTGACCTGGTGCGGCGCGCGGCCGGCGGTGCGATCGTGTATCTGGGCCGCACCGACTTCCAGGTGAAGTTGCGTGGTCTGCGCATCGAACTCGGCGAGATCGAATCCGCGCTCACCGCATACGATTCCGTCGCGCAGGCGGTTGTCGTGGTGCATTCCGACGAGCGCACCGGCGATCGGCTCGTCGCCTATGTGGTGCCGCGCGGCGGCGGCGATGTCGATTTCGACGCGGTGCGCGCCCACCTGACAGCGCATCTGCCGTCGTACATGGTGCCGTCCACATTCGTGGTGCTGGAGGAGTTGCCGCTGAGCGCGAACGGCAAGCTGGATCGTCGCGCGTTGCCGGAACCGGTGCTGGCGGCTCGTGAATTCCGCGCACCGTCCACTCCGCCGGAGGAGATCGTCGCCGGCGTCTTCGCCGATACCCTCGGCGTGGACCGGGTGGGCCTGGACGACGATTTCTTCGCCCTGGGCGGCAACTCGCTGATCGCCACCCAGGTGGCCGCGCGGCTGTCGGCCGCCCTCGACACCGATCTGCGGGTTCGGGAGATCTTCGAGGCGCCCACGGTGGCCGCGCTGGCCGCGCGCGCCGAGTCGGCAACCGGTCGCGGCGCCCGTAAAGCCCTTGTGCCGCAGCCACGTCCGGAACGGATCCCGCTCTCGCTGGCACAGCGGCGGATGTGGTTCCTGAACCGCTTCAATCCCGGGTCCGCGGTCGACAACATACCGGTCGCGGTCCGGCTGTCCGGTCTGCTGGACGCGCCGGCGCTGCAACTCGCGGTGGCCGACGTGCTGGCGCGGCACGAGTCCTTGCGTACCCGCTACCCCGAGGCCGCGTACGAGTCGCCCGAGCAGGGCCTGCTCGCGTACCAGGAGATCATGCCGGTCGGCCGGTCGATCCCGGATCTGACACCGATCGAGGTCACCGAGGCGGAGCTGCCGGTGCGGCTTTCGGAGCTGCTGCTCACCGGCTTCGAGGTGACCACCGAGGTGCCGCTGCGAGCCGGACTGTTCGAGATCAGCCCGACCGAACATGTGCTGGCGGTGGTGGTGCACCACATCTCCGCGGACGGTTTCTCCATGGGACCGTTCGCCCGCGACGTGATGACGGCCTACAGCGCCCGCGTCGAGGGCCAGGCTCCGGCCTGGCAGCCGCTGGAGGTGCAGTACGCCGATTACGCGCTGTGGCAACGTGATGTGCTCGGTTCCGAAGACGATTCGGAATCGCTGATCTCCCAGCAGGTCTCGTTCTGGACCGAGGCGCTGCGCGGGGTGCCCGAACAACTCGACCTGCCGTCCGATCGTGTGCGGCCCGCCGTGGCCTCCGGGCGCGGTGCGGTGCACGTCTTCGATATCGACGCCGAAATCCAGGCCGATCTGGCCGAATTCGCGCGCAGCCGGGGCGGGACGCTGTTCATGGTGGTGCATGCCGTGCTGGCCGCGCTGCTGTCGCGGTTGAGCGGCGAATCCGACATCGCCATCGGCACCCCGGTCGCCGGGCGTGGCGAGCAGGCTCTGGACGACCTGATCGGCATGTTCGTCAACACCCTGGTACTGCGCACCGAGGTCGACGGCGGCGCCACCTTCAGCGATCTGCTGCAGGCGGTTCGTGCGGTCGACATCGCGGCCTTCGGGAACGCCGACCTGCCCTTCGAGCGGCTGGTCGAAATCCTCAACCCGCAGCGCTCGCAGGCACGCAATCCGCTGTTCCAGGTGATGTTGTCGCTGCAGAACACCCGGCAGGTCAGCGTGGAACTGCCCGGATTGACCGTGGATGGGCTCGAATTGCCCATCGAGACGGCGAAATTCGATCTGGAGGTGGAGCTCGCCGAGCGGATGCGGGCGCCGGAACCGGACGGCGCCGGTGTGGGCGCCGCGGTGCCGGCGGGGATCGTCGCCAAGATCACCTATGCCACCGATCTGTTCGACGCCGCCACCATCGAGAGGTTCGGACGCTGGTTCGTGCGGTTGCTGCGGGCCGTCACCGCGGTGCCGGATCGGCCGATCGGTGACCTGTCGCTGCTGGACGATTCGGAGCTGGCGCTGGAGTCGCGCGGCTGGAATGGCGTCGAGCACCCGCTGAAGCCGTCGTCGACGGTGGTCGACTCCGTCGTCGCTCAGGTGCGTGCCACTCCGGATGCGGTTGCGGTGGTGGATTGTTCGGCCGAGGATGTCGAGTCGGGTTCGGCCCGGGCGACATCGGTGACGTATGCGGAATTCGGGTCTCGTGTGCAGCGTTTGGCGCGCCGACTGATCGAGGCCGGCGTGGGTCCGGATGTGCGGGTCGCGGTGGGGATGCGGCGTTCACTGGATCTGCTGGTCGCGGTTCATGCGGTGTTGCAGGCCGGCGGTACGTATGTACCGGTGGATCCGGAACAGCCGGACGAGCGCAATGCCTATGTGCTCGAGACCGCGGCGCCGGCCTGTGCGCTGACGACCTCGCGTGACGGTTTCGCGCCCGAGGGTGTGCCGGTTCTGGTTGTCGATGAGTTGGATTTGTCCGGGTATTCGGATGTTCCGGTTACCGATGCCGATCGTGTGGCGGCGTTGCATCCGTCTCATTTGGCGTATGTGTTGTTCACTTCGGGCTCCACTGGTCGTCCGAAGGGCGTGGCGATCTCTCATGCCGCGCTGGTGAATCAGATCGTCTGGGTCACCAGTGAGCTTGGGGTCGGCTCGCAGGACGTGGTGCCGCAGAAGACGCCGCTGACGTTCGACGTGTCGGTGTGGGAGATGTTCGGGCCCTTGTCCGTCGGTGCGCAGCTGGTCGTTATCGCGCCGGGTGGTCATCGTGATCCGGTTTACCTGTCGAAGGTCATCGACCGGTACGGGATCACCGTGATCGAGTTCGTGCCGCCGATGCTTTCGGCGTTCACGAGCAGTGCGTCGGCACAGGAATGCCGGTCGTTGCGGGCGGTTCTGGTTGGTGGTGAGGCGCTGTCGGCGGATGTGGTGGCCGCGTTCCGGGAGTTCAGCACTGCTGCTCTGTACAACTTGTATGGTCCTACGGAATTCACGGTGACCGGCACGGGTTGTGTGGTGCCGCAGGTCGTCTCGGCCGAGGTGTCGATCGGTTCGCCGGTGTGGAATTCGCAGGCGTACGTGCTGGATTCGCGGTTGCATCCGGTGCCGTCGGGTGTGCCGGGTGAGTTGTATCTGGCGGGTGTGCAGTTGGCCCAGGGCTATGTGGGCCGGGCCGATTTGACGGCGGATCGTTTCGTGGCGAATCCGTTCGGTGGTGGCGAGCGTATGTATCGCACCGGGGATCTGGTGCGGCGCACTGAAGATGGTGCGATGGTGTATTTGGGTCGTACCGATTTCCAGGTGAAGTTGCGTGGTCTGCGGATCGAGCTCGGTGAGATCGAGCATGCGTTGCGTGAGCATCCCGCGGTGGCGGAGGCGGTCACGCTGGTGCGCTCGGACGACCGGATCGGCGACCGGCTGATCGGCTACGTGGTGCCCTCCGGCGAGGGCGTCGAGGTCGATGCGTTGCGTGAGCACCTGGCGGCCCGGCTGCCGTCCTATATGGTGCCGTCGGCGCTCATGGTGCTGGCCGAGCTTCCGCTGAGCCCGAACGGCAAGCTCGAACGTCGCGCACTGCCCGAGCCCGTCTTCGAGGCGCGGGAATTCCGGGCGCCGTCGACCCCGATCGAGGAGATCGTCGCGGCGACGTTCGCCGAGGTGCTCGGCCTCGGCGCCGGGGTACAGGTGGGCCTCGACGACGACTTCTTCGACCTCGGTGGCAACTCGCTGATCGCCACCCAGATAGTGGCCCGCCTCGGCGCCGCCCTGGACATGCGCGTTCCGGTGCGTCTGCTGTTCGAGGCATCGACGGTCGAGATGTTGGCCGTGCGGGTGGCGGGTCTGTCGGGCGACGACGACCGCCGTGCACTCGTGGCCGGGCCGCGTCCGGAGCGGATTCCGTTGTCGCCGGCCCAGCAGCGGATGTGGTTCCTGAACCGGTTCGATACCCAGTCGGCCGCCTACAACGTGCCGGGCGCAGTGCGGCTGACCGGAGCCATCGATGTGCCCGCCTTGCAGGCCGCGGTGGGGGATCTGGTGGCTCGTCACGAGATCCTGCGCACGATCTACCCGCAGACCGCCGTCCCCGGTTCCGCGCATTCGACGCTGGAGCCCGAGCAGGTGATTCTGCCGGTGGAGCAGGGGGTCGCGAATCTGGAACTGGAGCTGCGGACGATTGCCGCGGATCAGGTCGCGGCCGCCGTCGTGGAGTTGGTGTCGACGAGCTTCGATGTCACCCGTGAGGTGCCGCTGCGGCTGGCGCTGTTCGAGATCGCCGGCGGCGACTCGGCCACCAAGGAATACGTGCTGGTGGTGGTGGTGCACCACATTTCCGGTGATGGTTCGTCGATGAATCCGTTGACGCGGGATCTGATGACTTCGTACGCGGCCCGAACTGCGGGACAGGCTCCGGACTGGGCGCCGTTGGCGGTGCAGTATGCGGATTACAGTATCTGGCAGCGTGAGGTGCTGGGGTCGGAGGATGATCCGGAGTCGTTGTCGGCTAGGCAGGTTGCTTACTGGCGGGAGCAGTTGGCGGGTTTGCCGGATCAGCTGGATTTGCCGGCAGATCGGCCGC
>NZ_JAGPOX010000147.1 GCF_019038435.1 Nocardia alni
TACGGCGGCTATAGCGGTGGGGAAACGCCCGGTCCCATTCCGAACCCGGAAGCTAAGGCCACCAGCGCCGATGGTACTGCACTCGCCAGGGTGTGGGAGAGTAGGACACCGCCGGAACATCCTTTCAAGAAGGGGACCCAAGTTTGGGTCCCCTTCTTTGCGTTTACGCCCTGCCGCGTGGATGCCGCATCGTCCGCGCATGATTCAATTCGAGTAGTGCGGATGCGTGCGCCGCGGCCGGGTACCGAGCCAAGTTCTCAGAGAGAGAGGGACTACCGTGTCGGAGCAGAACGACGACGGTCGCAGGCCTTTCCGCCGCGGTGGGTCCGATCAGGGGCCTGGCAACGGCACACCGCCCCGTGACCATGCCGACAACGGCGACGACCGCGGCGAACGCCGATCCGGCGGCTTCCGCCGCAACAATCCCGATCGCGCTGCCGGCGACCGCCCCTACAAGCAGAATCGCCGTGACGACGGTCCCTCCGAGCGGCGTGGCGGCTTCGGCCGTGGAGACGACAATCGGCCGTCCGGTGATGATCGTTCGAGTGGCGGTGACCGACCGGACCGCGGTGATCGCGGCGGTTTCCGTCGAGGTGGTTCGGGCAGTGGTGATCGCGGTGGTTCCCCACGCGGCGATTTCGGGCGCTCGGATCGACCGGGTGGTTCCGGACGAGATGATTCCCGGCGCTCGGACCGGCCCGGTGGTTTCCGGCGTGACGACGATCGCCGTGACGACCGTCGCGGTGGCTACGATCGCGGTGATCGCGGTGGTTCGAATCGTCCCGACGGCGACGACAGCGGACGCTCGGGCTTCCGCCGTGGTACGGACCGGCCGTACGGTGATCGCCCCAATGACGGCAACCGCTCCGGTGGTGACCGGCCGCCTCGCGGTGACCGTCCATACGGTGGTGACCGTCCCGACCGTGGTAATCGGCCGTTCGGTGGTGATCGCCCTGAACGTGGTAATCGGCCGTATGGCGGTGACCGCCCCGATCGTGGTGACCGCCCCGATCGTGGTGACCGCCCCGATCGTGGTGACCGTCCATACGGTGGTGATCGCACCGATCGCGGTAACCGATCGTTCGGTGGTGATCGCCCGGACCGTGGTGATCGCTCGTATGGTGGTGACCGCCCGGACCGTGGTAACCGTTCATCCGGTGGCGATCGCACTGATCGTGGTGACCGTTCATCCGGTGGTGATCGCACTGATCGTGGTGACCGTTCGTCCGGTGGTGGTCGATCGTCTGGCGGTGACCGTTCAGGTCGTGGGGATCGTTCCTTCGGTGACAATCGCGGTTCCGGTGGTGACCGTGCCCGTGGCGGATACAACCGTCGAGATGACGCCGATCGTCGATCCGGCGGATCCGGTCGGGAGGGCGGGAACGACTTCGCTTCTAATCGTCGCCGCGGTGGTGAGGGAGTGCAGAGCGGTGGTGACCGCCGCCCGCCGCGTCCGGACGAGCCCGTGTTGCCCGATGACGTCGAGGCTGCCGAGCTGGACCCGGGCGTCCGTCGCGACCTGTTCAGCCTGGACAAGGGGAATGCCGAGACGGTCGCCCGGCACCTGGTCATGGCCACGCGTCTGATCGAGGACGATCCCGAATTGGCCCTCGCGCATGCTCGTGCGGCTCGGCAGCGGGCCGGCCGGATCGCGGTGGTGCGCGAGACCGCCGGTCTCATCGCCTATCACGCGGGTGAATGGGCGGAGGCACTGTCGGAGCTGCGGACCGCGCGGCGAATGTCCGGTGGAGCAGGGCTGCTGGCGGTGATGGCCGATTGCGAACGCGGCCTGGGCCGTCCCGAACGGGCGATCGAACTGGGCCGCAGCGACGAGGCTCGCCAGCTGACGGGCGACGAGGCTACCGAACTCCGGATCGTTGTCGCGGGCGCTCGCATGGACCTCGGCCAGTACGACCAGGCCGTGGTAACCCTGCAAACCTCCGAACTGGACCCGGCGCGAATCGGCCCGTCCTCGGCCCGCCTGTTCTACGCCTACGCCGAGGCTCTGCTGGCCGCGGATCGTTCGGACGAGGCCCTGACCTGGTTCCTCCACGCCGCCTCCGCCGATATAGAGGGCGACACCGACGCCGAGGAACGTGCCGACGAATTGGCCGCGGCCGCTCGCGGAGAAGTAAACCTGAGCACCGAATCAGGAACCAGCGCAACGGAATACGACGATCTCGCTGACGACGATCTTGCTGACGGTGAACCCACCGACGACGAGGTTGCCGGCGACAATGCCCCGGAACACGTGGATCCCGAACACAGGGATCTCGATAACAAGCCTGCTGAAGACAAACATGTTGGTGGCAAGGTCGCTGACCACAAGGCAACCGACGATGAGAATGGGCCGATCGAGTAATCCCCTGCGGACCTCCCTATACCTCTGACGGAAAGCCGCGACATCGGTGATCCGGTTTCAGCAATCGCCAGCTGGTCTTCTGATCGGCGGGAGGGTAGTCACCGGAAGGCGAGCCCCGTCGATGCGCTGAGCCGATCGATTGATCGCCTTCGTCCTGTCCATACCGAGGCGCAGCACTGACAGCTCGGCTATGCCTATCGAGCCTGTTCGCCCGCCTTTTTCGATGGCGATCGGTGGACCGGCCCCGGGGCAACGACATCCGCGAGGGCCGAGCGCAGAAGCCCATCGAGACGCAGAGCAGTTGTCGCGCCAATCCACACGTGCACCAGCCATGCCATGGGATTTCCAGTGTCGCTCGCCATTCCTGCCGGCTCGTGGTCCAGGATTCTGGTGACGAGCCGACAGGACCGACATTATGAGAGCGTGGTCCGGGACCTCCGTCGGAGCATCGGAGTGCGGTCCACTCGGATGTTGGCGGTTGGTTGGAGTACGCCGGAAGTGGTGGAACTAGTCCGTGTACTTGCGGACGAATTCGGCGAGATTGTCCAGGGCACGGAGGCTTTCATCCTCCGGCAGGTTGTTCAGGGGGAGGTTTACCCGTTCTGCGCCCGCCTCGGCGTAGGCGTCCAGAATCGCCGGATCGGTAGGGACGGAGGACACGGTGATCGGGAGTCCGGACTTGCGGAATTCAGCGAGCTGGCCCGGCACGTCGGCAGGGTTGGCGACCGCATTCGGGATCCAGCCGATACCGAGACGGATCGCTCGCTCGGCCGCGGCCTGCCCGCCGCCGAGGTAGATCGGCGGGTGCGGGCGCTGCACCGGCTTCGGCCAGGAGTAGATCGGATCGAAATCAATGAATTTGCCGTGGTATTCGGCGGCGTCCTTGGTCCAGATCTCGCGCAACGCCGCCAACTGCTCCTCGACGAGTGCGCCCCGCGTACGAGGATCGGTGCCGTGGTTGGCCATCTCCTCGCGGTTCCAGCCGACGCCGACGCCGAAGACGAGACGGCCGCCGGAGATCAGGTCCAGGCTGGCGACTTCCTTTGCGGTGTGGATGATGTCGCGCTGGATCAGCAAGGTGACACCGGTGCCGAGCAGAAGCCGCTCGGTGACGGCCGCCGCGGCCCCGAGGGCCACGAACGGATCGAGCGCGCGATAGTACATGCGCGGTAGGTCCCCACCGCCCGGATATGGTGACTGCCTGCTGGTCGGAATATGCGAATGTTCAGCGAGGAACAGCGATTCGAACCCGCGTTCCTCGAGCGCCCGGCCCAGTGCGGTGCTGCTGATTCCCTCGTCGGTCACAAAGGTGCTGACTCCGAATTTCATACGAGCCGCAACCAGGGTTATGGACCGAATATTCCACGACCCCGACACCTTGCGAGCGCGGTTCGACCAGAGTCGGTGCCTTCGCGAACTGCACCTGCGCCGAAGCCTCGAATCCGTGTCACGAGTGGTTGATCGATGTCCGAACCGGCTGTGTCATTGGACTCTTCGATCACACGCTGGGGCGTGGCGTCGCCCGCATCGTACCCGTCGCCTGGTGCGTGACGAGGTCCGCTTACCCCGACCCAGTAGGCTCAGGTCGTCCGGGCGGTGTCGTTCCGGCGAGTAGAAGGTGGTGCACGGTTCGGTGACGAGGCTACGAGAGCGGTTCGAGGCTCTGCTGCTGGATCTGGATGGCACCCTGTATCGCGGGGACGCCGTGATTCCCGGTGCGCCCGCCGCGCTGGCGGCCTCGGAGGGGGCGCAGGCGCTGGTGTACGTCACGAACAACGCCAGCCGCTCGGCCGGGTCGGTGGCGGCGCATCTGGCGGAGCTGGGGTTCGCCGCGACCGCCGATGACGTGGTGACCAGCGCGCAGGCCGGGGCGAACATACTGGCCGATCGGCTGGCGCCCGGATCGACGGTGCTGATCGTCGGGTCCGACGACCTGGCCGCGGAGATCGATCGGGTGGGCTTGCGAGCGGTTCGCCGCTTCGAGGGCGAGGCTCCCGCCGCGGTGGTGCAGGGTCATTCGCCGACGACGGGCTGGCCGGATCTGGCCGAGGCCGCCTACGCCGTGCGTGCCGGTGCGTTGTGGGTGGCGACCAACACCGACGTGACGTTGCCGACCGAGCGCGGGCTGGCGCCCGGTAACGGCGCGATGGTCACCGCGCTGCGGGTGGCTACCGATACCGAGCCCGTCGTCGCGGGCAAGCCCTACGCCCCGCTGCTCGACGACGCCCTCACCCGCGCCGGAACCCGCTCGGCCCTGGTCGTCGGCGACCGCCTCGACACCGATATCGACGGCGCGCACTGCGTCGGGCTGGAATCGCTGCTCGTGCTCACCGGCGTGAGCACCTTCGCCGACCTGGCCAAGCAGCCGGCCGACCGGTTGCCCACCTATGTGTCCGACAGCCTGGACGCACTGAATCATCCTGTGGTACAGGATGATCCGGCGACCTTGGCGGATGGTGACGTTGCGGATCAGATAGCGGAGCGGCTCGATCGCCACCCGGGCAGGGCGATACCCGTCGTCCCGTAGCGCACTATCTCAACTGGCTGCGTTCATCCTCGAGCATCCGGATGATCTCCGCGATCTCGATATTGATCATCTCCCGAACCCGGCGAGCGTCGGCGGCCGCCGCGGGCCTCGGGAATTTCCGCGGTGCCCCCGGTTGTGGTGGTTTTCGAAAATACGGACGAGCGCATGGCCCGGACGAGCAGCCGCCCGGCCCGCCGCCGCGCGATGGCCGCCAGTTCGTGCACGGCGGTGGGGACCTTCAACCACCATGCCTCGAAGAGCTTGTAATCGGCGGCGGGAACCAGTCGCGCGGCCAGATCGGGCCGCTGCCGATACAGGTAGCGGCGGCCGCGGGCGGCATGCATCGGCCCGGAGACGATGGCGATGCGGTCCGCGTGCTCGATCAGCGGAATCGTGAACTCGATGTTCTGCCAGGTGCTTTCGGCGTGGGTCTCGGTGCGGATAGCATCGGCCGGCACACCCAGGGATTCTCGGGCGTATGAAGCCATCACCTCGGATTCGATCCACGAGTCGCGCACCGACCCGCCGGTGAAGACCATCAGCGCGCCGGGCGCCATGGAGCGTGCGGCGATTCGGCATCGCCAGCGTTGCACGGGATGGGGGCTTCCGTCGGCCTTGGCCGGGTAACCGAGAACGACAAGGGCTTTCGTGCCCTGGTCGACCGGACTCGGTATCGGGCAAGGGAACCAGCGGGACGCGCGCCAGTGCAGCCATTCGGAGCCGCCGACGGTGGCCGCCACGACCATCGCGGCGGTACGCCACAAGTTTGCGCCTGAACCCCGGGTTCGCACCCGGACCATTGTGCCAAGAGCCTGTGCACATGGCGCGAACCTCGGTGGTCGGCGTGTGGTGTGTCGGGGAGCGGGTCTGTTGCGAGCGGCGCGCCGAGATACGTATTCGCATCACCTGCGGCTGTCGAACCCTGGTGTGCGGCATCGCAGTTGCCGTATCGTGCGCCGCCGCACACCAGCGGTCGGACCGTGCTGACGACCTTGTCCTGCTCGAGGCGACCCGCGCGGGAAACAGGGCTCCTGGCCGGGTTTCTTGAACAGGTCCTGCGCGCCGGTGAAGTGTGGCAGCTGGGACCCACAGATGCGCGACGAGGCGCTCGCGAGCCTCGGGGGAACGCACCAGCAGGATGCGCAGCGGCTGGGAGTTGAATGCCGTCGGGGCGTATTTGACCAGTAGATGGAGGCGACCTGGTCCTTGCCGATCGGTTCGTCGGAGAAGGTGTTCGCGGTGCGGGCGTGTGGTTTCTCATGCGGCCGCCTCCGCTGCGAGGCCGACCAGGGACTGGTAAGCGGTGTAATTCAGGAGACTCGAGTCGTAGACGACGGTCAGGCGGCTGATCTTGCCCGCTGCGTCGAGCTCGACGCAGGTGTGGCCGCGGCGCATCGGCGCGGCGTCCGGGGACGCCGACCACTCGTAGCCGCCGCTGCGTACATCGCCGACGATGCGCTGTGGATAGGAGATCGCGGCGGCGGGCGCTTTCGCGAACAATGGGGCCACGGCCGCCCCGGCCACAGCCCCCGTGCGGAATATCGCCCGCCTCGTGACTCCTTGCGCCGCCACCGGCCCGTTCGGGATGACAAAGATCTCGATCCCGAGCGGGCCGTGGTTTTCTGCGCTGATCGTGTGGGCTAGTCGTGCGCCTGGGCGATGTCGAACAGGTTGCCCTCCGGGTCGGCGAGGGTGACCCAGTGCAGTCCCTGCTGGTTGTTCTCGCCGACCTGCTTGGCGCCCAACGAGATCGCCCGCTCGATTTGTTCGGTCCAATCGGATGCGGACAGATCGAGATGGACGACGTTCTTACCGGGATTCTTGTCGGGCACCTGGATGAACATCAGCGTCGGCGACAGTGCTCCGCCGCCGACGGCCGCGAAGTATTCGTTGGCCTCCGGGGCGACCGGCTGATCCAGTAGCTGCGACCAGAATCCGGCCAACGCGGCCGCGTCGTGGCAGTCGAAAGTGATGTTGCTCAGTGTCAGTGCCATGAGAGTTGTTCTCCTTTTTCAGAGCCGGCCGATCGGCCAGCAGACTTCGGTGCGGAATTCGCTCGGGTCGTCGGCGTTGTGCGGGCCGATGAGGGGGATCTCCCGGATCGGTTCGGCCAGCGCCGAATCGTGTTCGGCCACATGGCTGCCCAATGCGCCGTAGGTCCGGTCGAAATCGGTGAACGGGCCGCTGTGTACCCCGATGGCGAAGCGGCGAGCCGGAAGCTCCACTATCGCAGCCGATTTCGTATCGGTCAGTGCACCGCGGTCGATGCCGGTGATCGGGGCGAACGCGACCACCTGACCGATATCGTTCTCGAAGAATTCCGTGGAATAGGTGGCTCCGCCCGGTCCGGCCGGCGCCACGCCGTTGGCCGAAAGTGTTTCGTACAGCTGGGCGAAAGCCGCGCCATACCAGTCGCCGAGCGTTTCGCGGGCCACGATGCCCGATACGGTCAGCGCGGGAAAGGCTGGGACGGAACGATATTCGACCTCGATCCGGGAAGCGGGCAGCAGCAATGCGCGCAGTGAGGCCACCACGTCGCGGGTGCGCAGCAGTTCGGCTTCCATATGCTCGAGATGCTCGCGCAGCGCCGTGTCCCGGGCGCCCTGGTCGGGCGCGGCCACCACCGCGCGGATCTCCGGCAGTGGCATATTGAGCTCACGGAGCCGCCGGATCAGATGCGCCTGGTCGACCTGATCGGTCGAGTAGCGCCGATATCCGGAGTACGGATCCACGGCGGCGGGCTCGAGCAGTTCGATCTCGTGGTAGTACCGCAGGGTCTTCACGCTGAGAAATGTCAGCCGGGCGAATTCCCCGATGGAGACTGTCGCTGTCATGTCTCCTACTGAACACTCTCCAGCGATGGGAGAGTCAACAGCGACGGTAATCCCGAAACCCGCCTGATACGTGTGTTCGAATCCGTACTCCGGTAGCGTTGTCGGCATCATGACTACACCGACGCCGCATCCTCCGACACCCGGTCCGACCGGGCCTCGGCCGGGAGTTCCGCTGCCCGGTCAGCATATGGCGGGCGCGAACCCGGCCGAATTCGCCGAACCGGCGGCGGTGCGTACGGAGATCGACGCGCTGCTGGCGGAATTGCACGCCCGGGTGCGTGGGCACGAGCTGGCGGAGGCCGATGTGGCGGGCGCGGGCGTGGAGATCACCCGTCGCGCCCGCATCCTGGAACAGGCGCACGAGGTGCTGGTCCAGGCCCTGTCGACGGTGGACAAGATCTGAGGTGGCCAGACGCGCTCGGGTGGACGCAGAATTGGTTCGCCGCGGTCTGGCCCGCTCACGCGAACACGCGGTCGAACTGATCGGCGCGGGCCGGGTCCTGATCAACGGCGCGGTCGCGGTGAAACCGGCCACGGCCGTGGAGACCGGCACCCCGCTGCTGGTGCGCGAGGAGCCCGACGAGGTGCAGTGGGCCTCGCGCGGCGCGCACAAACTGCTGGGCGCGCTCGAGGCGTTCGAGGCGCAGGGTGTGTCCGTGGCGGGGCGGCGTTGTCTCGATGCGGGCGCCTCGACCGGCGGATTCACCGATGTGCTGCTCAGTCGCGGTGCGCGCGAGGTCGTGGCGGCGGACGTCGGATACGGCCAGCTGATCTGGCGACTGCAGAACGACGACCGGGTGCGCGTGCTGGATCGTACGAATGTGCGCACCCTGACCGCCGAGGCGATCGGCGGCCCGGTGGAGCTGGTGGTGGCCGATCTGTCGTTCATCTCCCTCGGTCTGGTGCTGCCCGCATTGGCGCAGTGCTGTGCACCGGGTGCGGATCTGCTGCCGATGGTCAAACCGCAATTCGAGGTCGGCAAGGAGCGGGTAGGCTCCGGCGGTGTGGTGCGGGATCCGGTGTTGCGAGCCGAGTCGGTGCGCGAGGTGGCCGCGGTCGCGGCCGGACTAGGGCTGCGCACCCGGGGAGTCGTGGCGAGCCCGTTGCCCGGGCCGTCCGGGAATGTCGAATACTTCTTGTGGTTGCGTAACGAGAAAGACGCCGCTGAGGTGAAATTGGATGCAGCTGAGCTCTCGCTCGGGCCGGAGCGAAGCGGAGGCCTGAGCGAGATGGTGCAGCGCGCAGTGCAGGAGGGCCCACAGTGAACAGGGAGATCCTGTTGGTCGCCCATCCCGGTCGCGCCGAACTGACCGAGACCGCGCATCGGGTCGCGAAGATCTTCGACGACGCCGGGATCGGTCTGCGCCTGCTCGAGGACGAGGCATACAGCACCAAACTGGACTGTGACGAGTCCGGGGAGCCCGACGGTTATCCGGTGCGTTCGGTCGAACACGGCCCCGACGCGGCCGTCGGCTGCGAAATGGTGCTGGCGTTGGGTGGCGACGGGACGTTCCTGCGCGCCGCGGAGATGGCCCGCCCGGCGCGGGTGCCGGTGCTGGGTATCAACCTGGGCCGCATCGGCTTTCTGACCGAGGCCGAGGCCGATCACATCGATGAGGCGCTGGGGCAGGTCGTGCACGGCGATTACCGCCTCGAGCAGCGGATGACGATAGATGTCAGTGTCCGTGTGGATGATGTCGTCGTGGAACGCGGTTGGGCACTGAACGAGGCCAGCATCGAGAACGCCACCCGGATGGGCGTACTCGAACTGGTGCTGGAGGTGGACGGGCGGCCGGTGTCTCAGTTCGGTTGCGACGGTGTGCTGATCGCGACACCCACCGGGTCCACCGCCTATGCCTTCTCGGCCGGCGGCCCGGTGGTCTGGCCCGAACTCGAGGCGCTGCTGGTGATCCCGAGCAATGCGCACGCGCTGTTCGCCCGGCCGCTGGTGACCAGCCCGAATTCGCGGATCGCGGTGGAAACCGTTGCCGTGGGGCATGATGCGGTCGTCTTCCTCGACGGCCGCCGCACCATGGCGCTGCCGCGGGGTGCGCGATTCGAGGCGGTGCGCGGTGCTGAACCCGTGCGGTGGGTGCGGCTGGACTCCGCGCCGTTCACCGATCGGATGGTGCGCAAATTCCAGTTGCCCGTCACAGGCTGGCGGGGTCGTCCCGGTCCTGAGCGGTCGAGCGGCGATGCGTCCGGCGACTGCGGAGGAAGCAGCGTGCGCGACAACGCCGGTTCCTCGGCAGCGGCGTCGCCGGATACCGAGGAAGGCAGCGGAGCGTAACCACGCAGCGCCCCGATCAGGCCCTATCGAGCACCGTACGGAGAGCAAGAGTGCTGACAGAGATCAGGATTGACAGCCTTGGCGTCATATCCGCCGCCACAGCGCAATTCCATGCGGGGCTGACCTGCCTGACCGGCGAGACCGGTGCGGGCAAGACGATGGTGGTGACGAGCCTGCATCTGCTCGGCGGCGCGCGTTCGGATGCCGGGCGGGTACGCCGGGGCGCGCAGCGCGCGGTGGTGGAGGGCCGGTTCACCGTCGAGGAGGTGCACGAGTCCGCGCGCGACGAGGTGGCGAAGGTGCTGGAATCCTCGGGGGCGCAACGCGACGACGACGGCAGCATCATCGCGGTGCGCACGGTCGGCGGCGACGGCCGATCGCGTGCGCATCTGGGCGGGCGCAGCGTCCCGGCGGCGGTGCTGTCGGATTTCACCGCGCCGCTGCTGACAGTGCACGGCCAGAACGATCAGTTGCGCTTGCAGCGGCCCGATCAGCAGCTCGCGGCGCTGGATCAGTTCGCGGGCGAGTCGGTCGCGAACCTGCTGCGCAGATACCGGCTGGCGCGGCGCACCTGGCTGGACGCCCGCACCGAACTGCTCGAGCGCACCGCGCGCAGCCGTGAACTGGCCCTGGAGGCCGACAGGCTGAAGCATTCGCTCGACGAGATCGATTCTCTCGCACCGCAAGCGGGGGAGGACGAGCGCATCGTCGAGGAGGTGCGCAGGCTTTCGGATCTGGATTCGCTGCGCGAGTCCGCGACCGCCGCGCACGACGCGCTGGCCGGTCCGGCCGACGCGCCGGGCGAGGGTTCGGGTGCGCTGGATCTGCTGGGTGCGGCGCGTTCGCGGCTCGATTCGTCCGATGACCGTGCGTTGTCGGAGCTGTCGCCGCGCCTGGGCGAGGCGATCGCGGTGGTGGTGGATCTGACCACCGAGCTGAGCAGCTACCTGTCGGATCTGCCCTCGGATCCGGGCGCGCTGGATTCGCTGCTCAACCGGCAGGCCGAACTGAAGACGCTGACCCGCAAGTACGCACCCGATATCGACGGCGTGCTGGCCTGGGCGCAGGACGCGCGCTCGCGGCTGGACTCCCTGGACGTCTCCGACGAGGCATTGGCCAAGCTGGCCGCCGAGGTCGAATCCGCCGCCGAGCAGGTGCGTGAGACCGCGCGCAAGCTCACTGTCGCGCGCACCAAGGCGGCCAGGAAGCTGTCGGCCGCGGTGAGTTCCGAACTGGGCGGACTGGCGATGGGCCGGGCGAAGCTCGAGGTGCAGGTGCGCACGATGCTCGCGGCCGCGCAGGACTCCGCGCCGATCGCGGTGGACGGTACGGAATTACACGCCGGGTCCAGCGGCGTCGACGAGGCCGAGTTCCGGCTGTCGGCACATTCGGGCGCGCAGTCGCTGCCGCTGAGCAAGAGCGCCTCGGGCGGCGAGCTGTCCCGGGTGATGCTGGCCCTGGAGGTCGTGCTGGCCGGTTCCGATCATGGCAGCACCATGGTGTTCGACGAGGTCGACGCCGGTGTCGGCGGGCGCGCCGCGGTGGAGATCGGCCGCCGCCTGGCCCGCCTGGCCCGCACCCATCAGGTGATCGTCGTGACCCACCTGCCCCAGGTCGCCGCCTTCGCCGACACCCACCTGGTGGTCGACAAGGTCGACGACGGCAAGGGCGTCAACAGCGGCGTGCGCACCCTCACCTCCGAGGAGCGGGTGGTCGAACTGGCCCGCATGCTGGCCGGCTTGGACGACACGGAAACCGGTCGCGCTCACGCCGAGGAGTTGCTGGCCACCGCCAACGCGGAGAAGGACTCCGACTCCGCCGGGGTAGCAGGGGCCAGTGCCGCGGCTGGCTGAGCCGCGGCGCCGGATGTGAAGCCCTACTTCGCGACGGCCTTGCGGGCGGCGGAGAGGAAGGGAGCGATCAGGCCGCGCAGGGCGATCTCGGTGAGGCGGTCGGGGACGGGGAACTTCGGCTCGGATTCCATGCGGTAGGAGACGAGGGTGCCCTCGGGAGCGTCGGCGAAGGTGATGGTGCCGACGTGGCGCTTGACCGGGACGCCCTTGACGATCTTGTACTCCATGCGCTCGCCGGGCACCAGTTCGGTGGTCTCTTCGGTGATGCCGATGCCGCCCAGACCGACCAGGTAGCGTGCGCCGACGCCGGACGGGGATTCGGCGCCGGGCCTTCTCAGCGTGAAGCGGATCGGCAGATAGCCGTTGAGGCTGTCGCGCTCGGTGAACAGTTTGTAGACGACGTCTCGGGGTGCGGGAATCACGGTGTCGATCGTGGTGCTGGCCATCGGCGGATCTCCTTCGAAACCGGGTGGCGACGGCCCTGAAGTTGCTGTGACGTCAGGTGCCATCAATTCGCTGTCGGGACAGCATATCCGTACCTGATCTGTCCGATGTGCGTAGTGTCACTGGCGCTGCGGTGGCGGATGTGATAGCAGATGCGGCGCGCCTCCAGCAAAGGTTGAGAGTCCAGGGTCATCATCGGATGCCATGAGGATGCTGGCGCTGTTGTCGAAGAACAACGAAACGCTGTCCGGCCTGATCGGCATCGCTCGGGTCGATCGCAACACCCGGCGTCTGCTCGAACGGGTGGGCCCGGGCGACGTCGTGATCCTCGACGAGATGGACCTGGACCGGCTCACGGCGGACCGGCTGGTCACCGCGGGCGTGGCGGCGGTGATCAACGCCTCGCCCTCGATCTCGGGCCGCTATCCCAACCTCGGGCCGGAGGTGCTGGTCGCCAACGGAATCCTGTTGCTGGACGCGGTCACCAACGACGTGTTCGCCAGGATCAAGGACGGCGCGCGGGTCCGTGTGGACGGCGGCGTCGTCTACGTCGACAAGCTCCGCAAGGACCCCGAGGCGCTGGTCGAGGGCATCGAGCTCACCGAGGCCGCCATCGCCGAGCGGATGATCGCCGCGCGCAACGGTCTGGCCGACCATCTGGAGGCGTTCGCGGGCAACACGATCGAGTTCATCCGCACCGAGAGCGCGCTGCTGATCGATGGTTTCGGCGTCCCGGAACTCGAATTGTCCATGCGCGACCGGCAGGTCGTCGTGGTGGCCGACGGTCCGGAGCACCGCGACGACCTACGCGGGCTCAAACCGTTCATCAAGGAGTACGCGCCCATCCTGATCGGCGTCGGCCGGGGCGCGGACACGCTGACCGGCCTGGGCTACCGGCCCGATCTGATCGTCGGCGATCCCGATGAGATCACAGCGAGAACGCTCAAATCCGGCGCCGAGGTGATCCTGCCCGCCGACACCGACGGGCACGCCAAGGGTTTGGAGCGCATTCAGGACCTGGGCATCGGCGCGACCACGTTCCCGTCCTCGGGATCGGCCACGGATCTGGCGCTGCTGCTCGCCGATCACCACGGTTCCGCGCTGATCATCGTGTGCGGCGCGGCGGCCTCGCTGGACGACTTCTTCGATCGCGGCCGTCGCGAATCCAACGCGGCCACCTTCCTGATCCGGCTCAAGACCTCGTCGAAGCTCATGGACGCCAAGGCCGTTGCCACGTTGTACCACAACCGCGGATACGGCTGGGCGGTGGCGCTTGTCGTACTGGCCGCGCTGGTCGCGATGATCGTCGCGCTGCTGGCCTCGCACATGGGCGGGCCCGCGATGGACTGGGCGCTGGCCGCATGGGAGCACGGCAAGAGCTGGGCGCACCAGCTGCTGAACAAGGCATTCAACAGATAAAGGGGGACAAGTGATTTCGCTACGCCAGCATGCCGTCTCGATTGCCGGGCTCTTCCTCGCACTGGCGATCGGGCTGGTGCTCGGCGCGCATTCGGACGTGCTGACCGCACTGCGTCCGGGACATGGAAGTCAACAGGCTCACGTCGCCACGCTGACCACGCAGAACGACAGGCTCACCGGGCAACTCGCCGCGGCGGACGCCTTCCTGGCGGGGGCGCAGGGTCGACTGCTGGCCGGCGCGCTGGCCAACCGCACCGTCCTGGTGTTCACCACACCCGATGCCGATCCCGTCGACGTCGACGCGGTCGGTAAGGCCCTGACCACCGCCGGCGCCACGGTGACCGGCCGGATCGCGTTGGCGAACCCGTTCGTCGACTCCGGTCAGGGCGATCGGCTGCGCACCACTGTCACCAACATGATCCCGGCCGGTGCGCAGCTGCGGACCGACACGGTCGACCAGGGCAGCCTGGCAGGGGATCTGCTCGGTCTGGCGCTGCTCGCCGATCCGGCCACCGGTCGGCAGCGCGCCACCGACCAGGAGCGTGTGTTGATCCTGGATACCCTGCGCAACGGCGGATTTCTCACGTTCGGCGATGTGCGGCCCGCTCAGCTCGCGGTCGTGGTGACCGGCAACGGCGCGCGGGCAGTGGACAACAACCAGGGGGAGATCATCGCCCGATTCGCGGGCGGGCTGCGCGGGCGGGCCGCGGGCGCCGTATTGGCGGGTCGCGCCGGCGCTGCCGACGCGTCGGGACCGATCGGGGTCGTGCGCTCGGACCCGAAGCTGGCCGGTGCGGTGACCACCGTCGACAATGTCGACCACGAGATCGGCCGAATGACAACGGCTCTCGGGCTGAGTGAGCAGTTGAAGGGGATTACCGGCCGTTACGGCACCGGCGCGATGGCCAGCTCACTGACCGTCGGCGCACTGCCCAGCTGAGCTGCTGCTCGGGACGTCGGCTGTGATGTCCGCTGGGGAGTTGCTGGGAGGCGAGTGTGTCTGTTGCGACGGGTGAGGCTGATGGGACTAATCGGGCATCGGGAAACATGTAGTTACCGTGCGTGGCATTCGATTCGCAACCCTTTTCCGTGTTAGCGTGAAGACCCGTGGGTCAATCACGGATACCGTCACGAACGGCTACCAAACACATCTTCGTCAGCGGTGGCGTCGCCTCCTCACTGGGTAAGGGCCTGACGGCCTCCAGCCTCGGCCAACTCCTCACCTCGCGCGGTTTGCGCGTGACGATGCAGAAGCTCGACCCCTATCTCAACGTCGATCCCGGCACCATGAACCCGTTCCAGCACGGCGAGGTGTTCGTGACCGAGGACGGCGCGGAGACCGACCTGGACGTCGGCCACTACGAGCGCTTCCTGGACCGGGACCTGACCCGGTACGCGAATGTGACCACGGGCCAGATCTATTCGACGGTGATCGCCAAGGAGCGCCGCGGGGAATACCTCGGCGACACCGTGCAGGTCATCCCGCACATCACCGACGAGATCAAATTCCGCATCCTCGCGATGAGCGCGCCGGACCGCGACGGTCAGACCCCCGACGTGGTCATCACCGAGATCGGCGGCACCGTAGGCGATATCGAGTCGCAGCCGTTCCTCGAGGCCGCCCGGCAGATCCGGCACGAGGTGGGCCGCGACAACTGCTTCTTCCTGCACGTCACCCTCGTGCCGTACCTCGCGCCCTCGGGCGAGCTGAAGACCAAGCCCACTCAGCACTCGGTGGCCGCGCTGCGCAATATCGGTATCCAGCCCGACGCGCTGGTCCTGCGCTGCGACCGCGAGGTGCCGCAGCCGCTGAAGAACAAGATCGCGCTGATGTGCGACGTCGAGGTCGACGCCTGCATCTCCACCCCCGACGCGCCGTCGATCTACGACATCCCGCGCGTGCTGCACCGCGAGGGCCTGGACGCGTATGTGGTGCGCCGTCTCGGGCTGCCGTTCCGCGACGTGGACTGGACGGTGTGGGGCGACCTGCTCGATCGGGTGCACAATCCGCGCGAGCAGGTGACAGTCGCGCTCGTCGGCAAGTACGTGGACCTGCCCGACGCCTATCTGTCGGTGACCGAGGCGCTGCGCGCGGGCGGATTCGCGGCCAAGGCGAAGGTGAACATCCGCTGGGTGCAGTCCGACGAATGCGAGACCCCCGCGGGCGCGCAGGCGCATCTGAGCGACGTCGACGCCGTGCTGATTCCGGGCGGATTCGGTATTCGTGGCATCGAGGGCAAGGTCGGCGCGATCCACTACGCCCGCACCCGCGGCATCCCGCTGCTGGGCCTATGTCTGGGCTTACAGTGCGTGGTGATCGAGGCCGCGCGCGCGGTCGGGCTCGAGGACGCCAATTCCGCCGAATTCGAGCCGGACACACCGCATCCCGTGATCTCCACGATGGCCGATCAGGAGCAGGCGGTGGCGGGCGAGGCCGACCTCGGCGGCACCATGCGTTTGGGCGCGTATCCCGCTGTGCTGGAACAGGGTTCGATCGTCGCACAGGCCTACGGCGTGACCGAGGTGTCCGAGCGGCACCGGCATCGCTACGAGGTCAACAACTCCTACCGGGCCAAGATCGCCGAGAGCGGACTGAAATTCAGCGGCACCTCCCCGGACGGGCATCTGGTCGAATTCGTCGAACTGCCCGCGGACAAGCATCCGTTCTTCGTCGCCACCCAGGCGCATCCCGAGCTCAAGAGCCGCCCGACCCGCCCGCATCCACTGTTCGCGGCGCTGATCCAGGCGGCGCTGAAATACGATGCGGCCGAGCGTCTTCCGGTGGACATCGAGGGCGAGATCGAAATCGAGGCAGTCTCCCAGTGAACGACCATGCGGCACAGGGCGCCCCGGGCACCCACGAATTCAAGACACTGTCCAGCCGCGTCGTCTACTCCGGCGCGATCCTGGCGCTGCGGCTGGACCAGGTGGAGATGCCGGGCGGGCGGACCGCCGAACGCGAGGTGATCGAGCATCACGGCGCCGTCGCGGTGGTCGCGCTGGACGAGCGGGACGAGGTGGTGCTGATCGACCAGTACCGTCACCCGATCGGCCGTCGCCTGCTGGAGTTGCCCGCCGGGCTGCTGGACGAGCCCGGCGAGGATCCGCTCGACGCGGCCCGGCGGGAACTGGCCGAGGAGACGGGCCTGGCCGCGCGGAACTGGTCGGTGCTGGTCGACGTCGCTCTGTCGCCGGGCTTCACCGACGAGGCGCTGCGGGTGTACCTGGCCGACGGTCTCACCGAGACCGAGCGTCCCGAACCCGAACTGGAGGAGGCCGACATCCGGATCGTGCGGATGCCGGTCGAGCAGGCCGTGCGTGCGGCCCTGTCCGGTGAGATCGTCAACGCCACGGCGGTCGCGGGCATCCTGGCCCTGTCCGCCGCGCGCGCGAACGATCTGCCGCTGCGCCCCGCCGACGCCCCCTGGCCCGGCAAACCCACTCGTTTTCTGGATCGCAAGGCCGCCCAGGGCTGAGGCTGCGGATCGGCATCACGAGGCAGTAGGTAACGGGCGGCATGTACGCTTATCCGCAGGGAAATCGCCACATGCGATGTCGAGGAGCACCCATGAGTCCACGCAGCGAACTGGTCGAGGTTGCGGCTTCCATGGAGGTGCCGGAGGGATTTCGAGCCGATGCGAAGGGGGATGTGATCGTCGTTTCACCGCAGCGCCCGGAACATTGGCGAATCATTCTCAGAATTGCCGCTGACATCGAGTTCAAAGCGCCCCACCTGCGTACTACTTCCGATGTGAAGATTCCCGGCACCGGCCAGAACGACAAGGCTCCCGATATCGGCATCTTCCCTGCTGACGCCGAGCTGCACTCCTCGAACGCGCTCGCTTTCGTGGAGGTCGTATCTGCCAGCAGCCGGGAAACCGACTACGCGGACAAGACCGAGATCTACGCTACGGCCGGCGTGCCCGAGTACCTGATCGTAGACCCGGCACGCGACCGTTGGACGCTGCATACGGCACCGAGTGGTGACGGGTACAGCACTACGGTCACCAAGTCGCTCGACACACCCGTTCACATCGCCGGACAACAGTTTCAGCTCAGTTAGCACTGATTCTGGTCTTCGACGCCGGCACGCATCCGCCTTCCGCGCGAAACTGCGTGTATTCGTCCAGTGAGATCCCATCGGCTCGGACGATGTCCGTGGCGAACTTCGCATCGGCTTCGGAGTTCTGTCGTGCGGAAGTGTTGTCCGGGTGATCTGGGCGGGGGTGTTTCGCGCGGAGAGTTGTCGGTGTCGGCTGCGATGATATGGGCGTGTTGCAGCGGGAGATCGACGCGTATCTCGACCATTTGGCGGTCGAGCGTGGGGCCGCGCGCAATACGCTCAGTGCCTATCGGCGGGATCTGGGGCGGTACCGGGAGTTCCTGGTGCAGCGGGGGATCACGGATCTGGCGTCGGTGAGCGAGGGGGATATCGGGGATTTCACCGTGTCGCTGCGGGCCGGCGGGCATGGGTATCCGGCGCTGGCGCCCAGTTCCGCCGCGCGGGGGCTGGTGGCGGTGCGCGGGCTGCACCGGTTCGCCGCCGCCGAGGGCATCACTGCGGGGGATGTGGCGCATGCGGTCAAGCCGCCCACTCCTGCCCGGCGATTACCCAAGGCCCTTCCGTACGACCAGATTTCGCTACTGCTGGAGGCCGCGGGCGGCTCCGGCGCGTCCGACGGCGGTCCGCGCGGCCTGCGCGACCGTGCGATGCTCGAACTGCTGTATTCCACCGGCGCACGGATCTCCGAGGTCACCGATCTGGACGTGGACGATATCGACACCGGCGAACGTGCCGTCGTCCTGCACGGCAAGGGCGGCAAACAGCGCATGGTCCCCATCGGCCGCCCGGCGCTGGCGGCCCTGGACGCCTACCTGGTCCGTGGTCGCCCCGCCCTGGTCGCCCGCGGCTCCGGCAATCCGGCCCTGTTCCGCAACACCCGGGGCGGCCGTCTCTCCCGCCAAAGCGCCTGGCAGATCCTGCAATCCGCTGCCGAACGCGCCGGTATCGGCGCCAGCGTCTCCCCGCACACCCTGCGGCACTCCTTCGCCACCCATCTTCTGGACGGCGGGGCCGACGTCCGCGTGGTCCAGGAACTTCTGGGCCACGCCTCGGTCACCACGACCCAGATCTACACACTGGTCACCGTCAACACCCTCCACGAGGTCTGGGCCACCGCCCATCCCCGCGCTCGGTGACCTGCCGGTGCCCGTCCGGACGGGCACCGGCTGCATAGCGCACCGAGGCGGGCCGTTTATGCTGCGGGGATGGCAGATCCGTTGTCGGCGGACGATTCGTCGGGGGATGCGATCGCTCGCGCACTGCGCGCGGAGATCCTGGGCGGTCGGTTGTCGGCCGGGGAGCGGCTGGTGGAGGGGACGATCGCCAAGCGGTACGGGGTATCGCGAATTCCGGTTCGCGAAGCGCTCGCGCGTTTGCAATCGGAGGGTTTCGTCACCATCGTGCGCCATCGAGGTGCGACGGTCTCGGAGTCGCTGCTCGACGACAGTCGCGAACTGCTGCAGGTGCGTCGTGGCCTCGAGGTTTTCGCGGCTCAGCTCGCCGCGGAGAATCGAGGCGGTGCGGTCGCGGGGGAATTGGCCGAGATCTCGAACGATCTGTCCGGTGATGCCACGAGCAAGGGACGGTCGTTTCACGAGCTGATCGCGATCGCCGCTGGAAACGGGCATCTGCGGGAAATGCTGGCCACGCTCGATCAGCGGGTGCGCTGGGGACTGGGCCACGACCGTCGGTCCGCCGTCACCGACCACCGAGCGGTAGCGATCGCGATCCTCAATGGCGCCGTCGTGCAGGCCGGTTATCTGATGGACGAGCATCTGCGGCGCGACGAGCAATTCTTCACCGCCGAGTTCGACCATCGGTAACTCACGCAGATGGTATACAGTCTGAGGTGGTATATCATTCAGTTTACGTGAAGTAGCGAGGATGAAACGCACGGATCACAGGAACTGTATACAACTACAGGCAGTTCGATTTCAGTTCCGCTGCGAAGTCGGCTCGCTGACACTGCCAGTGTCGGTGCCACACTCCCTGTATTCGGAGTTCCGACATGTCTCTCACGCTGCGCGGCAAACCGTTCCCGGTCGCTGCCGCACCTACCGCCTCCGCACCTCCGGCCGTCGAGCCCGTGTCCTCCGCGCTGTCCGACACGCTGGACCGCATCGGCTTCAGCCGAGTCCAGGCGGTCGTTATCGCACTGCTGATGGCCGGCCTGTTCTTCGACTCGCTGGAGCAGAACTCGACCGGCGCGATGGGCACGCTGTTGAAGGAGTCCTTCGGCATCGGCAACGCCGAACTCACCCTCATCAACACGGTCACGGTGATCGGCGGACTCGTCGGGCGGCTGATCGGTGGATACATCGCCGACCGGTGGGGTCGCCGCGCCGCGCTGAGCCTGAATCTGCTGGTCTACACCCTCGGCGGGCTCATCAGCGCCGTGGCGGTGAACTACGAGATGTTGCTGGTCAGCCGGGCCGTCGTGGGGATCGGGCTGGGCGGCGAGTTCACGGTCGGGCTCGCGATTCTCGCCGAACTGGTCGCCACCCGTCACCGCGGATCGCTGCTGGCGACCCTGAACATCTCCTCGGGCGGCGTCGGGAACATCGCCTCGTTCGGCTTCTTCCTCCTGGTACTCGGCCCCCTGAACGGCGCGCTGGGCGGGGATCACAGTTCGTGGCGCTGGGCGTACGTAATCCTGGCTGTGCCTGCGGTTCTCGTGGTGTACTTCCGTCGGTATCTGCCCGAGTCGCCGCGGTTCCTGCTGTCCAAAGGGCGGGTCGACGACGCGAACGTCAGTCTGACCCGGCTCGCCTGCGGCACTGTCTCGGGACTGCGAAACCCCGGCCCCGCAGAGTATTTCGTGACCGCGGCCGATGTGATACCGCCCGAAGGCAGGACGTCCTACCTCGAGGTCTTCCGCGGGCGGAATCTGCGTCGTACCGCGGCAATCGGCGCCGCGTCGTGGATGTCGTTCGGCGCGCAGGTGACTCTGCTGTTCCTGATGCCGATCCTGTTGCAGTCACGGGGATATTCGCTGTCGGACTCGTTGGCCTTCACCATGATCATGAATATCGGCAGCCTGCTCGGCGCATGCGTCGCCTCGTATCTGGCCGGACGGGTTCGGCGGCGGCTCACGGTGAGCGCGGCCGCGGTCCTGGGCTGTGTCTCCGCGCTCGCCTTCGCGGTCTTCGCGCACTCGACGGCGCTGATCCTGGTGCTGGGCATGATCTTTCAGTTCTTCACCATGATGTTGAACACGATGCTGTCGGTATGGTCGCCCGAACTGTTCCCGACTTCCATTCGTGCCATGGGCGCGTCGGTGGTCAACGGCATCGGCAACGTCGCGGGGGCCGTGATGCCGTTCGCGGCCCTGTTCTTCTTCGACGTCGCCGGCGTGGCAGGAGTATTCGTCATGATCGCCGTGATGTACGCGTTGCTGGTGGTGGCCGCGCGCTTCGGTCCCGAAACCTTCGGTAAATCCCTGGAAGTCGCTTCCGAGCGAGCCCTCGCATAATTCACCCACTCACAAGGAGACCCATCGATGCTCGACCTGACGATTTCCGCGACAGCGCACGGCCTGAACTATCTGCCGCAGTACCTTGCCGACCATCTCGGGCTTTTCGCCGATCGCGAGTTGAAAGTCATTGCGACCGCCAAAGATCCGTGGACCGGTGTGCTCGACGATCTGGCCAGCGGAGCGGCGGATATCGCCCTGGGTGGGCTGTGGGTGCCCGGAATGTACTGGGGGACATCGCGAGAACTGACGGTCATCACCCAGGTGAATCACCAGTTCCCCAAGGCACTGGTAACCCGGGAGCGGTCCGAGGGTTTCTCCTGGGCCGATCTGACCGGTCGAACCGTCCTCGCGCCGGGCATCGGGGGCAGCGCACCCTACGCGTTCACCGCGGGCCTGATCCGTGAGGCCGGGGTCGACCCCGCGGGCATCACCTTCCTGCGGGACCTGTCCACGCCGATGTTCGTCGAGCTGTTCGAGGCCGGGCTCGGGGACGCGATCGTCCTGGACAGTACGACTGCGCAGGTGATGCAGGACAAGGGAACCGGTGTGACCGCGATCGATTACACCGAGGCCGGCGGCATCGGGCCCAACAGCGTCTACTACTGCCGCACCGACCGCGTCGAGGAACTCTCCGACCGGCTCGTCCGATTCACCGCCGCACTGGGCGAGGCTATGCGGCGACTGAGGACGACCGGTCTCGCCGAACTCGAACCACTGCTGACCGCCCACTGGCCCGGCATCCCCGCGCCGACGCTGCTTCGGGCCTGCGACCGTATCAAGCGGTCACGAACCTGGGAGACCTCGCGAATCGACGCGGCGGCCACCGATCGTTGGATGCGAATTCTTAAGCAGGAAGGCATGATCCGATCCGTGCCACCGTTCGCCGAACTTGTCGACACCAGCATCGCGGATGCCGCCGAACTCGCCACCGCGGACCGGTGACCCATGCCGTTGATACTGGCCCACGCCGATATCGCCGCGTTGCTGGACCGGCGCGCGGTACGGCAGGCCATGGAATTCGCGCACGCCGAACTGGCCGCCGGGCGATTCCAGAACCCGGCCCCGCAGGCTCTGCCCCTGCCCGACAATGGATCTGCGCTACCCATGGTCGCGGTCGCGGGTGACCACGTCGCCGTGAAACTGCTCACAGACCTGCCCTCGAACCGCGAGCGTGGACTGCCCGTGCAACGATCGACGATCATCATCACCTCCGCGATCACCGGCGAGTGCGTCGCGATACTCGACGGCCGCGCGATCACCGCGATGCGCACCGCCGCGACAAGCGCCGTCGCCACGAAATATCTTGCTCTGCAGGAAAGTTCGGTGCTCGGACTGATCGGGGCGGGGAACCTGGCGATCGAGCACGCCCATGCGATCGCCGACGTGCGTCGTCTGCGGGAGATCGTGGTCTGGTCCCGCACCGCCGAGACGCTCGAAAGGTTCCGCGCGAGAACCGAAAGCCTCGACATCCCCACCCGATCGGCCGACTCACCCGAGTCGGTCCTCGCACGCTCCGACATCGTGTGCACGCTGACGCCCTCTCGCGAACCCATTGTCTCGGGACACTGGTTCCGGCCGGGCCAGCACATCAATGCCGTAGGAGCGCCGCCGCGGCGCGATCACCGCGAAATCGACTCCTATGGCATGAAACGAGCTCGTCTCGTCGTCGACAGCCACCCCACCGCCATGGCCAAATCCGGCGCTGTCGGACTCGCCATCGCTGAACGCGCGATCACCGAGGACGACGTTCGCACCGAACTCGGGCACATCATCATCGATCCAGCTCTCGGACGGCGCAGCGCGGCCGACATCACCCTTTACGAATCGGTCGGACTGGGACTGCAAGACCTCGTCACCACACAATTCGTTCTCGCCGCCCTCGACCAGGGCGTCGCGTGAGCGATCGACACGACGACCTGATCGTGTCCGCTATCGACTGAGTCCGAGCCTGGTCGGGGTGTGGTGTGCCGCAACGAAATCGTCACTCGCGACGGGGAAGCGCGCTCGCACCGGTCGCGGTTCGAGAATCTCGGCTCGCGGACGGAATGATCGGTATCTCGGGGCCTCGTCTGCGTTGTGGAACTGTCCAGGTAGGCATCGAAGATATTCCGTATGGCACTAATTCGTCGCGGGAGTTATGGCAGATTTCACATGAGTGGTCTGGAATGTGTTCGTTCCACAAGGTCGGCGGGCGATTTCCGTCGAATCCGAGACGGCTCTCGGTGAACGTTCGCGAGGCGGGGTTGCCGAATCTTTCCGGTGGCGGTCGACCTGTGGGGTTGCTGACTGTATGCTCGGGGAACCTTGTCGACGACGACTGATTCGCGCAATAGCGCGATCCTTTCGAAATTCGCGTCCGATATGTGGAGGCAGACATTGCGTGGGGCGAATACCGATGGTTCGGAATCAGTGGCGGCGATTTTCGAGGCCGCGGTGTCGGCGGCGGTGCGAGCGCCGTCGATCCACAATACCCAGCCATGGCGGTGGCGGCTGGTGGGCGGGACCATTCGGTTGTCTGCGGATTCCGGTCGGCATCTGCATGCCAGCGATCCCGCGCGGCGTGGATTGCTGCTCAGTTGCGGTGCGGCGCTGCATCATATGCGGGTGGCGCTTGCCGCAACTGGCTGGTCGGCGCATGCGACGTATTTTCCCGCATTGGCCGACCTGGACCATCTGGCCGATATCGACCTGGTCCCGTACACCGCTACCGCCGCCGACCGGGAGTTGGCCGCGGCGATCGGGCACCGGAGTTCGGATCGCCGCCATTACGGGCCCAGGCCGGTGACCTCCGGCCCGCTGCGCGCCGTCGCGCGGACCGCGGTCGAGTTCGGCGGCGCCGCGCGTCTGGTGCCCCCGGTCCTGCACGACACACTCGCCGCCACCACCCATACCGCCGCCGACCGGCACCGGGGCGATGCCGCCTATCAACGTGAGCTGGCGCAATGGAGCGGCCGCCACGGCAGCCCGGACGGCGTTCCGGCGGCGAACACCCCCATCGTCAGCGACGATCACATCGCGCGCCGGTCCTTCGCCGACCCGGAACTCACCGACCTGCGACCGCAACGCGACACCGCCGAATGGTTCGTCATCTGCACACCCACCGACAGCTATGAATCCCGGCTGGCCGCCGGCGAGGCCGCCAGCGCGATGCTGCTGACCGCCACCCGGCTCGGCCTGGCCTCCTGCCTGCAGACCGAACCACTCGAATTACCCGACCTCCGTGCCGAACTGCGATCCCGTGTCCTCTGCGACGCCGCCTTCGCCCACGCCCTGGTCCGGGTCGGCTATCTACCCGCCGGCGCGCCCCCGTTGCCC
>NZ_JAGPOX010000148.1 GCF_019038435.1 Nocardia alni
CTCCTCACCTCCACGACCACCCCCTGGACTCGAAAAAAGCCGCCCCCAACCCCCTGGACAAGACCGAGCCAAGCCCGGCTCGCGCCAACACCCCCCAAAGCGCCCCAACCATCGAAACCCACAGCGGCAAACCGCCGCTCAGCACCCGCCGCAACCACCCAAACCCCAACACCCCGCGCAGTACCCGAACCATCAGCGCACAGCGTGACGCCCAAACCGTCGATACCCGGCACGCCGACCCCCGACACAGCGGCTCAACGGTCGATCCCCGCGATGGAGAACCAACAGCCAGCACCCGACACAAGGGCCCCACTGTCGCCTCCAAGTGCGGCACCTCAACCATCCACACCAAACACAGCAGCCGACCCGTCAGTGCCCGGTGTGACGATCAATCCGGCGATGCCCAGCCTGCCGCTCTCCGCCCCAACAGCTCAACCACCGAAACCTGCGATGGCGAGGCAACAGCCAGCACTCGATACGGCCGCCCAAACGCCAGCACCTCACGCAGCAACCCAACCGCCTACGCCCAACACGGCGACCCAACCATCCACGCCTGACGCAGCACCATCAACGTCCAGTGCGACGATCAAACCCGCGATGCCCAGCCCAACAGCTCAACAGCTGAAACCTGCGATCGTGAGGCAACAGCCGGCACCCGACACAACCTCCCAAACGCCAACATCCAGTGCAGCACCCGAACCATCAACACTCAGCATGGCGGCCCAACCATCAGCGTCCAGCGTGGCGGCTAAACCGTTGGTGCCCGGCACGCCAACACCCGGTGCAGCGGCTCGACTATCAACACCCAACACGGCGACTCCGCCGTCAACACCCACCGCAGCACCCCAACCATCCACACCGGATACAGCAGCCCAACCGTCAACGCCCGACGTGACGGCCAGACCGCCGATGCCCAGCGCGCCAACCCTCGACGCAGCAGCTCAACCCTCGAAACCTGCGGTGGCGGCACGACAGTCAGTGCCCGACGCGGGGGTCCAGGCATCAGCACCCGGTGCGGCAGCTCAACCATCAACGCCCGACGTCGCCACCCAACCGTCGACGCCCAGTGCGGCGGCTGGTCCGTCGGCCCCCATCGCGGCAGCTCAACCGTCGATGCCCAGCGTGGTGGCCCGACCGTCGATATCCAGTGACGCGGCCCGACCATCGATGCGCGGCGCAGCAGCTCAACCATCCGGGGCGCTGGATCGACCTTCAGCATCCGACGTGGCGGCGTATCCATCTATGCCCGTGGATTCCGCTCCCCGGCAAACGATCTCACCGGTATCGGGTTCCTGCCTCGAGTCGAGGCCATCGCAGACCCCTGGCGACGATGGCGAGCCGATGCGGGCCGCGCGGGCGATGGCGGACAAGCATGATCTGGAGATCGTCGGGTTCGAACGGGATGGGATAGACGTGCACATCGTTGGCGAAATCGCCTCCGCCCTGGACGATCTGCTCACGCGGTATCCGATTCGGCTGGGCGGCATCGAAATCAGTGAACGTCGGGATGCCGCGACGATGACCGGGCGACCGTCCGATGAGACCACGCTGTGGATCATCCTCGATCGAGCCGATCTGAGTCAGCCGCCCGCGCCGACGACCACGCGGTCTCGATGGCGATGGCCGGGCCGCCGGTTCGCCGAACGGGCGATCCGCACGGCCGTCGTGCGCGAATACGCCCGTGCGCTCGACCACGCTGGTGGCTTGCGAGCACGTGACCAGGCTTGGCAAACTCTGCTCACCGAATCGCTGCGCGGCGGTAGAAGTACCTACAGCCTGCTGGATCCCGCACAGGCGCTGGTCGAGGGTTTCACCGAGGTGGAACTGCGGGGCAAGCGGGCCTCGAGTACGGCCAAGCTGCTGCACGACGCGTTGACCAAGGCCGCGTCGTGGCCGAGCGTCATCCCATCCGATCAGGGGCCCACCGCCGACGCGGAATCCGGTGACAACCGGAAGGCCGTCTAGGCACGCCCTTGTAGACGGTGGTCGGGAACGCCTCGCCGCCGCAGGTCACCAATCAACCCTCGCGACCAGTCAGCCCTTCGCCGATCACACGCTCGACCGTCGAGCCGTTATCCCGTATACCGCGATAGATTCCGCGGCGCACGATCCACGGCTGCAGCACGGTATCGATGGACCAGCGCGGGAAACGGAAGGCGTGGCCCGACGGTGCGAAGACTTCCAATCCATCGGGCTGCACACCGAGCACCGAACCCCAGCGCCGGGTCGCGGGCCGGAAAGCGCGCAACGGCTTGCCGGCGAGATAGGCACGAATGTTGGTGGCCAGCAGGCCATCCGCGCGGTTGCGGGCCGAACTGCGCAGTGCGTCGGTGGCGGCTACATCGCCGATGGCGAAGATCTCCGGATGGCCGGGTACCTGCAATTGCGGTGTGACCTTGACGAACCCGCGCTCGTCGAGGAGATCGGGCGGCAGCCAGCCGGTGTTGGGGCGGACCTTGCCGACCGCCCACAGGACGGCATCGGCGGTCGTGGGCGGCTGCCCGGTACTCCACCGCACCGGATCGCTCGTGATCTCGTCACCGGGAAACCCGTCCGGTAGCACCGCGCGATGCCCGGGATGCAGCGTGACTCCGGCGGCGATGAGCCTGCGCCGCACGCGATTCCACACCCGTGGATGATGCGCGGTCAACGGTCGTTCGGCCGGGAAGTACAGCGCGACCTTCGTCCCGGGCCACACCGCGGCCAGGTTCATCGCACTGCTGACCGCCGCCGCTCCGCCACCGATGACAGCGATCGAGTGCGCCGCAGCCAGCCGCTGATGGGCGGCACGCAGACTCTCGCCGATTTCCCTGTCCGACTGCATGTTCGGCCGCCGCCAGAAACCATTGCCGACACCCGTGGAAATGACCAGCGCGTCGTAAGGCTCCACCACCACGGCGCCGTCGGCTCGGACGGCCGAGACCTTCCGCCCGGCCGGATCGACCCCGGTCAGGCTCGCCTGCACCGTCCGCACCCGATCCAGGCCGCGGAACCTGTCGAACGGAATCCAGTAGTTCCGCGCCCACTCGGCGGGCCGGGCCAGCCGAGTGCCGAGTTCCTGGCCGCTGACCAATCCGGGCTTGGCCGAAATCCCCACGACCTCGGCGCGCGGGGCCAACCGGAGCGCCGTCAGGACACCGCTGTCGCCGAGTCCCGCGATGAGCACCCGCTTGCCGCGTGCTGACGTCATCGGCGCACTCCAGACAGATCCGGCCGGAACGTACCGTTCCGCACTCCGGGCCGATGCTACCGGTGTTGACAGTGACTCTCAAATAGACAGATACTCCGAGAAAGGAATCCATCTGCACCGCTCCGATACGCGCCGGAAGGTCGAAACATGCCGCGCAAGGTCATCCAATGGGCAACGGGGTCGGTCGGCAGGGCCGCGATCGAATGCATTCAGAACCACCCCGACCTGCAGTTGGTCGGATGCTGGGTGCACTCACCGGACAAGGACGGCCGCGACGTCGGCGAGATCCTCGGAACGGCCCCGATCGGCGTGACGGCGACCTCCAAGATGGAGGAGATCCTGGATACCCCCGCCGATGCCGTGCTGTACGCGCCACTGTTGCCGCAACCGCGGGAGGTGGAGGCGTTGCTGCGATCGGGCAAGAACGTCGTCACCCCGGTGGGCTGGTTTTTCCCGGAAGGCAAGAACACCGCCGACCTGGAGGCCGCCTGCCGAATCGGCGGAGTATCGCTGCACGGCACGGGTATCGACCCCGGCGGAGCCACGGAGATCTTTCCGCTGGTGCTGTCATCGATGACGTCCTCGGTGACCTTCGTACGCGCGGAGGAGTTCTCCGATATCCGCAGCTACGGCGCCCCGGATGTGGTGCGCCACATCATGATGTTCGGCGCCCCTCCCGAACAGGCCGCGGCGGGCCCGATGCTGGGTCTGCTCGACGGCGGCTTCCGGCAGTCGGTCCGGATGATCCTCGACACTCTCGGCTTCGACGACAGTCCCGAGATCCGCACCAGCCACGCGGCCGCCGTCGCGACCGCGCCCATCGACTCGCCGATCGGCATGATCGAGCCGGGTTTGGTTGCCGCCCAGCGCTTTCACTGGGAGGCGGTGGTGGACGGAAACGTCGTGGTGCGCATCGGGGTGAACTGGCTGATGGGATCGGAAAACCTGGAACCGGCCTGGAGCTTCGGCCCCGAGGGCCAGCGCTACGAGATCGAGGTGCACGGCGATCCCGACGCCAACGTCACCATCCACGGCTGGCACGCCGTGAATTTCGCCGACGGGCTGCTGCGCAATCCCGGCATCGTGGCCACCGCGGCCCACTGCGTGAACTCGATTCCGTACGTCTGCGACGCCGCACCCGGCATCCGCACCGCGGTGGAGCTTCCGCTGGTCGCCGGGCGCGCTCACCCGAAGCTGCTCGGCTAGATGGAAGCCGCCGTGCCGTGGCGGGTGCGCCAACGGGCCGCACTGCTGGTCGACATCCGCCGCACCGCACACCATCTGTTCGCCGAGCGCGGATTCGACGCCGTCACCACCGAGGACATCGCGACCGCGGTGGGCATCTCCCCCAGCACCTTCTTCCGGCATGTGTCCAGCAAAGAGGGGCTGCTCGTCGAACCTGTGCTCGAGCACATCTCCGGCCTCGTCGCCGCCTACGAGTACCGTCCGCGGACCGAAGACGCCGGTACCGCACTCGTGGCCGCGATGATCGACCACATGCGGGAACCGCGCGCCGACGATATCACCATGTGGCTCAACGCTATTCGCAGCGCACCACACCTCATCGGGCGAGTGACGCTGGTGAACGCCGGCGATCGCGCCCGGCTGGTCGAACTCGCCGCCGAACGCATGACACTCGACGACCCGAGCGATCTACGTCCCGCACTGCTCGTCCAGATCGTCTTGGCCGCGAGCGAATACGTCTTCCAGCAATGGATCGCCGGCACTGCCCCGGCGGAACCTCCACTGCCCGAACAGGTCCGGTCGGCCCTGACCACCGTCCTGACCGCCGATTGGTAACGCATGACCACCGACAGGCCGTTCCGTTTCTGCATCGAGATGATCCCTTTCGGCTCCCGCGACGAATGGCGCACTGCCGCAAGAAAAATCGAGGACCTAGGGTACGACGTACTACAGGTGCCCGACCACCTCGGTGCACCCGCGCCGTTCCCCGCGCTGCTGACCGCGGCCGATGTCACCACCATCGGCCTGGGCACCTTCGTCATGAACGCCGGTTTCTACAGGCCCGCGCTACTGGCCCGCGACGCGGAGGCGCTCATGCGCCTGACCGACGGCCGATTCGAGCTCGGACTCGGAACCGGCTATGTGAAGGCGGAATTCGAAGCCGCGGAACTCGAATTCCCCAGCCCGGGAAAGCGAGTCGACCACCTGGCCCACATAACCCGTTACCTCCGAACGCATCTGCCGGATATTCCCGTGATGATCGCCGGATCGGGAGACCGAGTGCTCACCCTGGCCGCCCAGCACGCCCGGAGCATCGGACTCACCGGCGGCAAGCAGGGAAGCACCGCATCCGATCCACTCGCGGAGCGTGTGGATTTCGTGCGTACCGCCGCGGGCGACAGGATCGACCTGCTCGAACTCAATCTGACCATCACCGCCTGCCCCCGAGACGACCGCGGCGTTCCCGATCTACGGTTGACCCGCCGGGACCGGCCCAACCTCACCGACGCGGAAATGCTCGCCCTGCCAACCGTTCTGAAGGGCTCGGTCCCCGAGATCGCCGACCAGCTACGCCACCGGCGCGACTCGTACGGCATCACCTACATCAGCGTCCAGCACCACCACGCCGACCACTTCGCGAAGGTCATCGCCGAACTCCGCTGATACCTTCCTTTTACCGTCCGCCGCGCCGTATGATGTTGATCGGCAAGTCCACTGGACGTAACCACCGGAAGCCATCAGCAGTGCCGGTAGGTCGGGTTATCCCGTTGATTGTTGTGTGACACCCATTTCACATTTCGATTGGTGGTCGAATCATGCCTGAAATCCCCACTCAGCCGGCCTCGGAGTTGAACGGACACAACGGCGCCGGGCAGCTCAGCCTCAGCACCGCGGCGGCGCGCAAGTTGTCGTCGACGACCAAGTCCAAGCCCCAGATGCAAAGCATCACTCCCCGTTGGCTGCTCGAACTCCTGCCATGGGTCGAGGCGCGGGGCGGCGCGTACCGAGTCAACCGGCGACTGAACTACACGCTGGGCGACGGACGACTGGACTTCCTCACGACCGGCGATCAGGTGCAGGTCATCGCGGCAGAGCTGACCGAGCTTCCACTCCTGCGGAACTTCGGCGAGATGGACGTGCTGGAGGCCTTGGCCGACAGGTTCGTGCAGCATCATTACGAGCCGGACCAAGCCCTGGTCACGGCGGGAACACCGGCCGACGAACTCGTCCTGCTCGTACACGGACGATTCGCCAGACTCCATGAAGGCAAATACGGGAACGAGTCGACCCTCGAAATCCTCGCCGACGGTGACTATTTCGGCGATGAGGCACTGACCGGCCCCGACGAGGCCTGGGACTATTCGGTCAAGGCCACCACGGCGTGCACGGTCATGACGCTGCCGAAGGCGGCCTTCCAGGAGGTGCTCGAGCAGTCCGAGGCGCTTCGCGACCACCTCGAACACCAGCGGAGCGCCACCGGCAAAGCGCAGAACCTCGACGGCGAGGCGGACGTCGAGATCATCTCCAGCCACCGCGGTGAGCCGCTGCTGGGCGGCACCTTCGTCGACTACGAACTCAAGCCCCGCGAATTCGAGCTGAGCATCGCCCAGACCATCCTGCGGGTGCACACGCGCGTGCAGGACCTGTTCAACGAGCCGATCGACCAACTCGAGCAACAGCTTCGGCTGACCATCGAAGCAGTGCGCGAGCGCCAGGAATACGAGCTGGTCAACAACAAGGATTTCGGCCTGCTGCACAACGCGGATCTCAGCCAGCGCATCTACACGCGCGGCGGCCCGCCCACCCCGTACGACATGGATCAGCTGCTCAGCACGGTCTGGAAGAATCCGGGCTTCATCCTCGCGCACCCGGAGGCCATCGCCGCGTTCCGCGACGAGTGCAGCAAACAGGGCATCGTTCCCGAGACCGTCCACGTCCCGGGCGGGCGGCTGTCCGCATGGCGCGGTGTGCCGATCTATCCCTGCTGGAAGATCCCGATCAGCGAACATCGCACCACCTCGATCATGGTGATGCGGACCGGCGAGACAGACCGGGGCGTCATCGGCCTGCGCAAGACGGGCCTGGTCGACGAGTACGAGCCGGGTCTGAGCGTGCGGTTCATGAGCATCGACGAACGGGCGATCGTCAACTACCTGATCACCTGTTACTACTCGCTGGCCGTTCTGGTGCCCGACGCACTGGGCATCCTGGAAAACGTTCAGCTCGGGAGTACCAATGGCCGCAGCTGACGCGGACTCCTTCGCCCGCGCCCGCCGGCTGATCACTCCCGGTCTGCGGGCGGCGGCGGATCGGATGAACTCATCCACGCGCAAGGTCATCGGCTACCACTTCGGCTGGTGGGACGAGCACGGAAATCCGCTGGACGGCAACAGCGGCAAGGCGCTGCGGCCGGTACTCGCCATGCTCGCGGCGGAGGCGGTGGGCGGCACCGCCGAGCGGGCGACCAACGCGGCCGTCGCAGTCGAACTGGCACACAACTTCTCACTGCTGCACGACGACATCATGGACGGCGACCACACCCGCCGCCACCGGCCCACCGCCTGGACCGTCTTCGGCATACCCGCCGCGATCATCGCCGGTGACGCGTTGAACACGCTGGCGACCGAGGCCCTGGTGGCCGATGGCCCGCCCCTGGCCACCGAGGGCGTGCCCCGGCTCGACGAGGCGATACTGCGGATCGATGACGGCCAGGCCGCGGATATGGCCTTCGAGGGTCGCGGCGATGTACCCCTGGACGAATGTGTGACGATGGCGCGCGACAAGACCAGTGCGTTGTTCGCCGCCGCGTGCGAACTGGGCGCCATGTCCGCCGGCGCCTCACCGCAACGGGTCTGGCAGATGCGCCAATTCGGTGAACACCTCGGCCTGGTGTTTCAGCTGGTCGACGATCTCCAGGGCATCTGGGGCGATCCGGCCGCGACCGGCAAGCCCGTCATGTCCGATCTGCGCGCCCGCAAGAAGTCACTGCCGGTGGTGGCCGCGCTCAACGCTGGTAACGGCGCGTCGGCACGGTTTGCCGAGCTGTACCTCGGTGACGATCCGCTGGACGACGACGCTCTGCAAGCCTGCGCCGACCTCATCGTCGAGGCGGGCGCACATACCTGGGCGCACAACGAAATACAGCATCAGCTGGATCTGGCACTGGGCTGTCTGCAGGCCGCCAACCCGGAGCCCACGGCCGCGGCGGAATTGGCGGCCCTGGCACGAGAACTGAGCGTGGGGCCGAGCGCGTCGCCCGTCGCACCGGCACAGGCGTACCGGATGCCGACGTTCGAGGGGCTTCGACCGGCCCGGCTCAGTCCTCATCTGGACGCGGCTCGCGACCATGCGGTCGTCTGGGCCAGGGATATGGGCCTGTTCGCGCCGCAGGCCGGTGTCCCGCCGTGGACCGAGGAGCAGTTCAGGAAGGAGGACTACGCGCTGCTGCTGTGCCGTATGTTTCCGGACGCTCTCGGTGAGAGGGTGAATACGCTCGCCGACTGGTGTACGTGGACGTTCTACGTCGACGACTTCTTCGCCGAGGCCTGCCGACGCACGGGAAATCCGGCGCTGACCCAGGCTCACCTGGCAAGACTGCGCCAGTTCATGCCGCTCGACCCGGCGCAGGACGTACCGGCGGCGACCAGTCCCACCGAACGCGGGCTCGCCGACCTGTGGTCGCGCACCGCGCCCGTGATGTCGCGGGGGTGGCGGCGCCGCGCACGCGAGCGCATCGAGGAATTGCTCGACGGCAACCTCCGGGAGTTGCGTAACGTGACCATCGGTCACACCACCGATCCGCTCGAATATCTGGAACTGAAGCGCCGGACCAACCCCGGCCCGCTGGCCGGATGCCTGGGCGAATACGGCCGTCCGGCCGAGTTGCCAGACGCGATCGCGGACGCCGCGCCGATGCGGTCGCTGATCGACTGCCTCAACGACGCGAGCCTGCTGGTGAACGACATATACTCCTATCCCCGGGAGGCGGCGAGCGACGCCGAGCCCGCCAATATGGTGCACGTGCTGCGCAAGTTCCTCGGTTGCGATCTCCAGCAGGCGGTGGATACGACGGCCGGCCTGGTCCGCTCACGGTTGGATCAGTTCGAACACGTGGCCGAGGTCGAGGTGCCGACGATGGTCACGGAGTACGGGCTGAGCCCGGGCGAGAGCGCCCGCGTGCACGAATACATCGAGGTGCTCCGGGATTCGGTGCCGGGCTGGCACGAATGGTTCACACGAACCGCGCGGTATCCGCAGGAACTCGAGGCTACGAATGCGGCGGCTGTGGAGGCGGCCGTCACCGAGCCGACTGTTCACCGCCGTCTCGGTGGGCCCACGGGCCTGGGCACCTCCACCGCACGGCGGCTGCTGCGCAGCACTTCCTGAGCGTAAGTGGGCAAACCGAGTAGGTGACGGACGAGGATGGTGTCCGCGCCGCCGGCGTCTTCGGCGCATCCTCGATCCGGTCGCTTCTATACCGGAAACGTATCCGGTGCGGAATACGCTCGCGCAGAGACGATTCGGCGGGTGTGCGCGTAGACTGCGGCGTGCACGCGATCGCGCACACCGAGTTTGGTGAGCACATTGGAGACGTGCGTCTTGACCGTCTGCTCGGCCACTACGAGGGCGCGAGCGCCGAACGCTTCGACGGTACGGAATATCGGGGGCGTCCCACGTCGGCCGGGAGGCGGAATTCGGTCTCCCTCCATCGGGGGAAGCCCGGATCGAGATGATCTTCGCGCGTTGATCTTCCGGGTGGTGAGTGTCCGTGACACGTCAGGCGGTCAACGATCCGTTTCACCCGAGTTGTCGGTGGGCTCGAGTACCGTCTGATCCCATGGAAACCGGGGAACGTATCCGAGAACTCGCGGACCGCATCGTGGCGCTGCGCGACGCCTACTACCAGGGCTCGCCGCTGGTCGCCGATGCCGAGTACGACACGATCGAGGACGAGCTGCGCGAGCTGGTCGGGGCGAATCCGGAGCTGACGCCGGACCCGAATCCGCTGGAGCAGGTCGGCGCGCCCGCGGTGCTGCACGCCCCGATCCGGCATTCGCGCCCGATGCTGTCACTCGAGAAGGCGACCAAGCCCGAGCAGGTCGCGGCGTTCTTCGAGCGCTTTCCCGGTCAGTCGGTCGTGGTGATGCCCAAGCTCGACGGCTTGTCCCTAGCGCTGATATTCGAGGACGGGCGGCTGCTGCGGGCGGTGACGCGGGGCGACGGCACCACCGGTGACGACGTGACCATGCTGGTCCGCGCGTTGGTCGATGGCGTTCCCGAGCGGATCGAGATCCCGGGGCGGGTGGAGGTGCGTGGCGAGGCGGTGATGCTGCGTTCCACCTTCGCCGCCTACAACACCGCGCACCCAGACAAACCCCTGATCAACCCCCGCAACGCCGCGGCGGGCACGCTGCGCGCGAAGGATCCGGCCACGGTTTCCGAGCGGCGCCTGCAGTTCTTCGGATTCGACCTGGACAACCCTTCCGGCGACGCGGCGGTCGATCTGGAACAGGGGCTGCGAGCCCTGGGGATCGCGGGTGCGCGCATGCAGCACTGCGCCGACGCCGAGCAGGCCCAGGCGGCGATCACCGCGATCGAGAGCGGCCGAGGCGATCTCGACTACGACATCGACGGGGCGGTGCTGCGGCTGGCCGACCGTGACGCCTACGCCGCCGCCGGAACTCGGTCGAACTCCCCGCGCGGCGCGCTGGCGTTCAAGTTCGCCGCCGAGGAGAAGACCACGCTGCTGGTGGACGTGGTCTGGGATGTCGGCAAGACGGGCAAGATCGTCCCGGTCGCGTGGCTGGAGCCGGTATTCGTGGGTGGCACGACGGTCACCAGGGCGACGCTGGCCAACCAGGAGGTCATTCGCGCCCGCGATATCAAGGTCGGGGACACCGTGCTGGTGCGCCGCGCGGGCGACGTGATTCCGTTCGTGGCGGGTGTGCTCGACGCCTCCAAGCGCACGGGCGCCGAGCGCGAGATCGTTCCGCCCACCGTCTGCCCCTCCTGCGGGCAGCCGGTGACGGAGCAGGGCAACAGCCGAGAACTGTTCTGCACCAACGTCTCCTGTCCGGCGCAGACGGTGCGCAGGTTGATCCATTGGGCGTCACGGGCGGCGGCGGATATCGACGCCATCGGCCAGGTGTGGATCGAACGGCTGGCCGAGGCGGGCATCCTGGAGAACCCCTCGGACTTCTACTCGCTGACCACCGAGCGCCTGCTCGAATTCGACCGCATCGGCGAGGTCTCGGCCGCGCGCATGATCGACTCGATCGATGGCAGCCGCCGAGTCGGCCTGCGTCGCGCGCTGATCGGCTTGGCGATCCCGATGGCCTCCGACGGCACCGCCGCGCGCCTGGCCCGATCGGGATTCGGCTCCCTCGAGGAGGTCGCCGACGCGGGTGAGGAACGGCTGGTGGAGGTGGAGGATATCGGGCCGAAGGTCGCCGCCTCGCTGGTCGAGCACCTCACCCGCCTACGCCCGGAATTGGAACGGCTGCGGGCCGCGGGCGTCAGTCTGGATGTGCGCGAGGAAGATCTGCCACCGGTCGTCGCGGCCGGCGCGCCTCTGGAAGGTAAGACGGTGGTGATCACCGGGGCCATCAGCGACCCGCGCTCCGGGGAGAAGGTCGCTCGCCCGACATTCCAGCGCCTGTGTGAAAAGGCCGGTGCGACAGCGGCATCCTCGGTTTCGGCGAATACCGACCTGCTCATCACCGGTGCGGGTGTCGGCGACAGCAAGCTGGCCAAGGCGGAGAAACTCGGCGTCGCGGTCGTCGATCAGGGCGAGATCTGGAACATGCTGATCGGCGCCAACATCATCTAGATCGGGCCCGCCCGAACATACCGAAATGGCCTGTCGCCATGCGCTTCTCGGCATGTTCGGGTGCGGACCGTCGACTGGATCAGTGGCCGATGTAGACGGACTTGATGTTGAAGTAGGACTCGAGGCCCTTCTTGCCGCGCTCGCCGCCCCACCCCGACTGCTTATGGCCGCAGATCGGCATCGAGGGGTCCGCCGCGAGCGCGGAGTTCACCCAGATCTGGCCGGCCCGAAGCTCGTTCACGACGCGATGGGCGCGGCCGAGGTTCTCGGTCCAGATGGAACCGGCGAGCCCGTAGTGCGTGTCGTTCGCCGCGGCGATCACCTCGCCCTCGTCGTCGAAGGGGATCACCGAGCCGACCGGCCCGAAGATCTCCTCGGTGATCAGGCGCATATCGGGCGTGGTGCCGGTGACGATCGTCGCCTCGTAGAAGTAGCCGCGCCGGTCCATCGGCCGGCCGCCGGTCACCACCTGCGCGCCGCCGGCCACGCCGTCGTTCACGATGCCTTCCACACGTTCGCGCTGCTTCTGGCTGATCAGCGGCCCGAGAACCGAATTGGGATCATCGCTGCCACCCATCGGCAGCATCTTGGCGAAGGCGGCCAGCCCCTCCACGACCTGCTCGTAGATGCCGCGCTGCACGTAGATGCGCGAGGTGCAGGAGCAGTTCTGGCCCGAACCGGCAAGCAGGCCCATGCCGGCTCCCATGATCGCCTTGTCCAGATCGGCGTCGTCGAACATGATCAGCGGTGACTTGCCGCCGAGCTCGAGGGTCAGACGCTTGAGGTTGCCGGCGGCCGCCTTGACGATCAGCCGTCCGACCTCGGTCGACCCGGTGAACGCGATCTTGTCGACGTCCGGATGGGCCGTGAGCGCCGCACCCGTGGTCTCGCCGTATCCGGTGACGACGTTCAGGACGCCGTCGGGCAGACCCGCCTCGCGGAAGATCTCCTCCAGCTTCAGCGCGGTGAGCGGCGTCTCCTCGGCGGGCTTGAGGACGGCGCTGCAGCCCGCCGCGAGGGCGGGCGCGACCTTGAGCATCGCGACGAAGAACGGCCCGTTCCAGGGAATGATGAGGCCCACGACGCCGACCGGCTCGTACTGGGTGAAGGTGTGATAGTTCTCGAAGCTGCCCAGCAGGCCATCGGAGATCAGATTGCTCGACTCGCCGTGGATCTTGCCGACCCAGCCGGCGTAGTACACCAGCATCTCCAGCGACACCTTGATGATCTGACGCGCGGCCATCGCGTTCATGCCGTTGTCGCGGGCCTCGATCTCGGCGAGTTCGCCGGTGCGTGCCCGGATGATCTCCGCGGCGCGGAACAACACGTCCGCCCGGTGCGCGGCCGGCAGCTTGCGCCACACGCCCGATTCGAATGTTTCGCGCGCCCGGGCCACCGCCGCGTCGACGGTCGCCTGATCGGAATCGACGACCTCCGCGATCTGCTCCTCGGTGGACGGGTCGAACACCGGAATGATTCCGGAGCTGGGGCTTTCGACCAGGGGATCGACGTCGACGGCGTTACTCAATGTCCCTCATCCTTTCACCGGGCCACTCCGGCGTGGAGAAGCGCGATGCCTCGAGATTCGTTGTGCGCGAGAGATTACGCGCGTAACTATCGGGCATCCATCACATCTCATTCAGTGGTCGGCCGCGGTGATCACCCGGGTCGCGGCGCGGATGTCACGGTCGGCACGGACTTCCGAATACCGTTGAGCGAGAGCGGGAGCGATACCGGGGCGTCGACGATGATGACGAGGTCGGCAGCAGGTGCGAGGGCCGTCGCCGTGGCGGGCGGCTCGTGTCAATCAGCGCCCAATCGCCGAGCCGCACGCCAGAGCAATGCACCAAAGTTGTCGTAACGATCATCATCAGGACTGCTGCCGTCGCCGGTGAACCACTCGTACGCGGCCCACTCGCCATCCTGCGCCGCACTGCCGGGACACAGCAGCCAGCGGACGCCGGGACCACCATCGTCCTGTGCGATCAGCAAGCTCCGCTCGAGGATCTCGCGATTGGCGTCGTCGATGCCGAAACTCCAGATCTCCACAAGGTCCGGGTCGCGTTCGGGAAGCCACCCGATCTCGTCCACGTTGAGCAGATCGACCTGATCGACATAGCCGAAGCCGTTGCTGGCCATCAGAAAGTTCCGGTATGTCGGCGGCAATCGAGTGCCGAGCCGCTCTTCAGCGGCCACGACGGCGTCCGCACTGGCCGGCTCGTAGCCGATCCATCCCTCGCGTTCGACGTGACTCCTGACGAACGTTCCGGCCCCGTTCTCCTCGATCACACGCAGCAAGCGCGAATTGTCCAGGAACTTCGAACTGTAGTCACGCAGGAAGGTGCGCCACTCGGTGATGCTGAAGGGCCGATCGTCCACGTGTGAACTCCTCTGGAAAGCCTGCCCGGCACGACATCTCACCCGGGCCTCCCCATCCAAACACGCCCGCAACGGCCCATACCAATTCCAGGACAGCCTCTCAGTGTTCGTCCAGCAGGCGGCGTGCCGAGCGGTGGATTTTGCCGAGTGCGGTGAGCAGACTTCGGTATTCGGATTCGGTGAGGTCGGCGGTCACCAGGGTTTCCAGCGACGTGCGGCTGGCCTCCACCTCCTGCTGTAGGTTTCGCCCTTTTTCGGTGAGCCACAGCCGGACCAATCGCCGATCGTGCGGGTCGGGCCGCCGGGTCAACAGCCCTGTCCCGGTCATGCGATTGGCGACCTTGACGATCGTCGGAGTCGTGACGTTCAGCGCGGCGGCGACGTCGCCCGGCGTCCGCCCATCCTGTTCCCATAACAGGCCGAGCACCAGATCCTGTCCCGGATGCAGGCCGTGCGGACGCACACCGCGCTCCACCAACGCACGCAACAGCTTCGAGGTGTGACTGTGCAGGTCGAGGAACTCGGGCATCAACTCTCCTGTTCGATTTCGCGCTTGTCAGAAATTCGTTAGACGTCTATCGTTTTTTCGATAGCCGTCTAACGAACTCGGGAGTGCCGATGATACTTGTCACGGGAGCCAGCGGAAACGTCGGTCGCGAACTCGTCCGTGAGCTCGATGCCAAGGGTGTCGAGTTCGGCATTTTCGTCCGCGATCCGGGACGAGCGGATGGCCTGTCGCCCCGCGCCCGGCGGGTGATCGGGGATCTGGACGACGTGAGCACGTACGCACCCGCACTCGCGGGCGTCGATCGCCTGTTTCTGCTGGTCCCCGGTGTCGGCATCGATCACACCCGGGGCATGGTCGCTGCCGCGAAAGCTTCAGGGGTCGCCCGAATCGTGTTGCTGTCGTCGTACAACGTGATGGGCGATCCGATGCCCGCGATGGGGCGCTGGCACCACGAACGCGAGACGATCGTGCGGGACTCCGGGATTCCGTACACGATTCTGCGACCCGGCGGCTTCATGACCAACGCGCTGGAGTGGGCGCCGACCGTGCGTGCGGGCGGCGTCGTCGACGACCCCACCGGCCCAGGGCGTTACGCTCCGATCGACCCGGCCGATATCGCCGCCGTCGCCGCGGTCGCGCTCACCGAAGACGGCCACGACGGTAACCACTACTACCTGACCGGTGACGAGATGTTCACCGTCGCAGAACAAGTCGCGATCATCGCCACCACATTAGGGCGCGATATCGAAATCCGTGAAGCCGCGACACCGGAACAAGCCGTCGCATCCCGATACCCGAACGGCGCTCCCTCGGCTCTCGCTGCCGCGATCCTCGAGGGATTCACGCTGATGCGCCAGGACACGACCGGCTTTCGCACCGACACCGTCGAACGGATTCTGCACCGCCGCGCAGGCACTTTCGCCGAATGGTGTGCACGCAACATCGACGCGTTCCGGTAGCTCAGGACGCGATGGCTCGTGACGCGCTGCGGAACTGGCCCGGCGCCTGCGCGCGTGCCCGGCGAAACGCGCGGCTGAACGCGTAGACCGAGGTGTAGCCGACCGAGCGGGCGATGGCCTCGAGGGTGTCGTCGGTGTCCCGCAACCGGATCGCGGCCAGATCCATACGCCAGCGCGTCAGGTAGTCGGCCGGGGCAGCTCCGGCCACAGCGCGGAACCGGCGGGTCAGCGTGCTGCGGGAGATCGTCAGTTCCGAGGCGAGTGAGTCGGTGGTCCACGCCCGCGCCGGTTCCTGGTGAAGTTTGGCGAGCGCGACGCTGACCACCGGGTCGGCCAGCACGCCGAGCCAGGATCCGCGCGCCTGCTCCGGACGTTTCGCCAGCCAGACCCGGAGCAGCTGCACCAGCAGGATGTCGACCAGGCGGTTGAGCACGAACGCCGTCGCGACCTGCGGATAGGCCAGCTCCCGCGACAGCAGGCGGACGGCATCGTCCAGGCAGGTGCCGCCGTTGTCGGCCCTGATGTGCAGCATCTGCGGCAGCGAGGCCATCACCTGCGTCGATACCGTGCGGTCGTAGTCGTAGGAGGCGCCGAGGATATGCGTCTGCACCTCACCCACGCCCAGTCGCAACACGCTACCGTCGGCCATCGCCTCGTCTCCCCCGCACCCTGTACACGGGGTGAGCGGTGCGTCGGGGGTGCTGCTCAGCCCGTGTGCGGTCCCGCTTGGCAGCAACACCACATCACCGGGCATGAGCTGTTGTGGCTCCTGCCCGGACAGGCTCAGCCACGCGGTGCCCGAGGTGACCGCGTAGAAGGCCGCGGCGCTGAGCCCGTGCCATGAGACCCCCCACGTTCCGGCGGCCTCGATGCGCGCCCCGGCGGTGCCGCGGACGCCGCCGACCGCGAGAACATCAGCCAGCAGGTCCATATCTCGATGATAGTGCAACAAATAGATATGTTTCTGGGTGGTTCGATCATCGTTCAGGCCATGCTGTGCCACATACGGTGAGGACATGACAGATGCGATCGACTTCGACGAATTGAACCTGAAGGTCATCACCGAGTTCCGGGAGAACGGGGGCACCGCCCCGAATCTGATCGCCGCGTTCCGTGAGAGCGGGGCCACCGTCGATGACTCCGCCCAGGAGGGGGCCGCGCAGGACATGCCGCTGGTGCTGGTACATCACTTCGGCGCCAAGTCGGGCATCGAGCGCATCGCGCCGCTGGTCCCCTACGTCGACGGCGACCGGATCTTCATCTTCGCCAGCAAGGGCGGCAGCCCCGAGAACCCGGCCTGGTACCACAACCTGGTAGCCAACCCCAAGACAACGATCGAGTACGGCGCAGAGACATTCCCAGTGCTCGCCCGCGTACTGACGGGGACCGAGCGCGACGAGATCTACGCCCAGCAGGTCGCCCTACAGCCCCAATTCGGCGAGTATCAACGCAATACCGACCGGCTCATCCCCGTCGTCGAGTTGCAGCGCCTCGATCGCTGAGAACTCCGGTTCCACGTTGACAGGGCCGGTTCGCCGCAGTGAGAAACCGCTGCGGGCTGTGACACGTGGAACGGGCTACAGAGCGAGCCGGGACCGTCCTGATCGCCACGGCCCAGCAACTGAGCTGGAGTTGTCCGCCGCGTCATTGTCGCCGGACGAAAGATCTTCTGTCGGCTGCCGCGCGGCTTCACCGCCGACCCGGCCGATGATCAATCGCGCGCCGCAGGCGCCGAGGTAACGACGGTCGGGTACGGGTGGGGCATCGCACAGCCCTCTGGATGAGTGGCTCCTGGGGCGAGTTCGCGGAGTGGGCGGATCAGGACACCCCGGGGACGGGGTCGGGTCCGGTATGGAAGATCGGCCAGCCGATCTCGGTGCGCCACTGGCTGGTGTCGGCGGTCTCGCGGCGGCCGACGGGGTAGTACTCGCGGATCGGTCCGTCGACGGCCAAGGCGTGTTCGGTGACGTAGGCGGCCAGTGCTCCGTAGGCACGGTCGATGTCGGTGTGCGTGCCGGGATGAGTGATGGTGGCCAACTCGACCGGTGGCACCACCACCGACGTGACCCGGCCCATCGCCCGCACCTCCCCTACGCAGGGCACGAAGACGGTCGCCTGTCCTCGTTCGTGGGTGAACAGGTCGTTGTCGAAGATGGCGCCCGCCGGTTCGCCTGCCGGTAGGTCTTGGGCGTCGAGTGTCGCGTATATCTCGCCGAGCGCGCCCTGGTACCAGGCGAGCGCCTCGGTGATGTCCACCGTTTCGGTGATCGCGGCCGTGGGCGTGGCGGCGACGCGGCGACGTCCGATATCGGACCCTGCGGTCACCGTAGGGTGATCCAGCAGGCCACGCAGCGAGGCGACAGCGCTCTGGGTTCGCGACAGCTCCCGCTCCAATTCGCGTAGATGTGCGGCGATCAGTTCGTTGCGGGTGCCGATGTCGGGGCGGCGATCACCTTGGCGACCTGCTCGACCGGCATGTCCAAGGCGCGGAAGCGGCGGATGATCTGCGCGGTCGGGATCTGGGCGGTGGTGTAGTGCCGGTATCCGGTGTGCCGGTCCACCTCGGCGGGTTCGAGCAGGCCCACACGGTGGTAGTAGCGCAGCGTCTTCACGCTCATGTGCGTGGCCCTGGCGAAGTCCCCGATCGGAATAGTGATGTCCACGCCCTCACTCTTTCACCTCCCCTCGGGGGAGAGTCTCGTCCGCGCACGGGCCTTGAGTGTCCCCCGGCGGAACCGACCAACGTGGTTTCTGCCCGGCCGATGAGCGCCGGATCAGCGACAAACTCCATGAAAGAGAGCAGAACCATGACCGCATCCCTTCCCCCCGTCGTCGCCGACTACCTCGCCGGGGTCAACAACTTCGATGTCGAGGCCATCGTGGCGACCTTCGCCCCCGACGCCTACGTCAACGACGCCCGCCGCGAGATCAACGGCATCGAGGCCATCCGGGCGTGGGTCAGCAAAGAGATGGTGGGCGACCAGGTCACCATGCAGGTGCGGGAGGTCGTCGACCACTACGGCGACACGATCGTGCGCTCCCGCTACGACGGTACTTACGACAAGACCAACCTGCCCGACGAGTTGGTGATGTCGGATTACTTCAGTGTGCGCGACGGCAAGATCGTCAGCCTCTCCGTGATCCGAAACCAGCCCTCGCCTTACTGATCCGGCATCACCGATCCGGTCAGTGGATCCGTTGTGCCACAAGTCGACCCGGAACCCGCACGGTGCCCGGAGCTTCGAACAGAAGACTCCGGGCACCGGCACGGCAACCGAAAGTGAGAGTCACCCGATGAGCTACACCCTCGACCCCGAACTGGTCCCCGTCCTGGCCGCCCTGGCTCAGCAGGCCGCGAACGCGCCCACCCGCAAGCGTGGCGACTGGAAAGCTCTGCGGGACAGCGGCAATGCCGGGCAGGCGTATATGGCGAGCCTGACCCCGACCGTCGCGGGCATCACAACCACCACCTACTTCGCCACCGCACCCGACGGCGCCCGCATCGAGTTGCGCTGGTACAGCACGGCAGATGCGCCGCATCCCGGCCCTGCGGTGGTCTATGCCCACGGCGGCGGCATGGTCCTGGGCAGTCTGGACCTCTACGACAGCCTCCTGTCGTGGTACGTCGCTCGCAGCGGCGTGCCGTTCCTGTCCGCCGGCTATCGGCTCGCCCCGCAGGCCACCGGAACCATGCTCGCCGAGGACGTCTTCGCCGGCTTGACCTGGCTGGTCGACCACGCCCCGGACATGGGTGTCGACACGGCCCGGATCGCGGTGATGGGTGACAGCGGGGGCGGCGCACCCGCGGCCGCCACCGCGATCCTGGCCCGGGATCGCGGCGTGCCGCTGGCTCGCCAGATCCTGATCTACCCGATGCTCGACGACCGCAATCAGATCCCGGACCCCGCCCGCGAACCCTTCTTGACCTGGACCTACGACAACAACTTCACTGCCTGGAATGCGGTGCTGGGCAACGCTTTCGGCACCGACGATATCTCGCCCATCGTCGCACCCGGCCGCCTGGAAGACTTCACGGGTTTGGCTCCCGCCTATATCGATACCGGGGACCTCGACATCTTCCGCGACGAAAACATCTCCTACGCCCAGCACCTCGCGGCCGCCGGCGTCCCGGTCGAACTCCACGTCCACCCCGGCGTCCCGCACGGCTGGGACCGCATCGCTCCCGAATCCCGCAGTGCCCGAAGCGCTTTCACCGACCGCATTCGTACGATCGCGGCGCTGCGATAATGACGCCCGCGATCGACTCCGGATGCCGGTCTTTGCGCTAATCGCCGCGGTGTACCAATTCCCTGATGAAGGAGGCGATCTCGTCCGGTTTCTCCTCCGCCATGAAATGACCGGCGTCGATCGGCTGATAGGTTGCGGCCGGGGCCCACTGCCGCCACAGAGCCGATGCGTCGAATCCGAGCTGCGACCCCCAGTCCTGGGAAATCACGGCCACAGGCATGGTCAGCTGGGCGCCCGCCTTGCGGTCGGCTCGGTCCATCTCGAGGTCGATACCGGCCGTGGCCCGATAATCGGCGACGATCGACGGGACAGCGCGGACGGAACTGTCGACGTAGTGCTGCCGCATGTGCGCTGGGAACGTGGTTCCGGCGGGATCCCACGCATCCAGAAACGAGCCGAAGAAATCCTCGGCGACCGCTTCGATCATCCTCTCGGGCAAGCCTCTCGGTTGCGCCATCAGATACAGGTGCCACGCGACGGCCGCATCGACGCCATGCAGCACATCCCAGGTGTCCATGGTCGGCAGCACGTCCAGGATCCCCAAATGCGCGATCGCCGCCGGGTGATCCAGTGCGGCACGCACTCCGACGAGGGCTCCTCTGTCGTGACCGATCAGGCTGAATCGGTCCGCGCCGAGATCGCGCATGATCCCGAGAATGTCGCGTGCCATGGTGCGCTTCGAGTAGGTATCCGGGCAGAGTTCTTCGGGTTTGTCACTGGCGCCGTAGCCACGCAGATCGGGCACGACGATCGAGTACTGCTCGGCGAGTGTGCGGGCGACCTGGCGCCACATGAGGTGGGTTTGCGGAAACCCGTGCAGCAGCACGATGGGGTGACCACTGCCACCGATGGCGACATTCAACTCGACGCCACCTTCCCCGGGCATCCGCCGGTAGTCGAATCCGTCGATCGTCGTGCTCGTCATGGACGAACCTTTCCTTGGTGAAATTGGCCGAATGGCTCAGGAGAAGATGGCGCGAAGCTGTGGCGCCGTTGTCGTCGCGCTTGCTCGCAGCGCTGGTATCAGAATGTTGTCGACCAAATGAGTCAGGTATTCGGCTCCGGCCGGAAGCCCGTTCAGCCTGCGCAGCAGCAGTACAGATCCGGTGATTTCCTCGTAGGGAAACGGCTGCGCGCCCGCCGGCAGCTCGCCGCGCCCAATGGCGGCGGACAACACCGACTCCGGCAGCTTCGCTCCGGTCGGCCCGGTCGCCTCTTCGATATGGCGGCACAGATCGGGATCTTCCAGACCCGCTTGCAGGAGCATCAGGCTCATCGTCGGGTCGGCCGAACTCATCGTGCCTTCGAGCCGTTCGCACAGGGCGATCAAGTCTCCACGCAGTGAGCCGGTATCGATCGCGATAGCAGAAGCGCCCGACGCAGGACCGGCCTTGACCGCGGCGACGACCATATCCCGCTTGCTCTCCCAGCGCCGATACAACGTCGCCTTCGAAGCCCGAGCCCGCCGCGCCACCGCCTCGAACGTCAGCGCGTCGTACCCCACCTCCCCCAGCAACTCCAGCACGCACACCAGGATCTCGCCCTCACGCACCAGGTCGCGAGGCCGCCCGGAACGCACCTCAGCGACCTGATCGCCGGATTGACTATTACGAAACGACACGTTCCGTACTGTATCAGATCATAGACACACCCTCGCTGAATCGGTCCTTGCTAGACCTGACAACCCCACCTCAGCGCCGCGATCTTCGATGCCCGCACGCCGGATCGCCGTCACCCTCATCGTTCCCACCGCGCTGCTACCGGCCTCGTCCAGCTCATCGGGCAGTTTGCCGTCGAGCAGCTCGATCGCACCGGTTGACGGCAGCCTCCGCCCGGTGCGCCGGTTCCCGCCCCTGAATGTCACCAGAGACTGAACGCCACCGATCTTCGGTAACCACGCAATAGAATGGCGTCCCGCTTGCGTGGCGCCGCCGAAGCCCGTGCCCTACTTGCAGGCGCGGATCACCGCGTCGGCCAGCAGATCCATCGGGTCCAGCAGTTCGGTATCCGTTGTCGCATACCGGGCCGCGAGCGGCAGTTCGGTGCAGGCCAGCACTGTCAGCGAGGCGTTCAGGGCGGACAGTGCGTTGTCCAGATGTGTGGCCGCGCCCTGTGGGTCGGCACGTTTCACCGCCGCGATGGCCCGGTCGACCTCCTGTTGTGCGGGCTCCGACGGGAGGACGACATCGAGATCGTGGAGCCGACTCTGATAGAGACCGGTGGCCAGGGTGCCGCGGGTGCCGAGCAGGGCGATGGGACCGGTGTGACCGACCAGGGCGGACGCGGTTTCGGCGACCATGTCCACGAAAGGTGTTGCGGTGTCCTCGATCAGGTTCGGCAGGAAGAAATGTGCTGTGTGACAGGGGATTGCGATCACGGTGGCGCCGAGATCGCGGAGTTTGAGTGCACCGGAGAGGATTTGGGGGTAGGGATCCGTGCTGCCGTCGAGCACGGCGGCCACCCTGTCCGGCACCGTCGGGTCCGCCCAGATGGCGACCCGCAGGTGGTCCTGGTCGCGGCCGGCGGGTGTGCGCGCGATCAGTTTCGCGTAGAACTCCGCCGTGGCCGCGGGCCCCATGCCACCGAGGATGCCGACCAGCGGCAGCCCTGCCGTCATTGGAAGGCGGACCGGTAGCCGAACAAACCCACGGCGCCGCCGGTGTGCACGAACACCACGTTGTCGGTCTCGGCGAAGCGCCCCTCGGCGATGCCACCCAGCAGACCCGCGAAACCTTTGCCCGAATACACCGGATCCAGCAGGATCCCCTCGGTGGTCGCGAGCAGCCGTAGCGCGTCGATCATGGACTCGGTCGGAATGCCGTAGCCCTCGCCGACCCAGCGGTCGTCCACCAGCACATCCTCGCGGCCGACCTCTGTCCCGATCAGCTCGCCAGTACGTCGCGCGAGGTCGTGCACCGCATCGATCTGCTTCTGCTCGGGCTGCCGCACGCTGACCCCCAGCACGCGGGCAGGGCTGTTCACCGCACGCAGCCCGGCGACGAGCCCCGCCTGAGTCCCGGTGCTGCCCGTCGCATGCACCACCCAGTGAACCGGAATCGGCGCGGCGTCCAACTCCAGCGCACACCCCACATAGCCGAGCGCCCCGATCGGATTCGATCCCCCACCGGGAATCACATACGGCCGACGCCCCGCGGCACGCAACTCATCGGCCAACGACTCCATGGCCGCCTGCATATCGGTACCCGACGGCAGCCTGCCCACGATCTCAGCCCCGAGCAACTCGTCCAGCAACACATTCCCGGACCGCTCATACTCCTCGTCCCGCACCTGACGCCGCTCCAACAGCAACTGACACCCCATCCCCGCGCGCGCAGCCGCCGCCGCAGTCTGCCGCGCATGATTGGACTGCGTAGCCCCCTGCGTAATCAGCACGTCGGCCCCCTGAGCCAGCGCATCACCAACCAGAAACTCGAGCTTCCGCGTCTTGTTCCCACCCGTAGCCAGCCCGGTACAGTCGTCCCGCTTGACCCACAAATTCGGCACCCCCGACTGCCTCTCGCGCAACCGCGCGGTCAACCGCTCCAGCGGCTCTAGGGGTGTAGGAAAGTGCCCGAGCGAAAAGCGCGCGAAACGCGTCATCTGAACCACGCATCCCATCGTGCTGGTCGACAGCAACCGCTGTCCAGCTGTAGCGCCGCCATCGGCGCGACAGGCCGGCGCACCCCCACCCCTATTTCACCCGGCCGACATAGTAGGCACGCCAGCTACACCATCACACGTGACGACAGACCGGAGGCCGTCATCCGGTCGATGGCAGAGTACGAGTCTATGCGCGAAACGCTCGACGTCCTCTCCGACGCCTCGACCGTCGCAGATATCCGGGAATCGCAGGAAACGGACGAGTACTCGACATCCGAAGAGATCGCCGCCCTGATGGCACGACGCCGCGGGCAGCGCTTGGCATAAGCTGGGCCGTCCATTACGAACCCCGCCCGCGACGCGCACCGACCGAGACGCTGCCCGACGTGGTGGTGGCACTCTGGCCGAACGGTGCTTCGGCCGTGCTGAATTGGTGGCGCAAGCATAATCAGATGCGCTGAGGTGCGGGTTACGAGTTCCCTCGGGAGCCGCGCCGTGCGGGCTTCAAGCGGACGCTCGCGATTACCGAGACCACCATCACCGTCATGAGTTCCAGCACGTTCCATGCGACGGGCGGTGTGGCCTGCGGGAC
>NZ_JAGPOX010000149.1 GCF_019038435.1 Nocardia alni
CAGCAAGGGCGCCCTCCCGGCCACAGCCACACGCGCCCACGCCATCCCCAGCGAGTGATCCCTGCCATCCCCACCTGCACACAACCGCGAACGGCCGCTCGATCAGCTGCCGGACGCTGCTCGCGCGGGCATCCGATCTCGGGTGTCACGCTGACACTCATCCCCAGCATGCCGGTGGCCGAGATCCACATTCTGGTCCCGGGACTCCGGTCGGCGTGCCGGAGCGACAACCCGCAACACCCCGGGATGCCGACGCATCAACGCTGGGACGATCCCGGTGTGCGCGGGGAATCCTGACGTGCGGCGCCATTTCCGCGTGATAGTCGTCTGAGCAACGGCGCGGTGCGTGGACCCACCAGTTGCTGCATCACCAGGGCCATATTGGTGCGTTCCACACCCGGGATCTTCAGGATGCGGCCGGCGACCCGATACAGATCGTCCGCGTCGCGGGCGACGACACGCACGGTCAGGTCGGTCAGCCCGGTCATGCCGCACACCTCGGTCACCTCTGGCACCTCGGCCAGCTCGGCGACCACCGCGTCGAGCCGGTGCTGATCCACCACCACCGCCACGAAGGCGTCCAACTGATAGCCGAGAGCACGCGGGTCGACGCGGCGATCGAATCCGGCCAGCACACCGGCCGCCTCCCAGCGGGCCAGCCGCGCCTGCACGGTGTTGCGCGACAGGCCGAGCCGGGTGGCCAGCTCGACCCCGGTCGCGCGCGGGTTGGCGACCAGCTCCAGTAACAGTCGCGCATCCGTTGCGTCGACGACGGCTCCGACAGGTTCTCCACTGGACATACTTCGCAGTATGACAGCCCGCACCCGCTCCATATCGAGCATTCTGACCAGTTGGCGTGTCAGTACTTGCGCAGATCGCCCTATCGTGGATGCTGTGAGGTAGAGCACTCGACGCCCGTCGCCCGGCGCGGAGACCCCGGACCGGCGATGAACAGAACGGCAGCTGTTTCGACCAAGGCAGTTGTTCAGAAAGGCAGGGGCCATGTCCGATACGTCCACCCGGCTACCCACGATGACCTGGGCCGCAGCCGTCCCTGATCGGGTCTCCTACCCGGTCCAGCTCGTCCAGCCCGACGGCCGCCGCGTCCTGGACCGCGAGCACGCGGCACTGGTCGCCGACGTCGGGCCCGACAAGTTGCGGCAACTGTACGAGGACATGGTCGTCGCCCGCCGCATCGACGCCGAGGGGACGGCACTGCAGCGTCAGGGCCAGCTCGGCCTGTGGGCGCCGCTGCTGGGGCAGGAGGCCGCACAGATCGGTTCCGCGCACGCCCTGTGCGCCGACGACTACGTGTTCTGCAGCTACCGCGAGGCCGGCGTCGCCTACCAGCGCGGCGTGGACCCGGCCCAGATCACCCGCCTGTGGCGCGGCGCCGCGCACTCCTGCTGGGATCCGGCCGAGATCAACATGACCAATCCCGCGATCGTGGTGGGCGCGCAGGGTCTGCACGCCACCGGATACGCCTACGCCGCGCATCTGGACGGCGCGGAGATCGCCGTGATCACCTATTTCGGCGACGGCGCGACCAGTCAGGGCGATATCGCCGAGGCACTCGGATTCGCCGCGTCGTGGAGCGCACCGGTCGTGTTCTTCTGTCAGAACAATCAGTGGGCCATCAGCGCGCCGGTGCGGGTGCAGAGCGCCACACCCATCGCGCGCCGCGCCTACGGATACGGCATTCCCGGCGTCCAGGTCGACGGCAACGACGCGCTGGCGGTGCTCGCGGTGACCAGGCAGGCGGTCGCGCGGGCGCGGGCGGGCGGCGGCCCGTCGTTCATCGAGGCGATCACCTACCGGATGGGCCCGCACACCACCGCCGACGACCCCACCCGCTACCGCACCGCCGCCGAGACAGAGCTGTGGCAACAGCGCGATCCGATCGACCGGCTACGCCGACTGCTGGAGCGGGAAGAACTGTGGGACAGCGAATTCGAGCAGCGAGTCCGCGCCCGTTCCGACGAGGTCGGTACCCGGCTGCGCACCGCCACCATCGAGATGCCCGACCCCGATCCGATGGAGCTGTTCGAGCACGTCTACACCACCGAACATCCGCTGATCGACGCCGAACGCCGGGAGTACGCGGCCTACCTGAAGGGAGCGGACCTGTGACGACCACCTTCGCCGCCGCACTCAACACGGGAATGCGCCGGGCCCTCGAGGACGATCCCAAGGTCGTGCTGATGGGCGAGGACATCGGCCGCCTCGGCGGCGTCTTCCGGGTCACCGACACGCTGCAGAAGGATTTCGGCAACAACCGCGTCATCGACACGCCACTGGCCGAATCCGGCATCGTCGGAACGGCTTTCGGCATGGCGCTACGCGGCTACCGGCCGGTGTGCGAGATCCAGTTCGACGGATTCGTCTATCCGGCCTTCGATCAGATCGTGTCCCAGGTGGCCAAGATCCACTTCCGCACGCAGGGAAAGGTCCGCGCGCCCATCACGATTCGCATTCCGTTCGGCGGCGGCATCGGCTCGGTGGAGCACCACTCCGAATCGCCGGAGGCGTATTTCGCGCATACCGCGGGGCTGCGTGTGGTCTCGCCGAGCACCCCCGCCGACGCCTATTCGATGATCCGCCAAGCCATTTCGCTGGACGATCCGGTCATCTTCTTCGAGCCCAAGCGCCGCTACTGGGACAAGGAGGAGGTGGATTTCGCCGCGCTGGACGCCGATCCCTATCCGCTGGACCGGGCACGCATCCGCCGCGAGGGCACGGATGCGACGGTCGTCGCCTACGGCGGCATGGTGCGCACCGCGCTGACGGCCGCGGAAATCGCGGCGGTGGAGGGTCGTTCGCTGGAGGTGATCGATCTGCGGAGCCTGTCGCCCATCGACTTCGACACCGTCGAGGAGTCGGTGCGCCGGACCGGACGGCTGATCGTCGCGCACGAGGCGCCCGTCTTCGCCGGACTGGGCGCGGAGATCGCCGCACGGATCTCCGAACGCTGTTTCTACCAGTTGGAGGCGCCTGTCCTGCGCGTCGGAGGCTTCGACATCCCCTATCCCCCGGCTAAGCTCGAACGGCACCACCTGCCCGACCCCGACCGCATTCTGGACGCGGTCGATCGCACACTGGCCGCCTGACTGAGCTTACCCACCCCGCCGGCTCCGCACGCTCCGCCGGCTCACCGTCCCCGCTGAGACAGAGGTGCCCGTTGGAAGCAGACAACGTACTCGAGTTCCGACTACCCGACCTCGGAGAGGGTTTGACCGAGGCCGAACTGGTCTCCTGGGCGGTGGCCGTCGGCGACACGGTGGAGCTCAACCAGACCATCGCCGAGGTGGAGACGGCCAAGGCCCAGGTGGCCCTGCCGAGCCCGTTCTCGGGCCGGGTCACCGAACTGCTGGCCCAGCCGGGCGATACGGTCGCGGTGGGCGCGCCGCTGTTCCGGGTGCAGGCCGACCAACAGAGCACCGCGCCCGCGCGCACCGACGCGATCCCGGCGCACGATGCCCTCGCGGCCGATGAACAGCCCGAACGTCAGTCGGTGCTGGTCGGATACGGTCCGGAAGTCGAGTCCAGCACGCGCCGCGCCCGGGCCGCGGTGAAAACCCCGGCTGTCGCCCCGGCCTATCCGGATCGCCCGTCGGCCACCCCGGGCGCCCGGAAACTGGCCCGCGAACTCGGCATCAACCTCGCCTTCGTGGCCGGCTCCGGCCCGGGCGGCGCGGTCACCGTCGAGGATGTGCGGCACGCGGTGCCGGTCTCGCAGCCGAACAACCGGATCGACGAGCAGGACCCCCCGGCACCCAATCTCCCGCGTCCGAGCCCGCCACCGGTGCCGGCCATGCGCCCGGACGGCGGCATCATCCGTCCCGTGCCCACCACGGGCGAGACCAGCACCCCCGTCACCGGGATTCGTAAGCGCACCGCCGCCGCGATGGTGGCGAGCGCCCGCACGATTCCACAGGCCAGCGCGTTCGTCTCGACCGATTTCACCGCATCGATGGAACTGCTGGACCATCTGCGCGGCACCGACTCGTTCACCGGCCAGACCCTGACCCCGCTGGCATTGGTGGCCAAGGCGACGGTCGCGGCGATGGCGGAGTTCCCGGACATCAACTCGTTCTGGGACGAGGAGAACAAGCAGATCATCACGAAGCACTATGTGAATCTGGGCATCGCGGTGGCCACCGATCGGGGCCTGCTGGTGCCGAACATCAAGGATGCGCACACCCTGAGCCTGCGTGAGCTGTGCCGGGAGATCGGCTGGGTCGCCGATATCGCCCGTGCCGGATCCGCGACCCCGGCCGATCTGCGCGGCGGCACGTTCACCATCAGCAATGTGGGCGTCTTCGGCGTCGACGTCGGCGTACCGCTGGTCAATCCGGGCGAGGCGGCGATCATGTGCCTGGGCTCGATTCGCAAGCGCCCCTGGGTCTATCGCGACGAGATAGCCGTACGCTGGGTCACCACACTGGGGGTGAGCTTCGACCACCGAATGATCGACGGCGAGCTGGGAGCCCGATTCCTGGCCACGGTCGCCTCCCTGCTGGAGGACCCGCTGACCCTGCTGGGCCGGGTCTAGCCGGTCGCGGGCGCGACGACCAGCGCCGCGGCCGCCTCGCGGATCACGGCCGGGATCTCGACCGACCTGCGGGTTTCGCTGTCGACGTAGACGTGTACGAAACCGCCGGTGGCGGCCAGTTCCAGCGCGTCGCCGTCCTCGCGGAAGATGGCCAGCTCGTAGGTGATGCTGGAGCGCCCGAGCCGGCTGATCCGCAACCCGACGCGCAGCTGATCCGGGAAGCTGAGTGAGCCGAGGAATTGGCAGGAGGTCTGCGCGACCAACCCGATGGCGGCCAAGTCCCGGATATCGGTGCCGGTGGCGTGGATCAACCAGGCATTGACCGCGGTGTCGAAGTACGAGTAGTAGGTCACGTTGTTGACATGCCCGTAGTGGTCGTTGTCGGCCCACCGTGTCGGCACCGGCCAGAGCACCGGGTAATCCTGCGCAGTAGTCACGCCAAGACAATAGTCAGTCGCTCGAGCCGAGTCCGCTCGGACCTCGAGGGGGACTCGCCGGGCCGGACGCAGGCGGTATCCCCCAATCCCGCAGCCCCGAATATAGGGGCCGGAAATTGTCGGTGCGGCGGAATACAATTGGATTCGAGAAGGAGGGGGGATCACAGAAGGTTCGGAACCTGGTCCCGCCGCGTCGAGGAGGTCGCGAAGGGCGGGGAAACGAGGGGCTATCGGCATCAATGGCCGGTACCGTCGGGTCAATGGGTGCCTCGACGCTTGCTCCTCCGATTCGGACCGCACGCGCCGCGGTGTTCGCGGTGTTCGGGCTCAACGGATTTCTGTGTTCCATGTGGGTGGTGCACATTCCGGCGATCAGCCAGCGGACGGGGGTGTCCCACGCCACCCTCGGGATGCTGATCCTGCTGATGGCACTCGGGGGTATCGCGGGGATGCAGGCGGCCGGGCCGCTCGCCGATCGATTCGGCAGCCGGGCGCTGGTGGCCACGGCGGGGGTCTGGATATCGCTGACGGTAGCCGGCCCCTCGCTGGCCACCGGACCGGTGACGCTCGGCGTGGCTCTGGTGGCGTTCGGCGCGGGCAACGGAGCCTTGGACGTGTCGATGAACGCCCAGGCGGTGCAGGTCGAGCGGAATTACGGGCGGCCGATCCTGTCGGCATTCCATGCGCTGTGGTCCTGCGGCGGGTTCATCGGGTCACTGATGGGTGCGGCGACGATGCATCGCGACTGGGATCTGCGCACCACCATGCTCGGCGTGGGCATCGTCTCGCTCGTTGCTCTCGGGCTGTCCGCGACCAGGCTGCTGCCGCGCGTCGCACCTGCGACCGCTGCCGGGCCGCCGCGCGATTCGCTGCCCTCCACGGCACCGATCGCGAGTGGTCCTCGAAAGTCCGCCACCCGCAAGGTTTTCGCGCTCGCGGCGATCGCGTTCGCGTTTCTGATGACCGAGGGCACCGCCAACGATTGGAGTGCCCTGCAGGTGCGCGAGCACCTCGGCGTCAGCAATGCGACCGCCGCGCTGGCCTACGGCGCGTTCGCCGCGACGATGACCGCGGGCCGGTTCACCGCCGACCGGATCAGCGCTCGTTTCGGCCGGGTCGCGATCGTGCGCTGGGGCGCACTGCTGGCCGCGGCCGGGCTGGCGCTCGTCATCGCCTCACCGTGGGTGCCGACCACCCTGCTCGGCTGGGCACTGCTCGGCGTCGGGTTGTCCGGCGGCGTCCCTCAGATCTTCAGCGCCGCAGGTAATCTCGGCACCGATACGGCGGCGACCGACATGTCCCGAGTCTTCAGCCTCGGTTATCTCGGCTTCCTCGCCGGACCGTCGGTGATCGGCTGGTTGTCCACACTGAGCTCGCTCACCGCGGCATTGGCCTTCCCGCTGGTGCTGATCCTGACGTGTGCGGCCTGCGCGCGCATCGTCCGGACCAGTTCTTGACCTATGGGTCTAGAACAATTATCGTTCCTCTCATGGGTAGACCACGCGCCTTCGAGGACGAGGACGTCGTCGAGCGCGCGATGGAGGCGTTCTGGATCAACGGATACGCCAACACCTCCCCCGCGCAGCTCGCCGAGTGCACCGGGATCGCCAAGGGCAGCCTCTACAACGCTTTCGGCAGTAAGCGAGAGCTGTTCGAGCGGGCACTGGACCGCTACGACCGGATGGGGGCCGAGATGACCACCGACTTCATGTCCCGTCCGGGGAGCACCAGAGAGGTCATCGGCGACTATCTGCGCAACCTGGCCGACTCGGATACGGACGATCCGGCGCGCGGCTGCCTGGTCGCCAACACCGCGCTGGAACTGGGCGGACGCGATGCCGAGATCGACCGCCTCCTGCGGACCATCACCGAACGCAACCTGACCATTCTGGCCGGCCGCATCGACCAGGGCCGCCGCGACGGCGACGTGTCTCGCGACACCGACCCGCGCGTCGCGGCGGAATTCCTCATGAACACCGTCGCCGGACTGCGCATCATGGCCAAGAGCTACGACCGGCGGGTCCTGCACCGCATCATCGATACCGCACTGACCACTCTCTGAATCCCCTTCCCCAGCAAGCATTTCCCCACATCGTCCACCGCAGTGTTGTCGGCTGCCCTAATTTTTGACCTACTGTTCAAAAAAGGAGAAATCATGGATCTCGACCTTGCTGGAAAGACCGCGGTCGTCACCGGCGCCAGCCGCGGCATCGGGCTGGCCATCGCACAGGCGCTCACCGACGAGGGCGTCCGCGTGGTCGGCGGTGCCCGGACGGTCACACCGGAACTCGAAAAAGCCTCCGTCGCAGCGGTTTCCGCCGATCTCGGCACGGCCGAAGGGGTAACCACCCTGATCGATACGGCACTGACGGAACTGGGCGGCCTCGACATTCTGGTCAACAATGTCGGCGGCGGCGACGCCGAGCGCTTCCAACTCGGCAGCTTCCTGGACATCGCCGACGACCAGTGGCTCGACCTGTTCGAACTCAACGTCATGAGCGCGGTCCGCGCCAGCCGGGCGGCGCTGCCGAGCCTGATCGAACGACGCGGTTCGATCGTCAACATCTCCTCGATCAACTCCCGCCTGCCCGCGGTCGGTCCGACCGGATACAGCGAGGCCAAAGCGGCCCTGACCTCCTTCAGCAAGCGGATCAGCGAGGAGTTCGGGCCGCAGGGCGTGCGTGTCAATACCGTGTCGCCGGGCGTGACAGGCAGTTCGATCTGGCGTGATCCCAATGGTTTCGGCGCCAAACTGGCCGCGGCCAGCGGGGTCGGGCACGAGGAGTTCCTGGCGAGCATTACTCGGAATTTCGGCATGACCTCCGACCGGATCACCGAGCCCGAGGAGGTCGGGTCACTGGTCGCGTTCCTGGTCTCGGGGCAGTCGGCCAACATCATCGGCGCGGACGTCGTCATCGACGGCGGCACGCTCAAAACCATGTGAATACGACGTGACGCCGCTGGCAAGATACCCGCGACGTCACCGTTCACGGGGTGCCGACAAGCGCGCGTCGCGTCATCGGTCGCCGGTGAGCGAGATATGCGTGTCGGGCCACGGCGGACGCCGCACCACCGCGACGGTGGACAAGGTCGCGGCGACGAGGCCGGTCAGCACGCCGACGAAGGCGAGCAGCGATTCGTCCTTCGTGGCAATCCATTTGGAGTCCCGGCCCTGCACTACCACGATGCCCAGCGGCCGCAACCCCGGACGAAATCGGCCGCCCGGCCGGGCGACGGTGATGATGGTCGCCCCGTCCGGGGTTTGATACGGCGTTCCGAAGACCATCGAATCATCGATGCCCGCCGGAAGATTGATTTTTTCCCTGAGCGTCATAATCGCCCCTTTATATGAGCATCCGAGCCATCGAATCGGTACGGGTGAAGCCTATCCTGCAACCACAGCCGGTAGCTATTGCAAATTATGCAATATAGATTGCACCCCTTGCGAACCTGTGTCACGTGAGTCATTCTGTCGCGAACACGAGAACATATCGTGGTACGGAAGGAGTTCGACGTGCGCGATATCGAGATGGGACGCAGGCGGTTCCTCGGAGTTGGAGCCGTGGGAGCGGGTGCGGTGGTAACGGGTGGGCTGTTACGCCCGGCGGCGGCGAACGCGGCGACGAGCACCCGCGCTTTCGTCGGCTGTTACACGACTCAGGGCACTGGGCGTGGAATCGGTTTCGGCACAGTCGATTCCGGCACCGGTACGCTCGCCGTGGACGGCGTACTGAACGTGCCGGACCCGTCGTTCCTGACATTCTCACCCGATCACCGGTTCCTCTACGCGGTCGACGAGGGGACGGCCGCGAGCTCGGCCACGGCCGTGGATCTGCGGGGCGCACGACCCCGAGTGCTCAATACCGTTGCGGTACATGGAGAAGGACCTACACATCTGTGTGTCGCCCCCGACGGACGACATGTGCTGACCGCGAACTACGTCTCGGGCAGTGTCAGCGTGCTGAGCGTGAACCAGGACGGCTCGCTCGGCGCGGTGAGCGACGTCGCGCAGCACACCGGCAGCGGCCCGGCCGACTCCGATCGCACACCCGGTCCGCATTCCCACCAGGTGTTGTTCGATCCCTCCGGCCGCTGGGTGCTCGCGGTCGACCTCGGCGTCGACGCGGTATACGTCTACCAGCTCACGGACGGAAAGCTGCACCGGCACGCACAGGTGGCGATGACGCCCGGCAGCGGTCCGCGGCATCTGTCCTTCCATCCCGACGGTCGGCGCGTCTACCTGGCCAACGAGGTGAATTCGACTGTGACCGTATGTGATTGGCGCTCCGACACCGGCGAGCTACGTCCGGGCCGGAGCCTGCCCGCCGATGTCAACGGCGGGGGTGATCGCAACTATCCGTCCGAGCCGGTGATCTCCCGCGACGGGCGACTGCTGTACCTGGCCAACCGCGGCCACGACAACATCGCCACCTTCGCCATCCTCGGCGATCTGCTCGCTCCGCTGGGCGCCACACCGTGCGGCGGAAAATTCCCGCGCGATCTCACGTTGTCCCCCGACGGCCGGCGATTGTATTCATCGAACCAGAAATCGAATTCAATCACCTGGCTCGATCTGGACCCGACAACCGGACTACCCCACCCACCCTCGGGCACCCTGAATTCGCCGACCCCGACCTGCGTTCTTTTCGCCTGATCCACGAAACGCCGAATTCACTCCAGCAGCGGCAATTCGGCCGAAATGATTCAGATATGCCGAATTCTGTTCATGCCTGGAGAACAGAGGTACCGGCAAACCCGCGAATGCGGGTTCACCGGCGCCTCTACCGGCGAAACCCGTCACACAGCGTGAACGGACCTCACCGGCTCATTACCGTTGTCACCACGCACGACAGCGGGCATCGCGATGACCGCCACGATCGTTGTTGCTGTTGTGCCAGTTGCCATTACGGTCACAGTGCCGGTCGATTCCGGCGGGGGCGCCGCCGCCTCGCCAGTCGTTGCTGTCGGGGCCTTGCTGCTGATGCACCGACGCGATCGGTGCGGCGCTCGCTACACCCGCGAACGAGGTGGTCGTCATCGCACCCACGGCCGCCGCAGCCAGCACACCGCCAATTACCTTGTGTTTCACCGGGATTCCTTCTGTCATCAGAATCAGAAACGGCCATTGCGACCGTCACGTCATCCTAAATCCGGGCAAGCACCCACCGGAACGACCTTTTCCCTTCTCACAGGAGGTTTCCGGGTCTTCCACAGAATTTCCGGACATTCCCACACAATACGATTCAGCCGCACAGCGTGGACCTAGCTTGCCGGCCTAGTGCCCGCGCCACCAGGTGCGGACAGACGCGCGGCCCGCACCTGGTGGTGCGGGCCGCGCAGTACAGCGAACGATTACAGGGCCTTGAGCTCCTCGGTCACCGCACCGACCGACTTCTTCGCATCGCCGAACAACATCGAGGTGTGGTCGGCGTAGAACAGCGGGTTGTCGATGCCCGCGAAGCCGGAGTTCATCGAACGCTTCAGCACGATCACCGACCTCGCCTGATCGACGTTGAGCACCGGCATGCCGTAGATCGGGCTCGAGGAGTCCTCCCGGGCCGCCGGGTTGGTGACGTCGTTCGCGCCGATCACCAGGGCTACGTCGGTACGGCTGAATTCGCCGTTGATGTCGTCCATCTCCTTGAGCGCGTCATAGGAGACCTCGGCCTCGGCCAGCAGCACATTCATATGGCCGGGCATACGACCCGCGACCGGGTGAATGGCGTACTTGACCTCGACACCCTTGGCCTCCAGCAGATTCGCCATTTCCTTGACCGCGTGCTGGGCCTGGGCCACGGCCATACCGTAGCCGGGCACCACGATCACCTGATTGGCGTAGGCCATCTGGATCGCGGCGTCGGCCGCGCTGGTCGCCTTGGCCTGCTTCTGCTCTCCACCGCCCGCGCCGGGAGCCGTTCCACCGCCACCGAATCCGCCCGCGATGATCGCCGGAATGGACCGGTTCATCGCCTTGGCCATCAGGTTGGTCAGGATCGAACCCGAGGCGCCGACGATCATGCCGGCCACGATCATCGCCGTATTGTTCAGCGCCAGACCCGCTGCCGCGGCGGACAATCCGGTCAGGGCGTTCAGCAGCGAGATCACCACGGGCATATCGGCGCCGCCGATCGGCAGCACCATCATCAGGCCCAGCACACCGGCCAGCACCAGGACCGCGATCATCCACAGCTGGGACACACCGTGTTTCGTCGCGCCGACGCCGATCACCACCGCGCACGCGATGGCGCCCAGGAACAGCAACAGGTTCAGCGGCTGCTGCAACTTACCGACGCCGATCGGGCGGCCCGGGAGGATCTCCTGGAGCTTGCCGAAGGCGATCAGCGAACCCCAGAACGAGATCGAGCCGATGATCGCCGCGAACAGCGAACCGATCACGATGTGCACGGTCGGCTGCTCGTCGAAGTGTGAGAAGCCATGGGAATTCAGGAATTCCGACCATGCGATGAGAGCGACCGTACCGCCGCCGACGCCGTTGAACGCGGCCACCAGCTGCGGCATCGCGGTCATCTTGGTGAACCGCGCGGGCGGAACGCCCAGCAGCACACCGACGATGATGCCCGCCACGATCAGGATCCAGTTGCTGGTGTGCCGCACCGAGATCAGCGTCGCGACCACGGCGATGAACATGCCGACAGCGGCGATCTTGTTGCCGCGCACCGCGGTCTTGGGTCCGGTCAGGCCCATCAGGCCGTAGATGAACATCGCGAACGCGATGATGTAGAGGCCGTTGACCAGATAGCTGATGTTGTCGAAGGTGTGCATCACTTACCAGCCTTTTCCGGCGCGGCCTTCTTGCCCTTGAACATGCCCAGCATCCGGTCGGTGACCACGAAACCGCCGATGACGTTCAGCGTCCCGAACACCACGGCCACGAACAGGATGATCTGCGTGAGCACCGACGGGTGCTGCACGTTGCCGAGGGTCACCAGCGCGCCCAGCACGACGATGCCGTGAATCGCGTTGGTACCCGACATGAGCGGGGTGTGCAGGGTGTTCGGGACCTTGGAGATGACGGCGAAACCGACGAATCCGGACAGCACCAGAATCGCGATATTCGCCAGCAGGTCGGTATACATCAGCTCTGCTCCTTGTCGGCCGCGCTTACCTCGCCCGAGTCCGCGGACCGGGCCGGCGCGGCGGTCGTCTCATCGGGGCCCGGGGCCGGCTGCACGACGCGGGTCACGCAGGAATCGGCGAGTACCTGATCGCCGAAGTCGGGCGCGAGCTTTCCGTCGACCAGCATCAGTTCCAGCAGGGCCGCGATATTCTTCGAGTACAGCTCACTGGCGTGTTCGGGCATCGTGGCGGGCAGATTCAGCGGCGAGGCGATCGTGACGTCGTGCACGACAACGGTTTTGCCCGGCTCGGTGAGCTCGCAGTTGCCGCCGGTCTCGCCGGCCATATCCACGATCACGCTGCCCGGCTTCATCCCCTCCACCGCGGCGGCGGTGACCAGCCTCGGCGCGGGCCGGCCGGGCACCAGCGCGGTGGTGATCACCACGTCGAAGCCCTTGATGGCGTTTTCCAACGCCTGCTGCTGCTGGGCCCTCTCCTCCTCGGTGAGCTCCCGCGCGTAACCGCCCTCGCCGGCGGCGTCGATACCCAGATCGAGCCACTGCGCACCGACCGAGCGGACCTGGTCGGCGACCTCGGGCCGCACGTCGTATCCGGTGGTCCGCCCGCCGAGGCGCTTGGCGGTCGCCAGGGCCTGCAGGCCCGCGACGCCCACGCCGAGCACCAGCACGGTCGCCGGTTTCACCGTGCCCGCGGCGGTCGTCAGCATCGGGAAGAAGCGAGTGGACTCCGAGGCGGCCAGCAGCACCGCCTTGTACCCGGCCACATTCGCCTGGGAGGACAGCGCATCCATCACCTGTGCGCGGGAGATGCGCGGAATCGCCTCGACCGCGAAGGCCTGCACGCCCGCCTCGCGCAGCGCGCCGATCTTGTTGTCCGCGTTGCGCGGCGCGAGGAAGCCGATGAGCGTCTGGCCGGCGGACAGTTTCGCGAGCTCGGTATCACTGGGCGGCGCGACCTTCACGACCACCTCGGCGTTCCACGCATCGCCGATCGTCGCACCCGCCTCGGCGTATGCGGCGTCGGGGATCAGCGCACCGGCTCCGGCCTCGGATTCGACGACCACGTCCACGCCGTACTTCAGCAGACTGGGGATGATCTTGGGCACCAACGCGACCCGGCGTTCGTCGACGTTGGTCTCCCGTACGACACCGACCCGCGTACGCGGCACGGCCGCGTCTGCGTTCTGCGTTGTCTCCACTGGTCAACTTCCTTACTCGTCATGGTGTGCGGGCCCTACCTCTATGGTGGGCCGTACCATCCCGCTTCGGCGACCCCTAACTTACTCAATGGTAAGTTCTGTGGAATCTAGATCACATTCCGGGTTGTCGGTGAGCGTAGCGGAGATCAACGTCACATGGATGTGTGAAATTCCTCCCGTTTCGCCCCAATAGTTCAAGGTTGACGACAGATGCTGCCATGACATATAGGATGACGCGCCGTTGCCGACACACTTCGGCGGGAGACTGTCGCGCAGGGGTCGTACACCGTAATGTCGGCAGCGTGAGTAGCTGCATCTTCTGCGGGATCGCCTCGGGTATCGCGCCCGCGACCAAGATCCACGACGACGAGGTGCTCTGCGCATTCCTGGACATCCGGCCCATCACCCGCGGCCATACGCTGGTGATTCCGAAACGACACGCGACGAACCTGGACGACTTGGACTCCGAACTCGGTTCGGAGCTGTTCGGTCTCGGGCATCGACTGGCGAAGGCGTTGCGCCGCAGCGATCTCGGCGCGGACGGCGCGAATCTGATCCTCAACGACGGCGAGTCGGCGTTCCAGACCGTGCATCATGTCCACCTGCACGTGGTGCCGCGACACAGCGGAGACATCCGAAGCTTCGCCACCGGCATGCTGTTTCGCGGCCGAGTGGGCAAGCAGCCCGATCCGCGAACCACGGCCGCGGCCATTCGCGGTGGACTGGACCGGCTCGCCGCCGAGGAGGACAGCCCCTCCGACACTCCGGCCGCCGCCGGCGGGACGGACGCGGCGAGTCCGGATCACACGACAACCGCGGACAGCCCAGCCGCGACGAGCACTGTAGACAAGGAGCCCCGCGCATGACGGACCGCGCCGCACTCACCGCCGCGCTCTCGGACCAGTGGGACGCGCTGGATCGCCTGGTGGCGGGCCTCGACGAAAGCCGATGGCGTACATCGTCCCCGCTGCCCGGATGGACCGTCTTCGACGTGCTGGCTCACGTGGTGGGCACCGAACGAATCCTGCTGGGCGAGCCGATACCGCAGGCCGATGCCGAAGTGTCCGAACTGCCGCACGTGCACAACCCGACCGGCGCGATGAACGAGGCATGGGTCGCCTCGCTGCGCCCGCTGTCGGGTGAGCAATTGCTGGCCGCGTTCCGCGAGGTCACCGACCGGCGCCGGAAGGCCCTGGCCGCGTTCACCGACGAGAAGTGGGAGCGCCCGGGCCCCTCACCGATCGGCGAGGTGTCCTACGGCAGGTTCATGCGGATCCGGCAGTTCGACTGCTGGATGCACGAACTCGATATCGCCGACGCGCTCGGTGTCGCCGTCGAGGAGGGCGGGCCGCGTGCGGAATTCGCCTTCGGCGAGCTGACGCCGACCCTCGGGCGCGCCGCGGTCAAGGGTGCGCAGGCGCCCGACGGCTCGCGGATCGAATTCGAGCTCACCGGCCCCGAGGCCCGGCGCGTGCGCCTGGCGGTCGATGGCCGGGCCGCGCTGGTAGACGACTTCGACGCTCCCGCAACTGTGCACATCGCCATGCCGTCCGGTCTGTTCGCCCGCCTGCGTGGCGGCCGCACCACGGCAGCGGAGCATTCCGGTGAGATCACCCTCGGCGGCGATCGAGAACTCGGTCGACGCCTGGTCGACAACCTCCGCTTCACCATGTGACGCGCCGATGCGACTGTTCCTGTCCAGCTACCGTTTCGGCGCGCATTACGACCGATTCGCCGCACTCGTGGGCGAACCGGGCCCGGTGGCGGTGATCCCGAATGCCTGCGACTCCTGGCCCGCGGCCTGGGCCGGCGCGGTGGCCAGCGATCTGACACCGCTGCGCCGCGCGGGATTCCGCCCGGACGTGCTGGATCTGCGCGAATACATCGGCCGGACAGCCGAACTGGAGAAGGCCCTGCGCGCCTACCCGCTGGTCTGGGTGCGCGGCGGCAACACCTTCGTACTGCGCGCCCAATTCGCCCGCAGCGGCGCCGATCTGGTGCTCCCCGAACTCTTGGCCGACGACGCCCTGGCCTACGCGGGCTACAGCGCCGGCGCATGTCTGCTGACCCCCGACCTACACGGAATAGAAGCGGCCGACGACCCCGCCGAGGTGCTCCCCACCTGCGGCATCGAATCGCAGTGGGACGGATTGGGATTGGTCGACCGTCCCATCGTCCCCCACGTCGCCTCCCCCGCCACCGACCCGGACGGCATCTGCGACCGCCTGGCCGAACACCTTCGCACCGAGGGCATCCCCCACTGGGCACTCACCGACGAGGACGCGATCGTGGTCGACGGCGACCACACCGAAGTACTCACCACCCGACCCTGAACGACCGTCAGGTCGTTCGCTTGGATGGCGGAGGCCCGAACCGGCATTCGGGCCCGGGGCGATTCGGGGCGGCGGCGGTTTCGACAAGCCCGGGCCGTTCGAGCGCCGATGACCTGGGGACGACCGCCGAGTCTCAGTGCTCGTTCTGCGACTCCGCCTCTTGCGTTGTCGCTGTTGAGTCCTCGACCTGGGCGAGCCGGTGCACGGCGAACTTCACCCAGCTCCGCCAAAGCTCCGGGTCGGCGTCTTCGCCGAGCATGAATCGCCCGTATTGGGGCAAGACCTCGATGTAGTTGACCATGGCCGTCATCAGCGCCAGTAGGTAGGCGGGAGGCATGTCGCCGCGGACGGCGCCGCGGTCCTGCGCGGCCTCGACCGCGACGACCTTGTTCCGGTAGCGACTGGCGCGCGCCGGGCCGGACACGATCTCGTCGGGGCCCAGTTCCAGCATCTCCCACATCTGCAACCGCAGGAATTCCGGATGGGCGTGGTGGTAGTCGAGGTGACCGTCCACCCAGTCGTCCAGGTTCTCCATGTCGACGGGTACCGCCTCGGCCACGTCGAGCATCACCTTCTCCAGCACCTGACGGAACAGCTGCTGCTTATCGCCGAAGTAGGCGTAGATCAGCTGCTTGTTGGCGTTGGCGTTGCGGGCGATGCGGTCCACCCGCGCCCCGGCGATCCCGTAGGCCGCGAATTCGTGGATGGCGGCCTCGAAGATGCGGGCCTTGGTTGCCTCCGGATCTCTTGTCGCTGCCATGTATCGAGTCTAACCAACCAATTGGTTGACAAGTTTCGGGACAGGCTGGAATAGTTTCAACCAACTAGTTAGTTACAGCCCCCGGGAACGCTCCACTCCCCGCGCAGCGCGGCGCGACACACATCCACCTCCGATTCCGGGAGACCGACGTGTCCACGATCGAAACCAGTACCGCCTCATCAGCACGCGGCGAATCACACAACCCCGGTATGCCCATCCCAGCCGCGGGTCCGTCGGCCGCTCGTCGGCCCGGTACACCAGCCGGCGCGATCCCCGCCGCGGATTCCGGCCGCGAGCACGCCGGAACGACGGGCGACGCGGCTGCGTTCCCCGGCCGCTGGCGAGTGCTGCCGGTCATCCTGTCCGCGATGTTCATGGCGATGTTCGACTGGTTCGTCGTCAACATCGCGGCCTCGTCCCTGCAACACGACCTGCACACCAGCCAGTCCGCACTCGAATTGATCATCGGCGGTTACGGTTTCGCCTTCGCCTCGGCCTTGATCACCGGCGGACGCCTGGGCGACCTGCACGGACATCGGCGCATGTTCATCCTGGGCATGCTCGCGTTCGGCGCGGTGTCGCTGCTGTGCGGCCTGGCGCCCAACGCCTGGGCGCTTGTCGCATTCCGGGTCCTGCAGGGCGGGACGGCGGCGTTGATGGTCCCGCAGCTGCTCGCACTGATCAACACCCTGTTCCCGGCCGCCGAACGCCCGCGTGCGATGGCGGCCTATGGCGCGACCATCGGCCTGGGCTCGGTCGCCGGGCAGGTCCTCGGCGGCGTGCTGCTCAACGCGAATCTGTTCGGCTGGGGCTGGCGGACCATCTTCTACATCAACGTGCCGATCGGCCTGGCCGCCGCCGCACTGGCCGCGCGCTGGTTGCCCCGGCACGAGCACAATCAGCGGCCGAAGCTGGATCCCATTGGTGCACTGGGCATCTCGGCGGCCTTGGCGCTGGTGCTTGTGCCGGTGACGCTGGGACGCCCCGAGGGGTGGCCGCTGTGGACCTGGATCTGCATGGTCGCCTCGGCGCCCGTACTGGCGGCAACACTGCGCTACGAGGGACACCTCGCCCGCCGCGGCGGTGAGCCGGTGCTGGACACCGCCATGCTGCGGCGTCGCGTCTTCGCCTCGGGCATGCTGGTGGGCGGCGGCTACCTGACGTTCTTCGCCGGATTCATGCTGTGCATGACCCTGTTGCTACAGAACGGATTCGGTCTGTCCGCACTGCGCGCCGGACTGACGTTCGCGCCCTTCGGCCTGTGCTTCGCGGCCAGTTCGTTCTTTCTGGCCCACCGGGTGGCCGCGCGGATCGGCAACCGGGTGGTGATGACCGGTGTGGTCTGCGCACTGATCGGCATCGTCGTCATCCTCGCGGTGCTGACCGGCTACGGACACGAGACCAGCGTGCTCGCACTCATCCCGGGCATGATGATCGTCGGCGTCGGCAACGGCCTGACCCTGCCGTCGCTGATCGGCGCGGTGCTCTCCTCGGGCATCCCGCCGCGCCAGGCCGGGACGGCGGCCGGTGCGCTGACCACCTCGCAGCAGTTCGGAAACGCCATCGGCGCAACGATTCTCGGTACCACGTTCTTCGCGGCGCTGGGAACCGGAACCAGCGCAGGCGATTACGTGACGGCGATGCAATACGCGGCGCTGGTCGGCATCGCTGTGCTGATCGTCGCCCTGGCCGCCGCCTTCGCACTGCCGCGCCACACCGCGGGCTGAGCGCCGACAACCTCCCCGGCATGCTGAACCGTCATCGCGGCATGCGTTCGACCGGGATCCATCCCAGCCACTCGGTTCCGGTGGATCCCGGTCGAACGCACGCCGGGATGACGGAGGCCGGTCGCGCCGGGGTCTTACAGGTACAGCCCGGTCCCGTGCTGCGGGCGCTCATTGGCCACCGCGTGAATATCGCGTTCACGCATGACCAGATACCCCTGCCCCTGCACCTCGACCTCGAACTGCTCGTCGGGGCTGTACAGCACCCGATCCCCGACCTCGACGCTGCGCACATGCGAACCGACCCCGCAGACCTCACCCCAGATCAGACGCTTGGCCACCTGCGCGGTCGCGGGGATCAGGATGCCGCCACTGCTGCGCCGTTCCCCAGACTCCGGGGTCTCGCGGACCATCACCCGGTCGTGCAGCATCTGGATCTCTAGCTTGGCTTCGGACACCGCGGCAGTGTAACGCCAGCGCGCCCCCGTACCCCATACGGCCGCCACGACGTAGTTTCGAAGGGTGGAGCCGAATACCCTTGCCGAACTTCTGCCCGCGGGCGTCGTCGTCACCGATCCGGATATCCTGGCCGGATATCGGCAGGACCGCGCCCTGGACCCGGATGCCGGAACCCCGCTCGCACTGGTCCGCCCTGCCACCACCGAACAGGTCTCGGCGGTGCTGCGCTGGGCCCAGGAGCATGGGGTGCCGGTGGTGCCGCGCGGGGCGGGCACCGGACTGTCCGGCGGCGCCACCGCCCAGAACGGCGCGCTGCTGCTGAGCACCGAGCGGATGCGCGAGATCACCGTGGATCCGGTCACCCGGACCGCCGTCGCGCAGCCCGGCCTGCTGAACGCTGAGGTCAAGCGGGCGGTCGCCGACCACGGCCTGTGGTATCCGCCCGACCCGTCGTCGTTCGAGATCTGCTCGATCGGCGGCAACGCGGCCACCAACGCCGGCGGCCTGTGCTGTGTGAAGTACGGCGTCACAACCGATTACGTGCTCGGCATGCAGGTCGTGCTGGCCGACGGGACGCCCGTGCGGCTGGGCGGGCCGCGGCTGAAGGATTCGGCCGGACTGTCGTTGACCAAACTTTTCATCGGCAGCGAGGGAACCCTCGGCGTGATCACCGAGCTCACGCTGCGCCTGCTCCCCGCGCAGCCGCCGCAAAGTACCGTCGTGGCATCGTTTTCCACGATGACCGCGGCCACCGAGGCGATATTGGCGATCACCGCGCGGCTGCGGCCCTCGATGCTGGAGTTCATGGACGCGGTCGCGATCAACGCCGTCGAGGACGAACTGCGCATGGGCCTGGACCGCGAGGCCGCCGGAATGCTCGTGGCCCGCTCGGACGCACCGGGCGAATACGCCGCCGCCGAATGCGCGCTCATGGTGGCGCTCTGCGAAAAGGCGGGGGCGAGCGAGGTTTTCAGCACCGAGGATCCGCAGGAGGGCGAGGCGTTCACCGCCGCACGGCGTTTCGCCATCCCGGCGGTGGAGCGCAAGGGCACGCTGCTGTTGGAGGATGTCGGGGTGCCGCTGCCGCGCCTGGGCGAGCTGGTCACCGGCATCGCCGAGATCGCCGCGAAGCACCGGGTGCTGATCTCGGTCATCGCACACGCCGGTGACGGCAACACCCACCCGCTGATCGTGCACGATCCCGACGACGCCGACGAGAGTGCCCGTGCCCACGTGGCGTTCGGCGAGATCATGGAGTTGGCGATCGCGCTGGGTGGCACCATCACCGGCGAGCACGGCGTGGGCAGGCTCAAGAAGGCGTGGCTGCCCGATCAGCTCGGCCCCGACGTCATGGCGCTGACCCGACGGGTCAAGGACGCGCTGGACCCGCACGGCATCCTCAACCCCGGGGCCATCCTGTAGCTGAACGGTCGGCAACAGAATGGTATCTGCAACGCCGCGACACCCGCATTGATCGGCGATCGACCATCGACCCCGGAACAACTCACCCCGCCAAGGAGTTCCACTACCCATGACGACCAGGCTCGAACACAACGAGGCCGACACTCGCTACGAGATCTACCTCGACGACACCCTCGCCGGGTACGCCGACTACAGCGAGTGGGTCGAGGGCGAGCGCCGGACGCGTGATTTCCAACACACCCTGACGTTTCCCGAATTCCGGGGCCACGGTGTGGCCGCCCAGGTCATCGAATTCGCGCTGCGGGACTCCAGGGAGGCAGGCTTCTCCATCATCCCCACCTGCTGGTATGTCGAGAAGTTCATCGCGCGGCACCGCGAATACGCGGACCTGGTCGGTTAACGGGCCTGGTCGGCCATCGGGGCCTTTTTCCTACGCCACGCCGAGAACTGGCGGTCCATGGCGCTGCGTATGGCCTGGTTCACGCTCTGGTTGTCGAAACCCGGTAGCGACCGCAGTCGCACCAGGAATGCGGGGTCGGCGGCCGAGTGAGGCACTACACAACCGTTTCCCTTCGTCCCTATGAGCACGAAGAACATCGTCTCGGCGAACGGTCCGTCTGCCGTGGTGATGACCCGGACCTCGCAGAGGTCGTGCCACATGACCTCCTCGATCCGGCCGTTGTCCAACGTGCGCCGGACGAACATGTCGTTGATCTCGACTCCGGCCATGCCTCAATAGTGCTCCGTCGGAGCCCGGTTAGATAGTCCTCAATTCGCCCGATTGCGACTGTTTTTGCGAATGCAAGAACGCTTTCGCTAACGCATTCACTGCTACTCGATCTGGCTAATTCTCCGCATTTTCTCGAGATCAGCGCAGGAGCGCGCGTGACATGACAACTCGCTGAATCTGGTTGGTGCCCTCGTAGATTTGGGTGATCTTCGCGTCGCGCATCATCCGCTCCACCGGGAAGTCGGTGGTGTACCCTGCGCCGCCGAACAACTGCACGGCATTGGTGGTGACTTCCATCGCCACATCGGAGGCGAAACATTTGGCCGCGGCGGAGATGAATCCGAGGTTCTTCTCCCCGCGCTCGGCGCGCGCGGCGGAGGTGTAGACCATCAGGCGCGCCGCCTCCACCTTCATCGCCATATCCGCGAGCATGAACTGGGTGTTCTGGAAGTCCGCGATCGACTTGCCGAACTGCTTACGGTCCTTGGTGTACGCGATGGCGGCGTCCAGTGCGCCCTGCGCGATGCCGACGGCCTGCGCGCCGATGGTCGGGCGGGTGTGGTCCAGCGTCTCCAGGGCGGTCTTGAAGCCGGTGCCCTCCGCGCCGATGATGCGGTCGCCCGGGATGCGACAGTTCTCGAAGTACAGCTCGGCGGTCGGGGAGCCCTTGATGCCCAGCTTGTGCTCGAGCGGTCCGACGACGAAGCCCTCGTCGTCGATGTGCACCATGAACGCGGAGATGCCGTTGGCGCCCTTGTCCGGATCGCTCACCGCCATCACCGTGTACCAACTGGACTTGCCGCCGTTGGTGATCCAGCACTTGGAGCCGTTGATGACCCAGTCGTCGCCGTCGCGGCGCGCGCGGGTGCGCATACCTGCCGCGTCCGACCCGGCCTCACGCTCGGACAGGGCATATGACGCCATCTTGCCGTTGACGATATCCGGCAGGACCTTCTGCTTGAGTTCCTCGGAGCCCTTCAGGATCAGGCCCATGGTGCCCAGCTTGTTCACCGCGGGGATCAGCGAGGACGAACCGCAGACCCGGGCGACCTCCTCGATCACGATGCAGGTCGCGACCGAATCCGCACCCTGGCCGTCGTACTCCTCGGGCACGTGCACCGCGTTGAAGCCCGCCGCGTTGAGCGCCTCGAGCGCCTCCTGCGGGAACCGGGACTTCTCGTCGGCCTCCTTGGCGTACGGGGCGATTTCCTTCTCCGCCAGGCCGCGGATGGCCGCGCGCAGCTCGTTGTGCACATCGGTCAGCTGGAACAGATCGAAATCGGGATTGCCCGCCATGGTTGTCTCCTGGTCGTCGGGTCGGACCGCCTTTTCCGCGAATCCTCAGCGTTGCGGCACTCAGTGCCAGTCGAGTTCAGTATACGACGCCCGGTGACCGTTAAATGATGCGATGTCCACTAATTGGCGTGGCACCGAGTGTCACTATTGAAGATGTGTCCGCCCTCACAGGTTACCGAGTCGATGCGCGAGCAGGTCCGCGACGTACGCGGGCGGCATATCCCGGGGAAACACCGCGACCACCATCTCCCCCGCCGCACGCCCCTCGCGCGCGATCCCCGCCAGCGCCGCCCGCAGATCCGCCACCCCCGCATCGGACCGGCCGCGGACCATGCGCCGCAGCAGATAGTTGTGCGTGGCGGTCACCGCCGCGGAGAACTGGATCAGCGACAGATCCGCCGCCTGCGGCAGTTTCTCGCGCAGATAGTCGGTGAACAGCCGCTCGTACCGGAACACGGTGACGATCTCCCGGTCCCGCAACGCGGTCACCTGTCGTACCACCCGATACCGCCGAGCTGCCAATTCCCTTGTCTGCGTGAACCTCTCGAACACGCCAACCACGGCCTCGCACACCGCGTCCCACGGATCCCCCTGCGCCGCATCCAAGAACGCCTGCGCCTGCGCCAACTGCGCCTCGTGATCAGCGAATACGACATCCTCCTTGGCCCGGAACTGCCGGAAGAACGTCCGCCGCGAGATCCCGGCGGCCTCGGCGATCTCATCCACCGTCGTCGCCTCGTACCCCTTGTCGGCGAACAACCGCAGCGCATGATCCACGACCGCCAACCGAAACCTGGCGTTGTCGTCATCCAGCCGAGCACGTGTCACGTCATCAGAGGCCACACTTCAACCGTAGCGAGCACCCCGGCGCGCCCGGCCATCATCCGCATGTTTCGAATATTTCGATTATTTTGTATACTGCGAATAGGGAGAAGGAGGCACTCGTGAGTGTGAAACAAGCCGCTAAACGTACCGACCCCGGCGCGATGGACGCCGAGGTGGCCGCACGCGCTCTGCGGCGGATCAAGGACTACCTCATGAAGCATCCGGACGAGGAGACCATCCCCGTCACGGAAGAACTCGGGGGTGAGGATGCACTCGTCCTCCCTCGTGAAGCGGTAAGTCTGCTCGCATTCATCCTGGCCCAGGCATCCGAAGGTCGCGGTGTCACAGTTGTACCCTCACATGCCGAACTCACGACACAACAAGCCGCCGACATGCTCAACGTCTCTCGCCCTTATGTAATCGGTCTGCTGGAAGAGGGCGAGATTCCGTTTCGCCTCGTGGGCCGCCACCGCCGCATCCGGTTCGACGATCTGAAAACCTACCAGCAGCAGCGTGAAATCAAGAGCAGGGAAGCGGCGGACGAACTCACAGCCCTCGGCCAGGAGCTAGGCATCTGATGTCTTTCACGGTCGTGTACGACGCTAACGTGCTCTACGGCAACACCATGCGGGACATGATGATCCGGATTGCCCGATCGGGCTTCGTGCAGGCCAAGTGGACTCATCAGATCCTTGATGAGATGCTCCGCAACCTGGCTGCCAAACGCCTGGATATTGCGGAGGCGAAGCTGATTCGATTGCGACAGCTGATCATCGACTCCGTACCAGACTGCCTCGTTGAGGGGCTACCAGCCGCTGATCGACGGTTTGAAGCTGCCCGATACAAACGACAGGCATGTGCCGGCAGCAGCGATCAAAGTGAACGCTCAGGTCATCGTCACCTCCAACCTCGACGACTTCCCTGCTGAACTTCTCGCGCCATGGAACATCGAAGCCAAAAGTCCAGACGACTTCCTCCTCGATCAGATCGCGCTCGATGACCGAATCGTCTGGGCGTGCGTGCAACAGATCGCGGACTCACGCAATAGTCCGCCCGAGAGCGCTGAGGATGTACTCGACGCGCTGGAACGGGCGGGGCTTGTCGAAACCGTCGCTGCCTTGCGAGACAACCGATTCTGTCGCTGAGCGGCCAAGCCTGAGATCCGACTCAGCCCAGGAGACGGGTGCGCAGGGCGGTGTCCTTTTCCAGGACCAGTTGTTCCAGGTTGGACTGGAACTGTTCCATGCGGGCGCGGAGGGTGGGGTCGGTGGCGGCCAGGATGCGAACGGCCAGGAGGCCCGCGTTGCGGGCGCCGCCGATGGAGACCGTGGCGACGGGGACGCCGGCGGGCATCTGGACGATGGACAGGAGAGAGTCCATGCCGTCGAGGTATTTC
>NZ_JAGPOX010000014.1 GCF_019038435.1 Nocardia alni
CTCTCTCCGTCGTCGGCAGCGTCAGATGTGTATAAGTGACAGCCGGACATCCTGGGCGCCGATCGACCCCCGACGCGAAACCGCCTAACGCACCGGCCGGGTCAGCGATGTCCGCAAACCCATCCGGACGGGACCTCGACATGCACACATCCCGGCCCCGGGCTGGAAGTGGAGAGCCCGCCCGAATTCGGGGTCGAACTGTGGGCGATGAACAGTGTCGCAGTCGTCGCCATCACGGCGACAACACCTGCGAGCATGGGGATTTTCATGTTTGTTCCCCTTCACTCCTATCGGTTTTCGGTAGCTCGGCCACACGGCAGAGCTCGAGAATGTGAAACGATTTTGTGGTTCCCTATGCGGCGTCATCGCCGAGGCGGGCACCCGCGTCGATGCGGTGTGCGGCTCGCAGATCGTCCCGAAGGCCGTCTCATGCCCGCGCTCCCATCATCACGCGCGACCACCACGTCTGTCGAATCCCCTACGGTTAAGATTTGCCGTTATGCAACGGTCCAATGGGTAACGAGCCGACATTCAGATCACGAAACCCCAGGTGAGGACTTCACAAACCCCGTGCCGGACAGCGTCCAGCGCATCCCGTTACTTTCGACACATACCCCATCGGCGACGGGTACCAGTGTCCCGGAAACGCTTCTGGACCCTCAGAATCCGCCGATGATCCACGAGGCAGTCAAGGACCCATCGCCGTATCGCGTCCCGTAGACCGCGATATTCGTCGCGACCGCCAACTGAGACACGCTCGTATGCATCGGTACCAGGACCTTTGTCGAGCGATCGGCATGGACCGTCACCACTCCGGACAACAGAGCATGGATCTTCAAGGTGACGCCATCGTTCGAAACAACCCTGCCCAGCGTAAAGCCATGCCCGACCGGCGTTCCCTGCACCGTCGCGAGCGGCGCACCGGTCCGCGGGGACGAAACAGCCACAGCCGCATGACCGTGGCGACTCACGGCGCCGAACACCACCAGCAACGCGATCACCAGGACGAGCCCCCCGACCACCGGGCGCATGACACTCATACGACGGCGACCCACCGAATACTCTTGTGCAGCAACAGGGTCGGCCGCACCCGGCACAGCATCGGGCACCCGCCCCTCGGAAAGGCCCGTCCACGGTGTCCGTAGCTCCACCATGCCGATATTAAGCGAACCATCACCTACCGGTACGTACCAGACCTCCCGCTGGAAGGAACCGAAGCCGAAATGGCATCCAGCTACACGGTCCGGACTCGTCCGACACTCGGGCAACTGCTCGGCCCCGGTGATGGGCCACACCTACGCCGGGCCGGGCGCGGCCATCGGACCCGCGATCACTTTCGGCTACCTCGCGATCATGGTCATCGTCGACCGGGTGAAGCCCGCCGACGACGCGGCCGCGAAGTAGGCGGAGGGACAGCCCGAAGGCGCACACCGCTCGACAGCCGGGCGACGCAAGTCGAATATGTTGCAGGCCAACCACTTACGTGCACATAGCAGCACCCTCGGGCCGATCACGTGCCGCACGCGACGTCCCACGTCTCGCACAGCGCTACATCTCACCCAGCCTCGAGCACCAGTGGCAGGTGCGCCAGACGCCGGATGAACAGGCTCGGCATCTGGGTGTTGGTCGCGTCGTCGGCCAGACGCACCGAACTCGTCGCGGCCAGCAGCCCGTGCACCGCGCGGGCGGTCTCCAGCCTGGCCAGGTGGGTGCCCAGGCAGAAGTGGATGCCGCGACCGAATGCGATGTGGGACTTGGCACGCGGACGATCCAGCAGCAGCGCGTCCGGATCGGGGAACGCCTCGGGATCCCGGTTGGCCGCACCGCCCACGATCATCAGCCGGTCGCCCTTGCTCAGCGGCACCCCCAGGAGTTCGGTGTCGCGGGTGGTGACCCGGAACTGGCACCGGAACGGATCCTCCAGGCGCACGCACTCCTCCACGAAGACGCCGATCAGATCAGGATCCTGCCGAATACGCTGTTGCAGTTCCGGATCGGCGGCCAGGTGGTGCGCGGCCGTGCCGATGAGCCCGGACGTGGACTCCATGCCCGCGGACACCATCTGGATCAGGATCGTCACCGCCTCCTGCTCGGTGAGCTGTCCCGCCCGCAACGCCGCGGCGATGTCGTCCAGCAGTCCGCCGACGGGGCCGGCCAGTGCCTTGCCGAGCTGTTCGCCAAGATAGACGATGAATTCCGCGACCGCGCCCGCGATCGGCCCCACCCGCTCGGCCATCTTGTCCGGCCGGACCAGGCCGGTGAACAATTCGGTACTCGCCGCGGACCAGACTGTCAGCCGTTCGATGTCGTCGAGGGGCAGACCGATCATCCCGCACATCACCCGGACCGGCAGCTCACACGCCACCTGCTCCATCCAGTCCCCGCCGCCGGCCCGCACCAGCTCGGCGATCCGCGGCCGCAGGATGTCGTCCATCTGCCCCGCCATGGTGTCGACAGTGGTGCGGGTGAACGGGCGGTGCACGATATTCAGGTGCAGGGTGTGCACCGGCGGATCGGCGCTGATCAGCACGTCGACGGGCGTGGGCGCGTCGGGGCCGACGGGCAGCAGGTCGGCGACGTTGTTGGAGAACGTCTCCGATTCCTCCATGACCTGGCTGACGCCGCGGTAACTGAGCACCACGTACATCTGCTGTTCCGGCAGCCAGTGGATCGGCGCGACGGACCGCAGCCGTTCGTAGATGGGGTAGGGGTCTTCCAACGCCGTCGAACCGAAAAGGTCGTCGGTCACTGTCGGAGCGTGCATGAAGGCGTGCCTCTCTGGAGATTGCCGAGTTGTCGGGGAATCGACCGGATGGGAAAGCGCAAACACCTTGTCGGCCAACATTTCTCGTCGTCGAGTAAACGGGGTGGCGGACGCGGCGCGGAGTGATCTACTCCCGTATCGTGCGCGCTGGAGGCAAGCCGCTTCCACGGTTTCACGAGCCGAACGAAGTCAGGTCGAGATGAAACGAATTTTGATCACCGGCGCCAACAAGGGGTTGGGATTCGAGGCGACTCGTCAGCTCACCGCCCTGGGACACCGGGTGTGGCTGGGCAGTCGCGACAAGCAGCGAGGGGAACAGGCCGCACAGGCGGCCGCGGCGAGGTTCGTCCCACTCGACGTCACCGACGACGCCTCGGTGGCCGCGGCCGCCGAGGAGATCCGGCAGGAGTCGGGCGGCCTGGACGTGCTGATCAACAATGCGGGCATCGCCGCGTTCCCCGACGGCGCGGGGCAGACCGACGCCGACACCTTCCGAAACCTGTTCGAGGTCAACCTTTTCGGGGTCGTGCGGGTGACGCAGGCATGCCTTCCGCTGTTGCAGGACGGCCGCCTTCCCGTGGTGATCAACGTGAGCAGTGGCTTGGGCTCGCTCGCGCTGGTCTCCGATCCGGCCCGGCCGGAGGCCGCGTATTCGCCCGTGGCCTACTGCTCGTCCAAGGCGGCGCTGAACATGCTGACCGTGCAATACGCCAAATCCTTTCCCGAAATCCGTTTCGCCGCCATAAGTCCGGAGTTGGCGGCCACCGATCTCACCGGATTCCGGGGTGGCCCGGTCGAGTCGGCGGTCTCGGCGGTGGTGGCCGCCGCGGTAGCCGAGGCGGGCCCGACCGGGATCTTCGCCGCCGCGGACGGCCCGCTGCCCTGGTGACCCGCGACGCGGCTCGGCTCGCCTCATCGCGCCAGGGTGATCGGCAGATTGTCCAGGCGGCGCAGGAACGTGCCGAGCCGCCATTCGGCGTCTTGCGCGGGAATGCGTAACGTGCTGCCGGGAAAACGATCCAGTAGCGCCCGCAGTCCGATCTCGGTCGCCATGCGTCCCAGTTGCGCACCCATGCACCGATGGGTGCCGAAGCCGAAGCCGAGATGCCCTCGGCCCGTGCGCGCGACGTCGAAACGATCCGGATCGGGGAAACGGCGCGGGTCGCGGTTGGCCGACGCGACGGACAGCAGGATCAGCTCGCCCGGCGCGAGCGTCACCTCCCCCAGTTCCAGCGGCCGATCGAAGAAGCGCGGCGGCAGCATCCGGAACGGCGACTCGAAACGCAGGATCTCGTCCACACAACCCTGGTAGTCCAGGGCGCGCGCCTTGGCCAGTTCCTCGGGCCGGCTCAGCAGGAGCAGCAGACCGTTGCCGATCGCGACGGTCGGTTCCGAGGCGGCGACGGTGAGCATGATGATCGTCGAGGCCAGCTCGTCGGCGTCGATGCGGCCCTCGTCGTCGTGCAGGCTCAGCAGCCAGGTGAACAGGTCGTCACCGGGCTCGGCCCGTTTGAATTCGACCATCCGCAAGGCGAATTCGTACAGCAGCCGCCCGCCCGCCTCGATCCGCTCGATCGTCGGCGCGGTGAGCATCTCGGTCTCCCACACCGGGAACCCGTCCCGCTCGCCCTCCGGAATCCCCAGCAGCTCGCTCGCGAACGTCGCGGAGAACGGCCGGGCGAACTGGTCGACCGCGTCGATCCGCGCACCGGCGCAGAATCCGTCCGCGAGCCGGTCGGCGACGCGTTCGAGCCGGAGCCGGTAGTCCGTGAGCCGCCCCGGACTGAACATCGGCCCGAGGACCGTCCGCAGCCGATGGTGATCCGCACCGTCACGGTCCAGGACGCTGCGGCGGGACTCGGGCGCGAAACGGGCCTTGCGCTCGGGCCGGATCATGGACTGCGGCACCACCTGCCTGCGGCGTCCGACCAGATCCTTGCCCAGCTCGGGATCGGCGAGGATCGTGTGCACGTCGTCGTACCGGGTCACCACCCACATGCGAAAACCGTTGTTGATCACGGGAACCGCGGGCGAGAGCCGCTGGATGAGACGCAGGGTCGGATACGGATCGCGCATGAATTCCCGCGTGATCAGCTTCATCGGATTCTCGTGGGTCGCGGCCGCGACTCGCTGTGTCAGTTCGGTGTCGTCCATCACGCGAAGCTCCGTTCGGGATACCCGATGGGCGGCACGGACAGCAGATCGAGCTGCTCGGCCGCCTCCGGGGGCAGGCTCAGCCCGTCCGCGAGGAGTATCTGCCGCAGCTGATCGCTGGTGCGCGCTCCGACGATGCAACTCGCCACCCCGGGCCGGTCCCGCACCCAGGCCAAGGCCACGGCCGGCGGCGGCACGCCGAGCGCGGCGGCCGTGGAACGCACGGCGTCGACGACGGCATCGCTGTTCGGCGTCAGCAGCAGTGGTTCGACATATCGCCGGAAGAATCCGGACGTCCGGGTGCCACGAGGTTCGTCACGGTACTTTCCCGTCAGCACCCCTCTGCCCAGCGGAGCCCAGGCCAGTACGCCGATCTCGAAATGCGCTGCGGCGGGAATTATTTCGCGCTCGATCCCTCTGCTCAGCAGCGAATACTCGGCCTCCACGGATGCCAACGGCGCCCCGCCGCAGGCGATCTGATGTTCGGCCGCGGCGCCGAGTTGCCATCCGCTGTAGTTGCTCACGCCGATGTTCCCGACCCTGCCGCTGGTGACGGCCGTGTCCAGGGCTGCGAGAGTCTCCGCCAGCGCGGTCTCCGAATCCCAGGCGTGCACCTGCCAGATGTCGACGTGATCGGTGCCCAGTCGCCGCAGCGAGCCGTCCAGGGCCGCCAGCAGATGTTTCGCGGACGCGTCGAAACCTATCGAGCGCGGGCCGCCGACTCCACCCGCCTTGGTGGCGATGACCACTTCGGAGCGTGCGATGGTGGTGCCGAGAATGCCGCCGATGATCTCCTCGGCGCGACCGTCGACGCCGTAGACGTCGGCCGTGCCGAGCAGGGTTCCGCCGGCATCGGCGAAGAGTTTCACCTGTGCGGCCGCATCGGCCGCGTCGGTGGTCAGACCCCAGGTGGCCGTTCCGAGACCGAGGCGCGAGACCTCGGTATCCGAGCGGCCCAGTGTGCGGGTCAGCATGAGTGCCTCACAAGGTTGCGCACAAGGCTTCGACAAGACAGGGCGGCGCGATCCGGGAGATCGCACAGCGCGAGCGCCCCGCCTAGGGCCGCCACGAAAGTGAGTGTGCCACACGTGTTCTAGGCATGCCGATGCTGTGAACGCGGCAATCCCGAGTGGTGCGCAGACGTTTACCTTCCCGACGGCAGAAGTAGCCTGGACCGACAGACTGCGATAACGATCCGGACGGCATGCGGCGTGCATAGTGATCGCCATGAGCGGCGATCTCGACGACCGGGCCGAGGGCACGGTGGCCCCGCCCACGCCGCGAGTGCTGGTGACCGGCGGCGGGCACGGACTCGGGCTGGCGTTCACGACCGGTCTGGTCGAGAGCGGCGCGCGAGTCATGATCTGCGGGCGCAAGGAACACCACCTCGACGCCGCGGCAACACAACTGGCGAACGCACCGGGCGAGATCGCGACGATGATCGCCGACGTCACCGATCCGCGGGCGGTGCGCGCTGCGGTCGACGCGGCCGGTGAACGGTACGGCGGCATCGATGTGGTGATCAACAACGCGGGCACGGCGGGTCCCGCCGGACCGACCTGGCAGACCGATCCGTCGCGCTGGTGGCGCACCATCGAGGTGAACCTGCGCGGCACCGAACTGGTCACCAGAACCGTTGTGCCGCAGATGATCGAGCGCGGTTTCGGCCGGATCGTGAACGTCACGAGCAACGCCGGACGCACGCGCTGGCCGACCCTGAGCGCCTACGCGGTGTCCAAGGCGGCGGTCGATGCGCTCACCGCCAACCTCGAGGGCGAACTGAAAGGAACCGGCGTCATCGTGGTGGCGTACGACCCCGGCCTGGTCGAGGCAGGCATGACCCTGGCCTTCCAGAAATCCGGCCCGCAGACCACGGCCTGGGGGCAAGCCGCGGGTTCCTGGGCGGAGAAGATGCGCAGCGCGGGCCGTTTCACCCCGCTGGAGACCGCGGTCGATTCCCTGGTCCGAGTCGTCGGGGGTGCGGCGGATCATCGCTCGGGCCGCCACGTGACCGCGGCGGAGATCCAGGACCCACCGGCATGTTGACGGCCACACGCACCCCGCACCCGTCCCACACCGACCGACGCCCCTCCCTCACGGATCCTCGCAGGAGATCTTCATGAATCAGCGACTGCTCGGCCTCGGCTGCGGGGACTCCCGCGGCAGTGCCGAGATCTTGTTGAAGTCCGCGCTACGCAGCGCCCAGGACACCGGCGCCTCGGTGGAACTGGTTCGGCTGCAAGACATTCGGCTACCCATCGAGCCCGGCGACTCGGATCGGGACATGCTGTGGCTGTGGGAGAGGCTGGCCGAATCCGACGGCGTGATCCTGAGCACGCCCGTCATCTCGCGTTCGATCAGCCCGCGGCTGAAAATGCTCGGCGACCTGCTGCTCGGCCCGAACGCCGACGCGGTCGCGACCGAGGAGATCCTGGCCGCCGAGCGCGCGGGAACCCCCGCGCCGATTCCGCTGCGGGCCGACGAGCGCGTACTCGCGCCCCGGGTCACCGGATTCCTCGCGGTCGGCGGCTCGAAGGCCCCGCGGTGGCGCACGCTCACCCTGCCGCTGATGCATGTGCTGGCGTTCCCCATGCGGATGTCGGTGATCGATCAGGCCGAGTTCACCGGCGGCGGCTCGCCGCGCTCGATCGTGTTGGACGACAAGGCAATCGAACGCGCGGCACTGCTCGGACAGCGCGTCGCGACGCAACTGGGCCGACCGCCGCACGAGGCGCAGTACCTGGGCGAGCCCGGCCTGTGCCCGATGTGCCACCTGTCCGTCATCGTCCTGCACGGCGTCGCGGTCGAGTGCGCGACCTGCGGCGCCGCCGGTGAACTCGGCGAACAGGGCGCCGTGCGCTGGACGGATCTGGACGCCTGCCTCGGCTCGATGGCCGAGAAACGCGCGCACTTCACCGAAATGCTCGAAACCGGCGGAGCGCATGTCGCCCAGCGCGCGCGGATCGAGGAACTCGCCGCGGACCTGGATGCCTACGACCCCGTAGTGCATCCCTGACAGATCAGTTCGAACCCATTCGAGGAACCGTGTCCACAGATAACGCGGGCATCGCCCGAATCCTGAACATCTTCACTCGCAGCCTCTCCGGATATGTCTTGATCGCAGCCGACCAGAGCGGGCTCATCCCCTTCCTCGCGGCGCACCCCGAAGGACTCACGATCGAGGAACTGGCGCGCGAGCGGTCCTTCGAACCCCGGCTCACCGCACTCGTCCTGCACGTTCTGGGTCATCTGGAACTCGTCGAGGCGCACGGCGACAGGTTCCGGGCCACGGAAGTGGCCGCGCGCCATCTCGATCCGTCGAAACCCGCCTACTGCGGCGGCTGGCTGAACTTCCTGTACGCCGGACGCGAATTCAGTTTCGGCAAGCTGGGCGAATACCTCACCGCAGGATCGGCTCCGGCCCCGCAGAGCAACTACGACGAGAACACCGACATCCTGAGGTTCATGATGTCGGCGTGGGGCCCGATCGGGACCGCGGCGGCCGACGCGTTCGTCCGGCGGACCGATCTGTCGGGTGCGCGGCGCATCCTGGATCTCGGCGCGGGCAACGGCGCGTTCACCATCGCGGCCCTGTCCGCCGTGCCGGAGGCCACGGCGACCGCCATCGACCTTCCCTACCAGGTCGAGGCCCTGCAAGCCCATGTCGACGCGGCCGGCCTGTCGGACCGGGTAGAGGTCGTGGCGGGCGACGTGCTCGAGGGCGATCTCCCCTCCGGTTACGACACGGTGTTTCTCAACAACGTCCTGCACGCCTGGGATCCCAGCCGTTACGCGAAGGCGCTGGCCTCGTGCGCGGCTGCCCTGCGGCCCGGCGGCACGATCCACATCCGCGAGCACATGCTGGACGGCTTCGGACCCGAGCACCGGGTGGAACCGGCGCTCACCGCCCTCGGCATCGTGACCACGGGCGGCCAGGGCGGCGCGACCGATGTCGGCGACTTCCGAAACCTGTTGCACGAGTCCGGATTCGGCGAGGTGACCGTCGAGCCGCTGCCGGACCAGCCGGACTGTTCCCATCTGATCACGGGGAGAAGACTGTGACCTCGTCACACGAGCCCAGCGCCCAGGCGTCGGCTACCGACCGGATGCGAGTATTTCTCGTCCAGCAGGGCGTATGGGACACTCCACTGGAGTCCATGCCGCTGGCCTGCGGTTATCTGAAGGCGACCGCCCTGGCCGATGAGCGTCTCCGGGACGGCTCGCAGATCACCATTCACAACTTCCGCGGCGGGCTGTCGCCATACGAGATGGCCGTCGCGCTGTTCGCCGGAGATATACCGGATGTGCTGGCGTTCTCGGTGTTCGGCTGGAACTTCCAGGCGGCCGGCGCCCTGGCCGAGACCTTCAAACAGCTGAACCCCGAGGGGTGGGTCGTCTTCGGGGGTACGCACGTATCGCATCAGGCCGACCGGGTCTTCCGGCTGTTCCCGCACGTCGACGTGGTCGTCAACGGCGAGGGCGAGTTCACGTTCCGCGAACTGCTGCTGACTCGCCTCCAGAATGCCTGTGCCCCTGCGGATCTCGACGCCATCCAGGGAATCTCCTACCGGATCGGCGACGGCGGCATACGCACCACCGAGGCACGGCCGCCGTGCATGGAACTCGACCTGATCCCCTCCCCCTTCCTGACCGGCGCTATCGACATGCTCGACGAGAACGGCCGATTCCGGTACGACGTCGCCCTGATGGAAACCAACCGGGGCTGCCCCTACAAGTGCGCGTTCTGCTACTGGGGCGGCGCGGTGGGCCAGAAGGTGCGAGCGTTCTCGCGGGAACGCCTGCACGCCGAACTGGAATTCTTCGGCAGACTCGGCGTGCACACCATCGTCGCCTGCGACGCCAATTTCGGCCTGCTGCCGCAGGACAAACAATTCATCGAAGATTTCATCGAAGTGCGTGACCGCCACGGCTTTCCGCGGTCGCTCGAGACATCGTGGGCCAAGAACAAATCGAATACGTTCTACGATATCGTCCGCACCATGAAGCGGGCCGGAATCCGCTCCTCGTTCACCCTCGCCCTGCAAACCCTCGACGAGACGACGCTGGATCTGATGAACCGGCGCAATATGAAGGTGAACCAGTGGGAGGGCCTGGTCGAGTGGTTACAGGCCGAGGGATTGGACTGTTACGCCGAGCTGATCTACGGCAGTCCGGGCGAGACCTACGACTCGTTCCTGCGGGGTTACGACAAACTGGCCCAGAAGGTTTCGCGCATCGCGGTCTATCCGATGCTGATGCTCCCCAATACCGATTACATGGCCCGCAAGGCCGAGCTGGGAATCGTGTCCGTGCGCGGTGATACCGACGATTTCGAATACGTGCTGGCCACGGGTTCCGTGGGTTTCGCCGATATGCTCCGGCTGCGCCGGTTCGTCTTCTGGGCCCGGGTGATCGCCGAGAACGCGGTGTTGCGCCACATCTGGCCGGTGCTGCGGGAATTCGCGCCGTGGCCGCAGTCCCGGGTGCTGGCCTCCCTGGACGCGTGGGTCGACCGCACCGACGAGCCCGCCGCCGCGCTGCTGCGCACCGGCAGCAAGGCGGGCGATCTGGCGTCGATCGGCGCGGCCATCACCTACCTGTACAGCAACCCGCAGGCCAAGCAACTGCTGCGGCGCTGGTGGGCCGAGGAGATCGCCCCGACCCTGCCCGAGCAGGCCGCGCCCCTGGTCGAGGAGGTCTTCCGCTACGACATGCTGACCCAGCCGATGGTCGCCGCCGCCGAACCCGGTACGCGACTGCCCGTGGTCACCATTCGCGGCGAGGAGTACTTCCTGCGTGCCGACGTGGCGTGGTCCTACGACGTACCTGCCGTGCTCACCGAACTCAAGGAGGGCAAGACGCCTTCGCTCGAACCGAATCCGGTGACCCTGCACCTGTACTACCGCACGGGCGCGGAGAACGCGGTCACCACCACCAACCACGAGACGATCATGCATTTCATGGGAACGCCCGAGGAGACGGTCAAGGCCCTCGCCGCGGTCGGGACGGCGGGAACTCCGGTCGGAGGGTAGGCGGGCGCCGGTGGCCGCGGCTGTCCGGCCCGGCCACCGGACGCGCTGGACCGATCCGGGTGAGCTGCGTTATTTGGAACGGACCCCGCAGGTGCTGCTGACAGTCGCGCCGCCGTCTTCAGTGCCGCCCGGGTCGATGCGACCCTCTTCCACGGTCACGTAACCCCCGCTGACATGGTCGGCCGAACCCAGGGCGATGTCGACCAGGGCGCGGGTCGAGCGGTCGAGCGGGGTGAGGCCGCCGGAGTCGCGAATATCCTCGGCCCAGTCCAGGATTCGGTCCGCCCACGGGTCACCGGTGCGGCCGCGACCGAAGTGGGCCCGGGTGATGCCGATGTCCACGAGGCCGGGATCGAAAGCGACCGTTGTGATGTCGGTGCCGCGCAGTTCGGCGGCGAGGTTGCTGGTCAGGGAGATGATCGCGGCCTTGGAGACCGAATAGGCGGCGGCGTGCGGCCAGCGGGAGCGGCCCGCCTCGCTGACGATGTTGATCACCCGCGCGCGGCCCGACATGCGAGGTAGTACGGCCCGGGTCGCGGCCAGTGTGCCGCGCAGGTTGACCTCCATCGTGTGCCACCAGTCCGATTCGTCGACCTCCCACAGTTTGCCTGTGGGACCGGGGATTCCGGCATTGTTGACCAGGACGTCGATACCGTCGAGGGCGTCCACGGCGGTGATGAGCGCGGCGCGATCGAGAATGTCGGCGACCGCGTAGCCGGCCGTACCGCCCGCGTCCAGAATGCGTTTCGTGGTGTCCAGGAGTCCGGCTTCGTCTCGGCCCAGAACCGTCACCGCCGCACCGGCCGCGGCGAGCGCGGTCGCGAAAGCCCGGCCAAGGCCGCGGCTTCCGCCGCTGATCAGAGCCCGGATCGGCTGCGGCACCTGCGGTTTACCGGTCGCCGAGCGCGGGATCGCGCCGACTCGTTCGATCATCCGGATGCGGTGGGCCGGGGCGACGCGTTCGCTCACGTGACGTACGAGATCGGCCAGCGGAACGTCGTCGTCGAGTACGACATGCGCGCGGGGCAGTTCACCGGCGACCGGATCGGGTACGCCGCTGACCTTGGCCTCCCGGACGGCGGGATGGGTGAGCAGCACCTCTTCGAGCACGGCCGGAGAGACCTGATGCCCCTTGTACTTGATCATCGCTTTGAGCCGCCCCACGATCCGGACGAAACCGTCCGCGTCCTGGGTGATCAGATCGCCGGTGCGCAGGAATCCGTCCTCGGTGCGCACCATCGACGGGTCGTCACCGGCGGGCACCACCTGCGGGCCCCGGACCCACAGTTCACCGGGCTCCCCGGCACCGACCGCCTGCCCCGTCTCGGCGTCTGCGATACGAATATCAGTGCCGGGCACGGGAATTCCCACCGAACCGGCGGGCACGTCCCGATCGTCGGGACTGAAGAACAAACAGCCGGCCTCGGTCATCCCGAACCCTTGCACCACCGGGACACCCAACCGCTCCGCGGCCTCGCGCGCCACCGAATCCGGCAGCGGCGCACCACCGGAGACCACGCGCCGCGGCGCCGGATACTCGCCCGTCGCGGGTTCGCGCCCGATCTCGGCCAGCACACTCGGCACCAGGTAGGCCAGCGTCACCCGATGATCACGCAGCGTATCGAGCAGATCCGGGATCGACAGCGGCGTCGCCGGAAGCACCAGCGTGCCCCCTGCCCGGAGCACCGGATTCAGCGCCATCTGCATCCCGTAGATATGCCGCAGCGGCGGGACGACCGCGACGGCCTCGCCCGCGCCGACCCGATGCACCGCGTGAATCTGCGCCAGATTCGCCACCAGATTGTGGTGAGTCACGGTGACCCGCTTCGGTTTTCCGACGCTCCCGCTGGAGGACAACACGACCGCGGCTCGCTCCCCGCCGGGGAACGCCGGCAACTCCCCCTCCGTGCGCAGCGCGTCTTCCCAGGGAATCCCGCCCTGTGTATCGGCACCCGCATCCCTGCCGCCATCTGCGCCCGCATCGGCCCGGGCATCGGCAGCACCAGAAGCATCAGCAACCGCAGTCAGATCGGCATCGGCATCGGCAGAGATGACAACCGTATGTTCCTGCCCCACACCACACTCCGACATACCCAACACTGATTCCCCCACCAGCGCCGCAGCCCCTCCGAGCAATGTCGGCCACCGCTGCGGATCCCGCGGATCCAGTGGCAACACCACCCCGCCTGCGGCCAATACCCCGAAGTACGCGATGACGAATTCGATACTGTTCTCGGTCAGCACCCCCACGGTCCGATCGACAACACCGATCGTCCCCAGCCGAACTCCCAATCCCCTTACCGCCGAGCGAAGTTCGCCATAGGTCAGCTCGCGTCTGGATCCTCTCGTGTAATCCACGACCGCGACGGCGTCCGGATCGGCCACCGACCCGAGAACGTATTCCCCGAGCGCAACCGCCCCCGGGTCGGTGAATGTATACATCAGTGGCTCCTAAAGCCGGAGAGAAACTTTGGTGGTGTGACGAGTAGCCATCAGCTGGCAGCCCCGGGCAGAGACGGCCAGGGGAACGGTCGCCTCGAAGATCGGGGACGGGTCGAGCCGCGAGCACCTCGACGAGAAGTTCGGGAAGGTAGCGCCGACCGGGGTCAGACCGCCGCTGACCGTGATGTTCCGCAGGAAGCACGTCGTCAGGTCGATACCACCGTGCGGCCCGCCGACCACGCTCAGCGCCCCACCGTCGGCGCAGAGCGCGACCGCGGTGTCCAGCGCGTCCTGCTCACCGACCGCGTCCACGACCAGATCCGCACCCGCACCGCCAGTCGCGGCGAGAACCTGCGCCGCCGCCTCGGTGCCACGCGCGGTGAGCACCCCACACAACCCGACCGCGCCGTCACCGACCACGGCGAACGCCCGGACATCCGTCCCGCAGATCCCCGCCACGATCATCCGGGCGACGGCATCGGTCGAATCCCGGACCGCCGCATCGTCGATCTCCCCGACGACGACCTCACCGAGCGTATTCCGCAGTACCGCTCTCATCGACCATCCGATCTCACCGGTTGTATCCAGCACCGTTCCGCCGATCAGGAATGCTTGCGGGCCAAGGTAATTCCGTCTGCGACCGGAAGCAGCACCGAATCGACGCGCGGGTCGGCCAGGACGTGATCGTTGAATTCCCGGATGGCGGCGGCGTTTCCGGTCGCGTCGGGGGAGACCGCCTCGCCCGCGTACAGCACGTTGTCGGCGATCAGCAGCCCGCCCGGACGCACGCGCGGGACCAGCAGCTCCCAGTAACCGATGTAACCGACCTTGTCCGCGTCGATGAACACCAGGTCCGCGAACGGCTCGTCCGGCAGCCCGGCGAGCGTCTCGGCGGCGGGACCGATCAACCGGCGGATCCGCTGCTCGACACCCGCACCCTGCCAGGCGCGATCGGCGATCTCGGACCACTGCTCGCTGATATCGCAGGTGATGACCTCACCCTCGGCCCCGACGCCTTCGGCCAGGGCGAGGGTCGAATATCCGGTGAAGGTGCCGACCTCGATCGCGGTGCGCGCGGCGAGCAACCGCGCGAGCAGGGTCAGCAGCACACCCTGTTCCGGCGGAATCTGCATCTCGGCCGGGCCGCCCAGCGCTGTCGTCTCCTCGATCAGCCGGTGCTGAACCGCGGTCAGCGGTCCCGCCTGCGCCCGCACGTAGGCCGCCAGTTCGGGCGTCGCGGCGAACATCTTGTCCGTATAGGGCTGTGGCGCTTCAGATATGGTCATTCTCGGCACTCCCGTCGAAGAGCAGTTGTTCGCCGAGCCGCAGCGGCGTGGCGATATGGTCGGTGAGTTCGAGCCCGAACTCGTCGGTGGCGGCGTGGCCGTAGACGATCTGAATCGGATTCGCCGACAGATCCGCCAGCACCGCCTCGACACGCGCGCGCGACTGTGTGGCGAACTTGTGGCGGCAGATCGGCCCGCGTTCGGTGCGGAAGAAGGCGTCCATCGTGTCGCTGTCGCCCGAGGTCACCCGCTCCCGCGGATCGCGCCCGGATTCCTGGAGCAGCGAGCGTCCCTCGGGAACCAGCCGCGCCGCGACCTTGATGTGCACCTTGCGATTTCGCCGTACCGCACTCGACAACACCGAGTCCGGCTCGACCGTCAAGCGCGACTGCAATTCCCGTACCCGGTTGAAATCGCGCGCCCAGGTGCCGCTCATCCCCGGATCGGCGGCATACATCCGCGGCCGCAGCACCCCGGTGTACACCTCGGGCGTGCAGCTGCCCGAATACAACAGCAACGCCGAATAGGTGTCGTACAGCGCGGCCAGGATCGGCTGGGTCCGCTCGTCGTCGGCCGCGAGCGCCGCGAGCATCAGCCGCCAGACGCCGAACACCACATGATGTCCCAGCAGCCAGCGATACCACGCCACCGTGTTCGCGTCGTTGTGCGTGATGCCCGGCCGGTCGGGCGCCGGACGGCACCCCGCACACGAGTCGAAATCGTCGGTGGGATGAGGCAATCGCAGATGTCCCAGCTCGATATCGTGTACCGCGGACGGTAACCCGGTGGGCGCGGTCATACCGCGCTCTCCTGCTCGATGACCGTATCGAGAATGTCCGCCGCCGTGCGGATTTCGGCGTCCAGCGCACGATCCACCTCGATCGGCGGAATCACGTCGCTCAGCGCCTCGGCCAGCGCGACGCACCGGGGCGCGGTCGGAACCCGTTGTCCCACATGGATCGCCTGCCGCAACGCCACCGCCAGCGCACCGTGCAGCAGCCGCAGCTTGTGGCTCTGCTCGTACGCGGTCAGCGCCGCCTGCGTCCCGAACGGCACGACGTCCTGATTGTGCATATTCGTCGGCACCGACTGCATGGCGGCGGGCACACACGCCCGCCGCATCGCGACCACCGTCGCCGTGGACAGCACCTGCAACCCCTGCACGGCGTGCTGGCGCCCCGGCTCGGGCGACAGCATCGGCGTGCGGCCACCGTTGCGATGCGGATCCACCAGCAGATCCACCTGCCGCTCGGCCAGGTTGCCGACCTGCGTGAGCACGATCGAGAGCAGATCACCCGCGAACGCCGCGGGCTGCCCGAAGAAGTTCCCGCCGTGCGCGATGAGGTCCTCGTCGGGGAAGAACAGCGGATTGTCGCTGACGCCATGGAGATCCCGCGTCACCGTGCCGGCCGCCCAGTCCATCGCCGCGGTCGCCGCGCCGAGCAGCTGCGGCGTGCAGCGAATGCTGTAGGGCTCTTGCAACGGCCGATCGGCCACGGGGACCATCCCGGCCAGACGTGCGGCCAGATCCGCGCCGACCGCTGCCACCTCCGGATGCCCGTACGCCGCGAGCAGGGCGGGCTCCAGGAACGCCGGCGTACAACCGAGCACATCGGCGAGCAGCGCCACCAGCGCTGCGGCCACCCGCAGCGACCGCGCCGCCGACACCACCGCCAGCCCGCACAGCGCCGTGGTCACCGAGGTGCCGTTGACCAGGCCCAGCGCATCGCGCCCGTCCAGCGCCAGCGGTTCGAGTCCGGCCCGGCGCAGGGCGACATCCGAGGGCATCCGCTCGCCGCCCACATACGCGAATCCGGTGCCGCGCAACGCCTGTACCGCATGCGCGAGCGGAACCAGGTCACCGCTCGCGCCGACCGAGCCCAGCACCGGGATGGCCGGGGCGAAATCGGTGGCGAGCATCGCGCGCAGGCCGGTCACCACGCTGTCGCCGACCCCGGACAGCCCGCGTGACAACGACGTCAGCCGGGCCAGCATCGCCGCGCGGGCGACCGCGGGCGGCAGATCCGGCCCCTGCCCGACGGTCAGATGCTGGAGCACGTTGTCACACTGGTCGGCCGCGATCTCCCTGCCCTCGAAGACCACCAGCGGACCGAAACCGGTAGTCGAACCGTACACCGCACGGCCGGTACCGATTTCGCTCCGCACGAAGTCCTGTCCGCGCTTCACCGCGGCGGCCACGTCGGCCGAGATCTCGACATCGAGCAGCCCCGCGGCCGACTCCAGGTCTCGCAGTCGCAGAGGCGACCCCAGCACTATCCGGATGGGTTCGGCGGATGAATTCATCGTTCCCTCGTCTCGTACCCGAAATATCCCCGGGCAGAGCTGACCGGGCGAGAAAGAATGTCGAAATAAACTGGCGCGCTGCACCTTTCGCATCTCCTATGATGCCCAACGCAACATACTTCGCCGCGGTAACGACCCAGTTGCCACGATGCGTCCGTTGTGCGACGCGCAACGCAACTCGCGCCCGATCTACGGCGACATCGCCGGTCCGGCAGTGTCTTCGACGCGCCCCCACAGCTCCCCCAACGATGGAGCGGCCCCACCGCAACGCGGCAACACCCCGAAATACACATCACTCGGATCCGGAGCAACCCGCTCCATCGCGAGAAAAGTATGCGTCAGCGGATCGGGATCCGCCGGACGGTAGAGCGACATGACCGGGACTGTGGCACGCACCCGCACCCCGCACAATCCCCCGGTCACAAACCCCCAGCACCGGCGACGAACCTTCACATTCCGGCCACGGACCTTCGACCAGCGTTCAGCAAACGGTCAACGGCGTAAAAAATGACCACCGCGCGGGCCGTGGGTTCAAGATTCGTCGCAGCACCCCTGCTGGAAGGATCGGGTGGAGACGGGATGAAGGCCGCCTCCTGACCACGAAACCCGGCCCCTATCAGGCCAGTTTCAGACTACGCCCGATGATCTCCTTCATGATTTCCGTGGTACCGCCGTAGATCGTCTGCACCCGCGCGTCCATATACGCCTTGGCGATGGGGAATTCGCGCATGTAGCCGTAACCACCGTGCAGCTGAAGGCATTTGGTGATGAGGTCGAGTTCTTCCTCGGTGCTCCACCATTTGGCCATGGCGGCCTCTTCTACGGTGAGCTTCTCCTGGTTGAGCAGTTCGATGCAGCGGTCGGTGAATACTCGGACGGCGGTGGTCTTGGTGGCCAGTTCCGCGAGGACGAAGCGGGTGTTCTGCTGCGCGCCAATGGGTTTGCCGAAGGCCTTGCGGTCGCGGACGTACTGGACGGTCATGTCGAGGCACGCCTCCATGGCGGCGGCGGCCATGACGGCGATGGAGAGGCGCTCCTGCGGGAGGTTCTGCATCAGGTGGACGAAGCCCATGCCCCGGGTGCCGAGCAGGTTCTTGCCGGGTACCCGGACGTCGGTGAAGCTCAGTTCGGCGGTGTCCTGGGCCTTGAGGCCGATCTTGTCGAGGTTGCGGCCGCGCTCGAAACCGGGCATGCCGCGCTCGACGACCAGCAGCGAGAAGCCCATCGCGCCCTTGTCGGGATCGGTCTGGGCGACCACGATCACGATATCGGAGTTGATGCCGTTGGTGATGAATGTCTTGGAGCCGTTGAGGATCCAGTCGTCGCCGTCCTGCACCGCGCGGGTCTTGATGCCCTGCAGATCCGATCCGGTGCCGGGCTCGGTCATGGCGATGGCGGTGATCATCTCACCGGAACAGAAGCCGGGCAGCCAGCGCTGCTTCTGCTCCTCGTTGGCCAGATCCAGCAGATACGGGGCGATCACATCGTTGTGCAGCGTGAAGCCCAGACCCGAGTACTGCCCCCGCACGGTCTCCTCTGTGAGGATGGCGTTGTAGCGGAAGTCCTTCACTCCCCCGCCGCCGTACTCCTCGGGCACCGCCATACCCAGGAACCCCTGCTTACCCGCCTCCAGCCAGACCGCGCGATCGACGATGCCGTCGTGCTCCCACTGCTCGTGCTGCGCGGCCACATGCTGATCCAGAAACTTCCGGAACGACTCGCGGAACAGATCGTGCTCGGGCTCGAAAAGGGTACGTTCCACGCCAACCTCCTAGGTGACCACAACGGCGACATCGCCTCTGCCCCCACGGTACCAAGTAGTCGAATCCCCGTTCACTTCGAACCGCCAAAAATAGGCATCAACTGCCTAGCACTGGGGTGGTGCAGAGGCATAGAACAGCTGAACCCGGGTAAACCTGCCGCTCGTATGACTCTGCTGTGGCGTCCCCGGCAAACGATTGACGGACTTACCACGGCCGCGAATTTCACCGCGAACATACCCACATGATCGAAGCCCGGCTCCACGATCCACAAACAAGGGGGGACGCCCTCCAACGATCAGGACGTCCGTACTGTCACGCATGCGGACAGGCCACTCGCGAGGTGGGGAACCGCGTCCGCGATGTATTCCCGGTGCCCTGACTGCGCGCAAACAGCGCCACCTGCAATCGGTCGCGCCGAACCTACAGCCCGATGAACCCGCGCACCCGGCCCGCCAGCGTGCGCCCACGGTCCCGGTCACGCTCGGCGAGCAGGAACGTCAATTCCTCCTCCAACTCCTTGCGCACCAGGTCCTGCAATTCCTCGGCCGCCGCGTCCAGATCGGTCGCGTCGGCCCAGGGTGTGGTCTCGATGGGCGTGCCGGCAGAGTAGTAGAAGCGTTCCGGCTTGGGCAGCCAGGTCGGTCCGATGCCGCGCACCAGCGGCGGGGTGAGGCTACCGTGCAGGCCGAGCGCCTCGACCAGCATCCGCACCGGGCGCATGAGCAGGTCGTCGCCGTCGGCGATGATGTCGAAGGCGTCGTCGGCGCCGACCATCGCCAACGGCACGATCGGCACGCCGGTCTCGATCGCCATCCGCGCGAAACCGGTGCGGCCGTCCCATTTCAGGACGTACTTCTCGCCCTTGCGACGCACCGCTTCACGGCCGCCGCCGGGGAACACCAGCACCATCTCCCCCTGCTCCAGCAGCGCACGGCAGTTGGCGCGGTTGCCGCGCACGCAGCCGATGCTGTGCAGGAAATGCCGCACACCGGGCACGGTGATCAGCACGTTCTCGGCCAGCCCGCGCAGCACACGGCCGCGGCGGCGCGCGAGTTCGGGCCACAGCAAGGGGGTGTCGATGCCCAGGAAGTTGTGGTTACCCACCAGCAGCACCGGGCCGTCGGCGGGAATGTTGTCCAGTCCGTGGAATACCGGACTGGTCCACGCTCGAATCGGTGCGAGCAGCGCCTCGAGCCTGCGAATATCGTTCTCACTCAACGACATGTGCAGCGGAGCACCATCCGACAACGCCGGTGCGGCAACAGTCGGCGCCTCATGCGCGGTCACGAAAGCCCTTCCTGCAGGTCGTTCTCAACCACGTCATCGTAACGAAAACCGCACAAGGTCACCGAACCTGCCGCTAGCGCAGGGCTCAGGCCGGCGAACTCCCGGCATACTGGGCCAGCACCGGCGCCAGCGGCTTCGGCACCCGGGCGCGCACTCGCGTACCGCCCTCCTCGTGCGAGGAGTCGATGATGCGTCCGTCGGCGTGGATGCGGGCCAGCAGATCGCCGCGGGTGTACGGCAATAGCACGTTCACCTCGACGTCCAGGCCGCCGAGGATCTCGGCCAGCCGATCGCGCAGATCGGTCAGCCCCGCACCGGTGTGCGCGGAGACGAACACCGCCCCGGGCAGCTGGGCGCGCAGATGCGCCAGCTCCGCCGGATCGACCGCGTCGACCTTGTTGAGCACCAGCAGTTCCGGCGGACCGAAGCGCTGCCCGTCGGGTCGCGCGCCCCGCTGTTCGCGCAGCACATCGGTGATGACCTCGCGCACCGCCTTGATCTGCTGATCGGGCATCGCGTCCGAGGCGTCCACCACGTGCAGCAGCAGATCCGCGCCGGTGACCTCCTCCAGCGTCGAGCGGAACGCCTCGATCAGCTGGGTGGGCAGGTGCCGCACGAAGCCGACGGTATCGGTGAACACGACCTCGCGGCCGTCGTCCAGCGCGGCGCGGCGGGTGGTCGGATCCAGGGTCGCGAACAGTGCGTCCTGTACCAGGATGCCCGCGCCGGTGAGCGCGTTCATCAGGCTCGATTTGCCCGCGTTCGTATAGCCGACGATCGCCACCGCCGGGATGCCGCTCTCGGTACGCCGCGAGCGCTTGGTGTCGCGCGCGGTCTTCATCTCCTTGATCTCGCGGCGCAGTTTGGACGTGCGCTCACGGATCCGGCGACGGTCGGTCTCGATCTTGGTCTCACCGGGACCACGGGTACCCACGCCGCCGCCGGCGCCACCGGCACGACCACCGGCCTGCCGGGACATCGATTCACCCCAGCCGCGCAGTCGCGGCAGCATGTACTCCATCTGCGCGAGCGAAACCTGCGCCTTGCCCTCGCGGGAGGTGGCGTGCTGGGCGAAGATGTCCAGGATCAGCGCGGTCCGGTCGATCACCTTGACCTTGACGACCTTCTCCAGGGCGTTCAGCTGCGCGGGGGTCAGCTCACCGTCGCAGATCACCGTGTCGGCGCCGGTCTCCAGCACGACCCCGCGCAGTTCGTCGGCCTTGCCCGAGCCGATGTAGGTGGACGGATCCGGCTTGTCGCGGCGCTGGATCAGCGCGTCGAGTACCTGCGATCCGGCGGTCTCGGCCAGGGCGGCCAGTTCGGCCATGCTGGCGTCGGCCGCGGCCGCGGTGCCCTCGGTCCACACCCCGACCAGCACCACCTGCTCCAGCCGCAGCTGGCGGTATTCGACCTCGGTGACGTCGGTGAGTTCGGTGGACAACCCCGCGACGCGTCGTAGCGAGCTGCGCTCCTCCAGCTGCAACTCACCGACAGTCGGCTCGGCCTCCCACCCGGCGCGATCCTGCGGGTCGAGCGCGTCGACCGGTGTGAACTCGAACGTTTCAGACTTCCTCATATGCCTCCATGATCCCACGAGTCAACGCCGGACCGCATCCGAGTTATTTCCAGGCGCGCCACCGCGGCCGATGCCGCTCGAGCTGCGACGCGAGCGCCGGGGCTGGGTACTCATTCCCTGCACGGGAAGTCCGCCGATCGCGACCTCGGATTCGGGCCGGATATCGCGACGCGTCAGTACTCGTCCCACCAACGAGCTGCGATCCGCCCGGACGCGACCAGCACAGACGGCCCCCGCAGCAAGGCCTGGCCGTGATCGATGCCCACGGTGACCGTGCCACCGGGCACGCGCACCCGAACCTCACCCGCGTCCTCGGCGAGCACGAATCCCTCGCGTACCAGTGCCGCGGCGGCCGCGGCGACGGTTCCCGTTCCGCACGAACGGGTTTCGCCGACCCCACGCTCATACACGCGCATATCCACCGCGCGCACGCCGTCGACCGGATCCCCGAGCGCGGTGAGGATCTCCACGTTCACCCCCTGCGGGAACATCCCGGGGTCGTAGCCGGGAGCCGCCCGCAGATCCAGTTTCGCCAGCGCCTCGGCGGACAGGTTCGGGTCCACGCAGGCCAGATGCGGATTGCCGACGTCGATACCGATGCCCGGGTACGTCGAACCCTCGAGGATCGCGGCGGAGGCGCCGAGCTCGCGGACCGTTCCCATCTGCACGGTGACCTCGCCGTGCACCGGGTCGGCGGCGTGCACTGTCACCGGCCGCGCGCCGGCCCGGGTACCCACCACGAACTCACCGCTCGTCTCGGCGCCGATCACGGCCAGGAAATGGGCGAACACCCGCGTCCCGTTACCGCACATCTCCGCGATCGAACCGTCGGCGTTGCGGTAGTCCATGAACCAGTCGTCCGGGCCGATGCCCTCGGGCAGCGCGTCCAGCACGCCGGATTCCACCAGCGGTTCGGTCCACGCCACCCGCAGCACACCGTCCGCGCCCAGGCCGCGCTGGCGATCGCACAGCGCCGCCACCCGGGATTCGGTCAGCTCCAGGGCGGCCTCGGGGTCGAACAGGATCACGAAGTCGTTCTGCGTGCCGTGACCCTTGGTGAATTCGATATCGGACACGCGGTCAGTGTATCGACCCGCCGAGGTCGAACCCGGCGACGGCACCACCCGCCACGGGCGAGCGGCTCGGCATCACACGAGCGGCTCGTCTGGTTACGGTCGGCTTCGGTTCATCGACACGCGACTCTCACCGTTGTCGACCGCGGGATCGCAGGTCGCCCGACTCTCGGCCGTCCGGCTCCGGATGTGTTCGAACGCGCTATCCGCCAGCGCCGCATCCGCACCGTCCAGCCAGTGCACACGCGGATCCCGGCGGAACCACGAACGCTGGCGGCGCACGTAACGCCGCGTTCCGATGAAGGTGCGTTCCCGCGCTTCGTCCAGCTCGTATTCACCGTCCAGATATGCCAGGACCTGGGCGTATCCGATGGCACGGCGGGCGGTCTGCCCCTCGCGGAGGCCGCGGCCGATCAGTTCGCGCACCTCGTCGACCAGGCCCTGGTCGAACATCCTCGTGGTGCGCGGTTCGATTCGGGCATCGAGCTGCGCGGTCTCCCGATCGACGCCGAGAATGATTGTGCCCCAATGAGGTTCCCCGACCTGCGGCTGTGAGGCCGCGAACGGCCGGCCGGTCAGCTCGACCACCTCCAGCGCGCGCACCATCCGCCTGCCGTCCGTCGGCAGGATCGTCTTCGCCGCGACGGGATCCGCGGCGCGCAGCGCGTCGTGCAGGGCCTGGACGCCACCGTCGGCGAGTACGGCCTCCCATTTCGCCCGTACCTGCGGATCGGTGGCCGGGAACTCCCAGCGGTCCAGCAGCGCCTGCACATACATCATCGAGCCGCCGACGACGACCGGCGTGCGCCCGCGCGCCATGATCGCCTCGACGTCGGCGCTCGCCTCGCTCTGATATGCGGCGACAGTGGCGGTTTCGGTAACCTCGAGCACGTCGAGCTGGTGATGCGCGATACCGCGGCGCTCGGCCACCGGCAGCTTCGCGGTGCCGATATCCATTCCGCGGTACAGCTGCATGGCATCGATATTGACGATCTCACCGTCCAGGCGCTGCGCCAGATCCAATGCGAGATCGGACTTCCCGGTGGCCGTGGGGCCCACCACCGCGATCGGGGTGATCATCTCCGCGCACCCGGGCGCCACACACTCACGTGGTACCCGACCCCGAAAGGCGCTGCCCGATAGAGCGTTTCGACGCTGTGCGTGCCGAATACCGGCAGACCGCCGTCGCTGGCTCCGGTGGCGCGCAGATCAGCCTGCGCGCCGAAGAGCCCGGCCAGCACCTGATACGCCGCCCGCCCGGACACACCGAGCCCCGCGCACAGATCCACGTCGAGCCCAGCGAGCACCGCACAGTCCCCGTCGTCGAGCGCCGTATCGATCCGATCCTGCACCCCCTCGGCCCGGGGGTCCAGATACCCAGGCGCGGTTCGCGACAGCGTATTCGCCCCGTCGGCGATCACCAGCACGCCGCCCGGCTCCGGATCGGCATCCAGCTCACGGCGCAGCATCGCCCCCACCTCGGTGCACTGCCGCATCGAGGCGCCGTCGTCGACCAGCCACGCCCGCGCACTCACCGCCGCGGCCACCTGTCCCCGCACCCATCCACCCACCAGCACCGACAACGGCAGTTCCGGATCGGCGACACTACCGCTTCGCAACGCCGAATCCGACAGCGCCACACGCACATCCACTCCGAATCCGCGGAACGTCCCGACCGAGTCCACACCGAATGCCGACACCACGTGTGAGGAGACGGCAGCACCGAATGCCCACCGGCTGTCGGTTGTTTCGCGCAGTCGCAGGGTGCTCGAGCCCCGGCCGGTATCCGGATCGCCGCCGCCCTGGAACGTACCCACCATTTCCGCCGGGCCGTGCACCGCTATCGCACGCCGACCACTCAGCGGCTCGGGAGCCGGAGCGCCCGGTCCCTGCGCCGCCCGCGATTCAGCGTCCCCGGCCACTCGATCGGCAAGAGAGCTCACACCGACGACCGTCCAGTGACGGGTGTCGCGGGCCAGGGCGCGCGCAGCGGTCAGCACCGCCTCGCGGAGCGCGGGGACCTGGGCCGCGGGATGCTCCGGATCGGCCGTGGGGTGTCCACCGCACAGTTCGGGGACCAACGCGGGCGGCGACGGAATCAACGCGGCGATACTGAACACGTCGTCAACCGTAGCGGCCCGCAGGAGCGAACCCGTGCGGCCCGCCGTCGTTCGAGCCGGCCGAATCGCATCGGTTCCGGGTGGTAGGGGCCTGGAAATACATCCGTCCGGCAACACGCCGTACCACGCATTTGCGGCCCTGGCTACCGCTGCGACTGCGCCACCGAAGGTAAGAGGCGGCGTATCCGGCATCTGCCTGGTTGAATGGGGATGAAGCTAGGGCGTAACCAGGCAGCCGTGACGCGCGGCAGGGACGAGGAGCGATGACCGAGAACAACGGAATCGAGAAGGTTTCCCCCGCGGAGACCGGCACGGCGCAGCAGTCCAGCACTCCCGCGCAGCGACCCACACCCGCCGATGCCGCTCCCAAACCAGGTGCTCACGGGCCCAAACCCGGCGTGCCCAAGCCTGGGGTACCCAGGCCGGGCGCGCATAAATCCTCGGTTCCCACGCCGCAGGAGGCGCCGAGGCCGAGCGCGCCGCAGGAGCATCCCCACCCGGTAATGGCGCCCACGGTCAGCGACCCCAGCCAGTGGGGCCGCGTGGACGACGACGGCACCGCCTGGGTCAAGACCGGCGACACCGAGCGAATGATCGGCTCCTGGCAGGCCGGTGACGCCGCCGAGGGCCTGGCACATTTCGGCCGCCGCTTCGACGATCTGGCCACCGAGGTCGGCCTCCTGGAGGCTCGCCTGGCCGCCGGAACCGACGCCCGCAAGACCAAGACATCCGCCACCGCGCTTGCCGAATCGTTGCCCACGGCGGCGGTCATCGGCGATCTCGACTCGCTGGAGCAGCGACTGCGGGCCATCGTCGAACATTCCGACGAGGCCGCCGCGCAGGCCAAGGAGGAGAAGGAGCGCTCGCGCCACGAACAGACCGAGCGCAAAGAGGCGCTGTGCGCCGAGGCCGAACAGATCGCCGCCGACTCCACCCAGTGGAAGTCCGCCGGTGACAGGCTGCGTGAGATCTTCGAGGAGTGGAAGACCATCCGCGGAGTGGACCGCAAGGTCGACGACGCGCTGTGGCGACGGTTCTCCAAGGCCCGCGAGGCGTTCAACCGCCGGCGCGGCGCCCACTTCGCCGAACTCGACCGCGACCGCGCCGCGGCCAAGTCCCACAAGGAGGAGCTGTGCGCTCAGGCCGAGGAGCTGGCCTCCTCGACCGACTGGGCCACCACCGCCGCCACCTTCCGCGATCTGCTTGCCGAGTGGAAGGCCGCGGGCCGGGCCCCGCGGGAGGCCGACGATCACCTGTGGCGCCGGTTCAAGTCCGCCCAGGACGTGTTCTTCGGCGCCCGCAACGCCGCGGCCTCGGAACGGGACGCGGAGTTCGAGCACAACGCGACCGCCAAACTGGAGCTGCTGGCCGGCGTCGAGGAGCGGGTCGCCACGCACCTGGAGTCCGATCTGGATGCCGCGCGCGGCGCACTGCGTGATCTGCAGGAGAAGTGGGACGCCATCGGCAAGGTCCCGCGCGAACGCATGCAGGAGCTGGAAGGCCGCCTGCGGGCACTGGAGAAGCAGGTCCGCGACGCGGTGGACGCACAGTGGCGACGCACCGATCCCGAGGCCATGGCCCGCGCGGCCCAGTTCCGCGAGCGCGTGAGCCAGTTCGAGGAGCAGGCCGCCAAGGCGCAGGCCGCCGGGCGCGCACGCGACGCGGAAAAGGCGCTCGAACAGGCCAAACAGTGGCGCGAGTGGGCCGATGCCGCGGAGGGCGCGGTCACCCGGCGCTGACAGACCGGAGAGCGCTGAGTCACGCTGCGCGACAAGCGGGCTCAGCGCTGGTCCGTGTCGGCCCCATAACTGTTTCCAGAATGGACGAATCGGTTCGGGAGAACCGGCCTCCGGCTACATTTTCTGGGATGAATCAGCGGAAACCGGCGTTTCGGGACGGCAAAATGTAGCAGGAGGCCGGGCTGCAGGACGTCCTCGACCGCACCACGAGGTTACGAGCACCGAGACGGCCGTTCTCGCCCACAATGCCGGGTCCGATTGCCGCCAGCGTCGCCCATATCGGCCCGGCAGTCTGGGCACATGCATCGAGTCGTTGATCTCAAAGTCCTCTACTTCGGCACTCCCGTTGTCCTGATCGGCACCCGAAACGCCGACGGGACACCGAATCTCGCGCCGATGTCCTCAGCGTGGTGGCTGGGCGATCAGTGCATGCTCGGCATGAACACCGGATCTCAGACCACCGTCAATATGCTGCGCGAACGCGAATGCGTGCTGAACCTGCCCACCTCGGACATGGTCGAGGCAGTGGACCGGCTGGCGTTGCTGACCGGTGCGCGGGAGCTGACGCCACACAAGATCGAGAAGGGCTACCGGTACGAACCGGACAAGTTCGGCGTCGCCGGGCTGACCCCGCTGGCGGCCGATCTCGTCGCCGCCCCGCGCGTGGCCGAATGCCCGATTCAGCTGGAGTGCGAAGTGCTCTCGTCCGAACTGTTCGGTGGACGGGCCACCGCGCACACCGTGCGGGTGCTGCGGTCTCACGTCGACGACGCGCTGGTCGTCCCCGGTACCGCGCACGTCGACCCGGACGCGTGGGACCCGCTGATCATGAAGTTCTGCGAGTTCTTCGGCGAGAGTAGTCGGCTACATCCCTCTCGGCTGGCCGTGGCGTGGGAGATCCCGCAACCCGTCCTCGACCACTGAGCGCCTGTGCGGGGGACCCTACTTCTCGTCCTCGCCGTGCAGCCAACGACGGCTGCGTTCCTCCTCCTCGGCGGCGGCGATGCGGCGCTGTTCCTCGGCCTCCAACTGAACCGCGGTGCGGCTCCACACCACCTTGAGCCAGTGGAAGGTCAGGAAGATCATCGCCAGCAGACCCAGAATCAGGCCGATCGACGGACCAGCGCCCCGGTAGCCGCCGATGCCCGGGGTCTGGCGGTGCCAGATCGACAGCACGCCGAACACGCTGCCCACCGCCGACCCGGCCACCGCGATCCAGGCGAAGGCCCAGCGCCTGGTCAGCAGGGCGAGCGAGGAGAAGCCGATGCCGAAAACCGTCACGAACCACTGGAACACCCGCGACGGCAGCCCGATGTGGTCGCGGACGGCGGTGGGGTCGGAGATCAGGATGTCCAGGCCGCGGGTGTGCCCGGCGTGCGGCAGGATCAGCGTGAGCAGCAGCACGAAGACCGCCGCGGCGACGACCATGGCTCGGTAGCCTGGATCGATCTCGCTGGCGACCTTGCGCTCGACGGCCGCGAGGTCGTCGTGATAGGACTCGAAGACCTGCGCCTGTTCGGGGTTCATACGCTCCTCGTTCGACCGGGAATCGTTCGCTCGGGCATCGTCGGACCGGGTGCCGCTCGAGGTGGAATGCTCGCCCGAGAGTACCGAGTCACTCTGCGGCGCAGCGTTTTCCACATCCGGAATGGTCGAGTCGGATGCCTCCGTCGCAGCACCGTCGGTCACGGCGTCGCCGGAAACGGGCTCGGCGAGCGCCGGATCGCTCGCGTGAGCGGCCTGCGCCGCATCCCCCGAGGTCGACCGTGCGTGCTCTTCGGACATCAGTTCTCCACCACATCATCGCGAAATCGGGGCGTGGTGGTCCACCATCGCCACCGTGTCACTGTCCAAGCCTACGACTCGGCGCGACAACACTACGACCCGGCGTCGTAATCAACCTGTTCGCGCCCGATTCGTCCGGCTGAAACACCGAGTCGCGGCCCGGATGTTCGGTCACACCGCCAATCGAGCACGAGCCGCGCCGCGACAAGTCTCCAAGGCCTGGAGGCCGGCCGAATATCGGTCGCGGCATCGAAACTCGAGTCGGATCAGGGCCGAGCGGTATGGATCGAAACCTCAGGCACTGCACCCGGACTCGCAGCCCGCGACGGCGGGGACCGGTTCCGGCGCGCCGATTCGCGGCAAGCCCAGGCCGACGCCGATCGGTGCGGTCTTGGGCATGATGCCTCGCTCGTGCGCATCCCCGGCGCGAGTACGGCGGTGGGTGTGGATCTCACTGTCGGCGATCAGATGGTGCGGCGCCGCGCCGGTGATATCGACGGTGATGACGTCGCCAGGACGGACCGAACCGTCCACGGGCGGGCGGAAGTGCACCAGGCGACCGTCACGGGCGCGGCCGCTCATCCGGGCGGTGGCGGCGTTCTTCTTCCCCGCGCCCTCGGCGACCAGCAACTCCACCTCGGCGCCGATCAGCGCCCGGTTGGCATCCAGGGAGATCTCCTCCTGCAGCGCGATCAGCCGGTCGTAGCGCTCCTGCACCACGGCCTTGGGCACCTGATCGGCCATCGTGGCCGCGGGGGTGCCGGGACGGATCGAGTACTGGAAGGTGTACGCGCTGGTGAAGCGCGCCCGGCGCACGACGCCCAGGGTCTCGAGGAAGTCCTCCTCGGTCTCGCCCGGGAAGCCGACGATGATGTCGGTGGTGATCGCGGCGTGCGGCATCGCGGCGCGCACCTTCTCGATGATGCCCAGGTAGCGGTCCTTGCGGTAGGACCGGCGCATCGCCTTGAGCACCCGATCCGACCCCGATTGCAGCGGCATGTGCAACTGCGGGCACACATTCGGGGTCTGCGCCATGGCCTCGATGACGTCGTCGGTGAATTCGGCCGGATGCGGAGAGGTGAACCGCACCCGCTCCAGGCCATCGATCGATCCACACGCGCGCAGCAGCTGGGCGAAGGCGCCGCGGTCGCGGGGTTGCTCCGGATCGGCGAAATTGACGCCGTAGGAGTTGACGTTCTGCCCCAGCAGCGTCACCTCCAGCACACCCTGATCGACCAGCGCCTGGACCTCGGCGAGCACATCGCCCGGGCGACGGTCCACCTCCTTGCCGCGTAGCGACGGCACGATGCAGAAGGTGCACGTGTTGTTACAACCCACCGAGATCGACACCCAGCCCGCGTAGGCCGACTCCCGCTTCGCCGGGAGCGTGGACGGGAACGCCTCGAGCGATTCCAGGATCTCGACCTGCGCCTGCTCGTTGTGGCGGGCGCGTTCGAGCAGCACCGGCAGCGATCCGATGTTGTGGGTGCCGAACACCACATCCACCCAGGGCGCGCGGCGCACGACCGTCTCGCGGTCCTTCTGGGCCAGGCAGCCGCCGACCGCGATCTGCATACCCGGCCGGCCGGCCTTGATGGGGGCCAGATGTCCGAGCGTGCCGTACAGCTTGTTGTCGGCGTTCTCGCGTACCGCGCAGGTGTTGAAGACCACCAGATCCGCTGTCGCGCCGGGTGCGGCGCGGTGGTATCCGGCGTCCTCCAGCAGGCCCGACAGCCGTTCGGAGTCGTGCACGTTCATCTGGCACCCGAACGTGCGCACCTCGTAGGTACGCGGGAGTGCCTCCGAGGACGGCCCCGGCATTCCTGGCATTTCCAAGGATGCTGTCACCTGCGTGGACGAATTCACGCATCCAGGGTATAGGTAGCCCGCAACTGTGAATCGACCCCCATTTCCCGTTCATGCCCCGCCGGGTGGCACGGATGACCCCGAGTCGGCTCGTGCGATGCCACCCACCGCCGATCGGGTCGGGCCGGGCGCAGGCGACGCACCAGCTCATCCGGGCGCGAGCGGCGCACCACGCTCATCCGGTCTCGCCGGGAGCGAGTCTTACGCGCGAACCCGCCGGAGCGCGGTGCAGGCAAATAGACTCGGCGGCATGAACGACGTCGCCGAGGCATCCGCCGCTGCCTCCGCCCAGCCACCGATGATCGCGATGCGCGGGGTGGACAAGCATTTCGGGGACCTGCACGTGCTACGGAATGTCACGCTCGAGGTGGACCGGGGACAGGTGGTGATCGTGCTCGGCCCGTCCGGATCGGGGAAGTCGACGCTGTGCCGCACGATCAACCGGCTGGAGTCCATCGACTCGGGCACCATCGCGATCGACGGCGTCGAACTGCCCGCGGAGGGGCGCGCGCTGACCAGGCTGCGGGCGGACGTCGGCATGGTGTTCCAATCCTTCAACCTGTTCGCGCACAAGACCATCATCGAGAACGTGATGCTGGCGCCGATCAAGGTGCGCAAGCTGGACAAGCAGTCGGCACGCACGCGGGCGATGGAACTGCTCGAGCGCGTGGGCATCGCCGATCAGGCCGACAAGTATCCGGCGCAGCTGTCCGGCGGCCAGCAGCAGCGCGTGGCGATCGCCCGCGCGCTGGCGATGAACCCGAAGGTCATGCTCTTCGACGAGCCGACCTCGGCGCTGGATCCGGAAATGGTCACCGAGGTGCTCGACGTCATGACCGCACTGGCCAAGGAGGGCATGACGATGCTCGTGATCACCCACGAGATGGGGTTCGCGCGCCGGGCCGGGGATCGGGTGCTGTTCATGGCCGACGGGCAGATCATCGAGGACGCCGAACCCGAGGCCTTCTTCACCGCGCCCACCACCGAGCGGGCACGGGACTTTCTGGGCAAGATCCTCAGCCACTGACGGGAATACCTCACACTGATGTGGTTCACCACCGATCGTTCGTTGGGAGAAGGCATTCGATGAGGATTACCCGTGCACTGCGCCTCGGTATCGGCTTCCTGGCCCTGGCGGCCGTGGCGAGCGGCTGTACCAGCGGAAGTTCCGGGACCGCGACGCAGAATGCGGCAGGCGGAAAGCTCACCATCGGAATCAAATTCGACCAGCCGGGCCTGGGGCTGGAGATGAAGAACGGGACGTTCTCGGGATTCGACGTCGACGTGGCCACGTATGTGGCGGGCAAGCTGGGCGTGAAGCCGTCGAATATCACTTTCCGCGAAGCCCCCTCGGCAGAGCGCGAGACGCTGATCCAGAACGGCGCGGTCGACATGGTCGTCGCCTCCTATTCGATCACCGATCAGCGCAAGAAGAAGGTCGACTTCGCCGGGCCGTATTACATTGCGGGACAGAGCCTTCTGGTGCGCGCCGACAACAACTCCGTCACCGGACCGCAATCGCTGGGCGGCAAGAAGTTGTGCACGGTGAAGGGTTCCACGTCCGCGCAGGACATTCAGCAGGACTTCGCCCACGATGTGAACCTGCAGGAGTACGACACCTATTCACTGTGCGTGGAGGCGCTGAAGAACAACATGGTGGACGCGGTCACCACCGACAACATCATCCTGGCCGGGTACGTCGCTCAGAACCCGGGCCAGCTGAAACTGGTGGGCACGCCCTTCACCACCGAACGGTACGGAATCGGATTGCGCAGGGGCGACAAGGAATCCCGCGACAAGGTGAACGACGCGGTCCAGGCGATGCTCGATGACAACGGCCCCACCGGCTGGCGTGCGGCCCTGCAGAAGAACTTCGGCCCCGCCTTCCCCGTCCCGACCGTCCCACAGATCGACCGGTACTGAACCGCTTGAATTCGCGCTGAGCACAACGATCGCCGGAGTTCGCGCGAACAGCCATGCTGAATACACACCGCCCCGGTCCACCGAGCCACGCCACTCGCGGCGGACCGGGGCGGTCGTCCAGTTGCTCGAACATCACTCGGTAACCGTGTGACACAGAACGATTCGTGCCGTAGCGTCCGAGCATGCCCGAGCTGCTGTTTCCCGATCCTCCGCTAGCCGACGGTGTCATCGCCCTGCGTCAGTGGCACTACGACGATCTGGCGCAGCGGTTCGCCGGATTCTCCGATCCGCTCTGCCAGCGATTCGGCTGGGCGCTGACCGAGCCGTGCACCGAGGACCACGCACGCCGCGGCTTCGAGGAGGAGGAATGGGCTCGCCTGAGCGGCGCCGGAATCGACCTGGCGATCGTCGACGTCGCCGATTCGATCGAAATACTGGGCGCCTGTTCGGTATACGACGTCCGGCTGTCCGAGGGTCGCGCCTCGGTCGGGTACTGGCTGGCCGCCCATGCACGAAGGCGGGGCGTCGCCACCCGGGCGGTGCGGCTGCTCACCCGCTGGATCTTCGACGACCTCGGCGTCGCGCGGATCGAATTGACCTGCGGCCCGGACAATCTCGGCTCACAGCGGGTGGCCGAACGCTGCGGGTTCCAGCGCGAAGGGGTGCTGCGATCGCACATGCCGTTCAAAGGCGGGCGTCGCGATTCGGTCGTTTTCAGCCTGCTCCCGACCGACCCCGCATGATCGTGAGCCATCTCACCGGCGTATGAGTCGCCCCGAGCGGGCACTGCGCCCGTACCCGTACGCTGGCCGGATGAATTCGTTGGTAACGGTTGCGGCGGATGTGGACGCGGTGACCACGATCGGGAACGAGGACGATCCGGCCGCGGCCGGGCTGGGCCGGGCGCAGGTCGAGGCGCTGTGGAGTTCGGTGCGGCAGTGGTATCGGCTGGGTACGACGCCCGCGATACAGGTCTGTCTGCGGCGCAACGGGCGGATCGTGCTGAACCGCGCGATCGGGCACGGGTGGGGTAACGCGCCCGGCGACGGTCCCGACGTGGAGAAGGTCCTGCTCACCCCCGATACACCGTTCTGCGGATTCTCGACCGCGAAGGGCGTGGCCGCGGCGGTGATGTATCTGCTGATCGAGCAGGGTGCGTTCGCACCCGAGGACCCGGTGTGCCGCCATATCCCCGAGTTCGCGGCGAACGGCAAGGAGTCGATCACCATCGGTGATGTGATGTCCCATTCGGCCGGCGTACCGTTCCTGAACGGCCCGTACTCGGGATTCGAGCTGGTGATCGACGATGAGCTGGCCGCGCGGGCATTGGCCGACCTGAAGCCGAGCTGGCCGCCGGGCCGGTTCCGGGTCTACCACGCGATGAGCGGCGGGCTGATCCAACGCCTGCTGGTGCAGCGAGCGACGGGCAAACGAATGCGCGAGCATCTGGCCGAACAGATCCTCGAACCATTGGGCTTCCGCTGGAACAACTTCGGCGTGCGACCCGAGGACATCGACAAGGTCGTGCCCAGCGTGCCGACCGGTCCGAAACCCTCCCCGGTCATGAAATTCCTGGCGCACAAGGCGCTCGGCGGCGCGATGAGCGGCCGGATTTCCGACCGGAAGAATCGGGACTTCCTCACCGCGGAACTGCCGTCCGGAAATCTCGTCACCACCGCTTACGAGCTGTCTCGATTCTACGAGATACTTACGCGTGGAGGAGAATTGGACGGCGTGCAGATCATGAAGCCGGAGACGATCCGCGCGGCCGCCGCACCCGCTCCGCGCATCCCCGGCATCGCCGGGCGGGTCAGCCGGGCCGGATTCGAATTGGGCGGTCGGCGCTCGAAATTCGGCCGCGACACCGAATCCCATTTCGGCCGTAGCGGTTTGACGACGCAGTATGGCTGGTCCGACCCGGCACGCGGCCTGTCCGGTGCGATCCTCACCAGCGGCAAGGCCTCCACCGACATCAAACGCCCGGTGCAGCTGTGCGCCCAGATCGCCCGCCTGATCGGCCCGTCGGAGTCGGCCGCGTTCAGACTGTAGAGCTACGACCGAACTCGCAACTCGTTGTGGATGATTCGGGCCGCCTTGGCCATGATCGCCTCCGCACCGGGCTGAATTACCGCTGGAACGCGGGATTGGGTGAGCGCCGCGACCGCCAGAACCTGCCCGTCCGCGTGTTCGACGACGCCGATCTCGTGGCGGAAATTCAGCACCGTACCGGTCTTGGACGACCAGCGGGAGGCGTCGGAGCTGAAATCGGGGGCCAAGCGGTGACGGATTACATTGTCCCCCAGCAATTCCTGAGTCCTGGCTGCCACCTCCGGCGTGATCGTCGTCGGCCGCCACACTCCGTGCAGCAGATCCACGAAGGCCCTGGCCGACCCGATGTTCGCCTGCCCGACGTCGATCTGGGCGACCGCGTGGCCGTTTCCGGCCGTGGCCGCGCCGATGGCGAGGGCGTGCGCCAGGTGCGCGTCGGCCGGATCGAATGCCTCGGCCGGGGTGCGGGTCAGATCGTCCATGAGGTGCCGGATCGTGATGCCCGCGTAGCCGAGACGGCGCAGTTCGGCGGTCACCGCGGCGGGCGGGGTGAGGGCGAACAGCGCGTCCGACGCCCCGCTGTCGCTGATGGCGATGCTCAGGTACAGCAGATCGTCGACCGAGATCTGCGCCGGATTCCGGAATCTCGTCAGCCCGGTCGGGCCCGGCGTGGTGATCCGCCCCGGCGAAACGGTGATCGGTGCGGTGAGGTCGATCTCCCCGCGAACCGCGCGTTCCAGCGTGGCGATCGCGAGCGGCACCTTGACCAATGAGGCGATCGGCCACTCCAATTCGGCATCGATCCCGAGTTCGTCGCCGCTGTCCAGGTCGCGCACCAGGATCGCTCCGCGCAGTCCCGCGTCGTCCAACTCCTGGCGCGCTCTCCGCAGCGCCGTGGTCATGCCCATCGGGATCCCGCGCCGCTCATCGTATTTCCCCGCTCAGCAGAACGGCCCAGGGCGCGCTCGGCCACCCGATTTCGTTGTCGCACTGACAGTTCCGCCGTCATACAGCACCGGTCTCCTGCTCTCGCGTATCGGTGTACAACACACCCAGGCAACGCCCTATAGCCTCGGACGACAGGGATCCGATGCGATCGGCATCCTCACGGTGAGCGGCCGCGATGTCGTATCCACGCGCGGCGTCCAGCTCGCCGATCTGCCGCCAGGCGAGCCCGAATTCGGCGGCCTGGGTCGCCGAGCACAGCAGCAGATCAGCCGAATCCAGCACGGCCGCGACGGCGGTGACCAACGCGCCGGCCACGACCACCTGCACGGGTTGCAGGCCGAGCGAATCACCCAGCCGGACAATGCGATCCCGGATATGAGGCACGTCGTCCTCGGGCTGTATCCAGATCCGGCGACGGATGTTGTCGCGGTCCGCGCGGCCCGCGCGCAATGTCTCGAGGAAGATCGGCGATACATAGGGCCCACCGATATCGGCCAGCCCCAGGGGAATTCGCCAGATTCCGCGATCGGCGGGCACCGCGACGAGCGCGGCGCGAACCTCCTGGGTGCGGGCCAGTTCGGCCCGCTCGCGCGGCTGCGCCGGGTGCAGGTCGAGGTTCACCCCGAGCCGCTGCCCGTCCGCGACGAGACGGGCCAGGGGCAACGGCCCGCAGACGGCGGGCACCGCCATCCGCAGGGGTCGTCGACGGGCGCGTTCGGCCTCGAACCGCATCGCCTCGGCGAGTTCGACCAATCGCCGCGCCGAGGGCAGCAGATCGCGCCCGAACGGCGTCAACGTCGCGGTCCGCGAGGTCCGGTCGAGTAAGCGCCCACCGAGGTGTTCTTCGAGCGCCGCCACGCGACGGCTCGCCACCGACTGCGGAATCCGGGCCGCCGCGGCGCCCGCGGTGAAACTGCCGTGGCTGCTGACCGATACGAAGGCCCGACAGGCAGCAACCACATCCACAACACCGCATTATGCCGAATTCAGGTCGAGACATCCATGCCGAATCGGCATTGTTCAGCCGATTATCGTCTTGGACAGCATCGCTTCCGAGTGGGAGGCTCGCCACAGCCGCCGCTCCCCGGGCGGCCGATCGACCATCGAAAGGCGACCATGACGTTCAACTCCCTGCTGTCCAAGGCTCGCAGTGCGGCCGTGATCGCCGCTGTCGCCACGCTCGCGCCCCTGGCCGCCTGCTCGAGCTCGCATCCGGCCGCGTCACCGCACGCCCCGGGCCCCTCTCCCGCACCGGCGACAACGTCGGTCGGCGGCACCGCACTGCACGACCGATTGGCCGGGCTGGAAACCGAATTCGATGCGCGCCTGGGTGTTTTCGCCCTCGACACCGGATCCGGGCACACCGTGGAATACCGTGCCGACGAACGATTCCCGTTCTGCTCGACCTTCAAGGCGATGCAGGCAGGCGCGATCCTCACCACCGCGGATCCGGCCGAACTGAATCGCCGCATCACCTACACCCCCGCCGACATCCTGGCCTACGCTCCGATCACGAAACAGCATGTGGCAGAAGGGATGACGGTACGCGATCTGCTCGACGCCGCCGTACGTTACAGCGACAACACCGCAGCCGACCTGCTGTTCCGCCTCATCGGCGGACCGCAGGGCCTCCAGCAGAATCTACGCAAGCTGGGCGATCAGGTCACCAGCGTCAACCGCGTCGAGCCCGAGCTGAACACGGCCGTCCCCGGCGACACCCGCGACACCACCACCCCCCGAGCCTGGGCCACCGACCTGCGCACCTACGCCCTGGGCACGACCCTGCCCACCGACAACCGCACCCTCCTGAACACCCTGCTGCGCACCAACACCACAGGCGACGGCCTCATCCGCGCCGGAGTCCCCGCAGGCTGGGTGGTCGGCGACAAGACCGGCAACTGCGGCTACTACGGCGCCCGCCCCGACATCGCCGTCCTGCGGCCCCCCAACCGCGCCCCGATCGTCCTGGCGGTGATGTCCACCCGCCCCCTCCCCGACGACACGTACGACAACGCGCTTGTAGCCAAGGCCACCAGCACAACCCTCCAGGCTCTCGGCTGAGCCGGGGGAATGACGGCCGCGATGAGAGACGACTCAGGCGGCACCGTCGAACGAGTCGATATGCTGGTCTGGTCAACGCACTGCCGGAGCGGCGTCGACCAGACCACGGAGGTTGCGGATTCTTGTGTCGTGCCGATCATGAGGAAGTCGCGCGCACCTTGGAATCGGTGCTCGAGGTGGTCGCTCTGCCGGGGACCGATGTCTCCTGGTCGGGATTCGACGAACCTGAGCAGGCGATCGCCGAGCTCCGGGATCTGATCTGGCAGGTGCGGCAACCGGATCCGGATCAGTCTGTGTTGCACCAGATCTCGCTGCTATTCGCACCGACCGGTGCGCTCCAGGAAATCGCGATCAGCAGCGGCTGGGGCGTGGCGTTCCTCGCCATCGCGCAACGCATGGATCGCGCTGTGGGCACCTCCCCTCCGGGCCGGTAGCCGCTCTACAGCTGGGTGACGCCGCCATCGACATAGAGCTCCGCACCGGTGGTGAAGGAGCTCAGGTCTCCAGCGAGGTAGACGGCAGTGGCGGCGACTTCCTCGGGACGGCCGATTCGGCCGAGTGGGGTGGGTGCGGCTGCCGGATCCCCCTGCGGAATCTCGGCTCGTAGTTCGTCGGCGCCGGGGGTGGCGACGGGGCCGGGGGTGAGGGCGTTGACTCGAATGCCGCGAACGGCCAGTTCGGCGGCCCAGGTGCGGGCGAGGCTGCGGATGGCGGCCTTGGTGGCCGCGTAGATGCCCAGGCCCGGGACGCCCCGCAGGGCCGCGCTGGAGGACAGCAGGATTACCGATGCACCGGCCGACAGCAGCGGTAGCGCCTTCTGGATCGTGAAGACCGTGCCCTTGAGGTTGATCGCGGTGACACGGTCGAAGCCCTCCTCGGTGATCTCGCCGAGCGGGCCGAAGTCCCCGACACCGGCATTGGCGACGACGATGTCGAGATGTCCGCTGCGCTCGGCGATTTCGGTGAAAACCCGATCGAGATCATCGAGTTTCGATACGTCGCTTCGGATTCCGATGGCGCGGTCACCGATCTGCTCGACCGCGGCGTCCAGCTCGACCTTACGGCGGCCGGTCAGGTAGACCGTCGCTCCCTCCTGCGCGAACCGGCGGGCTATGGCCAGGCCGATGCCGGTAGACGCACCGGTGACCAGGGCAGTCTTGCCGTTCAGCTGTGTCATGAGAACCTCCTAGTGGTAACCATTTTTGTTACATTCAAAGCCGCGGGTAGGAGTTCGAAACCCCAGGATTGCCGAAGTCAGGCGGCCCGCAATATATCCCGCAGTACGTCTTCGAGCGTGGTCTTCGCCAACTCCTCGCGGAGAGCAGCCTCGGCGCCGGCGTAGACGGCAGCCATGACAGGGCCGATGCCATGCCCCACAACACATTCAGGGTCGGGCGTCGAGGAATGCAGCGCGAAAACCGGCCCCGGTTCGATCGCGTCGTACACATCGCGCAGACTGATCGCCGCCAACTCACGCGACAGCATCCATCCGGCCCCGGCGCCGCGCCGGGACTCGACCAAGCCTGCCGAGCGCAGTTCGGACAGCAGGCGACGAATCACCACCGGGTTGGTGTTGACACTCGTGGCGATCTGCTCGGAGGTGGCGACCTCGTTACCGCGGCGCTGGTACAGCCCGATCCAGGTCAGAGCATGCGCGGCGATGGTCAGCCTGCTGTTGGCACTCATCTCGCACCTCCGATCATGTTGTAACCATAATAGTTACGACACCTTTGCGGCAAGACCTTTCGTGCACTCATACCCATCACGAACCGGCGCGGGTGAACAGTGCGACCGCGTCGGTGACGAGCGGATCGATCATCTCGCCCGGTGCACGACCCGAGGTCACCAGCACGGCGATGCCCTGCATGGTCGCGGCCAGTAGCAGTTGCAGCCGCCACGGATCGCCCGGCGGCAGTACATCGGCCCGCTGCCCCTCCTCGATCAGCGCGCCGTACGCCGCGAACAGCCGGGTCGAGGCCTTCTCCAGGGCCGGGGAAGGCTCGTCCAGTTTAGCGGCGAACATCAACTCGAACAGGTTCGCGTCGTTCGCCGCGAACTCCACGAAGGCTCGCCCCGCGCCGAGTAGTTGTTCGCGATAGTCCTCCGAGCCGTCGATCGCCGCGCGCACACTGTCGCCCAGCCGGGCGAATCCGGCCTCGGCCAAGGCGTCCAGCAGTGCCTTGCGGTCGGCGAAGTGGCGGCGCGGTGCGGCGTGGCTGACGCCTACCTGCCGGGCGAGATCGCGTAGCGACAGATGGTCGATGCCCTGCTCCCGCAGCGTGCGCTCCGCCTCGGCGAGCAACGCCGCCCGCAGGTCACCGTGGTGATAGGCGCGATCGGTCATACCACACCCTAACAGTCAATGTAGCCGTTGACTACAATGTTGTCAGGAGATACATTGTTGTCTATGACTACATTCGATATCCCGCAGATCCCCAATTTGACCGGCAAGACCGCGATCGTGACCGGCGCCAACAGTGGTATCGGACGCTCGACCGCTCAGGCGCTCGCCGCGGCCGGCGCCCACGTCGTGCTGGCCGTGCGCGATCTCGTCAAGGGGCAGACGGCCGCGGCCGCCATGCTCGGCGCGACCGAGGTCCGAGAGCTCGATCTCGCCGACCTGAGCTCGGTGCGCGATTTCGCCGCGCACTGGGATGGGCCGATCGACCTGCTGATCAACAACGCGGGTGTCTCGGGGCCCACACTGACCCGCACCGCAGACGGATTCGAGTCGAAATTCGGCATCAACCACCTGGGTCACTTCGCACTGACCACCCTGCTGCTCGAGCACCTCACCGGCCGGGTGGTCACCCTGGCCTCACTGGCCGAGCGCATGGCCCACCTCGACCTCGACGACCCGAACTGGGAGCGCCGCCCCTACGAACAGTCCCGCGCCTACGCCGATTCGAAAATGGCGAACCTACTGTTCACAACGGAACTCCAACGCCGGCTCACCGCCTCGGGATCACCGGTACTGGCCATGGCCGCACACCCAGGCATGGTCGCGACGAACATCTACAACAATTCGGGCCCGCGCACCGCGCACTCCGTGCTGTGGGCGATCGCGATCCGGCTCCTGGCCCAGGATTCCGATCACGGCGCGCTGCCCGTCCTGTACGCGGCCGTCGCTGACCTGCCCGGCGACAGCTTCACCGGCCCGCGTCACCTCATGCATATGCGCGGCGGCGCGCAATCGCTCGAGCGCTCGGACACCGCACGGGATCCGGAACTGGCCCGGCGTCTGTGGACCGAATCCGAACGGCTCACCGGGATCCCCTCACCGCTGGCAGCCTGAGCCGCACGTCGGGTCACTACGCTGAACACCTATGGCTCGCTACGTGATCGACGCCCCGACCCTGCTCCATCTCGTGGATGCCGGACTCCGTGTCGATCCGAGCCACCGGCTGGTCGCCCCCAACTCGATCCGGTCGGAGGCACTGGAACTGCTGCTTCAGGACGTCCATGCGGGCAGGCGCACCGAAAAGGACGCTCTCGCAGCACATGAGCGAATCACCGAGACGAAGATCCGGCTGCTCGGCGATCGCGCGTCACGCCGCGCCGCGCCGCAGCTGGCCCGGAGCAAGGGCTGGGACAGGATCAGGACCGCCGAATACCTCGCGATCACCCGTTTACAGGCCGATGCGCTGGTGACGGTGGACCCGAACCTGTCCGCCGCAGCGCAGGACTCCGTGCCGGTCGGCGCCATCGAGGACCTGCTCGTTCCGGAGTAACCCGAGGTACACGCGAGTGGACAGGCCCGTCGACCGCGCCCGGGCGAGGCGGATGCCTACCGGTCGTTGCCGGTTCGACCTTGACCGTGAGGTAGGCATGGGAGGGGCTGAGCCACTGTGAGCCAACAAAGCCGACCAGACGACGGATCTTCTCGCGAGCGTGGACTCCGTGACAGTCGGCGTCGCCGACACCGTGCCCGCCCCGAGGCAAACGCATCACCCGCACTCACCTCAGCGCAGCAGATGCCTACCGGTCGGCATGGGCCGCCAACTCGGCCTGGACGGTCATGTAGGCATGAGAGGAGTTGAGCCACGGCAAGCAGACCCACCACGCGGCGAATCTTCCTCTCACGCGCGGGACTCCGTGACACTCGGTGTCGCCCGACAAGGGCCTGCCTGGAAGCACCGGACCAAGGCGTCGGTTGCGCTCACCCGGCACAGCCGACGCCTACCGCTCGTCGGCGGCCGCCAGTTCGGCCTTGACGGTCGCGTAGGCCTGAGAGGGGCTGTAGCCGCGACGGGCCAGTAGACCTACCAGGCGGCGAATCTTCTTGTCGCGGTCCAGGTCTGGGGACATGGCGTGCAGCTTGCGACGCAGTAGGGCGATAGCGGCATCGTCGGTGTCGGTATCTGTCGACGTGTCGGCCGGTACGGCGCGCAAGACCGGCGCTGCTACATCGGCGCCCTCTTCTCCCGAATCCGAGCACTCCTGCTCGGGCGGGCCTGGGGATTCGATTCCCGTCGCCTCGATCAGCGCAGTACTGGCAGCGTTGAAGCTGTATCCACGAGCGACCAGTTCATCTATGAGGCGGCGGAACTCGAGCGGATTGCGTGCGTATTCGGGCATCTCACGCAGCTTCCGGCGAATCCAGGCGAGAGCGAAATCGTCGTACGGTTTGCCCACGGATTCCTGTGCGCGCGCTGCGGCATGGGCGGCGGCGCGATCGTCCGACTCTGTTCGCCATTGCGGTGCGGGTTTGGGGTGTCGCCGTCGCAACCGTTCGGAGCCGGACAGGCTATTCGCAGAGTGCTGATCCGAGTACTGCTCGTCGTGGCGGGGCGGGTCGGGGAATTCGACCGTCGCCAGTTCCGCGGTGACCACCGAGTAGGCGGTGGAGGGATCGTAGCCACGACGAGCGAGCAGACCCACCAAACGGCGGATCGCCTTGTCGCGCTCCAGATTCGCGGGAAGCGTGCGAAGTTTCTGGCGGACCAGCTCGCCGGCGCGGGACCGTTCGTCGTCGGCGCTGATGGACTCCAGAGCAGGTGCGGCGTCCTCGGGGGTAATCCCCTTGCGGCGCAGCTCCTGGGCAAGCACCTTCTTACCCTTGCCGGAGTAGGCGTGCCGAGAATGCACCCACTGTTCGGCGAATGCCGCATCGTTGATCAGCCCGACCGTAGCGAGCCTGTCCAGCGTTCGCTCGGTGATCTCGGGCGTAAACCCCTTGGCCGCCAACTTATCCGCCAGTTCAGCCCGGCTACGAGCACGATCGGTGAGCAACCGCAGGCAGGTCTCCTTGGCCTGCGCCTCCGTCCCGCCCTGCGGTTCGTGGCCGGACTCCGCACCACGCCGCCCTCCCCTGCGGGTGCGGCGACCGGCCTCTGGCTCGGACGATTCATCGCGTAAGGCGGTGGACTCGGATGCCACATCGCCGAATGCACCCGCTTGCCGATGGACACGCTGACGTGCCTCGGGTTCTCGGTCGGCCGCAGTATCCTCAGCCCGCCCACCAAGCGCCGACCGGCTCGTCGAATCATCTTGCCGCAGTGAGTTTCCGGCATTCTTGCCACGCGCGGATCCTCGATGGGCACGATGCCCCGCTCCGGACTCCGGAAGGTCATGAGACTCCGGAAGGTCATCGCCGGGCATAGTGCCCCTTGGCACACCACGCTCCGGCTCGCGCTCGGATCGTTCGGCACCCTGCCTGGATCCGAATCCAGCACGGCGACCGGAACCGAACGATTCGCTACTGAGATCCGCATTCCCGAACGCCCGGTCGTCCGACGGCCGACACGTCCTGGCATCTCGCGGAGAAATGCTCTCCGAATCCTTTCGGCGAGAACGACTTCCGGACCAGGGATCAACGACCTCCCGGATCCTTTCCCCGGGACCGGCGCTGACAGGCCGCTTCATCAATTCTTCGAGTGAAGGTTCCTCGGTCGGCGACGACTCTGCACTGGCGTCACTTGTACCGATGACGCGACGGCACCCCTGGTCGACACCAGCGTCCGACTCGACAGCCCCACCGTCCGAGCGAAACACACCACCGACCGCAGCCCCCTCCCCCGCGCCCGCCCGCTTCTTCCGCCCCGAACGACGTTGCGGCCGAGGAGATCCGGGCCGGTCAGCATCCTCGTCCGACCGCCCCCCGGACTCCAGCTGCTCTATCTGCCGCCGCAGCAGCTCTACTTCATCGAGCCGAGTCGCGCCAGGGTCACGGGATGACCCGGACCCCGGCGTTCCCCGGTCCGGCATCGGTTCAGAAGTCAACGGGCGCTTCGGCGCCCGTGTCTGCGGTGACATCTGCACCGATGCCGAGCTTTTCCGCGATCTTCTTCTCGATCTCGTCGCGGACGTCGGGGTTTTCCAACAGGAACTTGCGGGCGTTCTCCTTGCCCTGGCCGAGCTGATCGCCCTCGTAGGTGTACCAGGAGCCGGACTTGCGGACGAATCCGTGCTCGACACCCATATCGATGATCGAGCCCTCCTTGGAGATGCCCACACCGTAGAGAATGTCGAACTCGGCCTGCTTGAACGGCGGCGCGACCTTGTTCTTCACGACCTTCACCCGGGTGCGGTTGCCCACCGCGTCGGTGCCGTCCTTGAGCGTCTCGATGCGCCGGATGTCCAGACGCACGGAGGCGTAGAACTTCAGCGCCTTACCACCGGTGGTGGTCTCGGGCGAGCCGAACATGACGCCGATCTTCTCGCGGAGCTGGTTGATGAAGACCGCGGTGGTGCCGGAGTTGTTGAGGGCGCTGGTGATCTTGCGCAGAGCCTGGCTCATCAGCCGGGCCTGCAAACCGACGTGGCTGTCGCCCATCTCGCCCTCGATCTCGGCGCGGGGGACAAGGGCGGCCACCGAGTCGATGACGATGATGGCCAGGGCGCCGGAGCGGATCAGCATATCGGCGATCTCGAGGGCCTGCTCACCGGTGTCCGGCTGGGAGACCAGCAGGGCGTCGGTGTCGACGCCGAGCTTACGGGCGTACTCGGGGTCAAGGGCGTGCTCGGCGTCGATGATGGCCGCGACGCCGCCGGCGGCCTGGGCATTGGCGATCGCGTGCAGGGCGACCGTGGTCTTACCGGAGGACTCCGGACCGTAGATCTCGACGATGCGGCCGCGCGGATAACCACCCAGGCCCAAGGCCACGTCCAGCGCGATCGACCCGCTCGGGATGACCGAAATAGGCTGGCGCGCCTCTTCTCCCAGGCGCATGACCGCGCCCTTGCCGAAGCTCTTCTCGACTTGCGCCAGCGCGAGCTCGAGCGCCTTATCGCGATCGTAGGCCTGTGGTGCCATCGTCCGATTCCCCTTTTTTGTGGGTGTCCTTATGTGGTTGGCGCCCACACTAGAGGGCGGCACCGACAAGTTCTGACGGCAAGCATAAACGAACACCTGTTCGACGCAAGCGACGCGCCCGCAAAACACGCGGAAACGCCCCGAGCCCCCTCGGAAACGACCGGAAGCAGCGGCCCTCTACCGTGCCGGCGGCGACTGTACCGCCGCGATCCGATCGACTCCCATCAGTGCCTGCGCCTGCTTGAACACCCGCAGCGCCGGGGTCACCTCCACATCGGTGACGCCTTCGAGCGAACCCAGCCGCTCGGTGACGTACCGGTACAGATGCGCGATATCCCGGCACACGATCGAGGCCAGCAGATTCGTCGCCCCGGTGGAGGCGGCCACGAACGCCACCTCCGGATGCGTGGCCAGCGCCCGCCCCACCGCGTCCAGTTCGGCGGGCCGCACGCGCAGCCACAGCGACGCCAGTACCGAATACCCCATCTTCTCCAGCGCGAAATCCAGATCGAAATACAGCACGCCCGCCTCCGTCAGCTCGCTCACGCGCCGTGCGGCCCGGGCGGGACTCCAGCCGGTGGCGGCGGCGATCCGGGAGTAGGGCGCACGGCCGTCGCGGGCCAGCACCGCGAGCATCGCCTCGTCCGGCGCCGAGAGCTCGATCGAGGCCGTGCCCGGCAGATCGCTCGTGCCCCCACGCCGCGGACCCAGCCGCTCGAGCTGGTCCGCCGTGAGCAGTCCGCCGAATTTGGGCCACTCCTGTGCCAGCGAGAACCGATACATGATCTCGTACGCGTTGACGCCGATGACCTGCGGCGCCCGGGGAATAGTGTTGAGCAACAAGGCGTCTCGCTGCTCATTCGTGCGCGGACGACTCACGCACGTCACCTCCGCGCCGGTCGACAGCAGCGTCACCCAGCTGACATCGGGCAGCCTGGTCAGCGATTCGGCCAGCCGCAGCGCCTTGTCCGGAGCCGAGCACAGCCGCAGCATCCAGCGCGTACTGCCCAGCGGGACGACGTTCACCAGCCCGCTGACATGCAGGATGCCGCGTTCGCGCAGCGACCGGTACCGGCGCGCGACGGTCTGCTCGGACACCTCCAGGATCGCGCCGAGCGTCGCGAACGGAATACGCGGATCGACGACCAGCCCGTGCACGATCCGTTTGTCCAGCAGATCCAGCGCGTCCGCCTCGTCGACAGCCACGGAAACGATCCCCCCTGCCGCCGGTTGACCTGGTGAATATCCAGTATGCCGCACGACCGGCGACGGGACCGGCCGGCGAACTCATTCGCGCACAGCGGTGACCAGATTGATCAGACCCGGAACGTGACCACCGCTGACGACGACGGGATCGGGCGCCGCCCGGCCCTGCGCGCGCAGATAGTCCAGCAGCTCGACCCGCTCGGCATACCATCCGTTATCGGAAAACCACTGTGCCGCATCTGATCTCGGATCATTGTAGATCATTCGCGCCCAGTCGCCCTGCGTTTCGGCAACCTCGCCGTCGACCTCCTCCGGCGTCGTGAGCTCCTGATAGACCTCCCGGGGCAGCGGCATCATCTGCTCCACGGCGACACGACTGTGCCGCACGCCGGCCGACGCGATCGTGGCGAACAGCCGATCCTGCGCCTCGGGCGTCACGTAGATCAGCAACCCCTCGAGCAGCCACGCGGTGGCGAGACTCGCATCGAAACCGCTGTCCCGCAATGCTTCCAGCCATTCCTCACGCAGATCCACCGCGACCTCGTGCCGGTCGGCGAGCGGCGTGATCCCGGCGGCGCCCAGCGTGTCCCGCTTGAATTCGAGCACCGGAGCGCGATCGAGTTCGTAGACCGTGGCGCCCTCCAGGCAGGACAGCCGGTAGGCGCGGGTATCCAGTCCGGCCGCGAGGATCACCACCTGCCGGATCCCGTGCTCGCGCGCATCCCGCATATAGGCGTCGAAATACCGGGTCCGGGCGGCGATATGGTCTTGGAAGGGCAATCCGAAATCCGGTGACAGCAGCGGGTGATCACGGACGCGATCGGGCTCATCGATCAGTTGCGCCCACTCCCCGCCCGCGGCCCGCAGGAATCCGTCGGCCAGCCGATCGACCGCGAGGGGGTCCTGCTGCCGCCCGGCCAGCGCCCGGGCGGCCGCGACGAACAACGCGGTGGATCCGACGCTGGTGGTGATATCCCAGTTGTCTGTGTCGCTACGCATGAAGATCACGCTATCGGCGCACCCGAGGACACGACAGTCACCCGCGATCGATCTACGATTTTCCTCCACGACGGAGTGATCTCCGGGGCACTTCCGCCATGATCACCCCGCACGCGCCGAATTACCAGCGTCCCCGCGGGACGTCGAAATCGGCGCACAGCGCACGCCAGACGTCGCGAGGATCGGCGCCCTCCTCGATGGCCTGCGCGCCGGTACGACCGCCCATCGACGGCAGTACGTGATCGGTCAGCAGGACATCGCCTCGGGACACCCCGAATTCGGTATGCAACATTTCCTGGAATTCCGTCAATCGCACTGTTCCGAGGCTACAGGCGACCGCGCGGGATCACCGGGACGGGACACCGTCCACCACGCGGTGACAGATCTCGACCGGGTCCGCCACCTGCGCCACAGTCCGCGCCGCCGCCTCCGCGGCATCCCGGAACGCGGGCTCGGCCACCACTTTACGCACCGCCGCCCGCACGGCCTCGCCGGTGAACGGTCGCACCAGAATCGAACTCCCCTGGCGCACAGCGCGATTCGCCAGCTCCCACTGATCGCCACCGCCCGGCACGGTGACGATCGGCACCCCGGCGAGCAGGCTCTTGGCCAGCAGACCGTGCCCGCCACCGCCGACGACGACCGCCGCGTGCCGCAGCAGCTCGTCCTGACGCCCCAGTCCCGCAGTCGCCCACGGCGGCAACTCGCTCGGCGGGGTGTCGAGCATCGAAATCGCCACGCGCACACCGGCTCCGTCCAGGGCATCCAGCACCGCCCGCGCCATCCCCTCGACCCCGGTGTGCGCGGTCGACGGGGCGACGACGACCAGCGGATCGTCACCCGGCGGCAACGGCAGCACGTGATCGGTCGGCTCCCACAGCAGCGGGCCGATCACATGCGCGTGCTCCGGCCAGTCCGGGCGCGGCACCTCCAGTGCGGGCAGGGTCGCGATCAACCGCGCGACCGGGCCCGGATCCTCGTGCGGCAGACCGACACCGACACGCGCCGCCCCACGCTGCTGCTCGCCACGGGCGATCGCGCGCGCGGTCAGGCCGCGCAGCACAGTATCTCGCGCCCGCCCACGCAGTCCCTGCCCCGGCGCGAGCCCACTTCCGATGGGCGGCAAGGCCTTCGACGGCAGATACAGCGGATGCGGCGACAGCTCCACCCACGGCACACCGAGGCGTTCGGCGGCCATGCCGCCGCCCACGGTGAGCACATCGGCGATCACCAGTTCCGGCAGCATGGCGCCGAGATCGGGCAGGATCTCCGTGGAGATGTGCGCGGCGCGTTCGTGGATGCGCTGCCCGGCGTCGCCGTCGTCGTCCTCGGGCCGCGGCGCCAGCCCCTTGAGCCGCCGCACCCCGATCCCCGCGCCGCGCGCCGCGTCGAACCAGCGTGGCCCGGTGAACAACACCGGCTCGTCACCCGCGGCGAGCAGCCGCGTGCACAGCGCGATTGCCGGAAACGCATGTCCGGGATCCGGTCCCGCGACCACAGCCACTCGCATGCGAAACAGACTGCCACATCGCTCATCGAAGGCATGATGCCCGTTCACTCCGACGCCGGACGGTCGCCGCTCGATACGCCGATGAGCACCTCCGCACAGAGACGGCGTGAATCCTTGACGCCACCGGCAAACGCCTCACCGATGCGCCCTTCACCCTGGGCGAATTGCTCTCTGTCTGACCGGTCACACACCCATCGACCGCTCCATGTCTGATCGGTCACACATAGACTGATCTCCATCTGACCGGTCACACACCGCAGGCTGCGGCCGGATGGGGCGCAAGGAAAGACGAGTCGATGAGTTGGTATCTGAAGTCCGCTGGCATCACGACTTCGACGATGAGCCGGTCGATCTGTTCAGTGAGATCGGTGATGACGACTACGAGGTGCGCAAGGTCGACGTCTACCGGGACGGCCATATGGAGTGGGCCGACGCCACGCACGAGACCGCCACCATCGAGTTGGGGCAGGCGCCGACGCCGGCGCCCGAGGAGATCGACGCCGACGCCGAATTCACGGCCGTCCGAATCGAAGTCGCGGAGTTCGAGACGATGTGGTCGGCCGCGCGAGAACATGGCGCCGATATCGACCTTGGTTAGTATGCGCTCGAGGAGGATGCCATGTCCGAAACATCCGATCACCCGCCCGCCGACTGGCGCGAGCACGGCGTACGGGTCGTCCCCGGCGACCGGCTCGACTCGAACACCGCGCAGACCCCGGGTATGCATCGGGAGGCCGCGGTCAGCCGCGCGATGACCGGCGCGGCCAAGATCTGGGCGGGCACGGTGGCGATCGAGCCCGGTGCGGCCACGGGGGCGCACCATCACGGTCCGCTGGAGAGCGTCATCTACGTCGTCGCCGGACGCGCCCGGATGCGGTGGGGTGAGCGGCTGGAATATCTGGCCGAGGCCGGGCCGGGCGATTTCATCTATGTTCCGCCGTTCGTCCCGCATCAGGAGATCAACGCGCTGGAGGATTCGACATTGAGCTGCGTGGTCATCCGCAGCGATCAGGAACCGGTCGTGGTCAATCTGGATATCGACGACCTCGAGGGCGACCCGGAGACCGTGCCGTGGGTGGATCCGCACCATCCGGCCGAATCATGAGCACGGGCAGTCCGTTCACGACCGTGGACGAGCTGATGAACCTGCTCGCCGACTGCGCGGACGTCTGGGATATGCCCGACCGCGGCGGTGATCCGGTCGACATCCTCGACCACGATCGCCAATGCGCGCAACTGCTGCGCCGCGACCACCCCGAGGACGAGGAACTCCAGATCGCGGGCCTGGTGCACGATATCGGCCACACGCTGGTCCCCGGTGACGACGCCGGTCACGGGCGGCACGGCGCGGCCGCGGTGCGCGGGCTGCTGGGCGAGCGGGTGGCTCGCCTGGTCGAACTGCACGTCGTCGCGAAACGCTATCTGGTGGCGACGGATTCGGAGCACGCCGTGAGCCTGTCCGCCTCCAGCCGGCGCACCCTGACGGCCCAGGGTGGGCCGATGAATGCCGTGGAGGTGGCGGAATTCGAGCATGACCCCGATTTCGCCGCCGCGCTCACGCTGCGGCGCGCCGACGACGCGGGCAAGGTCGTCGGCCTGCCGGTGCGTCCGCTGGAATCGTGGCGACCGGTCGTGGAGCGAGTCGCCGCCCGATCGGGGAGGTAGCGACTCCGGCAGCGCGATTCAGTCGCGGAACGAGAACAGTTCGAAGCCGACCGCCCGCGCGGCGCCGAATCCCTCCACCGGGGCGGTGGACTGCTCGACGATCGCCCTGGCCTGCGCGGCCACCGACTGCGAACTCAGCGCCGCGAGATAACGCCCGTGTGCCGTAAGAGATTCCAGTGCGGCATCGACGCTCTCGGTGACGTCGACCGCATGCGTGACGACGGGCCCGGCCACCGCCGCCCACCGCGCCGACCAGATCGGCAGCCCGCCCAACTCCGGGAATATCCACTCGTTGGCGGCGTCGTCGATCGCGTCCAGCGCGCACCGCCCTACCGCACGATGATCGGCGCTGTTGGGACGGCCGGACGCCGAGATGTCGCCGAAGTTGAACAGCACCACCATTTCCGGCCGATATCGGCGAATCGCCCGGGCCAGATCACGCCGCAGCGGCAGACCCTGCTCGATTCGCCCGTCCGGAAAACCGAGGAATTCCACCTCCTGCACGCCGACGGCCTTGGCCGCGGTGCTCTCCTCCGCCTCCCGCAGCGGCCCGGCCTGCCCCGGCGGCAACCCCACGATCCCCGCCTCACCGCGGCTGGCCAGCACATAGCGGATATGTTTGCCCTGGCTGGTCCACCGGCCGACCGCGGCCGCGATGCCGAACTCGACATCGTCGGGATGTGCGACGATCACGAGCCCACGCTGCCAGTCCTCGGGTACCTGCTTCATGACACTCATTCAAGCACCGGACAACCGAATGGGCCGCCCGGAACCAGCGGACGGCCTACAGTCTGTGTGCGCGACAGCGTGTCGCACTACATTTTGTCGGCGGTGGACTTCGAGCCCGACAGTGCCTTGTACAGCAGGTACAGCCCGAAGACGACCGCGCTGATCATCACGATCGGGAACAGCGCCTTCACCAGCGCACCGACGACGATCAACGCCAGCCACACGAGCGCGACGACGCCCAGAATCTTCCAGAACATGTTCTATTCCTCCCGAAGGTCTTGCGCCGGATTCCGCGATCCGACTTCCTCCATACTGCCGACTCCCCGGCGGAAAATCACCAGGTCATCACCGAAATCAGGGAAAGTTCAGGGTTGTTCCCGAGGACATGGGCCGGAGTGCAACCGGGCTTATCGGACATGCGGGTCGTCGGTGGGCAGCCAAGTGCCGTCCGCGCGAATGCCGAGATCGCCCACTTGGTGCGCGATGGCGTCCACGGCGGCGAGCACGGCCGGCCGGTCTTCGCCGCGGCGGGTGACCAACGACCAGGTCCAGACCACCTCAGGGGCGGTGACCGGGCATCGGACAAGGTCGGACGGCACGGGTGTGCCCTGTCCCTTGGGCGAATTGAGGACGGCCCGGTTGATCGCGCGCACATGATCGAAGAAAGCGGGACCGGTGATGCCGCCGTCCCTGATGCGCAGCAGAGAAGCCCCGGTGGCGTACACCAGCTGGCGGGCGAAGTGATTCCACGACGCCCAGGAGGTCTCGTCGTCGTCCACCAGCACCACGAGATCCCGGGCCCGGATCGGCGAGCCCTCTCGGGCCGTGGAGACCGCATAGAGCCGGTCCACTCCGATCAGCCGGGCGTGCAGACCGAGCCGGTCGAGGTCGGTGGTGGTCACCCAGCACACGGCCATGTCGAGGCTGCCGTCGGAGACCCGGGCCGCCTGCGTGTGCGACGGCGCCACCCACGGATCCATGTGCGGCTGCGCGATCCCGGACAACGTCGCGGCCAGATCGGCGGGCAGCCAGTTGACGTAGCCGAGCCGCACCGTCGCGGAGCCCGCCAGTTGCTCGGCGCGCCGTCGCAGCGCGTCGGCCCCGTCGAGCACCGCTCGCACCTGCGGCAGCAGCGCCGCCCCCGCGGCCGTCAGGGCGACCGTGCGATGGTCCCGGACGAACAGCCGCACGCCGAGATCTCGTTCCAGCGCCTTGATCTGCTGCGACAGCGATGGTCCCGCGATGAGAAGCCGTCGAGCGGCCCGGCCGAAGTGAAGTTCCTCGGCCACCGCGACGAAATATCCGAGCTGTCGCAACTCCACGATCGTCGATGCTACCTGCGGTAGGAGGTTGGGCCTATCGGCCGGGAGCACACCGGTCATGGTCTACCGGCGGGGTGCGGACGGACGATTGATGACGAGGAACCGACTACCGAAGGAGACTGTCGTGCAGGAGTATCTGGTGGAGATCACCACCACCATTCCCGAGGGTACGGAGCAGTCCGAGGTCGATGCCCGGCGTGCCGCGGAGGCCGTTCGCGCCAAGGAACTCACCGCGTCCGGGAATCTGGTCCGGCTGTGGCGCCCGGTCGGTGAACTGCGCAGCATCGGGCTGTGGCGGGCGCGGGACGAAGCCGACCTCGCCGCGAATGTGCTGGGCACCCTGCCGTTGCATCTGTGGATGAGCGCGAAAGTCACACCGGTGCAGTCCCATCCGAACGATCCGGGTCGTCCGGACGCCGACCGGGGCTGATCGGGGGCTGTTCGATGACTGTGGGATTGATGTCGCCACGTCCCGTCGTGAATTCGGCGTGGGCACAGGTCATTCGGGGCGGCGCCGCGCTGGCGGCCGGAATGGGCGTCGGCCGGTTCGTGTACACGCCGATCCTTCCGCTGATGACTTCGGGGGCCGGTCTATCCGCGACCAGCGCCGCGAACCTGGCCACGGCGAACTATGTGGGCTATCTGATCGGCGCGCTGATGGGTGTCTGCGCGCCGGCCGCTGTCCGCGCACCCGTCGTATTCCGCGGATCGCTGATCACGCTCGTGCTCACGCTGGCGGCGATGCCGTTGACGCACAACACGATCCTCTGGTCGGCACTGCGGTTGCTCGCCGGGGTCGTGAGCGCGGTCATCTTCGTCGCGGCCGTCGCGGCACTCCTGGATCACCTGCCTGATCACCACGCGCACAGGGTGGGCTGGAGTGTGGGAGGGGTCGGCGCCGGGATCGCCCTGTCGGGCCTGTTGCTGCTGGTCCTGCGGTCGGTCGGCGACTGGCGGGTCGCCTGGTGGGCCTCTGCCGTGCTAGCCGCCGTGCTGGCCCTAGGTTCCTGGCAGCTGCGGCTGGACCCCGTGGCAGACACTCGCGCGGCGACCTCGGGCGGCGGCACGCATCGATGGTTCCTCGCCTTGCTCACCAGTTACAGCCTGGAGGGCATCGGATACATCATCGCGGGTACGTTCCTGGTCGCGGCCATCAGCCATGGCACGCACGGCAGTCTCGGTACCGTCGCATGGGTTCTCGTCGGCCTGTCCGCCGTACCGTCGGCCGCCGCGTGGGCATGGCTGTCCCACCGTTGGTCTCGCCCCAGCCTGCTGTTCGTGGCGCTGATCCTGCAGGCTCTGGGCATCGCACTGCCGACCATCGTCGAGGGAACCGCCGCCGCGCTCGTCTCGGCGGTCCTGTTCGGCGCCACATTCCTCGGCGTCGCCACGCTGGCCCTCGCCGCGGGAACGCATCTGCGATACCCCCGATCGGTCGCCTTGCTGACGGCTGGATATTCGGTCGGCCAGATCCTCGGCCCGCTGGTGGTCACACCGCTGTTGCGGCACGGCTACCACCAGGCCCTCATCCTGGCCTCACTGATCGTCCTGGCCGCCGCCGTCGCGGCCGCCGCGCTCCGCATCGGATATCCGACCGCGGAACGTCTCGAAGCCGCTGCCGGGGCCCGCTCGGCGAGGAGCTAGCCGCTCAACGGCCCGCCGGCGTCATTGGGCCGTGCGGGCGGTGAGATCCACAGCCGTCAATCCAGGCAGAATTCGTTGCCCTCGGGGTCGGTCATGACGATGAAACCGGCGCTCAGCGGTGGTTCGGGGTCGTGGCGGCGGATTCGGGTGGCGCCGAGGGCGACCAGACGGGCGCATTCGGTTTCCAGGGCGCTCATCCGGTCCTCGCCGCGGAGGCCGGGGGCGGCGCGTATGTCGAGGTGGACACGGTTCTTGGCGGATTTGCCCTCCGGGACCTGCTGGAAGAACACGCGGGCGCCGCGGCCGTCCGGGTCCTCGATGGCCGATTTCGAATTGCGCTGTTCCGGTGGAACGCCGAGGCCGGCGAGGAATTCGTTCCAGGCCGCCAGGGGGTCGGCGTCGGCGGGCAGGTCGACTCCCGGTGGGCCGGGATGGATGTAACCGAGTGCGTCGCGCCAGAAGCTCGACAGGGCTCCCGGATCGTGGGCGTCGAAGGTGACCTGGAAATCGCGGCTCACCGAAGTGCTCCGTTCGAGGATCGCGTGCGGTGGAACTCCCGCTGCTCGCGGAGCGTCCGGTTCCAGTCTCGATCTGTATTCATGCGGCTATCCTGACACCCACAGCGGACAGGATCGGTCCTCTGTGCGCGGCACGCTGACGAGGCGGATAGCAGCCCTCAGTTCCTCGACGAGCGGGCCGCGTTGTCCACGATCGCCTCGGTGACCGTCGACCAGGCGCCCGGCGGGAGATCGTGGCCCATGCCCTCGATCATCAACAGTCGCGCTCCCGGAACGGCTTTCGCGGTCGCCTCGCCGCCACTCGGACCGACCAGGGGATCAGCGGTGCCGTGAATCACCAGGAACGGCAGATCGACACCTCGCAGGGCCTCCGTACGGTCGCCCGAGGACATGATCGCGGCGAACTGCCGGGGAAAACCGTCCGGGCGCACGGCCCGGTCGTACGCCTCCCCCGCCTTCGCACGGATGCGAGTCTCGTTGAAGGGAAATCCGGGTGAACCGATGACCCGGGCCACCTTCACCGCACGATCGAGGGCCTCTTCGCGGTTCGCGGGGGCGGGGGTCATCAGCGCCGCCGACGCCTCCGGGGTCGCCCCGCCCACCGCGCGGTCACCCGTCGTCGACATCACCGAGCAGACGCTCAGCAGTCGCTGCGGATGACGAATCGCCATCTCCTGCACGATCATTCCCCCCATCGACGCACCGACCACGTGTGCGGTGTCGATGTCGAGGGCGGTCAGCAGGGCCGCCGCGTCGTCGGCCATATCCGCCAGCTGATACGGGGCCGTCGCGAAATCACCGGCCCGGATCGCGGCGAGATCCGGGACCGGGCTGCCGGCGAAACCGTCGGACAGGCCGACATCGCGGTTGTCGAACCGGATTATCCGGAATCCGCCGCGATCGGCCAGCATCTCGCAGAATCCCGGATCCCATCCCGTCATCTGCGCGCCCAGCCCCATCACCGTGAGCAGGGGCGTTGCGGCGGGGTCGCCGAAGATGTCGTACTCGAGGTTGATCCCGTTGGCGTTCACTTGTGGCATAGAGCCACTGTGCCGGATTCAGCGGTGGGCGACCACCTCGTCCGTGATGTAGCCGACTCGGACGTGGTGGGTTGCCTCGCCGCCCGCGACGGTGATTCGGCTGGTGACGGGCGGGTAGCCGCGGGCCACGACGGTGTAGTGACCGTCGGCGAGGTCGGTCACCAGGTAATTGCCACTGTCATCGGTGCGAGCGGTGGCGGTCAGGTCGCCGGCGGCGTCCAGGACGGCGATCTGGGCGTCCAGGACGGGTCGGTCGTCGTCGGTGCGGACCGATCCGGCCAGGACGGCCTTCGGGGCCAGGGCGATGTCGTGGCGCAGGATTCCGGTCTCGGGGATGGTGAGCGTGGCGGCTCCCGGGCGCATGTGTTCGGCGAGGGCGACCAGGGTATACACGCCGGGGACGATGCCCCGGCAGGTGTAGCCGCCGTCGAGAGAGCTGATCGCCGAGCCGACCACCTCGCCGCGTTCGTCGGTCAGGGTGATGACGGTGTCCTGCACGGGCGCACCGCTCGCGGCGGAGCGCACCGCGCCGGAGAGCTCACCGGCTCCGTGCAGCGGCACGTCCAATTGCTGTGGCGTCCAGCCGATCACGATGCCGGTGGCCGTGGGCTGGTGGCCCTGCGCCGAGACGATCAGGACGTAGTTGCCGGGTTCGGGCGCGGCGATGAGGTAGTCGCCGTTCGATTCGCCTGCCGCGCGGGTGATCTGCCGTCCACGCTGGTCGATCAGTGTCAGGGTGGCGCCGGGCACCGGCTGGCCGTCCTCGTGCTGGACGCGGCCGACGACACAGTGATCGGTCTCGATGCCCGCGCGTTCGAGCAGTTCCTCGATGTGCAGGTCGTCGTCGAACGGAGCGCGGTCCGAGGTGGTCACCAGTTCCGACGTGTCGTCGGCGACGGCTTCCTCGGGCTGGCCCGTCGGCGATTCATCCTCGAGCGGAATCTCTTTCATGAACAGCAGCACCACGGCCGCCAGCACCGCCACACCGGCGGCGATGACGAATACGCCGCGCATCGCGTCCGTGTATCCGATCAGGATCGGGGCCTTCAGCTGCGCAGGCAGGGTGGCGATACCGCTGGTGTCGCGCTGGATTCCGGCCAATCGGCCCGCGAGCTGGGCCGGGAGCCGGCCGCCGAACGCCACGGTGATCCGACCGGGCAGCAGGTTGAACAGGACCGTGAGGAATACCGCGACACCGAGCGTTCCGCCCATCTGCCGTACGAATGTGGCCGTCGCCGTGGCGGTCCCGCGGTCCTCGGGGCGGGAGGCGTTCTGCGCGGCGATGATCAGCGTCTGCATGCATCCGCCCAGGCCGAATCCGATGACGCCGCAATACAACAGCGGCTGCCACAGCGGACTGTCGTAGTGCACCAGCGCGAACAGTGCTCCGCCCACCGCGATGACGAAGCTGCCGAGCACCGGCAGGATCTTGTACCGCCCGGTGGATTTGGTGACCATTCCCGACAGCTGCGCACCGATCATGATGCCCACCACCAGCGGCATCATCAGCAGGCCGGCGCGGGTCGGCGAATATCCGCGCACCACTTGGAAATACAGCGGCACCATGACGATGACGCCGAACATGGCGATGCCAACGATCGTGCCGCCGAGGATGGCGACGCTGAAGGTGGAGCTGCGGAACATGCGCAGCGGGGTCAGCGCGGCGTCCTTCATCAGCAGTTCCACGAGCAGGTACAGCACGAATCCCACTGCCCCGGCCGCGTAGCAGGCCAGCGCGCGATGCGACTCCCACCCCCATTCACGGCCCTGTTCGGCGACGATCAGCAGCGGCACGACGCAGACGGTCAGGGTGATCGCGCCCAACCAGTCGATCCGATGCTTCTGCCGCGCCAGTGGCACATTGAGCACCTTGGCGACCACCGCGAACGCGATCACCCCGATCGGCACGTTGACCAGGAATACCCACCGCCAGCCGGCGACGGTGAGCAGATGGTCGTAACCGGACAGGAATCCGCCCAGCACCGGCCCGAGCACGGTGGCCACGCCGAACACGATCATGAATCCGCCCTGATATCGGACGATCTCGCGGGCCGGGACGATATCGGACAGGATCGTGAACGCCAGCGCCATCAGCCCGCCGGCCCCCAGCCCCTGGAAGGCGCGGAATCCCGCGAGCTCGTACATCGAGGTGGCGAACGCGCACGCCGCGGACCCGATCACGAACAGCGCGATCGCCGTGAGATACAACGGCTTTCGCCCGTAGATATCGGCCAGTTTGCCGTACAGCGGGGTGGTGATCGTCGCGGTGATCAGGTACGCCGTCGTCGCCCACGCCTGCTGGTCGAACCCGTGCAGGCTGTCGGCGATCCGCACGATCGCCACGCTCACGATGTTCTGATCGAGAGCGGCCAGGAAGATGCCGAGCATCAGCCCGGACAGCACGGTCCGAATCTGCCCGGGCGACAGCACCGCTCGCTCACTCGGCCGCGGAGCCGGAATTGTCTCCTTCTCCCGAATCGTGGTTTTCGTCAATGTCGTGGAATCCCTGCGGTCGCTCGTAGGTAATGGTGCACAACATTGGTTATTCGTCAGCAACGCGATTTCGGATCGGATGATCATGGAGGGCAATTTGCGCACTCCGGTGTTCTCGGCTGGTTCGAGCTACCCGAACCGCCGATTCTCGCCGCGCGCGGTACTGGCCGCAACCCGGACCATTGGAGCGAACCAGCGGAGAATCCGTGAACTCTCAGCAGTAGTCGACGAGTTCGTGACGAGCGAACACCCGTCTCAGATGCCGGCGATGGTGGCTGGGGCGCGTTCGGCTCGGCTCAGGGCGCGTAGGACGGCGAGTTGGCCGTGGCGGGCTACCGCCAGCCGGGACAGGACGTCCAGGACCGGTTCGAAGACATGGGGCGGGAAGGCAGGGGTCGGGAGACCGACGCTCAGGGCCAAGTCGTCGGAGTGGACGACGAGCTCCAGCATACGAGTCAGGAGGAAATCGTCTATGCGCATCGGCTTTTCGATGAACGAGACGACTCGATCGGCGGGTTCGGCCGATAGCGCGTCGCGCTGGTGAGCAATGGCCGATTCAACGGTGGCCACCAAGGATTTCGGACCGTCGGACGCCGCTTTCTCACCGTTGTCGCGGATCATCGTGTTGATCTGCGCGTCCAGGTCCGCCTGGAACGACTCGGCATTCGCGAAGAATTCCATGACGGACATCGCGACCATACTTCCGCCCCTCTATCGACTCTCGCACTCCCTCGACCGTCAACGCAATCCAGCCTCGGATCCATCCACGCGGCGGAAAACTAGACGGTCAGCTCGGCCCAGATTCCGTGGTGGTCGGAACCGGGCAGCGGGACCGTGTGCACCTCGTGGAATTCACCGTCGCGCAGCAGAATATGGTCGATCGCGATGATGGCCGGGTACCGGCGATCGGCGGGCCAGGTGGGCTGGATGCCCGCGCCGGCCGACTGTGCCGCATCGCGGAAGTCGCCGTCGAGCAGGGCTCGGTATGGGCGATGGTCGGCGGTGGCGTTGAAATCGCCGGCGACGATGACCGGGCCGTCGTCGGACGGGATCTTGGCCAGCCGCTGGCGCAGCAGTTCCATTTCGCGCAGCCAGTCGGCGGGCTTGCGGGGCCACGGCGGCACCGGATGGACGGCGAATACCAGCGGCGCCGGACCATCTGGGAGATCGACTCTGGCGGATAGTAATTCGGTGACGAAGCCGTCGTGGCGACGAGTTTCCGAGAGCGGATGGCGGCTCCATATTCCGGTGCCGTCGCCGACCTCGCCGGTGCTGTAGTGGCAGTACGGGAGCAGCCGGGGCAGGTCGGAGGCCATAAGCCGGTCCAAACCCTCGGGCGTGACCTCGCAGACGGTCAGCACCTCGATATCCAGTCGCTCGACCGTCGCAGCCAGAGCCTGCGGATCCGCCGCACCGATGAAGATGTTCGCCTGCATCACCCGCAGCCGCCGCCCGTTCACCGGCGATCGACGAGCCCACCGCGCCCGGTACAGCGGCCACTGTGTGACCACCGCCACACCGATGACCACGACGCTCGCCACGGCCACCGCCCATGCCTGCGCGGCAGCCGCCAGCACGGCGGCCGGAACCGCCGCGGCCATCAACCACGGCGCGAGCGAGGCGACCACGATCACCGGCTGCCGCCGCGAATCCACCGACCGCGTGACCAGCCCGACCAGCGCCACCACGAGCAACAGGATCGACACAGCTATCAGCACGTCATCGATCCTGGTCGCACACCCTGTGCCCCGACTGAGCGCCACCTGCGAACCAGCGCACGCGGTCCTACCGCACCCGCTGGTACGCGCGCTCGACACGATCTCGCTCGGCGAGGATTTCCGAGCGGCGGGCGCTCACGGCCTTCGACAAGGATGCGCCCGAGGTGATGGCCTGGACTATCGCGCGGGCGTCCTCGATGGCGTCCCGGGCGCCGACACCCGCGGCGGGGGTGATGGCGTGATCGGCGTCGCCGCACAGGACGATTCGCTCGCTCGGGGGACGGGCGGCCGCGAGGGGGACGTTGCGGGCGTTGATCACGTGAACGGAATCGGTTGCGGTGACCATGGTTTCGACCAGTTCACCGATCGACGGCGCAGCGCGGCGGATTTGCTCGGCCCACAGATCGACCGGGCGTACCCCGAGATCCTCGATAGGCAGCGGCGGGATGGTCAAACGGGTGAACCAGACCGAGACGTCGTCGTTCCAGAAGTGGCCGAAGGTACTGTCCGGGATGGCGTCGTCACCGCGCTGTCCTTGGAAGTGCAGTACATGCGGCGCACTGTCGAGTCGCACGGGCCGGGACGTGGTGCCGTAGATCACCACCTGGCCCGCGTATTCCGGTCGGCGATCGGGATCGACGCATTGCCGCACAATCGAATCCGGCCCGTCCGCCCCAACGATCGGCCCGTCACAGGGAATCTCGACAGCGCCGGTGCGAAGCGCCCCGGTAGCGGGATCGACCGAGGTGATCGCCGTGTCGTAGTGCAGTTGCGCGGCTGTCGCGGAGGCGAATTCACTCAGCACCCGCATGAGATCGATGCGAAAGTACAGCCGGTAACCCTCGCGCGGATTGTCACGAACCCGATCGGCCGAGTGCGCGACGCGAAGTCCCGTCAAAGCATGTGAGACGCTGTGCAATTCATTGACCGAGACGCCGAGCTCAGCCAAGGCCCGATGCGCACGATCGTCCAGCACCAGAAACTGCCCGCCCCGCGCGGCGGGTTGGCGCTCGTACAGAATGGCGGAATGTCCGCCGGCGGCAAGCGCACCCGCGAGAACCGTTCCGGAAATCCCGCCACCGACAATCGTCACCATACCGCCACTCCTAACACCGGTCCCGCATTCCCCCCGCGGTCCCACAACGGCCGCCGACGCCAGCATAGGTCCGCACACATCCGGGCGATACCCGAGACATCGCCAGATCCCAAGTAGAGGCCCGAGATCACCGGAGAACTCGACGTCGACGAGTGACAGAGCGCGGTACTACCCGAGGACAAACTGTGGGTCGATCGCGAGCTACGAGTGCGGGGTTGCGGCCGTGATCAGCGTCGGGCTGGGTCCGATGTTACGGCCGAGCCCGACGTCACCCTGACGACCGGCTATCTTCATCCACCACGCGACGTAGTGACCTCATCATCCGCGCGGCTGACGCCATCCGCAAAACCGCGCCATGTCTATCGGGATTGACGTACTGGACTGCCAATCAGCGCGAACGGCGCACCTTCGCCACCTCTCGCCGCCGTCCCGCACAACACCTCGCCGGTGGTCGCCGACGGCTTCCGGCTGATCCGGCATCAACTCAACCGACGGACCTCACCCGACAGCGATTGGCGTGTACGAAAGTGGTTGTCGAGCAAGGGAACCGGATCGAGTTCCTCGCCGAGGTGGCCGGCGTTGAAATGGTCGGTCAGGTCCTTGCCGTCGCGGGCCTGCACGATGCGGATGTCGTCGACCAGGCTCCACAGAGTCGCCGCCACCCTGACGGCCCGGCGGTAGCCCGGAGCGTCGCGATCGGTGACGATCCAGATGTGGTGGGCTCCGCGCAGCCAGGCGGCGTGATCCGCGTGCCAGCTCAGGGCGCCTCCGGCGTTGGTGGTGGCGATCAGGCCCGCGCGGCGGCCGGCACAGGCGTCCTGTTCGCCTTCGCAGATATAGATGTCGGCGCCGTCGGCCACGGCGGCCGCGATATCCGGGAGGAAGAACGGGATGGGCGCGAATCCCCCGCTACACCAACCGTTCTCGGTCATACGCTCCTGGGAGAAGTGTTTGTCGTGGCCGCGCTCGCGGGGAGTGTGCCTGCGGGTTATCCGGCCTTCGGGACGACCGTCGGGCCGGCGGTAGATGTACGTGGCGATCGTGCGTGTACGGCCGACGATGCGGCCCGGGTCGGGCTTGCGCCGGTCCAGCGACAGTCCCGCGGCCAGAATCGCCCGATCCGCGAGCGAGGTCGATTCATGTCGGGAACTCCCTGTGCCGCTGGAGAATTGATGGTCCGACGGGCGATCGAAGAGATCTCTGATGCGCAGACCGAGCCGGGCCAGGACCGCCTCATCGGTGCATCCGGCGAAGCAGCGGACGACGGTCTTGCCTTTGCGACGGTTGTACACCACACCGAGTGAGGGATTGTGCGGCCTGCCGTCGCCCTCATGGACTGGGCACAGGTACCGCACCCAGTCACCGCTGGACTTTCCGGGCCCGCAGACCCGGTCGAGAGCAGCGGTGATCGTTTCCCAGGATCGAGTGTCATGCACTGCGTTTCCGCGATGCCGCGCACCACCTCCGATATGCGCGGCCCGCATGATCCGCCCACTGCGCTCGTCCATAGCACCTCCTCGACGGCGCCGGCCGACACCGTGCGTGAGACTCCCTGCGTCGGGGACTCACTCACGACGCGGTCCGCTCATCTCCGGTGTACCGCGGACGAACCCCAAAGCGCACTATCTGGAACCCCCGTGCACGGTCATCGCAGTTCCGTTATTTCCCCGTGCCTTCGGCATTGGAGGTGCGGTCACTCCATCGCAACAAGCCGGGATCGCTCAATGCCTGGGCAGACCCGACTCCGGCAGCGGCGACGCACCCTCGGCCCGGAACCCGTCGACGAGCAGGGCCAGGTGACGACGCCAGGCATCGGGTGCATACTCGCGGGTCGCCTCGACCGTCCGGGAGATACCCCAGACAACGAAGGCCAGATCGTCGATGGAGGCATCCGCGCGCAGCGCACCGCCACGCTTGGCGCGGTCGAACAGGTGCGTCAACGAATCGTAGGCAGCGGCGCGAAGCGGCTGTACCGCAGGCGATCTCATCCCGCGGGCGGCGATCTCGTTGAAACCTCGGTCACCGGCCTGCAATTCACACATGCCGGTCAGATAGGCGACGAATCCACGCCACGGATCCGGATCGGCGGCGGCGCGCTCGGCAAGAGCGGCAAGGGATTCCAGCCGGTCGACGAACACGGCCTCGATCAGATCCTCACGCGCCGGAAACCGATTGTAGAGCGTGCCGTTGCTGACCCCGGCGTGCCGGGCGATATCCGCCATGGCCACGTCGACCCCGTGCGCGGCGAACATCTCTCGCGCGGCGTCCAGCAGTCGGGCCCGGTTGCGCCGCGCATCGCTGCGCAGCGGGCGCGGTGTCGAGGAGGTCATGATCGGATTCTATAAGTTGACGACATCGTCGAGTTATCGGTAGCCTTCGAGCCATAACTTGACGAATGCGTCAACTTATCTACTTTTCCCTGGAGGATCCCATGACCAAGACCATCGCCGTATTCGGAGCCGGGCCGGGATTCGGCCGCGCGGTCGCGCGACGGTTCGGCCGGGAGGGTTTCCGGGTCGCCCTGGTCGCGCGTACACAGCCCAAGCTCGACCGAATGGTCACGGAGTTGGCCGACGAGGGTATCGAGGCAGCCGGATTCGCCGCCGATCTAGCCGACCGCGGCCGGCTGGGCTCGACGGTGCTGGCCATAGTCGACCGGTTCGGCGATCCGGACGTGCTCCACTACGCGCCCGCCGGGCCCGATTTCGTGCGGCAGCAGGTCGATATTCGCGCCGCAGATGCCACATCGTTCGAGTTCGGCCTGGACATTCTGCTGCGCACACCCGCCGATCTGATCGCCCTGCTGCTGCCGCGCATGCTCGAACGTGGCGACGGGGCGGTGCTGTTCGGACTCGGTGGACCGGCCGGTGTGCCGTTCCCCCAGGTCGGCAATACGGTCGTAGTCGCCACCGCGGCCCGGAGCTATCTGCAGAATCTGCACGCCTCGCTCGCCGACACCGGCGTCTACGCCGGACTCGTCCAGGTAGCCGGGATGATCGGCGGCAGCGAATCGGCGGAATACTTCGCGCGACAATTCGATCCGTCACTACTGCCCGAACCCCTCGATCCAACGCTGCTGGCCGACGCGGCCTGGGATCTCTACACGAAACGCGACCGGTTCGAGACAACGATCGGCGCGTGATCACCCGACAGGAGACCAACGTCACGATTTCGACGGGCCAGGATCGCCTATCGCGGCCGAGCCGAGGCCGATCGCGGGTCGTGAATCAGCCCGGCAACCAACTGTTGCCGGCCCGGTTCAGCCCTTGCCCCTGATCATCCTGCGTGCCGCCCGGGATTCCCGCCGCTCGCCCGGTGGGAAACCACTCGCCGGGAACCGAGAGGCAGCCCTCGGCCCGGACCGTCTGCCACAAGACCGTCGCCGTGCCCGCGACCAGTTGCCCCTGGCCGGTCAGAGACCAACGTTGCCGCTGGTCCGACTATCGGAGAGGTCTGTCAGGGCCTGCGCCCAGCCGTCCAGACGGTCGGCACAGTCACGCAGAGACTCCAGGGACATGTCGGCGTCGGTCGGTGTGACCGTGGGGATCGCGAGGATCCGGCCCGCCGCGGTGACCAGCCGCTCGTACTCCGTGACCCCGACATCCAGTCGGGCGATGATGGCACGCAGCTGCTCGAACAGATTCCGAGCCGTATCCCCTTGTCCGACAAGGTCAATGGTCTTTTCCACAGCGGTCGCATCGGCGGCCAGAGCATGCAGGGCCGCGGCGCAGGAAGCGGCGGTCTCCATCGTGTCGGTCACATCTTCGGCCGATATCCGGCCGGCCTGAGCGATCTGGTGACCCAACGTGTACATCGCCCGTTCGGCGCGCACCAACCGGGCGATCGGCTCCCGGGCGCTCGAACGCACGGACGGGAGCTTGGTGGGCACGAATGCGGCCTGCGGCAAGGGATTCCGCCGCAACTCCAGATACTGCCGAGTACTCATGGCCGCACCGGTGACCAGTGCCGCCGCGCCGCCTCCGAGCACGACCACGGCCCACACCGGGGCGGAGGCGATCGCCAGCCCCGCAGCCCCCACAGCGGTGATCCCCGACGCGGCACCCCACCGTAGGCTGCGCCGCCGCGCCCGTCGCCGCCGACGCAGTTCCCGCTCCCGCGGTTCGGCCCACGCGCGCACCGCATGCAACGCATGCTCCCCCACCTCGCGCACGGCATCCGGCAAGTTCCGCACACCGAACCCCGCCTGAGCAGACCGTGTGGGCACTGGGCAATCAGTATTTCCTATGCTCGCTGGCCACGCCGTCTGCTCAGTGGGACTCGACCCGGCATCCGGTCGGGTAGTTGCGGCTGAGCGCGCATCGGCATCGGGATTCGCGCTACGGGCACCACGAGTACCGGGTCGCTTCGCTGCCCGCGACTCGGTCATTGTGCGTACCTCTCCCGGTTACCTCGGGCTACCTGTCGCAGCTCCGACATCCAGCCTGCCACCGGCCCTCCGGCAACGCGACCCATACCGTCCGGCAACCCTGGCAACAGACCCACCTACTGCTGCGCGGCCTGTCCCTTGTTGATCTGCTGCTGCGCCGGCTGCGGAACGGCCTGCGGCGCGGCATCCCCGGCAGGCAGGGAATCTCCGCGCATGGACGCGCGGATCTGCTCCAGGCGGCTGTGCCCGGCCATCTGGACGCTGGCCTGCTGCACCTCCATCATGCGGCCCTGCACCGTATTGCCGGCCAGTTCGGCCGCACCCAGCGCGTTGGCGTAGCGACGCTCGATCTTCTCCCGCACCGCGTCCAGGCTCGGCGTGGTGCCTGGGGCGGACAGGGTCGAGTCCATCCGCTGCAGCGAGGCGGACACCTGCTCCTGCATCTTGGCCTGCTCCAGCTGGGAGAGCAGCTTGGTGCGCTCGGAGACCTTCTGCTGCAGCAGCATCGCGTTCTGCTCGACCGCCTTCTTCGCCTGCGCGGCGGCCTGCAGCGACTGGTCGTGCAGGACCTTCAGGTCCTCTACGCCCTGTTCCGCGGTGACCAGCTGGGCGGCGAACGCCTCGGCGGCGTTGGTGTACTGGATCGCCTTCTCGGTGTCAGCGGCCGTGGTGGCCTGATCGGCGAGCATGACAGCCTGCCTGGCGTTGGCGTTGAGCTTCTCCACCTCGTCCAGCTGACGGTTCAGCTTCATCTCCAGCTGACGCTGGTTTCCGATCACCGACGCGGCCTGCTGTGACAGGGCCTGATGCTGGCGCTGAGCCTCCTCGATGGCCTGCTGGATCTGGACCTTCGGATCCGCGTGCTCTTCGATCTTGGAGTCGAAGAGGGCCATCATGTACTTCCAGGCCTTGACGAACGGATTAGCCACGATTGATCCCGCCTCCATCTGACGCGCCGCGCTCCAAACGCGGCTGTAGTGCGCGACCGTCACGCACTGCCTAGTCCCTATCCTCCATTGCCCGGCGCCACGGGTGGAAAACCGCCTGTGACCGAAGCCTACAGAGAATCTATCGGTTTCCGCTCCGTCGTACAGCGTTGCGGGCACAGAGTCTCGGCCCGTCGCGTCGCCCGGACGGGCCCGGCCTGCTGAGCCGGGCCCGCATCCGCTCAGTTGGCCTGGACCAACACCAGCTTGTCCGCGCTCGGCGCCGGGATGACGATCCTGGTCTCACCCGCGATCCGGCCGAAGGCCGACGCGGCCGGGACCTTCGCCGGCTCGGCGGCCGGGGCCGTGGCGCGGTCGGCGGCGGCCGGCTCGCGCTGGGCGCCGGCCGCGGCGAAATCGGCCTCCGCCATCGTGCTACTCACATCGGACAGGACCTGAGACAGCGGCAGGTCCAGGGCCTGGCAAATGGCCGCCAGCAATTCGCTGGAGGCCTCCTTACGGCCGCGCTCCACCTCGGACAGATACCCCAAACTCACCCGTGCCGAGGACGACACCTCTCGAAGGGTCCGGCCCTGGGCGATCCGAGCACGCCGCAGACTTTCCCCGATGGCCTCTCGCAGCAGCGTCATCTCGTTCTCCTTACGGTTCATGCCTCGCCGGACCGAGCCTATGCAGTGACAACGTCGTTTACCGCCGACTGGTTCCCATTCGTGGCCGCCGCTATCCCCCACCCAGGTTGCGGGCAAGTTCGGTAACGGCCGCGTGGACCGCTCCCATTCTGATGGTCCACCGGTCTCCGGACAGTTTCAACCGCAACACCTCGGTACCCTCCGATCCGGCGATACCGAGGAAAACCGTCCCGACCGCCTGCCCGTCCTGCGGATCGGGCCCGGCCACCCCGGTCAGGGCGACGCCCCAGTCTGCGCCGCAGACCGTGCGCGCGCCGACCGCGAGCTGTTCGGCGGTACTCGCCGCGACCGCGCCGTCGGCGGCGAGTGTGTGTTCGCTCACTCCCGCCAGCGTGTGTTTGAGATCGGTGGCGTAGACGATGAGGCCGCCCCGCAGCACGGCGCTCGCACCGGGCACACCCGCGATGGTGGCCGAGAGCAGGCCCGCGGTCAGCGATTCGGCGGTCGCCACGCTCGCGTCCGCCTCCACCAGCCGTCGAACCAGATCGGCGGCCGGAACCGCCGCGGTCAGCGGATCGGTCGCCCCGCTCATCGCCGCTTCGGCGGAGTCGTCCACAACCGTGCCGCCTGCACCACGTAATCCAGCCCGGTGACCACCGTCAACACCGCCGCCACGTACATCAGCCACAGGCCCGCGGTGGCGAACGCGCCGGACAGCGGCAGCAGCAGCACCGCGATGGCCACCGACTGCACCAGCGTCTTGAGCTTGCCGCCGCGGCCCGCCGGGATCACTCCGCGCCGCACCACCGCCAGGCGCAGCAGGGTGATGCCGATCTCCCGGACGCCGATGACGACCGTGATCCACCAGGCCAGATCGCCCAGTACGGACAGGCCGACCAACGCCGCGCCGATCAGCGCCTTGTCGGCGATGGGGTCGAGGAGTTTGCCGAAATCGGTGACCAGGCCGTACTTGCGAGCCAGCTGACCGTCGATGCGGTCGGTGATGGCCGCCAGACCGAACAGGGCCGCGGCCAGAACCCGCCAACCGGTGTCATGGCCGGTCCCGGCGAACAACGCCAGCAGGAAGATCGGAACGATCAGAATCCGCAGGATGGTCAGGATATTGGCGATATTCAACAGCGGGACCGCGGCGGGCTCGACCGTCGTACCCTGCGGTGGAACAAGATTCGATCGCGCCGTGAGATTCTCCGCGCGCGCCTTGACCTTTTCGACTCGAGCCCTGGCGTTTTCCGCCCGCGCACCGGGGGCGTCCCCGCGTGAACCCAGCGCCTCGCCCCAGCCCTTCATATCGTCGCTCTGCACCGTCACAGCCCCGCCCCACCGGCACTCGGCCTCGCCACTGTCCCGCCGAACGGGCCGGACTCACACCTGGATCTCACCGACGCCACCGGCTCGCCCCCGCCGGATCGGCACGGGGCACGCTCACTCATCGACGCCCTGGACCGGGACAGGCCCGGGGACGTTCGGGCGATCGGGCGGGGTCGATGTGCGGCACCACACCAGAGTATCGGTACCGAAGCCGACTACTCTGCACCCCATGACGACACGGGTGCCACACAGCGGTTCGATCGATGGGGTTGACGCGAACAGCCCCATCGTGCGCCGTGCCCGTACCTCCGATGTACCCGCGATCAAAGCCCTGGTGGACATGTACGCGGGCAAGATCCTGCTGGAAAAGAATCTGGTCACGCTGTACGAGGCGATCCAGGAGTTCTGGGTCGCGGAACTGGACGGCGAGCTGATCGGCTGCGGGGCGCTGCACGTGCTGTGGGCGGATCTGGGCGAGGTGCGCACCGTCGCGGTGCACCCGCGGATCAAGGGCAAGGGCGTGGGCCGGTTGATCGTGGACCAGCTGATCGCGACCGCGCGGGAGCTGCAGCTGCGGCGGGTGTTCGTGCTGACCTTCGAGGTGCCGTTCTTCGAGCGGCATGGATTCACCGAGATCGATGGCACGCCGGTGACCGCGGAAGTTTTCGCCGAGATGTGCCGTTCGTACGATACGGGCGTGGCGGAGTTCCTGGATCTCAGCTACGTGAAGCCGAATACGCTCGGCAATACTCGTATGCTGCTGACCCTGAATTCATCCACCCCGCCGGCTCCCTCGGCCGACCGTCCCCGCTAGTTCCTCGGAGGATTCGATGCCCATATTCGCCATCCACTACACCTACGCCGAATCCGAGGCCGCGGGCCGCGACGAGCACCGTCCCGCGCATCGCGCCTGGCTGGGTCAACTGCTCTCGCAGGGCACCGTCCTGAGCAGCGGCGCCTACCCCGACGGTTCGGGTGCGCTGATCGTCATCCGCGCCGACGACAAAGCCGCCGCGCAGCAGCTCTTCACCGAGGATCCGTTCGCCCAGCACAAGCTGGTGGCCGAGTCCCGCATCGTCGAGTGGAAGCCCACCATGGGCGCGTTCGCCGACTAGGTATCTCAGCCGTGAGCCGGTCGGCACGAGGACGCCGATCGGCTCACGGACGACCCTCCGGACGTACCAAACCGGACATAACGTGAAATTCGGTCCACATCCGCCTCGATGCGAGGCACTGTGGAATACCATGACCAATCTCGACTATCGCACCCTCAACCGCGCCAACTGGGACGAGCGAGGAGCGATTCGAGTTGGTCTACACCGGAATCGGCGCGCTGTGCTGGCTGCCGAGCGTCGAACGCTGGGCACGGACCGTGGCGGCTCTGCTGCGCCCGGGTGGTCGGCTGTTCCTGCGAGACGGCCATCCGATGGCCATGACCCTCGACGAGCAGCAAACCGACCGCCTGGTGGTCGACCACCCGTACATCGAAACCCCCGAACCGATGGTGTGGACCGGAACGAGCACCTACGTCGAAACCGACGGCGAACTACAGAAGGCGACCACCACCCACGAGTGGAACCACGGCCTCGGCGAAATCGTCACGGCCCTGCTGAACGCCGGGCTGACACTCACCGGCCTGGTCGAACACGACAGCGCCCCATGGGAATTCCTCCCCGGCCGCATGGTCCGCGGGGACGACGGCGAGTTCCGACTACCCGAGCGGCGTGACCGCGTCCCGTTCACCTTCACCGTCCAGGCCCACAAGCCCTGAACGAATCCGCGCCGACTCCGTGTCATCCGGTCTCGTCCATCGCGCATTGGTGCTGGATCGTGCTGACCTGCGGATTTCATATCGGTACCGCGTAGGCTTGTTCGGTGAAGCAACTGACCATCGGTGTAGTCGCGAGCTCCCGCAAGCAGGACGAGCACCGACTGGCGATCCATCCCGCGCATTTCGACCAGATCGACTCCGATCTTCGCGGCCGTGTCTTCCTGGAGCACGGCTACGGTGACCGGTTCGGCTACTCCGACCATCGCCTGGCGCCGCTGGTCGGCGCCCATCGCACGCGCGAAGAGCTGTTCGCGGAGTGCGACGTACTACTGCTGCCGAAGCCGATGGCCGAAGACCTCGAGAGTTTGCGCCCGGGGCAGATCGTGTGGGGCTGGCCGCACTGCGTACAAGACGAGCGGATCACCCAGCTGGCCGTCGACCGCGGCCTGACCCTGATCGCCTGGGAGGCTATGAACCACTGGACGAAGGAAGGCAACTTCAGCGTTCACGTGTTCCATAAAAACAACGAGCTCGCCGGGTACTGCTCGGTCCTGCACGCGCTTGCGCTGCGTGGGTCCAGCGGCGATTACGGGCGGCGGATGCGGGCGGCCGTCATCAGCTTCGGCGCCACCGCACGCGGCGCGGTGCGCGCGCTCTCGGCGCTCGGAATCAGTGACGTCACCGTGTTCACCCAGCGCAGCGTCTCGGCGGTCGCCTCGCCGTTCGCCTCGGTGCGGATGCAGCATTTCCAGCGGGACCCGGTAAACCCCAGCCGGACCCTTGCCCTGAAGGCGCCCGAGCCGGGACCCCTGGCAGAAGCACTGGCCCAGTACGACGTGGTCGTCAATTGCATGCTCCAGGACACCGAGGAGCCGCTGATGTTCGTGCTGAACGAAGATCTGAACCTGTTCCCGCGTGGGACGCTGTTCGTCGACGTCTCCTGCGACGAGGGCATGGGTTTCGAGTGGGCCCGTCCGACATCGTTCGCGGACCCGATGTTCACCATCGGTGACGACCTGCACAACTACGGCGTCGACCACAGCCCCTCGTTCCTGTGGAACTCCGCCACCTGGGAGAACTCCGAGGCCCTGCTCGAGTATCTGCCCATCGTGATGGCCGGTCCCGACGCCTGGGATGGCAGCGCGACGATCCGGCGCGCGATCGAGATCCGGGAGGGCAGGGTTCAGAACCTCCGGATCCTCTCCTTCCAGCACCGTGCCGCGACCTACCCGTACGCGGTCGTCCGACCGAATCCATGAAGCCGGCACCGAGAACGTTTCGATCAGACGCACCATAGGCTTGGCCCATGCGGTTGACCGAGCGAGACGCCCTGGACCGGTTCCGGGCGGCGCGGGTGGCGCGGCTGGCGACGGTGAGCGCGGAGGGGCAGCCGCATGTGGTGCCGGTGACCTTCGCGCTCTCGCCGGGCGAGGGTGATCCGGTCGCGGTGTTCGCGATCGACCACAAGCCGAAGACCACGACGGATCTGCGGCGGTTGCGAAATATCGTTGCCACCGAACGTGTTTCGCTGCTGGCCGATGAGTACTCCGAGGAGTGGGATCGGCTGTGGTGGGTTCGATTGGACGGCGCCGCGCGAGTTCTGACCGAACCGGACGAGCGAGCCGCGCCGGTCAGCTGGCTCGTCACGAAATATCCTCAGTACCAAGATAATCCGCCACAGGGGCCGGTTGTGTGGATCGCGGTGGGCGCCGTGGCGGGCTGGGCCTACGCGGGCTGACGAACGGCCACGGCTTCCGACGCTGGTCACCGGCCGTCAGCCCCAGCGCACAGAGGGTGAGGTAGAGCGGAACTCACTGCTGGTAGCTGTGCCTACTCCCCGCCCCCGGGCTCGTCATCCCCGAGCGTCGGCTCCGCATCTCCCCCGCCCCGGATCGTGTACAGCAACCCGTCGAGTTCATCGGGTTTGACCAGCACGTCCCGGGCCTTGGAGCCCTCGCTGGGCCCCACGACCCCGCGCGTCTCCATCAGATCCATCAACCGGCCCGCCTTGGCGAACCCGACCCGCAGCTTGCGCTGCAACATCGAGGTCGAGCCGAACTGGGAGGTGACCACCAGCTCCACGGCCTGCACGAACAAGTCCAGATCGTCGCCGATATCCGCGTCGACGTCCTTCTTCTCCCCGGCCTTCGCCGCCGTGACGCCCTCGGTGTAGTCGGGCTCGGCCTGGTTCTTGGCGAAGTCGACGACGGCCTGGATCTCCTCGTCGGAGATGAACGCGCCCTGCAGGCGGGTCGGCTTCGAGGCGCCCATCGGCAGGAACAAGCCGTCGCCCATGCCGATCAGCTTCTCCGCGCCCGGCTGATCCAGGATGACGCGCGAGTCGGTCAGCGAGGAGGTGGCGAACGCGAGGCGCGAGGGCACGTTGGTCTTGATCAGGCCGGTGACCACGTCGACCGACGGCCGCTGCGTGGCCAGCACCAGGTGAATGCCCGCCGCGCGGGCCTTCTGGGTGATGCGCACGATCGCGTCTTCGACGTCGCGGGGCGCGGTCATCATCAGGTCCGCGAGCTCGTCCACGATAGCCAGGATGTACGGATACGGGCGGTACACTCGCTCGCTGCCCAGCGGCGTGGTGATCTGCCCGGACTTCACCTTCTTGTTGAAGTCGTCGATATGCCGGACCTTGCTCGCCTGCATGTCCTGGTAGCGCTGTTCCATCTCTTCCACCAGCCAGGCCAGCGCCGCGGCGGCCTTCTTCGGCTGGGTGATGATGGGCGTGATCAGATGCGGAATGCCCTCGTACGGTGTGAGTTCCACCATCTTCGGGTCGATCAGGATCATCCGCACCTCATCGGGGGTGGCGCGGTGCAGCAGCGAGATCAGCATCGAGTTCACGAAGCTGGACTTACCCGATCCGGTGGAGCCGGCGACCAGCAGATGCGGCATCTTGGTCAGATTCGCCGACAGGTACTCGCCCTCGATATTCTTGCCGAGGCCGATCACCAAGGGCTGGTGATCGTTTCGGGTCGAGGGGGCTTTGAGCACGTCGGCCAGGCGCACGAGTTCACGGTCGGCGTTGGGTACCTCGATGCCGACGGCCGACTTGCCCGGGATCGGTGCGAGCAGCCGAACATTCTCCGTCGCAACGGCATACGCGATATTGCGGGCCAGCGCGGTGATCTTCTCGACCTTCACTCCGGGCCCGAGTTCCACCTCGTAGCGGGTGACCGTCGGGCCGCGCACGAATCCGGTGACCGCGGCGTCGATCTTGAACTGCACCAAGACCTCGGTGATCGCCTCGATCATCGATTCGTTGGCGGCACTGCGCTTCTTGGGCGGATCGCCGTCGGTGAGCAGGGACAGCGGCGGCAGCAGGTAATCGCCGTCGACTTCGCGCTCGGTGACGAACTCCATTTGCTGCGGCGGCGGGGGCGGCGGCGTCTGATCGACGACCTTGGGCGCCTTGCGTTTCGGCTTGACCGGTTCGGCCGGGGCCTCTGCGGGCTTGTCGGCGATCACCTTCGCGTCCTGTAGCGGAGGTTCGCCCATCACTTCGGTCGCGGAGTCCGATCCACCGAATTCGTCGGCCGGGTAGTTCTCCTGCGGGCTGCGGCCGCGACGGCGGGAACGCGGGCGCGCCTCGTGCAGCGGAAGGCCGTTCTCGTCATAGCCTTGCTCGCCGTAGAGTCCGTATTGCTCGTCGTACGAATCGTATTCGTCGAGCGAATCGACGCCGAACAGCCACCGCAGCCGCGCAGGCACCTCGCGCACCGTCGTCCCGGTGAGCAGCAGCAGCCCGAAAGCCATGGCCAGCAACAACAGTGGCATCGCCAGCCACGCGGTGAGGCCGTTGCGCAGCGGGCCGCCCATGACGAATCCGATGAATCCGGCGGCGTGCGCGCGAGCGTGCGGGTCGGTGGGCGAACCGGCCGCGATATGCCACACGCCCAGGAACGGCAGTCCCAGCAGCAAACCGCCCAGCACCAGCCGCGGCCGGATCTCCGGATGCGGTTCGCTGCGCATCAGAATCACCGCGATCCCGCTGGCCACGAACGGCAGCGCCGCCGAGGCGGATCCGGCGAGCAGTCGCACGGCGGCATCGATCGCGTGCCCGACCGGACCGCCCGCACCCAGCCATACCGCCGCGGCGATGACCACGCCGAAGGCGACCAGCGCCAACGCGACCCCGTCGCGGCGATGGTGATGCTCGATCTCCCCGGCACGGCTCAGCGTGCGAGTGGTAGCCCCCAGGCCACGGGCGAGCGCGGTCCAGCCGCTGCCGATACCGCGCCGGAACACCGCGGCGGGTGCGGTGCCCGAAGCCCGTCGTGGAGCCGGGCGGCGGGCGGGGGCGGTGCGCCCGCGCGCAGTCGAACCTGTCCGCGCACCGCCTTTGGATCCGGTACGTGAACCGGCCGAACGGGACCCTGCTGGAGCCCTCCCCCGTGCCGATCCCGCCCGCGAACGCGATGCCGTGGTACTGCGGGACTTGCCTGCCATGACTCACAGGCTAGCCGCAACAGCCCCATCCAGACCATCCGCAACACCCACACCACCGAGTGATCCTTCGCGACACGCCGTGCGCGGCGACGCTATCCGGTCACGAACCCGTCGGATCCCTCGGCGACAGACGCCTGATAGTCCTCGGCATATGTCGTCGAGTTCATTGAGACAGCCGAATAGCTACCCCCCGAGCTGGGAAGCTCCCACTATTCGAGGTGAATCGCACTCCGCTATGGTGCGCCACAATTACCTTCCGGAAATCTGAGGAAAATGACCATGGCGGTTCAAGGTGTTGTAACTTCCGAGTATCAGGGTTTCCATTCCGAATGCCTGACCCAGCCGCATCCGGATTCCGTCACCGCTCCGGTCGTACTGGTCGGGGGCGCATTCAACCGTAAAGAGACGTGGGGCCGCTTCGGCCGCGCCTTGGCGACGGATGCCACGCTGGTCACGGTCGACCTGCCCGGCTGGGGAGATATGGAAGTACTGCCCGCCCGCTACGGTGTCGACTTCCTCGCCCATGCGCTGCACGAGGTTCTTCTCGCGGGCGGTCACGATACGGTCAACGTATTCGGCGGGTCCTATGGCAGCGCTATCGCCTATCGGCTGGCCCAGTTATATCCCGAACAGGTGCGCCGGCTGGCACTGTTCGGCACGATGTCGCAGATTCCGGACTATGTACGACCGGAATTCCTGCGCACGATCGAATTGATGAGAGCCGGGCGGATCGAGGAGTTCGCCGAGTGCTGCCTCCAGTTGCTGATGTGCCAGGACCCCACCGTCCCGGTGACCAATCGCGACACCGTAGCCGACATACTGCGCACGGTGTTCCTCAGCGTAAGCCCGGATGATTTGGCAAAGTACGAGCAGAACACCCTGCGGCTGCTGGAGCACGATCTGTACCTGCCGCATCCGCCCATCTCGGCGCCGGTGCTGGTCGGTGTCGGCGAATACGATCCCCTCACCCGTCCGGAGTTCTGCCGCGCCACCGCGACTACGTGTCCGGACGCACGGTTCGTTCAGCTGCGTAACGCCGACCATTCGGTGCACCTGGAGATACCCTACGAACTGTCCGACTTGATGTTGCGGTTCTTCACGGATCGATCGCTGGACGGACTGGACTACTGCCGCTCGGTGGAGTACATGCCCACTACCGACGCGAGTAGGGCAATATAGGCGCCCCACCTCGACCGGGAGTCGCGGCGGGGCGAGCGCCCCAGGCGGCAATCAGACGCTGCGGTCGGACTCGTCGATCGCCTTGACGTCCTCGGGCGAACCTGTCGCCTCGAGACGAACCGCGTGACGGCCGAAGGCATGGAGCACCAACTCCGACGGCTGCCCGGTGAGCACCACCTCGGAACTGCCGTCGACGCGATGCGCGGTGACCCGCTCTCCCTGCGGCGTGGCCAGCACCAGCGTCACCGGCGCCTTGCGGTACGACATGCGCGACATCCGCCGCAGCGTGGTCCACAGCTGCGCCTGATCGGCGGCATCCAATTCCCTCGGTTCCCAGCCGAATTCGGCACGCCGCACGTCCTCGTGGTGCACGAACATCTCGGTGAGGTTGGCCACGGCGTCGATCGGGCGCAGCGGCGACCACCACGGCGGTCCGGTGCGGATCTGTTCCAGCAGTTCGGTGAACGGCCGCTGCGCCGCCTTGGCCTGCACCGACTCGGTGTATCCGGCGAACGATTCGATCATGATGCCGGGTGCGGCGTCGGGCCGCCGCTCACGAACGACCAAGTGCGCGGCCAGATCTCGCACCGTCCAGTGACCACACAGCGTGGGCGCGTCCGGCCCGGCGGCCGTCATGGTCACGACCAACGCCCGCCGCTCCCGCTGAGCCATACTCATGAGTAGAGCCTAGCGCCAGCGGGGGCGGTCGTCGCTTCGTCAGACCCCGATGACCGTCGGCACGATCATCGGACGGCGGCGGTAGGTGTCGGCGACCCAGCGGCCGACCACGCGCCGCACGCTCTGCGCGATGCGGTGGGTGTCGGTGACGCCCTCGGTGGTCAGGCGCTGCAGTTCCGCCTCGACCAGTCCGTGGGCCTCGCTCAGGGCGTCCGGGTCGTCGGAGAAGCCGCGGCCGGTGACCTCGGGGGTGCTGACCGGCTTGCCGGTGGTCGAATCGACCACGAGGGCGATGGAGATGAAGCCGCCCTCGCCCAGGACCAGGCGATCCGACAGCGTCGATTCGCCGACGTCACCGACCGAGAGGCCGTCGACGTAGACCTGTCCGACCGGCACCCGGCCCACGATCGAGGCGATGCCGTCGACCAGGTCGACGACCACGCCGTCCTCGGCCAGGATCACGCGCTCGGCCGGCACGCCGGTGGCCGCCGCGAGGGCGCCGTTGGCGCGCAGATGCCGCCACTCACCGTGCACGGGCATCGCGTTGGTCGGCCGCACCGCGTTGTACAGGTACAGCAGCTCACCGGCCGAGGCGTGGCCCGAGACGTGCACCTTCGCGCTCTGCTGGGTGATCACGCTCGCGCCGAGCCGGGCCAGGCCGTTGACCACGCCGAAGACCGCGTTCTCGTTGCCCGGGATGAGCGAGGAGGCCAGCACGACCAGGTCGTCGGCGCGGATGTTGATCTGCCGATGGTCGCCGCGCGCCATCCGCGACAGCGCCGACAGCGGCTCGCCCTGCGATCCGGTGGAGATCAGCACCAGCTTGTGTACTGGCAGGTTGGCGGCCTGGTCCAGGTCGACGACCACACTGTCGGGGACGTCCAGATAGCCGAGGTCCTGCGCGATCTGCATATTGCGCACCATCGACCGCCCGACGAAGCACACCCGCCGGTCGTACCGCTGCGCCACCTCGACCACCTGCTGGATGCGGTGCACGTGGCTGGCGAACGAGGCGACGATAACCCGGCCGCGCGCCTTCCCGATCACGCCGTCCAGCACCGGGCCGATCTCACGTTCGGGAGTGACGAATCCGGGCACCTCGGCATTGGTCGAGTCGACCAGGAACAGGTCCACGCCCTCGTCGCCGAGGCGGGAGAATCCGGCCAGGTCGGTGAGGCGGCCATCGAGAGGCAGCTGGTCCAGCTTGATGTCGCCGGTGTGCAGCACCAAGCCCGCGGGGGTGCGGATGGCGACCGCGATGGCGTCCGGGATCGAGTGGTTGACCGCGAAATACTCGCACTCGAACGGGCCGTGTGTGGTCCGCTCACCCTCGGTGACCTCGATCAGCTTCGGCTGCAACCGGTGCTCGCGGCATTTCGCCGCGACCAGCGCGAGGGTGAACTTCGAGCCGATCACCGGGATGTCGCGCCGCTGACGCAACAGGAACGGCACCGCGCCGATGTGATCCTCGTGACCGTGCGTGAGCACCACGGCGACCACGTCGTCCATCCGGTCCTCGATCGGCCGGAAGTCCGGCAGGATCAGGTCCACGCCCGGCTGCTGATCCTCCGGGAACAGCACGCCGCAGTCGACGATGAGCAGCTTGCCGTCGAATTCGAAGACCGTCATGTTGCGGCCGATCTCGCCGATGCCGCCGAGGGCGAAGACGCGTAATCCGTTGCGCGGCAACTTCGGCGGCAGGCCCGCGGGCTGCTGGTCCACCGAAACCGACTGCGGCGCCGGCTGTTCGGCGCGACCGCGCGAACGGCCACGAGCCTGCCGACGCTCCGACGCGGGCTCCTTCTCGGCGGCCGCCTTGGTGGCCGGAGCCTTTGCCCGTGCGGACTTCTCGCCCGACGCCTTCGACCGAGCGGCCTTCACCGGCGCTTCGGTGTCCTGCGACTTCACGGCCTTCGCCGTCCTGGTCCGCGGCGGCTTCTCCGAACCGGAGTCCTTGTCCGCCGCCTTCGAACGGGCATTGCTCATCTTCGGCGCGTCCGTAACCTCCTGCGCGGCGGCCGATTCCGGCTGCGCGATCGGGGCCACGGGCTCCGGCTGCGGCGCGGGTGCGCCGGCGGTTCGAGAGGCGGTCCTGCGCGGACGACGAGCCACGGGGTCTGTCACGAAAGCACCCCCGCGATACGCAGATCCGCCGCGATGGCTTCCATTTGCTCACTGTCGGGCATCAATTGGGGCAAACGAGGTTCTCCAGTCTCTATTCCGAGCAATCTCAAGGACGCTTTGGTCATCGCCACACCGCCGACTCGCGCCATCGCCCGGCACAGCGGCAGCATGCCCGCGTGCAACTCCCGGGCCCGCGTGACGTCACCGGACAGGTAGGAGTGCCGCAGCTGACGCAGCCGCTCGGGCACGAGGTGTCCGATGACGCTGATGAATCCGCCCGCGCCCACCGACAGCCACGGCAGGTTCAGCACATCATCACCCGAGTAGTAGGTCAGATCGGTCTCCGCGATCAACTGCGCGCCGCCGGCCAGATCGCCCTTGGCGTCCTTGACCGCGACGATGCGCGGATGCTCCGACAGGCGCAGGATCGTCTCCGAGGCGATCGGCACCACCGAACGCGCGGGAATGTCGTACAGGGTCACCGGCAGTTCGGTGGCGTCGGCGACGGCGGTGAAGTGGGCGATCAGGCCCTCCTGCGAGGGCCGCGAATAGTACGGCGTCACCACCAGCAACCCGTGCGCACCGGCGCGCTCGGCGTTGCGCGCCAGTTCGATGCTGTGCATGGTGTCATAGGTTCCGGCGCCGCCGATGACGGTGGCGCGATCGCCGACCGCGTCGACCACGGCGTGCAGCAGGTCGAACTTCTCCGACTCGGTGGTCGTCGGCGATTCCCCGGTGGTACCGGAGATCGCGAGCAGGTCGACACCGCGATCGACCAGGTAGGAAGCCAGTGCGACGCCGGCATCGACATCGAGCTTGCCCTCGGCGGTAAAGGGGGTCACCATCGCGACACCGACCGTGCCGGAGGCGCGCAGCTCCGTGTCCGTCGACTCACCGTTCGTCATGGTCAGCAAGGTTACTGGGTCTTTGGCCCTCCGCTTCGCTCCGGGCGGGTTTTCGGTGTCTATGGCCTCCGCTTCGCTCCGGCTGTTTTCGGCGCCCGAAGGCGTGGCGGTCGGGCACCGCTGCTTGCTCCTTCGTCGCCTACGCAGCGGCACCCGACCGCCACGCCGCGCCGAAAACCCCACTGTTATTGCATCCGTCCGAAGTTCCAGCGCACAGAGACGCTTCGCCGCTGGGCGCGTTGGTGGTTGCGTTATCGACAAATCTCACGGCTGCTCCAGGATTGCCGCGGCGGGAAATTCAGAGCGAACTCACAGCTTGCGACATCACGACGACATTTATTCGGCGTCAGATTCTCCTTGAATGATGTCACTCATGGCGTCATGCTGGTGTCATGGATTTGAACAAGTACACCGCCCGTCTCCGGGACGATTTGGTTGCCGCGGCCGCTCTCGGCGACGAGAAGACACAGGCCACTGCCGCCGCCCTTGCCTCGGCCACCGAGAACGCCGCGCGATTGACCCTGCTCAGCGCGCTGTCGGATCTGGCGGCCGAGGTCAGTCGGACGCTGGGCGATCGGACCGTGCACGTTTCTCTGGACGGCGCCGACGCGACGGTGGACGTCCGCAAGAACGCTCCGAAGCCGGATGAGGAGATGCCCAGCTTCGAGGACATCACCGGCGATATCAGCCGCGTCACCCTGCGCATGGTCGATCAGATCAAGTCACGCGCCCAGCAGGCCGCCGAGCAGAGTGGGATGTCGTTGAACACCTGGCTGTCGACGACCGTCCAGGACGCGTTGCGCAATCAGCGGCATTGGGGGGCGGGACCGGGCTTCTACGATCGCGACCGTCGCGACGGCAGCGACGACAAGAGCGACAGCGGTGACAAACCCGAGGACCTCGATATCTGACACGAGCTCACCCCGCTGATCGTCAGGTCGTCACCGCGACATTGCCCGTGGTATCGATCTCGGTACGCCGGTCGTAGTCCGGCGCGTGCACCAGGACCGTGGCCAGCACACGGCGGCCGAGCGGGAGCACCCGGACTGTCACCGAACCCGCCTGGACGGAATCCAATTCCGTTGCGGCGGAGTCGATCGCACACTGTCGCACCCAGTGCGGAACTCCCGCGAACCCGCCGTCGTCGAGCAGGATGACCTGCACCCCGCGCGCCCGCGCACCCCGCGCGGCGGCGCTGAGCTGCTCGGTCATCAGCTGCGGCGCCCGCAGGCCGTCGCGTAGTTCGGCCTCGAGCAACCGGCATTGTTCGCGCTCGGCGGGGGTCAGCGGCGCGCCCTCCGCGATCAGTTCCAGGATCGGGCGCGCCACCCGGTCCAGCCGTTCCAGCTGCCGGATCCGCTCACCGTCGGCGGCCACCAGCGTCGCCTCCGCCGCCGCCCGGGTCGCCGCCTCGTCCCGCAACAGCCGCAGCGACCGCTGGGTGGGCCGGATGATCACCGCGAACATCGAGATGGCCGCGACAGTACCCACCGGCACGATCGCCGCGGACACGATCACCTCGGTGCGTACCCCGCCCCCGGCCCCGGCGGCCACGATGACGACGGCGGTCGCGGCCATACTCAGCCACGCGGTCGTCAGACGCCCGCGCACCACCAGCGCGGCCAGCACGTAGGAGCAGGCGAAGGCCGTCAACATGCCGTTGCGAACCGGGGCGCTGCCCAGATCCGTGACGGTCAGTCCGGTGGCCACCGGCACGGCCGCGCCGACGAAGACCGTCACCGACGGCGGCAGCGGATCGACCGGTACGCCCAGCGCCAGCGCCCCGGCCGCCACCAGCACCGCCAGCGCGGTCAGCACCTGCGCCAGCGGCTCGGCCCCCAGGTTGCCCAGCATGTACAACACGATGGTCAGCTCGAGTACCAGCAGGAACAGCCATGCCATCCCACCGCGAAGACCCAGCAGATCCCGCAGTTCACCGTGTCGCATCGCCACCCCACACCAACGTCACCGTGGTGCCCTCTCCCGGCTGCGATTCGACGAATCCGGCGCCGCCGGGCAGCTGCTGCATGCGCCCGAGGATGCTGACGGAGATGCCGAGCCGGTCCGGTGGCACCCGCCGCACATCGAACCCCACGCCGTCGTCGGTGCAGACGAGCCGCACACCGCCCGCGCTGACCGTGCAGACGACGGTCCGGTGCACCGGACCGTCGGAGGCTCCGGAGTTCGAGGCGTGGCGCAGGCTGTTGCGGACCGCCTCGCCCAACGCCGCGGCCAGGGTTCCGGCTATCGCCACGGGCATGCGCAGATCGTCGAAGCCGGGCCAGGTGCGGGTGGCGAAGCGCACGCCCGGGTCGATCTCGTGCACCGTGCCGCGCAGGAAGACCACCGCCGACGGCACATCGAGTACCTCGGGTGCGCGCACATCACCCCGGATATCGTCCAGCTGATCCAGCGTCGCCCGCGCCTGCCGCCGCAACACCATCTCCCCCGGCTCCGACGGCGCCGCATCCCGGGCCGCACACCGGGACGCTTCCAGCAGCGTGGACAGCACCGCATCGTGGATCAGCGCGGCGAATCTGGAGCGCTCGTAATCCCGTGCCGCCGAGGCGGCCGAGACCGCGGCGCGCCGCGCGGCGACCATCGATTCACGCTCCACCCGCGCGCCCGCACGCAGCGCACAGACCACACACCACAGGAACAGCGTCGACAGTCCGAACGCCCGTGCGAAATCGCTCGCCGCCGCCAGCCCGGTGGTCCGCTCGACGAGATAGACGTTGGTCAGCGCGACGCCCGTCGCGCCGATCACGAGGTAGCCGACCGACATCATCAGCGGCCAGGCCAGCGCCGCGGCGATCATGCCGAGCGGCAGCATCCGATACAGCCAGACCGAGGAACCGTCGACGGTGTGCGCCCGCACCGCGAACGGCGTGATCGCCAGTGCCGCCAGGAAGCTCACCGCCGCCAGGCCCGACGCCGCGCGAATCACCGCCGGACTCGATCGGACGGACAGCACCGCGAGCACCGGGAACATGCCGAACGTCAGGACCGCGGCCAGCGGGGGCCACCACGGCGGGGCCGTCCTGCCCTGCTGGACGATCTCGGGTATGGCGACCAGCCCCATGATGATTCCGCCCAGCCCCAGTGACAGGCCGAGGCTTCGAGTGATCCCGGATCGGCCCCACCGCACCGACGCCCTCGAGCCTGATCGCCCGGTATCCAGGACGCCGGGCATGGTCATGCCCGTGGATTACGTTCGGGCACCGGCAGCCAGCCGTCCTCTACCGCCCGTTTGTACAGGTCGGTCTTGGTGGGCGCCGGCCGCCCGGCGTCGGCGTACTTCTGCCGGATCCGGCCGAGATAGTCGTTGACGGTCTGTTCGGACAGCCCGGTCATGCGCGCCACCCGGGAGGCCTTCTCACCGGAGGCGTACAGGGTCAGCACCTCCTGCTGCCGCGGGCTCAGGCCCACGTCGGACAGTTGCGGATCGCCGTCGATGGCCGCGGCCCAGTCGGTGGTCACCACCTGCTCACCCGAGGCCGCCGCGCGCACGGCCGCCACCACCGTCTGCACATCCTCGGACTTGCGGACCACCCCGAGCACCCCGGCCCGCGCGGCCGCGCGCACCAGGAACGGGTTGTCCGCCCCGGTGAACACCAGCACCTCCAGCCCGCCGGCCCGCAGCGCGCGCACGTTGTCCTCGGGTGCGGAGCCGTCGGCCAGCCGCAGATCCAGCACGACCAGATCCAGTTCCGGCCCCGCGGACAGCAATTCGGTGACCGTGCCGGCGGCGACGACAAGGTCGAGGTCCGGTTCGGGCGCCAGCATGCTGCCCAGCCCCAAGGCCACCGACTCATGGTCCTCTACCAGCCCGATCCGCCGCGGCGTCCGCCCCGTCGCATCCTGACGTGGTGCCGTCTCATCCCGATCGGATGCGTCCACGGCGCACTCACCTCTTTCCCAGCCCTCGCCCACGTACGTACTGGATTCGAGTATGCAGCGGCGACCGGCCGATCGTGAGCCGTTGATTTCATGGGGACGAGCGGACGTGTCTTGGTGCTAAGTGAGGGTTGCGCTCACGACAGCAGCCCGGCGGCTACGGTCGCGCCGAGTTCCCAGCAGTGTTCCCGATCGTCCTTGGACGGCGGCCCGGACACGATCACCGGCGCGGCGGCCTTCACCCAGCCCAGACCGGTGGTGATCGCCTCGATTCCTCGTTCGGCGCCCTCGGTTCCCTGGTTGCCGTGCAGGTAGTAGCCGAACGGGCGGGCACGAGTCGAATCGAGACAGGGGTAGTAGAAGGTGTCGAAGGCATGTTTGAGGGCGCCGCTCATATAGCCGAGATTCGCCGGAGTGCCCAGCAGGTAGCCGTCCGCGGCCAGCACATCGCTCGCGGTGACCGCCAGCGCGGCCCGCCGGACGACCTCCAGTTCCTGCTCCAGCTCGCGCCCCGCGGTGACCGCACCGTCGAGGGCCGCCTCGAACATCTCCTGCGTATGCGGGGACGGCGTGTGATGGATGATCAGCAGTCGGGCCACATCGCCGAGCGTATCGCGGCGACAGCGGCCGGGATCGGCAGCGACGCACCGTCGCGCGGGCGGTGATGCGCGGTGTTCAGTTCTCGAACCAGCCCGCACGGTTGCGTTTCTCGTAGTAATCGTCGTCGTCCTGCTCGTGACGACGGTGCCGCACAGCCCGTTCGGCCTCGACGCGCGCCGCGTTCGCCTCGGTGAACGTGGAGACCGCCTCGAATCGGGGGTCCGCGTGCAGCTCTCGCATCACCTCGTCGACCTTGGGTTGTTTATCCGCGAGCGCGGCCTGGTAGGCGGCGAGGATGAGGTCTTCCTCGTCCGCCGTCACCGACAGCAGGCGGCCCTGCGCGTCCACGACCACTCGGAGGCCGTTCACCGTACCGATGCCCCGAACCTGTTCCAGCCCTTGGTGTACGCGCTGAACCTTCAGGCCGAGTTCTTCGTAGTTGTTGCGCCGCATGAACATTCACCCCCCCTTTGGATATCATCAGCGAGTCGGTGCGCTCGAGGGCATCGACTCGGCCGGTAGACGGCATCCGGTATTGCCCGCGATGACCGCGCCGCGCGAGCCGATGAACACCTCGGTGCCTTCGGGACTGTAGAACCGCACCGTGTGGTTGCCCGGTTGGTCGGCGAACACCTCGGAGCCGGTCGCGCCGAAGCGCGCGGCCAGCCGGCGGGCGCGGTCGAGGACCTGGGGCCAGACGGCATCGGGGATCGCCGGATGGGAGACGTACCTCGGTATTTCGACCCTGCTGCCCGGCGTCCGGTCATATGGCGGGTCGCATATTTGGATCGAACGGTCGTCGGCCCATTGCCAGTTCATGCCTGGCACCAGGGAACTGACGTAGGCGCCGAGTTCCGCGACAGCGGACTTCAACCGGGCTTCGGTGTCCTCGAGGGAGGGAAGCCCGGTCAACCGCTCGGCGGCCCTGGCGGTTTTGGTCGGATCGGATTTCTGGTAGGGGTTGTCGTCGAACATGCCGCATCCTGTCGTCGCGAGAATGAGCGCGGTGGCGACGGCCGCGCGTATCGAACGCCCGGCCGGCCGGGTCATCTGAACAGTCCTTCGAGGCTGTCGATGATGCGGCCCATGGCATCCCGCTCGGTCGGGCTCGCCCGGACCGCGTCCTGCGGCAGACCCGCGACGATCATGGCGGTGTTCCATCCGGGCGTGCGAAGCTGCTGATCGGCCCCGAGGCGGGGGTATTCGCTGTGGCCGGTGGCGCCGTCGCGGTGGATTCCGTCGTCCGTCGTCGTCGCCCCGGTCTCCAGATGGGTGAATCCGGGGATGTTCTCGGGGCTGGGTCCGAAGGCGTTGAGGTGCGCGACCGGATCGTTGTGCGCGGTCATTTCGTACATATGCCCCGGGGGCAGGCCGAGCCGGGCGACGCCGGCATCCGGGAGATCCAGGCCGGGAGAACCGTAGACGACCATATCGCCGACGGGGTGCTTGCCGGGCTCCTGCAATGCCAGCCCGGTCATCAGCGAGCCGTACGAATGCCCGACTGCGGTCAGGTGCATGGACCCGTCGTGGGAGGCGCCGAGTCCGTCGTAGAAGGACGCCAGATCGTGTGCGCCCTTCTTGGCCATGCTGTCGCTGGCCAGGTTGACAAGGCCGGGGTAGGTGCCGGGGTCGAGATAGGTGCCGAGTTTGTTCAAGGGTCCGGTCTGTGGCAGATCACCGCCGATCCATGCGATCGTCGCGACGCTCTGCCCCTTCCTGGGGTCACCGTCGGCAAGGTTCCACAGCTGCCGCTCGGCGGTGTTTCTCAGATTCTGGGCCTCGCCGACCATGCCGTTCAGCGAATCGCGCACGGTGGTGTTCAATCCGGGCGCGGTGACCGACACGTTCTGGGCGGTATCGGGATTCCCGACCGCGACCGCGGCATGGGTCATCGCCCCTGATCGGGTGTCCAGCAGCATGAGCATGCGATCGGGTTGGTTCCCGAGGGCCGTCCGCACCGCCTCGAGGTCCTTCGCCCTGGACGCGACGGCCGGATCGCCGGACCGGGCCCGGGCGAGTTCGTCGTCGAGCGTCATCCGGTTGAACCTGTCCCGGTCCACGGCCGGGAGGCCGTCACGGTTGCCCAGATACCGATCGCGGCGCCACAGCGCATCCTTCTCCGCCGGGGTCAGGCCTTCCCAGAAGTCGTGCAGCCGTGCGGGGTCGGGCGGCAGCTGAGCCTCGCCGTCGAGTACGGCCTGAACAGCTACGCCGACCGGCCTGCTGCCCGACGGCGTCCTCCCGTAATCGTCCAGATTCCGCAGATCAGCCGAGATCGACCGCGCTGCTTTACCTTCCACGTCCACGAACCGCGCCAGCAGATTCTTCACGCGGGACTGGAAACCGGCGGCCTGACCGTCGAGGATCTGCTGCACCAGTGCGGTGGTGACCGGATTCTTCCCTGCCGGAACCCGCGGGGCGGTAACGGTGCCGTCGTCGTCGACGCGCATGCCCGCACCGGGGATCTCGTGGTCGACGATGCTCAGCAACGCGGTGCGGTAGTCATCGAGTTCGGCGCCGGAAGTATCGAGGTGATCCGCGATCGTGACCAGCGTTTCACCGAGATGAGCGGCCTCGAGCCGCTGTGCGAGCGAACGCGTCGCCGAGGCGGTGGCGGCGCTGCCCTTCCAGTCGTTCATCGCGGTCTCGACGTCGCGGTTCGCGCGCTCGACCTCGGTGCGGAACGTGTCGTTCTGTGCGGTGAGATCGGCCGCGAAGGCCACCATCGTGCGCGGCCGACAGCGGCGGACGTGGCTGATGTGCCTCATCGCGGCAGAACCTCGTCGGTGTAGCGCCGCAGCTGGGCCGCGAAGGCGGTGTCCAGTTCGTCGTAGGAGCTTCTGCTCCTCCTGGTCGCCTCGGCTATCTGCCGATAATTGACTCCGAGGACCTCGAACGACCGCGCCGCGCCGTCGGCGATCCGGTCGGACAGCGCCTGGATCGGAGAGTCCGGCATCGTCATTGCGGCTGTGATCCCGAGCTTGCCGATCGCATCCGCATGGGCTGTGAGCACACTCGCCAGCCAATCCAGCGTCTGCAGATCAGCATCCATCTCATCCATGGACTCCCCCTCGAAAGCTTTGGTCATGGCGCAAAACTTCTCGCGGACGCTAGCACGCCGGCCCGGGCACGAGGTGACGGTCCGGCCGACTGGTTGTTCGCACACTGATGACAGGTTTGCGCGAACGACTAGCGTACGGTTCGTGACCTCCCGAACACGGCTGCCCCGGCTACCCGATCTCCCGCCGGCCGCGGACCCTCGACGCGGCTACACGCAGCAGGAGATCCTCACCGCGCTGCGGCAGCTGATTCTGGACGGCAACCTGCCGCCGGGCACGGGGCTGCCGCTGCGCGAGTTCGCGAAGCTGTTCGACGTGAGCGCGATCCCGGTGCGGGAATCGCTGCAGACCCTGATCGGCGAGGGGCTGGTCGAGCACCGGGCCAACTTCGGCTATACGGTGACCCGGCTCACCGCTGGCGAGCTGCGCGAGCTGTATGTGGTGCGTGAGCGCTTGGAATCGGTCGCGCTGGCCGCCGCGGTGCCCCGCGCGGGGGCGCAGGACCACCAGGCCGCCACCGACGCGCACGCCCGGCTCGAACACGCGGTCCTGCACGACGACCCGGCAGCGTACAACCGGGAGAGCCGCACGTTTCACCTGGCGCTGACCCGTCCGTCGGGGATGGCGCGGCTGGTGCACATGCTCGAATACGCCTGGAACATCACCGAACCGGTGCAGCCGATGGTGCACGTGAGCGCCGCGGACCGGGCGGTGCTGCACGCCGATCACAGCCGCCAGCTGGCGGCCTTCCTGTCCGGGGACGCCGACGCGCTGCTGGCGGCCACCGAGGCGCATCACGCCCGGCTCAACGGGGTGGTGGCCGGATTGCCGACCGATCGCGGGCTGTTCGCCGACCCGGACGAACACGACATCGAATAGGACCGCGAACTCCGGCCGGTCAGCTGGCTGTTCGAACCTTCCGTCTGCAAGGATCTTGCCGTGGTGGTGCTGTGAGACAAAGCGTGCATTGGTCGACCCGGGCCGTCCTGCGCGAGGCGCGGGATCGTTACGCCGCGTCCGATCCCGGACTGATCCGGCTGATGGCGGGGCTGCGCACGTCCACCGCGATCGCGCTCGCGCTGATCGTGCTGGCTTTGCTGAGCGCGGATCCGGTGCATCTGGTCGCGGGCGCGATGGCCGCGATGGTATCCACCTTCGCGATCAGCGACCGGACGGTCCGCAAGCAGGCGATCACACTCGCACTCGCGCTTCCGTTCGCGCTGCTGGCGCTGACGCTCGGCGCGCTGCTGCACGGGCAGATCGTCCTGGGCGATCTGGCCTTTCTCGCGGTGATCTGCGGTGCGGTGTACGTCCGCCGATTCGGCGACCGCACCACCGCGCTGGGGATGATCTCCTTCCAGGTCTGGTTCGTCTCGGTGTTCGTCGGCGCGACGCCGGAGCGGCTGCTACCGCTCTACGGGACGGTGGCGCTGGCGTTCGCGTGCAGTGCGGTCAGCCGCTTCCTGCTGGTCCCCGACCGGCCGGGGTTGGTCCTGCGGCGGCTGCGCGGTGCGTTCCGCGCCCGCCTGGGGCAGACGGTGACCGCGCAGACCCGGCTGCTGCGGGCCGCACCCGGCGAGGTGGGCGACGTCCTGGACGACCTGCGCCAGCGCACCGCCCGGCTACACGAGGCGGCGCTGATGATTCAGGGCCGCCTGGTCGTCGGCACCCCGGACGAGGCCACCGCGGATTCGGTGCAGCGGCGCATCATCAACGCCGAGGTGGCCGCCGAGCGGCTGACCCTGATGCTGATCGCCGCCCGCAGCACCGAGCGTCCCGACACGATGGTGCTGCGCCTGCCGCACATGCCGGTACCGGCCGTCGCCCCCTGGTCCGAGCAGACCGACGCGGTGACCGCCACGCTGGTGCACGACCTGAACATCCTGCACATGATGGTGACCGATCCTCAAGGCGTGCAACATGATCCCGCACTGATCCGCGACCGCGACCGGCTACTGGGCTATCGCGAGTCCGAGCACATCCCACACGACGCCACGCCCGCCTTCCAGGATGTCTTCCACGGCGTCGGCGACCTCGCCCGGGAGGTGCTCGGCCTGCGGATGGCCCTGGACGACCCGGACGACCCGGTGCAGGAGTCGCCCGCCGCGGACCGCTCGCGCGCGGAGTTCGACGCCGAGAACGCCGCCATCGCCGATGCGGAACAGCAAGCGGCCCAGGACAATCCGGCGCCCAGCGGGCTGCGCCGGCCCACCACCCGCGCGGCCCTGCAGGTCACCGTCGGCGCGGCGCTCGCCATGACCGGCGGTGAGTTCCTGTCCAGTCAGCGCTGGTATTGGGCGGTGCTGACCTGCTGGATCATCTTCGTCAACACCTCATCGACCGGCGAGATCGTCGTCAAGGGCTACCGGCGGCTGCTGGGGACCATGCTGGGCGTGGTCGCCGGAATCGTGCTCGCGACCCTGGTGGGCAGTCATCTGTGGCTGTCGCTGGTCCTGGTGCTCGTGGCCGTCTTCCTGATGTTCTTCACCGCTCCGGTGTCGTATACGGCGATGTCGTTCTGCGTGACGGCCGCACTGGGCCTGCTGTATTCGCTGCTGCACACCTACAGCGTGGCGGTGCTGGTGCTGCGCATCGAGGAGACCGCGCTGGGGGCCACCTGCGGCATCGTCGCGGCGATGCTGGTACTGCCGGTGCGCACGGATCAGCGCACCGACGATCAGCTCGTCGCGGTGCTGCGCAAGATCGAGGCCGCGGTGGCCGCGTCGATCGACCAGCTCGGCGACCGCTCGGCCCCCGATGTCATCGATACCACGCGCGAACTCGACGACGCCCTCTCGAAGCTGCGCGCGTCCACGCTGCCGCTGACCCACCCCATCACCCCCATGCGTGAGCGCCGCGAGGCCGCCCGCTACGTGGTCGCCATCCTGGAGACCGCCGCGTACCACACGCGATCGCTGGCCACGACCGCCGAACTGGTCCCCTCGGGCAGCCGGGTGGGCGCCGACCCTCGGCTGGCGATCATGGGCCGTCGCATCACCGCGAACGTCGACACCATCGTCGCACACCTGAACGGCGAGAATACTACGGCCGCAATCGAATCCAGCTCGGGAATCGCCTCGATGCCGGAGACCGACACCCTGGGGCTGCCCGCACCGCACACGCTGGCCTTCCGTGTCCTGCGTCATCTGCAACGGGTGGACGAGAGCATCGTCGCACTCGCGCGACCGCTGAACGTCCCGTCGGCATCGCAGAAAGCGGGCTGATCACCCGATGCGCCCACGGGAACGAACGATGTCTTTCGATCAATGGACCTGACGGCGATAACCACCGCGTCGGACGGTACGATTCACGCCTAATCGGACCATGGTCCGCTTAGGCGTCGCTGATGCCGGACTCGACCACCCTGACCGGAAGGGCCATACCCATGACCACCGCCACGAGATCGACGACAACCACCGTCCCCGGGACGACGATCAGCACACTCGGTTCCGATATCGGCCTGCTGGTGCTGCGGGTCGGTTTCGGCCTCCTGCTCGCCGTGCACGGCACCCAGAAACTGTTCGGCTGGTTCCACGGCTACGGCCTTACCGCCACCGGCCACGCCTTCGCCCATATGGGTTACACCCCCGGCCCGTTCTTCGCCGCGCTCGCCGGACTGTGCGAGGCGGGCGGCGGCGTCCTGCTGGCCCTGGGCCTGCTGACCCCGCTGGCCGCCGCCATCGCCCTCGGCACCATGATCAACGCGGTCCATCAGACCTGGCCGGAGGGCTTCATGAAAGGCTATGAGCTGCCCCTGGTCTACTGCGTGGCCATCATCGCGCTCGCCTTCGCCGGGCCCGGCCGTTTCTCCCTCGATCACAACCGGCCGTGGCAGCGCCAGGGTGCGATCTGGGGCCTGGGCGCCGTCGTGCTGGCGGTCGTCGCAGGGCTGATCACGTTGGCCGTCAAGTAGATTCGACCACTCGGCCCGTACCGGATCAACTCGATCCGGCACGGGCCTTTTTCATATCAACTCTTGCTTCAGCTATATCTTACGATATATCTTGGGAGCGTGAGTCCACGACGTGTCGCCGAGCCCGGCGGGCCGGGGTCCGGGCGGTTCTTCGGCCCCGGCGAGTTACGGCTGGCCCTGCTGGCGCTGATCGCGGAGCGCCCGGGGCATGGGTACGAGCTGATGTCGCGACTGGAGGATCGGTGCGCCGGGGCGTACCGGCCCAGCGCGGGCGCGGTGTATCCGACCTTGCAACAGCTCGAGGACGAGGGGCTGGTTCGGCTCGAAATCGATAGCGGGCGCAAGGTTTTCCACCCCACCGCGCCGGGCCGCGCCGAGGTCGGCGAGCACGGCGATCAGATCGATCGAATCTGGGCCCGGGCCACCGAACGCGGCGAGTGGGGCATGTTCCGGGATCCGGATGCCGCCGAGATCATCGCTCCCGCACTGCGTTTGTTCAAGAGCGCGGTGTCGGCCGTCGTGCATTCGCACGGCGATCCCGCGGTCGTGGATCAGGTCCGCGAGATTCTCGCCGAAGCGACCCGCGACCTACAGCAGCTGAAGGCCGACGCCAAGCGCCTGCACCATCAGCATCACCGCCGGCATCGTGACCGGCATTCCGAATAATCCACCTCTCACCGAAGGCACTCCCATGGCGCACAACGGAATTCCCGCTGCACCGCACATCAGCCCGGCCAAGCGCGGCCTCGGCGATCGCCTCCTGGACCGCCTGTTCACCGGCGGCACGATCCTGGAGACCGAGCGCATCGCGGCCCGTACCATCCGCATCCGCATCGGCGGAGCGGAGCTGCATGAGATGAAATGGATTCCCGGACAACAGATCCGGGTGATCACCGGAGATACCGCCACCGGCAACCCGCTGTCCCGCCTCGGTGAACTGCGCACCTATTCGGTGTGGCACCACGATCCGGAGGCCGGTGAGCTGCATCTGTGCGTACTGGACCACGGCGACGGCCCGGGAGCCCGCTGGGCCCGAACCGCCGAGGTCGGCCAGCCGGTCCGTTTCCGCGGCCCCGAAGGCACATTCACCCTCACCGACGATGCCTCCTACCACCTCTTCGCAGGCGAGGACACCGCCGCGGCCGCCTTCGGCCCGATGCTGCGCTCCCTTCC
>NZ_JAGPOX010000150.1 GCF_019038435.1 Nocardia alni
AGGACCACCATTCGTAAGGGGCGGTTTGGGGGTAGCTCTGGGGGGAGTCTTCCCAGAGTTCTTGGCGGCCTAGGGCTGTCATGTCGAGGTAGCTCCAGGTGGTGCCCATCGCTTCGTCACCGCGGTTGTTGATGAAGTAGGTGCGGTAGACGGTGTCGTTGTTGCGGATGAAGGCGTTGGTGCCGTGCCATTCGTCGACGCCGAAGTCGGTGTCGAAGTCGTCGGTGATCGTGTACCAGGGCATGTTCCAGCCCATTCGGGCCTTCAGACTCGCCAGGTCCGGTTGTGTTGCGCGGGAGGCGAATACGAGCGTGGTGTCGCGGGCGTTGAGGTGGGCCAGGTTGCCGACGTGGTCGGCCATCATGGAGCAGCCGCGGCAGGCGTGGTCGGGCCAGCCGTCGACGCCGGGCTCGAAAAACGCACGGTAGACGATCAATTGGCGACGCCCCTGAAACAGGTCGACCAGGCGCACGCCGCCCTCGGGGCCCTGGAAGGCGTACTGCTTGTCCACGATCTGCCAGGGCATCCGCCGGCGGGCGGCCGCCAAGGCGTCACGTGCGCGGGTCGCTTCCTTCTCCTTGACGAGCATCTCCTGCCACGCTGCCTCCCACTGCTTCGGCGGGACGATCGGCGGGGTGTTGTTCATGGTGATGTCCTTTCAGACCAGCGGCGACATGCCTGCGGCGGTGAGTGTGTTGGCGTGGTGGACCGGCTCGGCGGCGGTGGCGAGCTCGAGTACCGCCTTGCCGACCTGCTCCGGGGTCAGGGCGGGGCCCATGGCCTGCACGAATGTGTCGACATCGACGCCCTGCCGCGCGGCATAGGCCTCGACCCCCGTGGCTCCGAGGTCGGTGAGTGGGGTGAGCTGCGGGAGGATCGAGACGAATCTGATGTGCAGCCCGGCTCGTTCCGACTCGGTGGCGGCATAGCTCGCGATGAGCCGGACGGTCGCCTTCGCGCCGGCGTAACCACCGCTGATCGGCGATCCGTTGATCGCCGCGCCGCTGGAGATCGCGATCACCGAGCTGCCCGGCGCCAGCGGGCGACGCAGCGCCTCGCGAGTCCAGTGGAATGCCTGCGCCACATCGACATTCCAGTTCCGGCCGAACATCTCCCAGGTCTGATCCTGCAACGGGCCGATCGGCGGAACGGCTCCGGCGCACAGGACCACCGTGCTCGGTCGATATTCGTCGAGCAGCCGGGCGGCCGTCGCGGGATCGGCGGCGTCGGCGGCCACCGGGGTGAAGGTGTCGCCGAGTTCGTCGCGCACCTCATCGAGCGGTGCGCGCGTTCGGGCGACGCCGACAACATGCGCACCGGCTGCCGACAGCGCCGTGGCGATGCCGCGCCCGAATCCACGGCTGGCCCCGGTGACGATCGCCGTCGTGCCGTCGAGCGTGATCGGTTGGTTCATGGCGTACTCGCTTTCGTCGATGATCTGTGCCCCACGAATTGAGATACGTGCCGATGCCGCGATTCATCGGCACGGGTCCACCGAATGTCGGGGCGAGAGGACCGATGAATTTCGGTCGCCGGACGGATCTGTACCGGTATGGGATCTATGTCCCGCCACGTCGAGAAAACAGGAGTACGACCGTGCCGGTCCAGGAGGATTTCATCGAGCAGGCGGCGCCGTTTCGCGCCGAGTTGATCGCGCACTGCTACCGCATGCTCGGCTCGGTGCACGATGCCGAGGATCTCGTTCAGGAGACGTATCTGCGCGGGTGGCGGGGTTACCCGGCGTTCGAGGAACGCGCGGCGCTGCGGACCTGGCTGTACCGGATCGCGACCACCGCGTGCCTGCGCGCACTGGAGAATCGGGCCCGCCGGGTGCTGCCGTCGGGCCTGGGCGCCGGCTCGGCCGACCCCGACGCGACCCTCGACGGCGATACCGGCGTCTATCCGTGGCTGGAACCCCTGCCCGACGCGTTGACCCCCGAAACCGTGGTGGTGGCCCGGGAAAGCGTCCGGCTGGCGGTCATGACGGCCATGCAGGAACTACCCGCACGGCAGCGGGCCGTGTTGATCCTGCGCGATGTCGTTCAGTTGAGCGCCGCCGAGGTCGCGGAACTGCTCGAAACCACCCCTGCCGCGGTCAACAGCGCCCTGCAGCGGGCCCGGGCGCATCTGGCCGAACTCGCGCCCGCCGACGCCATCGCGGAGCCGGACGACACCGCGCGTCGCGTACTCCTCGACCGCTACTGCGCGGCATTCGAAAACGCCGACCTGGGGGCACTCACCGAGCTGCTGGCGACGGATGTGAGGCTCGAAATGCCCCCTGTACCAATATGGTTCACCGGTCGCGACGCCGTCACGCGATTCCTCGCCAAGCGCGCCTTCGCCGAGCCCGGCACCATCATGCTGATCCCGACCGCCGCGAACGGGCAGCCTGCCATCGCCGACTACCGCCGGGGCGCCGACGGCATTTTGCACGCCCATGCGATACACGTCATCACCACCGGCACAGGCGGAGTCACCGCCATCACCGTCTTCCTCGAACCGACGCTGTTCGCCGCGTTCGGCATGCCGCCGACCAGGTGAGCCGGAGATCAGCCTTTGAACCGGAAACACAGCAGGAGAATAGGATTCAGCTCGAGAGAGGCCGACCGACGACTGCCCCGGGCTTCGATCAGACTCTGAAGGGCGCGCGAGTCCGCCAAAGGACGTGGCACTCTGGATAGGTGAGTGATCTCCCCTTCACCTTCGAGCGCGGTATGCATGTGTATCGATATTCGATCAGTCATCAACAGCTATGGTTGCGCAGCAAGGAATCCGCGATGCCCGAAAGCTGGACGGAAGTCTGGTTCAACGGTGTCATGCGGATGGAGCTGGACAACAGATTCGACAACGGGCTGACGATCACACCGGTTACCCGCCACGGGGACCTCGATGACGGAGCCGCCCTGCCCTTGCTGTTGTTGCGGCTGACCGGCACTCGGTTCGGATCCGGTTTCGTCGCGTGCAGCAACGTCGCCGTACAGCACGTACGACGAGAGGGCACACAGGAGATAGTCGAGCGGGTATTGGTGCGCGAGAACGCGAGTCGCTCGGTGCACGGTGTGGGTGGTCGCCCGGCCGAGCCCGGGGAGACGGCATTCGGCACTCCTGTGCTTCATCGATACTCGCGGGAGAAACGAACGACGCCGAGATTCCCACCCCCTCCGGACAAGTCCTCGACCGCCGCGCAAAGCTGAGGACAGTCGGGCGGCGGTATACACCGGCAACGCACGATTTCAGCGCTCGCGAGGATCGACGCGAAGGACGCCGCTCAGCTCAACGTAGTCAGCAAGGTGGTGAGTGTTCGGGTCTGCGTCGCCGCGTCGGGGTGGCCGGCCCGCAATGCCTTCAGGACCGCGTCGATCTGGCCGTCGACGACATGCCAGGAAGAGCCGTCCATCGCTTGCAGGGAATCCTGGTCCTGATCCCACGTGGTCTCCAGGTCCTTGACCCGGGCCGTGGCCTGGCTCTGTTGCCCCGACCGCACCAGAGCGAGGGTGTCCTGGGTGATGGCGCGGAACTTGGCGACCTCGGCGGGCGGGAAGTGTGCGGTCGCCTGGCCCGGATTCAGCGGCGCGGCGACCGGAGCGCTGCTGGGGTCCTCCTCGCTCGCCGACGACGTGGAGTGCGGTTGCGCGGAGGCCCAGGCGAGCAGGCAGCCGACCAGTATCGCCACGATCACGTAGTACCCCAGCATGATTCGTTCCCGGCGCAGGTCGGTGGACGGGGCCGGTCGCCGGTCCTCGACGACATCGCCGTGCGTGCGGGTGAGGTACACGACGGTCCCGAGGATCGCGGCCAGGAAGATCACGCTGGTCGCCGCCGTCCCCACACCGAGGCCGTGATCGGCGGTGGGCGAGGCCAGCCAGTCGCCGAGATTCGCGCCCAGCGGCCGGGTCAGGATGTATGCCAGCCAGAACGACAGCACGGCATTCGCACCCAGTCGCCACCCGGCGATGACCGCGACGATCAGCCCCGCGGGCAGCAGCACCGAAACACCCGGACCCCACCCGGTGATCGCCAGCGTCCAGTCGCCCGCCGCGGTGCCCAGCGCGAACGTGACTAGCACCGCGAGCCAGTAGAACAGCTCACGGGGCAGCGTCACGATGCTGTGGATCGACAACGTCCGCTCCCGCACGAACCAGACGCCGAACACCACCGCGAGAATCCCGGCGAACACACTGGTACTCACGGCCAGCGGAACCGACAGCTGATCGGTGAGAATGTCGGTGTACAACGTGCCCGTCACACTGAGCACCACGACACTCAGCCAGTACACGAACGGCACATACCGATCCAGCCGCAACTGCCACACCAGCGCCCCGGCCAGCACCACGGTGAAAATCAGCGCCGTAGGCACCAACCCGACCCCCAACGAATTGTTGATCCAGTCGGCAAAACTCTCCCCCACCGTGGTGCACAGGATCTTGATAACCCAAAACCACACCGTGACCTCGGGCACCTTACTCAGCATCCGCCGCCCGGCCCCAACCTGCGATGTCGTCATATCAGCCACGCCGCCGACGCTAACGACCCTTCACTGTGAGCCCGCTGAGAATACAGTTGCGCCTGCGCAAAACGCGGAAGAAAAACCGCGCAAATGCGGAATCCAGGGCCTGCATTTGCGGAAGTAATTGATACGGAAATGCAGAGCGACCTGCGGGAATTACCACATTTCAGACATCTGTATGGATGGTGTCTCAGACATCTGCATAGATGGCGTTCAGATCAACCAGCATCGGCGCCCGCGCGGGGTCCTCGCCCTGTCTTGGTTCGGTGCCCGCAAGACGGAGGTTCTCATCGAAACCGGCTCCGCTGTAGCAGGTGAGGACAGTCCGACTGGTGTCGTATCCCCAGCCGAGTGGCCGGACGATCAATTCCAAGCTGGCCCGGCCACGCAGCGGAGCGCTGCCTGCGAGCAGGCGCCCCATCACCGACATAGCCGATCCACACAGCAATATCCGGCTCTTCGCTCGTCGCGCGGACCCCCGCGGGTCGAGCTCACGTTGCAGGATCGACGCCAAGGAGACCACGAGGTCTCCGGCGATTCCGACCTGGCAGGCGGCGTCAAGAGGCTTGCCCCGATCGATGGCCTGTTTGGGACAGTGACCTACTTGCCCGCGCACGTCTCCCAGTCCGCACGGCACCTCCGGCTAACGCGTCCAGCCGAGCCTCGGCGTCCATCTACCGCTCCGGTGACCCGGCGGCGGGCTCATCGACATCTGCTGCACCACGCGGCCGAAGTTCTTTTCCGCTCGAAGGGCGACGAAATGTTCCACCTCGCGAGGCGGGGGATTCGAACAACTACTCGCCCGGGCGCCCGCGGTGCTGTTGGTCGGCGGGTTATTCGCAGTGTTCACTCGGAGTGCATCCACGATGCACCGTCAATACCCCTTCACCGGATAGAGATCTCGACAACCCCTATCGGCACCCCTGAAAATCCTTGCCAGCGTGGGCAAACAGGCGGTGTACCCCAAACGAAATGGCGTAAACCGGCTCTCGAGTTGACGAGTGGAGGGACATATGAGACTTTCCTCACGGACTTCGTGGACTCCGCCTCGAACAGTCACGGGCTTTCACAAGGAGTAGCAGGGTGCGTCTATCTCTGGGATCGGAAAAGCCCTCGCACGGAACGGACTCACCGACCGGCTCCGATACCGCCGAGCCGCCGCCGTCCGGTGATGCCGTCGAGACGTCCCCATTCGGTGGGGTCGCGGCGCTCCTGCGACCCAAAACGATTGGTGGACAGCTCACCCGCATCCTGGCCTTTGCCCTGATCCTGACGATCGCGCTGCTGACGGTCACCACCGTCAACGAGATCGGGAACTATCGCGAATCCGAGAACACCAGGGCTGCGGTCACCCTCGCGCTGAACGTCCAGGACCTCACCGACCAGGTGCAACGCGAATTCGGCCTCAGCAACGCCCTGCTCGGCGGCGACTCGCGCCTGCAGCAGCCGCTGCTGCAGCAGCGCCGCACCGTCGATGCGACGCTCGGCGCGGTCAAGGACGCGGCGGACTCGAATGTGCAGGGCGTGGACCGGGTTCGCGCCGCCCTGAGCCGCCTCGGTCAGCTCGCGAACACCCGCGCCCAGATCGATACCCGCCGAATCAGCCGACCGGCCGCGGCACAGTTCTACAACGACGCCGTCGACGCGTTGAACCGCCCCACCCTCGGCCTGGACCTGGCCCGCGACCAGCAGATCCAGCGCGGACTGCAGGCGTTCTATGCCCTGGGCACGGCCAAGACGCAGTTCGCCGCCGAGCGCGCATTCCTCAACGGGGTGTTCACCGTGGGGCATTTCTCCGGTGGCGAGTTCGGCCAGTTCATGCAGATCCGCTCGGCCGAACAGGCTGCGCTGCAATCCTTCTCGGCCTACGCGACGACCGACTGGCAGGGCGATCTGGACGCGGTGATGCAGGGCCCGGACGCGGCGGAGGTGCAGCAGGACGAGAGCATCGCCCTGGCCTCCGGCGACGGGCCGCTGGTCCAACCGGTGGACGCGGCCGACTGGTGGACCCGGATGAGCCGGGTCATCGACGCACAGCGCACCGTGCAGCAGACGGTGGGCACCGCCGTGCAGAGCCGCGCCGACGCGCTGCGCACCTCCGCGGTGACCACGCTGACGATCTTCCTGGTCCTCGCGGTCTTGGCCATCGCCGCCATGATCGGGTTGGTGCTGCTGTCCCAGCGCGCGATCGTGCGGCCACTGGTGCGGCTCGCCAGCGAGGCCCACGACGTGGCCGAGCGCCGTCTGCCCGACGCCATCGACGCCTGGTCGCACGCCGACGACACCCACCAGCCGGACGCGCCGGCCCGAGTGCACATCGACTCGGAGACCAGTGCCGAGATCACGGCCGTGGCGGGCGCTTTGGACCGCGTGCAGAGCACCGCGTTCGAGCTGGCCTCGAAAGAGGCTCTGGTACGGCGCAATACCACCGAGTCGATGTCGAATCTGGCCCGGCGCAACCAGAATCTGGTGCGCCGCCAGCTCGCGTTGCTCAGCCAGTTCGAGCGCCAGGAGCTCGATCCGGAGGGGCTGTCCAACCTGTTCGAACTCGATCATCTGGCCACCCGCATGCGCCGCAACGCCGAGAGCCTGCTCATCCTGGTCGGTGAGGGCAGCCCGCGCCGACTGTCCAACGCGGTGCCGCTGACCACCGTCATCCGCGCGGGCATGTCGGAGGTGGACGACTACCGGCGGGTGGTGCTGCGCCGGGTCGACGATGTGTACATCATCGGCGCGGTGGCCACCGAGCTGGCGCACATCCTCGCGGAGTTGATCGAGAACGGCTTGACGTTCTCGCCGCCCGATATGGACGTGGAGATGTACGGCCGCCCGACGGGCCACGGATACGTGCTCGCGGTGGTCGATCACGGGGTCGGCATGCCTCCGGCGGATCTGTCCCAGGCGAACGCGAAGCTGCGCGGCGAACAGGATTTCATCGTCGCGCCGACCCGCTACCTGGGGCACTACGTGGTCGGCCGGCTCGCGCAGCGCCTGGGCATCGAGGTAGAGCTCACCTCGTCGCCGGACGCCGGTGTGGTCGCACGGCTCACGTTGCCCTCGGAACTGCTGGAGGGGGGCCATGATCGGCAGCCCTCGATCGTGCAGGCCAAGATCACCAACGACGGACTGGTGCCGTATTCGGCCAGCGACTGGGTGTCCAACGGGGCCGGCGCCGCCTCCAACGGCCGTATCACCGAACCGGAATCCGCGAGCTCGACGACGCACTCGCCTGTCACTCACGGGAATTCGAGATGAAAGACGTCGACCCCCCACTATCACATGCGGGGGAACCGCAGCCGAGATCGTCGAATCCACCTCCACCGCACAGGATATCGGCTGAGCTCGCCGAAGACAGCGACGAGGAATTTCTGCGCGCGTTCGTCGTTACCGGCGGACGCACCACCCCCGTGATCGACGGACTGCGCATCGAGACGCTGGTACACGCGCCGCCGTCGGCGCTGTCCGCCCCGCTCCAACTCGAACAGCTCACGGTGGTGCGACTGTGCCAGCGGCCCTGTTCGATCGCCGAAATCGGTGCGGCGCTCCATGTTCCGGTCGGCATCGCCAAGGTGATCGTCAGCGATCTCGCGGCAGCCGGATTCGTGCGGGTGCGCCAATCCCAGGAATTGTCCATCTCCGCGATCGAGAGGATCCGGGATCTTGTTCGAGCGCTCTAGCGCGAAGTATTCCAGCGCATCGAGTTCCGTTGTCCACGCCCGGCGGCGATCACGCCGAATGCTGGGACTGGGGGCCGTCGCATTGGCCCTGGTCTCCTGCGCCCCCCTGCAGTATCCGGCCCGGACTGCTGCGCACACCGATGATTTCGGCAAGGCCGTGGGAACCGCGGCGGTACGCCGCGGCGGCGATCTGGTGATGGGCCTGTCCAACGAGCCCGACCGTCTGGACCCCACCACCTCCAGCTCGCTGTACACCCGCTACGTCATGAGCTCCATCTGCGAGAAGCTCTACGACAACGACGCCGCGGGAAATATCGTGCCGCAGTTGGCCACCGCGCTACCGACCTACTCCGCCGACGGGCTGACGGTCAGCATTCCCGTCCGCACGGGCGTCCGATTCGCCGACGGCACCGAGTTCGACGCCGAAGCGGTGCGGACCAGCCTGATGCGCCACTTCACCATGAAGACCTCGCAGCGCAAGAGTGAGATGGGGCCGATCTCCTCGATCGACACCGACGGTCCGGCAACGGTGGTGGTGCACTTCACCAAGCCGTTCTCGCCCTTCACCGCCGCGCTGGCGGATCGGGCCGGGATGATCATGTCGCCGGCGGCGCTGGCCAAGGAGGGCAAGAACTTCGCCGATCATCCGGTGTGCGTGGGGGCCTTCAAATTCGTCCGGCGGGTGCCGCAGACCGAGATCGTGGTCCAGCGCGACCCGCTGTACTACGACGCCCGAGACGTGCACCTGGACACCATCACCTATCGGATCATGCCCGACGCCAATATTCGCGCGGCCAATCTGCGTTCGGGGGACATCCAGGTCGCCGACACGATCTCGCCGCAGGATGTCGACGCACTGGCCAAGGAACCGTCGCTGCATCTGCTGCAGGCGCGCGGGCTGAATTTCCGGGGCATGTACATCAACATCGGCAACGTCGATGGCGTCGGCAAGCCCACCAAGCAGATCGACACACCGTTGGCCAAGGATCCCCGCGTGCGCGAGGCGCTGTCGCTCAGCATCGATCGAAACACCTTGGTGAACACGGTATTCGACAACTGGTTCGAGGCCGCCTGCTCGCCGATCGTGCCGCAGACGACCTTCGCCACACCCGCCGGAATCGCCTGCCCCACTTACGATCCGCAGCGCTCGCGCAAGCTGCTCGCCGCCGCCGGGGTGAAGATCCCCTATCGGATCGAACTGCAGGTGCAGGACACTCAGGACCAGCTCCGCTATGCGCAAGCGCTGCAAGCCAATATCGCCGCGGGCGGGTTCCAGCTGGACGTCGTGCCGACCGAGTACTCCACCCTGCTGGGCGTGCAGAAACGCGGCACCTACCAGGCTCTGCTGATCGGCTGGTCCGGCCGTATCGACCCGGACGCCAACATCACCCTGTTCAACAGGACCGGGGCGAGTTCCAACTACACCGGCTACAGCTCCCCCACCGTCGACGATCTGCTCGCACAGGCATCACAGAGCACCGACACCGCCACGCGCGCAGGACTGTACGGACAGGTGGTGCAGAACCTGCAGCAGGACAACCCGTACATCTACACCTATCGCGAACGCCTGCTCACCGTGCAGTCCAAGCAGGTGACCGGCATCCAGGTGTTCCCGGACGGTGTGGTGCGCGTCGCCAAGGCCGCCTTCCTGGTCAATGGGAAGGACTGAAACACCGTGCGTCACCGCTTGTTCCGAACACTGTTGCTGGGGCTGATCGTCTGCGCCGTGGCGTCCTGCGCGCAGACCAGTCCCGTGACCGCACCGGCGGTGCACATCGACGACTACGGCACACCCGTCGGCACCCAGCCCGTACGCGCGGGCGGCGTGCTGGTGATGGGCCTGTCCAACGATCCGGACCGTCTCGACCCGACCACCTCCAGCTCGCTGTACACCCGCTACGTCATGAGCACGATCTGCGAAAAGCTCTACGACAACGACTCGTCGGGCAATCTGGTGCCGCAGCTGGCGTCGGATCAGCCGCAGTTCTCCCCCGACGGTCTCACGGTCACGATTCCGCTGCGCACCGGAGTCACGTTCGCCGACGGCACGCCGTTCACCGCCGCGTCGGTCGTGACCAGCCTGGAGCGGCATCTGACCATGACCGGTTCGCAGCGCACCGGTGAGATGGGCCCGATCACCAGTATCGATACCGACGGGCCCAACCAGGTGGTGATCCAGTTCAGCACGCCGTTCGCGCCGATCACCGCCGCACTGGCCGACCGGGCCGGGATGATCATGTCGCCGACGGCACTGACCAAGGAGGGCAAGAACTTCGGCGATCATCCGGTATGCGTGGGGCCGTTCAAGTTCGTCAGCCGCGTGACCGGATCATCCATCGAGGTGGAGCGTGATCCGCTCTACTACGACGCCCAGGACGTGCACCTGGACCGGATCATCTATCGCATCATGACCGATTCCAGTGAGCGCGCGACCGCGCTGCGCTCCGGCGACATCCAGGTGGCCGACACCATGTCGCCGCAAGACGTGGGCTCGCTGGCCAAGGATCCGGATCTGCATCTGCTGCAATCGGGTTCGTTCGGATTCCAGGGCTTCTACATCAATGTCGGTGATGTCGCCGGGGCCGGGGCTCCGGTGGGGCGGATCAACACCCCGCTGGCCAAGGACCCGCGCGTGCGGCTGGCACTGTCGATGAGCATCGACCGGCAGGCACTGGTCGACCAGGTGTTCAAGGGCTGGTACGAGTCGGCCTGCACGCCGATCGCCCCGAGTACCACCTACGCGACCGCCGCCGCCACGGCCTGCCCGCTTTTCGATCCGGAGCGCTCCAAACGGCTACTGGCACAGGCCGGTGCGCAGATCCCATATCCGATCACCATGCAGGTCATGAACATATCGGATCAGATGCAGTACGCGCGGGCGTTGCAGGCCAGCGTCGCCGAGGGCGGCTTCGACCTGCGGATCGTGCCCACCTCGTACGGGACGCTGCTGGACGAGCAGAAGCGCGGCACCTACGAGACCCTGCTGCTGGGCTGGTCGGGCCGGCTCGACCCGGACGGCAACATCTCCAAATTCCTCTCCACCGGATCCACCAGCAATTACAGCGGATTCAGCTCGCCCGGCCTGGACGACGTGCTGGCCTGGGCCGCGCACACCACGAGTGTGCAGCGGCGCGGTGCGCTGTACGAGCAGGCGGTGCGCTACATCGCGCGGGAGAACCCGTACATCTACACCTATCGGCTGCGGAACCTGACGGTGCACTCCGTCCGGGTGACCGGGATCGAGGTGTACGCCGACGGCACCGTCCGCCTCGGCAAGGCCGCGTTCGTCTCTACTGGGAAGAGCTGAATATCCGTGCTGCGATATGTCTTTCACCGACTGTGGCAATCCGCCCTCACTCTGGTGCTGGTGTCGATCGTGGTCTTCCTCGCCGTGCGCGCATTACCCGGCGATCCGGCCACCGTCATGGCCGGTGAGCAGGCCGATCCCGCGGCCGTCGCGGCCGTGCGCGCGGAACTGGGCCTGGACAAGTCACTTCCGGTGCAGTACCTCGATTTCGTCGGCCACGCGCTCACCGGTGACTTCGGCCGCTCCATTCGCACCGGAATTCCGGTGCGGGACATGATCGGTACGACGCTGCCGGTCACCTTCCAGCTGGCGGTGTACGCGATGCTCGTCGCGGTGCTGATCGGGGTCATCGGCGGAGTGGCCGCCGGGGTGTATCGCGGGCGCTGGCCGGAGTGGCTCGCGGGCGGTTTCTCACTGGCCGGGCTGTCGGTGCCCACCTTCTGGCTGGGCATCCTCGCGGTGCTGTACCTGTCGGTGGGGCTGCATCTGTTCCCGGCCTCGGGATACGTTTCGCCGCTGGCACATCCGCTGCGCGGTGTCTACTTCCTGACCTTGCCCGCCGTGATCCTGGGCGTCACGCACGCGGCGGTGATCCAGCGCCAGACACGCTCGGCGATGGTGGAAACGCTCACCGCCGACTTCGTACGCACCGCGCGCGCGAAGGGTTTGCACCGCGGCACGATCATCTTCCGCTACGGCCTGCGCAACAGCCTGATCGTGGTCACCACGGTCATCGGTGTCCAGCTCGGCTTCCTCATCGCGGGTGTGGTCGTCACCGAACGCATCTTCAGCCTTCCGGGACTCGGAAAGCTGACCCTGGACTCGGTTTTCAGCCGCGACTATCCGGTGATCCAGGCGGTCGTCCTGGTAATCGCCGCATCCTACATTCTGATAAACCTGCTGGTCGATGTGCTGTACACGGCCATAGACCCGCGCGTGCGCGTGTCCGGGAGGGCGCAATGAGCAACACCGAGACTGTCCCCGAAGACACCACAGCCACGGCGACTACCACGGCTTCCGGCATCACCGAGTCCGCGAACGGGTCCGGTCCGGTAGCGGGTGAGCCCCGGTCGGAATCGATCCGGCTCGGCAGTCGCGTACTGCGACGACTACGCGCCAATCCACTGGGCATGGTCGGCGCGGTGCTGCTGCTCATCGTGATCTTCGTCGGGGTCTTCGCGCCGCTGCTGGCGCCCTACTCGCCCTCCCAGGTACATTTCCCGATTCCGTTCCAGAAACCCGGGACCGTCGGATACCCCTTGGGCACAGACGATCTCGGCCGGGACATCCTGTCCCGGGTGCTGTACGGCACGCGGGCCTCGCTCGAGGTGGGCGTGCTGTCGGTGCTGTGCGCGGTGGTCATCGGTGTGCCGCTGGGGCTGCTGGCCGGGTATTGGCGGTGGCTGGATTCGGTGCTGTCCCGCGTCGTGGATGTGCTGCTCGCCTTTCCGTTCGTGATGGTCGCGGTCGGGCTTACCGTCATCTACGGGGCGGGGCTGGTGCAGGCGTCGATCGCGCTCGGCATCGCGCAGATTCCGCTGATGATGCGAGTGGTACGCGCGGAGACGTTGCGGCTCAAGGAGACCGAGTTCGTGCTGGCCGCGCGCACCATGCACGTCGGGTCGCTGCGCATCCTCGGCGAGCACATCCTGCCCAACGCCCTCGGCCCGATCATCGTGCAGGCCACCGTGATCATGCCGACCGCGGTACTCGGCGAGGCGCTGCTGTCGTTCCTCGGGCTGGGTATCAAACCGCCCGCCCCGAGCCTGGGCATCATGCTGTCCGACGCTCAGCAATACCTGATGCGCACACCGTGGCCCGGAGTGTTCCCCGGGGTGGCGCTGCTGCTGATCTGCTTGGGATTCAACCTGTTCGGCGATGCGCTGCGCGACGCGCTCGATCCGAAGACCAGTCGCTGAAGGGACGTCGTCATGACTGAGCTGCTGACAATCCGCGATCTGCGGGTGTCCTACGGCGATACTCCGACCGTGCACGGCGCCGACCTGACCATCGCGCCGGGCGAGCGGGTCGCGCTGGTCGGTGCGTCGGGATCCGGGAAATCCACACTGGCGCATGCGATCATCGGGCTGCTACCAGGCGCGGGCCGGGTGACCGGTGGCAGCATCCTGTGGCGCGGCGAGGATATCGCACAAGCCGCGCAGCCGCGGCTGCGCGAGTTGCGCGGCAAGGAGATCGGCTTGGTGCCGCAGGATCCGATGTCCAATCTCAACCCGGTCTCCCGGGTGGGTAGGCAGGTAGCGGAAACCCTTGTGGCGCATCGTCTCTACGCGCGCCGTGCAGCGGACCAGCGGGCGATCGAACTGCTCGGCGAGGCCGGACTGCCCGACCCCGCCCGCCGCGCCCGGCAGTATCCGCACGAACTGTCCGGAGGTATGCGCCAGCGCGTCCTGATCGCGATCGGCCTGTCGTGCCGCCCGGGGCTGCTGATCGCCGACGAGCCGACCTCCGCCCTGGACGTCACCGTCCAACGCCAAATCCTGGACCACCTGGACAAACTCACCCGGGAGCTGGACACGGCCCTGCTGCTGGTGACCCATGACCTCGGCCTGGCGGCCGAACGGGCGGACCGGGTCCTTGTCATGTCGGAGGGCAGGATCGTCGAATCCGGCCCCGCGCGTGAGGTATTGACGAACCCGCAGCAGGACTACACCAAGAGGCTGGTCGCGGCGGCACCGGCATTCATCGCCCCGCGGCCCGCCGATTCCGGCACGCCTTCGGCCGAGGACATCGTCACCGGCACAACATCTCCCGAACACATCAGCTCCAACGGGAAGTCCGAGATAGAGGTCTCCGAAGATCAGGCCGCCGAGTCCGGTGACGAACCTCTCGTGCTGGAAGTCTCACATCTGAGCAAGCAGTACCGTATCCGCGGCGGTGGCGGCATCCTCCAGGCCGTCGACGACGTTTCCTTCACCATCGCCCGCGCCCGCACGACCGCGATCGTCGGCGAATCGGGCTCCGGCAAAACCACCACGGCGAGAATGGTTCTGGGCCTGGTCCCCGCCACCTCCGGCACGGTCCGCCTCGACGGTGAGGAGGTGGTCGGCCTGCGCGGCGCACGACTGCGCGCCGCCCGCAGCGCGATGCAGCCGGTGTTCCAGGACCCGTACTCGTCGCTGGACCCCATGTGGACCGTGCGGCGCCTGATCGCGGAACCCCTGCGCGCCTTCGGAACCGGCGACCGCAGGACGCGCGACGCCCGCGTGTCCGAACTTCTGGACCAGGTGGGCCTGCCCGCCGCCCTGGCACACCGCTACCCCAACGAACTGTCCGGCGGCCAGCGCCAGCGCGTCGCCATCGCCCGCGCCCTGGCGGTCAACCCCCGCCTGGTCATCTGCGACGAGGCCGTCTCCGCCCTGGACGTCCTGGTCCAGCGACAGATCCTGGCTCTGCTGTCCGGCCTGCAGAACCGCCTCGGCGTCAGCTACCTGTTCATCTCCCACGACCTGTCCGTTGTCCGCTCCCTGGCCCACGACGTGGTGGTCATGCGCGACGGCAAGGTGGTGGAGCAGGGCCCGACGGAGACCGTCCTCACCGCCCCCGCCGACCCCTATACCCGACGCCTGCTCGACTCCATTCCCGGGGCAACGGCCCTCGTTCCCGCCTGAAACCGGCCGAGCGCCATCGCTTCCGGCGTTCTTGCCTTGACGTCGGCGGGAGGGATTACCGTTTCGGCGATGTCGCGCCACGCAGGTGCGTCCCCGCCACGAAGGAATCCCGCATGCGCTTCGCGATCAGTTACAACACCGCGTTCAACGGTACGGACCCCGATCGTCTCGTATCGTTCGCGCGGCACGCGGAGGACTGCGGATTCGAGGGGCTGTACGTGCAGGACCATATCGTGCTGTATCCCGGCGCCCGGTACGGTGCGGGCGAGCTGTCCCCCACACTGCCGTTTCTCGATCCGCTCGATTGCCTGAGTTTCGTGGCCGCGGCGACGCGGCGCATTCTGCTCGGCACGGGTGTGCTGTTGCTGCCGTACCGGCATCCTGTGGTGCTGGCCAAGCGCCTGGCCACCATCGATGTGCTGTCCCGGGGACGGATGCGGCTGCTCACCGTCGGGCTCGGGGCCCTGCCCGGTGAGGCGAACGCCCTGGGAGTGGATTTCCGCAGCCGCGGCCGGCGCGCGGACGAGGCCATCGACGTCCTGCGGCTGCTGTGGACGGGCGGGCCGGACGGGGTCGGCCATCGCGGCGAGTTCTTCACCTTCGAGGATGTGTGCAGCTATCCCAAGCCGTACGAGGCCAGCGAATTGCCGATCCATGTCGGCGGTTCCAGCGCGGCCGCCGCCCGCCGGGCCGGGCGGCGCGGCGACGGCTATTTCGCCGGTGGCATGCTGCCCGACGACGAACGCGACCGGCAGATCGCCCTGGCCCGCCAGAGTGCCGCCGACGCGGGCCGCGACCCGGACGCGATGGAGTACACCCGCTGGGGATCGGCCGACATGTCCGCCGACCAGGTCGCCGACCTCACCGACCACGGCGTGAATCGGCTCGTCGTCAATTTCCCCGGCGACGACCCCGCGGAGCAGCACGACAAGATGTCGGAATTCGCCGAACGATTCGCACTGCGCCGCTGAATGCCTGTGCAAACTGATCAGATAGCGGCCCGGGCATTCTGGTCTGCGAATTTGGTTGTGGTGCTGTTGTGGTTGCTGGGGGGGGCGGCGATGGCGTCGCGGCTGATGATCAGTCGGGTCGTCGGGTGATCGCGGCGATGAGGCGGCGCTGCGGGGTCATGATGGAGCGCAGCACCGGGTCGGTGATCAGCACGATCGGCATGACACGCAGCGGTGAATCCGGTCGCCAGGAGGGCAATTCACTGCGCAGCAGGTTCCAGGCGTCGTCGGAACGGCCGTGACGGATGAGTTCCCGGACGACGGCGCAGGTCTCGCCGAAGGGAGCGGGGTCGGGTATCGGGTCGCCGATCAGTGTGGCGGCGAAGGCCTCCCACTGCGCGGCGTACTGCTCGCCCTCGCCGGCCGGTCGGCCCGGGAACGCGTCGATCCGGGAGACGAACCGGGTGAGCCATCGCGCGGTTGAGGCGGTGGGGCGGGTGTCGTCCGGACGGGCCAGCGCCAGATACATCGGGATGAGGTCGCCGCGGAGGTGATCGTCGTCGATGGCCGCCATCGCATGGTCGCTGCCGAGTACCCCGTTGCGCAGGGTGGCCTCGTGCCAGTCATTGGGGAATGCGAAGAGCCGGACCTGCGCGTCCAGATACGCGGCCATCGCAGAGCCGGCGTCCATCGCCCGGTTCAGGGTTTCGTGCGCCGCCGTCACATCGCCGGCCAGGGCCAGGCGGCGGCCCTGCGCGAGCAGGTCGTCGGCGCCTTCGGGATGGGCGGGTCGGCCCTCGTGGGCGCGGAACCGCTCGAGGGTGGCCCGTTGGTCGTTCAGCAGGGCAGCGAAACTGTCGGATCGTTCGGACTCGAGGCCGTCCGAGGAATTCCAGCTGTAGGCGGCCCATTCGCCGCCGGTCCGGTCTGTGGGGTCAAGGAGCCAGTAGTCGCCGTTGTCGCTGACGCCGATTCGCAGCGCCCGCGTCAGCAGGGGGTACAGCGTGTCGTCCTCGTCGCCGAAGTTGAAGAAGTCGATCAGCTCGGCTTCGGTGTCCCGCATCCAGTCCAGCTCTATCAGCGGCAGGACCCGCTCGCCGAACGGCCCGGCCTCGAGCAGGCCGTCGGTAGCCTGGTAGAAGGACCGCAGCGTCGCGGGTAGCCGGTGTGCCAGCCGGGCCTCGGCCTGCTCGATCGCCGCGAGGTCGGCCGGTGGGTGGGCGAGTCCGGTCGTCGGCAGTCCGGCACGCGCGAGGTCTTCCGCGCTCGCGGTTCGGAACCACTGGTCGCTGTAGGCGGCGATCCATTCTTGCCATCGCGGCAGGCTCGTCAGCACTGCTTCCGGCTCATCCACGGCCGGTTCCGGTACCGGCGGGGCGGTCGTCCGCTCCCGCATCAGGAACCCGCGCAGCGCGACGGCATCCTGGCCGGGCCGCCGATACCAGCCGAGGAAGCTCGGTGGCGGCTCGGGCCCCTCCGCAGTGTGCAATCGCAGCCCGCCCAGTTGCAGATGCGGCGATCCGGCGTTGCCGACGATCCGCAGTCGATACCGTTCGCAAGTTCGCGGCCGGGCGACTGTGAAGGTTCGTGACGTGAGCCGATCGCCGAATACCTCGCCACGCCGCTCATCGAGCACGACCCAGCGTCCCCCGCGGAAGCCGAGCAACTCCCAGTCCCGCGGATCCCGGTCCGGCGCGTCACCGGCCGAGGCCAGCTCGTAGCGGAGGACCGTGCGATCCGTGCTCAGCTGCAGCACCAGCTCCGCCCGCGAGACCGGCGCGAACCATTTCGTCGTCCTCGACCCGTCGAGGAGATTACGGGCCACCTCGTTGCCCTCGGAGTTCTCCGCCGTGGCCGCGATGTCGGCCACCTTCGCGGTGTGATCGTCCTGCAACGACGGCGCGAAGGCGACGTGACCGCCCTCCCCCGTGGCCAATTGCCACGACAGCCTGACGGGATGGCCCGTCCCGTCGTCCATCAGCAGTCGCAGCGGATTCTGCGGATGCTGCGACAGCGGCTGCTCGTTATCGCCCTCGAACAGCATGTAGACGGCGGGGATCGCGGACTCGCGCGCCTCGACCGGCATCACCTCGCCACGCAGCTCCCATGCTTGCCCGTCCGGCGATCGGTAGACCCCGACCAAACCCGGCAGCGTCAGCGAGACCTCGCCGCCGTCCCCGGTGCGCCAGCCGACCTCCGTCAACACAGCATCCACGCCGGCTCGTTCGATCTGAACCGCGAGCCGCCCGGCGCGCGCCCAGTCGTGCCGGCCGACTGCTGGACGCCGAAACAAGCCATACAGTCGAACACCAGAAGCCATGGCTCCCAGCATGTCAGGCGCCATCGCGGCCCGCTGCGCGGCAGCGGTGCTGCCGGTGGTGCGGGGTTGCGCGCCGGGCAGGTCGCCACCGAGCCGGGTATCGCGGTCGATGATCGGTCGAAGGTGGAAGCGGTGCGGGCCAGGCTGAAACGCAGGCACGTACGGTGTGCAGCACTCGACTGGGCGTGCGCGTCCGCTGCGTTCTGCGATGGGCAGATGCCACCGAGCCGGCAGGCCGCACGCGCATCGTCGTGAGCCCATCGGCGGTGGCCACGCGTTGTCGCACGCCTCCCCTCCTGTCGAGTTCTGCTCGTGCACAACATTTTTCCCATCCCAGTCAACCGTCCGGTAAGCGGTCGGTCAATTCACATACTGTGAAAACCTCAGGGGTCCAACGCATGTTCGACGGGCTGTTTGCACATTCCGTGCATTGACACCGATCCCGGCGGATTGTTCACTGGCTGCCGATACCAGTTCCGCCCCCGCGGCCACAGCTTTCAGGATTCGAGGAACGTGCCGGACCGGATGCCGCCCGCCGAACTCTCGACCGCCCCTCGGTTACCGGGCGCGATCCCCCTCGCCGGACATGCGCTGCGAATGCGAGATCCCCTCGGACTGCTCACGACATTGCCGACGCACGGCGACCTCGTCGCACTCCACCTCGGCCCGGCGCGAATCCTCATGGCGTGCACACCGGAACTGACGCACGAGATCCTGAAGAACGACGTCGTGTTCGACAAGGGCGGTCAGTTCTTCGAGCGCGCTCGCGAGGTCGTGGGCAACAGCCTGACCACCTGCACCCACGATGAGCACCGCCGCCAGCGGCCACTGGTACAGCCCGCCTTCCACAAGTCCCGAATGCCCGGATACTCGATGCGGATGAGCCGCGAGATCGCCGATATCTGCCGCTCGTGGCGGTCGGGGCAGGTCGTCGACATCACCGCCGAGACGAATACCCTGGTAACGAAGATCCTTGCCGTCACGGTCGTTTCGCAGGAACTGACGCCGGACGAACTCGGCCGGGTCGTGGCGGACGTCGATACCCTCGTCACCCTGGCCGCTGCTCGGATGCTGCTGCCGCCCATAGTGAATCGTCTGCCCACCCCGGCCAATCGGCGCTATCGCGCAGCGAGCGGCCGGCTGCGCGATCTCATGAGCGCGGGCGTCGCGACCAACGAGGGCGTCGGCGACGATCTGCTGTCGATCCTGCTCGCGACCCGGTCGGACAGGGACGCACTGTCGAACTCGGAGGTCATCGATCAGCTGATGCTGTTCCAGATCGCCGGTATCGATACCGCCGCCTCCGCGCTGGCCTGGTCGCTGTGGCTGGTCGCCACCCATCCCGAGGTCGAGAGCGCGCTGCACGCGGAGGTCGCCGCGGTCCTGGGTCCGAAGGACATCGCGGAACACGACCATCTGCCGGATCTGCGGTACACCGGCCACGTCATCTCCGAGACGCTCCGGCTGTATCCGCCGGTCTGGATCCTCACTCGCACCGCGATGAGCGACACCCGTCTCGGCAGGTACTTCGTTCCCGCGGGCACGACCGTCGCGATCAGTCCCTATCTCCTGCACCGCCGTCCCGACCTGTATCCGGATCCGGACCGATTCGTTCCCGAACGCTGGGACACCGCGCTCCCCGAAGCGGGCGCCTTCGTCCCGTTCGGCTACGCCGCGCGGCGCTGCATCGGTGAGCAATTCGCCCGGGCGGAGCTGACTCTCGCGCTGGCATCGATCGCGAAACAGTGGAGCTTGCGCCCGACGCCCGCGCTGGCCCGCACCCGGGTAACCCCTCGGCGCGCGGCGAGTCTACGCCCGCCGCGGCTGCCGATGATCCTCACTCGGCGGCAGGCGGATAGCGCCGCAGATAACCCATGACGTCCACGGGGGTCAAAGCCCAATGCAGCCAAGGACTCTGGTCCTGTGACACACGGAAGTACATCTCGAATGCCGAGCCGTCACTGATGTCGGCCACCCAGACGGTCTGGCGCGCTTCCAGTTTCGACGGAATGGGGGTGTCCCACATACCGTCGAAGTCCGGATTCGCCCGCAGTGTGTTCTTCAACTCCTCGATCCGGTCCTCACGGACGAATCCCGCCAGCTGCGTGCGGCATTCGTGAACGAGATGGTGCGCGTCCTGCTCCCATCGCACGAATACGTCTCGGGCGGTCGGATTCAGCAGTTCGTACTCGAGCACGCTGACGGACGGTTCCAATCCGGGGAAGAACACGTCGAACGGCGCGTTCGTCGCGACGATGACATGAAGCGTGCCGTCCAGGCCCGCCGCCTGCATGTAGCAGGCCGGAAACGGGCTGGAGTCCAGAACACCGAGCTCCCGGGCATTCGGTGTGCGCGCCGGGCCCGTGCGCGAGCCCCGGCCCAGCGGATACGGATCGGCCAGCACCAGCAGTTGCCGCTGTTCGGTCGGCGAGAGGTGCAGGATCGGCGCGAGGGTGGCGATGGTCTGCCGGGTCGCCGGCCGATGCCCCGATTCGATCTTCCGCAGCAACGACGTGGACAGATGGGCCTCCTCGGCCAGCGATTCCAGCCGAATGTCGGCGGACCTGCGCAAGCGCTGCAGCACCGTGCCGACCGGCAGGTAGTCGTCGGACCTGCCCCGCGGGGCGCGCGTTGTACCCAACTCCGCCCTCCCGCAAGCTCATCGCACGTCGCCGGGACCGGATCCGGCCGTGCAGGGTGAGTCTCGATCGTAATTCATGATCGAATTCGAGGCCGACCTGCCTTGTGTACCGCCGGGATTCGCCTCGCTCGAGGGAGTACGACCGTGTGCGCTACGACAGGACGGTGCAGTAGCCGAGCACCGCCGTGGCGATCAGCACCGTGCCGATGGCGATATTGGCCCGGCGGTGCAGAGCCAGGACCGCGACGAATTCCCGCAGGAACGCCGTGAGCACGAAGTACCGCGCGGTACGACCGCCGACCACCCGGGCGCCGAGACCGAGACGGCGACTCAGCATCGCCGCGCGCAACACATGGAAGTCGCTGGTGATGACAACCATCCGGCCGCCGGAACCCAGACCGCGTACCTCTGCGGCCGAATTGCGCAGATTCTCCTGCGTGGTCCGGGACTCTCGCTCACGGATGATCCGGCTCGCCGGAATCCCGGCCGCCACAAGGTAATCCGCCATCGCATCGGCCTCGGCCACGGTTTCCCCGGGCCCCCGGCCGCCGGAGGTGACCACGACCGGATCGGCCCCGATCGCCCGCTCGGACCGGTATACCTGCGCGGCGCGATCCAGGCGCGAAGCCAGCAGGGGCGTGACCCGCGCACCGTCCAGTCCGCAACCCAGGACTATCAGAGCATCGCTGCCGGCACGCCGCGGGCTCCGGGCATACAGCACGGCATAGCCCGTGAACGCCACCAGTTGCGCGAGCAGAAAGGCACCCACGACAACGATCACACCGGCCGCGATCGACAACCAGGCGGGCGTATCGGCCTCGGGGTGCACCACATCGCGAATCGCCATGGACAGCACCATCAGGCCCAGCCCCGCCACCAGCGCGACGACGGTGGCCACCCGCACGCCCTCCCGGCGCACCACCACGACGCCGTTGGCCAGCAGCCCGATCCCGGCGGTCAGCAGCGACAGTTGAGACAGCACGACGAACAGACCGAAACCCAGCAGTTCGGCTACCGCGTGATCCATCGCGCCCAGCGCCGAGAGCGTCAGCGGCAATACCACTGCGACGACCGCTATGAAAATGAATCCTGTTGTGGAATAACGGGATTCACTCGCGTCCCGGGCGACTCCACTGTCGTCCGGGATGGTGGACGGCAGGGTCCGCGCACGCACGTCCAGCATGGTCGAACACCTCCCTCGAGCAGCTACACCCCGCCGATCCGCGGTGATGACGAGTCCACTGTCGTCCGCGCGTCTGTACCGTCCACCAGCACACGCTGTGAACTCGCTGCGAACCCCGCGTTCATGCGGCAGCCGCTATGTGTCGCCTCGGATACACAACCAGTGTTACTGCGCGAACAGACCTACCGGCGTCGTCGTCGAAGAATTGCCCCCAGAGAGCGAATGCCACATCGGAGGAACCATGACGGCCCACGACACACCGGTCCTGTCCGCCGCTACGCACCTGATCGACACCATGGAGCGAATGAGCGGCGGTCCGTATCCCGGATGTCGTCGATCCGGCGCCCGCGGCGCGTGCTTCAGCGGAACCTTCACCCCGACCGGCGCGGCCTCCGCGCTCACCGCCGCCGCCCATCTGCACGATCGGCCGGTCCCCGTGACGGTGCGGTTCTCCAACTCCGAGGGAAATCCGCACACCCCCGACACCGCCGCGGTGACCCGCGGCATGGCCACCCGGTTCCATCTGCCCGACGGCAGCGACACCGATCTGCTCGCGATCACCGTGCCCCGATTCGTCGCCTCGACCCCGCAGGAATTCCTCGGGCTCACCGATGCCCTGCGCCCGGACCCGGCAACCGGCGTGGCGGATCAGGCCCGCGTCCGGGAATTCATCGCCGCGCATCCGCACCTGGCCGAGCCGATCATGCAGCACCCGCCGATTCCGGTCAGCTACGGCACCGCCACCTACTGGGCCATCCACGCGTTCATCTGGGTCACCGACGGGGGCGGCCGGCGGCCGGTGCGGTTCCGCTGGGAGCCGGAGGCACGTCGCGAGGAGCTGACCGACGCCGAAATCGCCACCAGCACAGACGATTATATGACCACCGAATTCGACGACCGGCTGCGGCGCGGCGCCGTGGAATTCACGCTACGGGTCCAACTCGGCGAGCGCGACGACCCCACCCACGACCCGACCGTGGCCTGGCCCGACGAGCGGCGCGAGATAGTCGCCGGACGGCTCGAGCTCACCGCACCGGTGGACGATCAGAAATACTGGGACACACAGGCATTCAATCCGACCAGGATCACCGAGGGCATCGAGCTGTCCGACGATCCGGTCCTGAAATTCCGCGCACACGCCTATGCCGAGTCGCTGCACCGGCGCCGCGCTGGGCGCTGAGCGTGCGTCAGTGGCTGTCCCGCATGCGCGCGATCAGTTCGATGACCGCGCCGGATTCCTCGCGGGCAGTGCATTGAACAGTTGTCACTGAGCCCTCTACGCACATTCGCGCGAGTGCACCGACGTCGCCTTCGCCGGCATCGACCCCGGTGACCTCGACACCGCCCTGACCGTGGCGCTGGCGGCCACGGACCGCGCGACAGCCGCACTGGCCGGATAGCTCCTCCCGCGTCCGGGCACCGACGAATAGGAACGGCGCACACTCTCCGCGAATGCGCGCCGTTCCTGGATCCCCAGGGTTGGACTTGGTCGGGCACGCATGGGACAGTGAATTCGAGTCGCCGCCGACGAGCGATGGCCGCCTTCCACCGGCACCAGATCGGCGGGACGGGCGCGAGAGAGATCGATGAGCCAGCCGCCGGGGTTCGACATGGACACGCTGCGTACGTTGGTGTCAACCTTCGAGCAAGTCCTCGAACAAGCTTCCCGAGCGGTCGAAGAGTTGAAGCAGGCCATCGCAGACGCCGAGGCCCACCCCACCGCCCCTCGCACCGAAC
>NZ_JAGPOX010000151.1 GCF_019038435.1 Nocardia alni
GTCATGGACGGTGCGAGATTGCCGTGGGCGGCGGCGGGGGCATCCTGGTGCGTTTCGGTGGAGGCAGCGGAATTGTCGCCGAGGATTTCCACGGCGCCTGCTCCGGCCAGGATCATTCCCGCCGTGACGAGTGTCAGTGTGGACCGCTTCATTGTTCTACTCCCTGTGCCGGTGGGAGGCTTCTCCCGTTGTGGTGAGCGAAATTCGAAGGAGTGTGGTTATCGGTAACTGCCAATCGGTAGCCATTCGTTAACTGACTCGGAAACGGTAGAACGAGACACCACGCCACTACAACCCCTGGGTAGGCATGAAACCCTGGACAAATGCCTATTGCGCAGGTCAGCGGATGGGTCTCGATTAGGTATCGGTTTGGTAGCTAGTCCGCGCGTCGCAGGCTGGCGGCGAGGTGATGCTGTTCTTCTCGGCCGACCGCGGCCATCCGCAGCGAATAGTCAATCGTATCGCCGACCAGGCTGAAGGTGCGGGCCAGCGCGGTTACCAGCTTGGCAGTGGTGGTGCGGCCGATATGGGTCGAGCCCATTTCCAGACGCAGGCCGTCGTCGGCCAGGTCGAGGGTGCCCTCGCAGATCTCGGTAATCCCGGTCGGATGCGCCAGAATCAATTCGATCCGATCGGGGCCCGCGCACCGCAGGTAACCGGTCTCCGCGTGCAGGGAGCGGCCGTCACCGGCGTGACGGGTGCGTTGACGGTAGGTGAGAAATGGGCGGCCGACGTGTCCGAACTGGATTTCCTCGTGATAATCGAACGACTCGATCGTCGGATATTCGCCGTGACCCGAGCCGCGCCAGGTGCCCAGCAGCGGGGCGAGATGGGCGATATCCGGATGGGGCGCTACGGCAGGCTGCGGTTCTGACACGGCGGCCAGCATAGTGGGCACGAGAGTGCCGGGTGCGCCGTCGACGCGCTGAATTGTCATATAGGCCGGCACGGGGGTTGACAGTGCAGGATGGGAGTGAAGACTGTGAGATCGGTGTCGACCAGTGGCCGCCGCGAGACGGAGCGAGGACGGATGGACGGGCACACCGCAGTCGCCGGGCGAATGCCCGTCGCGCTGCCGATCCGGCAGTGGTGGGTGTTGACGCTGCGGATGCTGCGATCTTCGGTGCGCGGCGGTGAGGCGTTCACCGCGCTGCTCGCGCCGAGCATCTTCACCCTCGGCTTCTTCGTACCCCTGAACCGGGTGATGACGTTGTTCGGCTACGGGCTGAGCAGCTACGGGCAGTTCCTCACGCCGATGATCGTGATGCAGGGCGTGTCGTTCTGCGGCACGACCGCGGCGCTGCACGCGGCCACCGATGCGCGTGACGGCATCGACGAGCGGTTCGCCGCGATGCCGATGCCCACCATCGCGCCGTTGGCGGCCCGGACCGCGGCCGCGCTGGGCAGGGTGATCCTGGCGCTGTTCGCGGCGCTGGTGTGCGGGCACGTGATCGGGTTTCGGTTCTACGGAAGCTGGTGGAGCACAATTGGTTTCGTGGTGTACGCGATACTGCTCGGGGTGGCGCTCGGACTGATGGGGGATCTGCTCGGTGCGCTCTCGCGCAGCCCGGAGGCGACCACACAGGCGCTCGTGCTGCCGCAACTGATCCTGGGCATGGTGTCCACCGGATTCGCCCCGGCCAACCAGTTCCCGCACTGGCTCGCGGGTTTCGCGCGGAACCAGCCGGTATCGCAGTTCGTCGACGTGATGCGGGCACTGGCGGGGGACCGGTCGGGCCGGGCGGGCGCGGTGAGCCTCGCGGGGCTCGGCCCGGGGCTGATCTGGCTGGCGCTCGCGCTGGTGGCGTTCGGCGCCGGATCGGGGATGGTCGCCGCACGGAGGCATCGGTGAGCATGACGCGATTGGAGGGCGTGGGGTGATGACCACTGTGCTGCCCGGGGTGTCCGGGCACACCGAGACGGTGCGCAAACTGGTGCCGCAGACGCTTGTGCAGACCAAGCGGCTGCTGATCCGTTGGCGGCGTGACCCGTTGACGGTGGTGCAGTCGCTGGGATTCCCCGCGCTGCTCCTGATCATGCTGAATACCGTGCTGGGGCATCAGATTTCGGCGTTCTCGGGGACCAGCGCGCTGTACGGGTCGGTGCCGATGGTGACGCTGGTCGCGGTGATGTCCGGGTCGCTGGCCGGGGCGATCACCCTCGGGCGCGAGCGCGACGCCGGCCTGCTGGCCCGGTTCTGGGTGCTGCCGGTACACCGTGCGTCCGGACTGTCGGCTCGCGTGCTGGCCGAGGCGGTGCGGATCGTGGCCTGCACGGTGGTCCTGTTCGGGGTGGGGATGGCGCTGGGATTCCGCTTTCGCCAGGGGATCCCGGCCGCGGTGGCGCTGATCGGGGTGCCGGTGCTGTACGGGCTCGGCTTCGCGGCCCTGGTCACCACCGCGGCCGTGTTCAGCGCCAAATCCGCCGTCGTGGAGATGATTTCACTGGGATCGTCGCTGATGATGTTCTTTTCCACCGGATTCGTGCCGCTGACCGCGTATCCGGAGTGGGCGCAGCCGATCGTGGCGCACCAGCCGATGTCGTACGCGATCGAAGCGATGCGGGGCCTGTCGATCGGGGGTCCGGTGCGCGGTCCGCTGCTGGCCACGCTCGCCTGGTCGCTCGGCGCGATGGTGGTGTTCGCCGTTCCGGCCGCGATCGGCTACACCCGTGCCAGCCGCGCCTGAGTTCACCCACTCGCCGGCGTCAGCGCAATCGGTACGCCGCGTCGGCGATCAACGCGGCCGAATCCCGCGGGCTCAGCGCCATGGCGCGGAGTTGGTCGAACATCACGCCGAAACGCCGAATTTCGTTGTGGCCCTCGACGATATCGTCACCGGCGATACCCTCGACGTAGACGAGTTCCGGGTCGGCCAGGGCCTTGAAGTCCAGGATCACGAACGAGCCCACCATCGCCGGATGCGCGCCGGCGTCGAACGGGAGCACCTGCAGTATCACGTTGCGCTTGTCGCATTCGTCGGTGAGCCGACCGAGCTGTTCGCGCATGACGTCCGGTCCGCCGACCACGCGCCGGACCGCCGCCTCGTCCAGCACCACCCACAGCTCGAGCGGCTCGGTGTCCCGGGTGAGGATCTTCGCGCGTTCGACGCGGGCGCGCAGGCGCTGCTCGATCACCGACGACTCGACCTTGGGCATCGCGGTGTCGAGCACGGCCCACGCGTATCGCTCGGTCTGTAACAGTCCGGGAATGAACGAGGTCTGGAACAGCCGCGCGGACAACGCCTCGGTCTCGAAATTGATATAGGCGGCGTACACCTCCGAGACGGCCTGCTCGAAGGGCCGGGACATGCCGGGCTTCTGCGCCTCCTGCAGCAGTTGCAGGACATCGTTGCGGCGCTCATCGTCCACCTGGTACAGATCCAGCATCGTCATCAGGGTGCGCCGCTGCGGGCGCGCCTGCGCGGTCTCGATCCGGTACAGCGTGGTGACGTTGATGCCGGTACGGGAGCTGACCATCTCCTTACTCACCTGAGCCTCCTCCCGCATCTCGTGCAGCAGGAACGCGAGCCTGCGGAGCTGAACGGTCAGTACCGTGCGCTTACCGGCCATCGTGCGCTCTCTCCTTCTCGCAACCCCCCGGGATGCGCTCGTCGGTTCTGGTGGGTGTGTATGACGTTGTTTTCGCGGTGCGTGATATCCACAGTATTCCGCTCGCCCACCAGGGTGCTCGGCTGTCGCTACGGTCTCTGCGACCGGCGCGCAATCGAGGAATGAGCATACCGCCTGCGAATCGCCGAGGTTTCCGGATTCCCGTGGGATTCCGTGGCATTTCGGCGCTCGCCCGATTCTGGGGGCTCGTCGGTAGCGCATTGGTATGGCCGAAAATCGCAGGTATGGCTGAAAACAAAGAACCGACCGGTTGCGTTAGGACATGACCTGTATGTCGCGTCGATCGCGGACGTGACTCGCTCGAGCTGCGGAAATACACTGTCGGCCAGTCGCGTCCGCGCGTTGCGCAGATGTAACAGACCTTGACCAAGACGGTGCGGACGCAATCTTGCGTTCTTGCATTTGTAAGAGCATGATCCGAGTTAGCCTAGTTGTGAGAGACCGATCCGCAGGTCGGTACAACTGAATCCGGAGCCGAATTATGTTGGTGCAAATAGTGGTGCAATCCAAAGTTTTCGGGGTGTGGCGATGACCATGTCGATAGCTGGCGTGCTGCCGACCGCTCCGCAATTGTTGTGCGCCTTCCAGGGGCGCCGGTACGACGACCAAGTGCTGCTGCGTTCCGCGCACACACTGGCCGAGATGCACGCCCGGCGCGCGGAGGTGCGCGATCCGATCATGGTCGCCGAGATCGACTGCCGCCGCGGTGAACTCGTCGACGACATCAACGACTGGGTGGAACAGGAGCTGCCGCAGCATCGCAACGGCGCCTCACTGCACACTGAAAGCCTTGGCGCGGTGGTTGATCGCATGGCCCGCAGCTGGGTCGACGCCAATCAGGCCATAGACCGCGACGGCCCGCGCAGCGACAACACCCATAAACACTGGTACCACCTCGCCGAACTCGTCGATGGATACACTGATCTCGTGATCGACGTGGCCGGTGGCCGTCGCCGGTTGCCCGAGCAGTGAGTCCGAGGGTGACGTCCGCCGGATGTCCGCACGACCATCGGCAGGATGTCGCCCGCCTGTGACGGCGGGCGCAACGGGGCGCCCCGCCCGGCGTGCCGCGCGGTCGACTGGCGCGGCACGCCCTCCGAAATTCATCACTGTGTCGAATGTCCGCTGTGCCCCTGGTCGTTCCCGGGGGATCTACCGGAGCGCCGCACGCCCGCGCAGTCGTCCCAATACCAGCAGCACTACCAATGTGACTGCGACGAGCAGTGTCGTGCTCGCCGCCGCGTCGAAGACCTGACCGCGATCGGTATCGGCGAAGATGGTGACCGGCAAGGTCCGCCACGTGGCCGGATACACCATGATGGTCGCGCCCAACTCGCCCATCGACAAGGCGATCGCCAGGCCCGCCGCCGCACCCAACGCGGGGAGCAACAGCGGCAGCGTGATTCGCGTCAGCACCCGAATCCCGCCCGCGCCCAGCGATTCGGCCGCCTGCCGGTAGGCGGGATCCAGCCGGTCCAGCGCCGCGGACACCGCGCTGAAGGCATACGCCAGCACGAGCACCGAATGCGCGACGATCACAATCCATTTCGTGCCGCCCAGCAGCAGCGGTCGCTGGTTGAACGCGATCAGGACGCCGAGCCCGATCGCCACCGAGGGCACCGCGACCGGCAGATGGAACACCGCGTCGGTGATCCGCCGCCACCAGTGCGGGGCCTCCCGTGCGGCCAGCGCGGCCCAGGTACCCAGCACCAGGGAGATCGCGCCCGCCAGTAGTGCGGTCTGCAGGCTCACCGACAGGCTCGCTGCCTGCTCGCCGGACAGTGCGCGGTCGAAATTCGCGAATCCCAGATGTGCGGGCAGCGCTCCGGTCCACCGGCCCGCGAGGGCCGCGGCCAGCACGGTCGCGATCGGTGCGGCGAATACCACCAGCACCACGAGCGCGAAAACCGTGAGTACCACCGCGCGTCCGCGACGAGTCCATACCAGCATGCTCAGCCCTCCTGTGCCGTGCGCAGTTCGTAGTCCGTGCGATCGCTGCCCATCAGCGCTCCCGGCCCGGGCGAGATCCGGTGAACCGGGCGAAGATCAGCCGGTACGCGATGTACAGCGTCAGCGACAGCACCACCTGCACCGTCGCCAGTAACGCCGCGCCCGGCAGGTCGAAGGTGACGATGCCGCGCGTGTAGATCAGCGCGGGCAGGGTGATGACTCCCTTCGCCCCGGTGAACAGCACGATGCCGAATTCGTTGAGGGTCAGCAGCAATACCAGGCTGCCGCCCGCCGCGAGCGCGGGCCATGCCTCCGGCAGCACCACCTGCCGCAGCACCCGCCAGGGCGAAGCGCCGAGGCTCGCTGCCACATCCAGCTGTTCGCGCGGCAGTTGAGCGAACGCGGCCAGCAGTGGACGCACCACGAACGGCGTGAAGTAGGTGATCTCGGCAAGGATCACGCCGGTGGATGTGGTGAGGAAATTCAGTGCGGGAGAGTGGTTTCCGGTCAGCCGGCCGATCAACGCGTTGACCGCGCCGACCGTGCCGTAGAGGAAGGTGAACGCCAGCGTGATCAGGAACGACGGCAGCGTCAGCACCGTATCGATGAGCCGGCCCACCACGCCCGCTCCCGGAAAGGGGACGAACGCCAGGACGACCGCGAGAAACGTGCCGAGCACCAGGCAGCCGGCCGTCGAGCAGACGGCGATGGACACCGTGCGCCAGAGCGCATTCCGGAACGCCGTCGAGCCCAGCACCTGCGACCAGGCATCCGGCGTTCGAGTGGATTCGGTCAGCACCCGCACGATCGGATACACCGCGATGAGCAACACCACCAGCAGCGGCGGCGCCGACCACAGCACCGGACGCCAGTTCCGCTGCGGTGCGGGAGATTCGGCCCGCCGCGGCGCGGGGACAGACTCGAGAACGACGGATGTGCTCATGCGAGCCCCTCGGTGCCATTACCGCACGCTTGCCACTTATCGTCGGCGCGGCGGGGGCCTTCCAGGGCGAGCCGATATGACTGCTCACCGTTGTCTCGGCGTAATACTTCACGGTCATTCGGGCAGAGTGGTCCACCGTCATTCCGGCACGCTGATCCGGAAATAGGCGCCACTGGGACAGGTGGTGCGGGTGAGACATTTTCAGCCGTCAACAAGCTCTCGCGCGGCGGGACACAGGCTTTTGGCCGGAATCCACCGGTACACAGTGGGGCACGATGGATCCCGGTCGAAAACATGCTGGGATGACGGGGGCCGGACGTTGTGGCGTGGTAGCGGACGAGGGGGGTTCTGACGAGGTGATGGGGACGGAGTGTTGTGTCGGGGTTTCGGGGACAGGACGTTGTGGCGGAATGGTGGGGAAGGAGCGTTGCGGCGGGAAGGCGGCAGGGGAGGGTCCTCATGTGGTGACGGCGAGGCCCTGTCTGCGCGGCGTCCCGAACCCCCTCATGGTTCGGGCATACCGCGAACATGTGGCGCCGTGCCACCTCGACGGTGTGGGTGCCGGTCATGCGGACCCTCCCGAAACCGGTGTCGGGAATGTTCGGGTGTGTGTCATGCGGTGGCTCCCGATGACGCTCCCGCGGAGCGGGATTCGGAGCCGACAGGCGCGGGGATGAGTACGCCCGCGGTATCGGGGAGCTTGACCCCGACGACCGCGCCGACGGCGGTATCGACGTGGCCCGGTACGTCGGCGGTGAGTTCGACGGGCAGGCCGGTGACGTCGAGGTGCAGGCGGGTGACGGACCCCCGCCAGACGCTGGAGACGATGCTGCCCAGGACCGCGTCGCGCTCGTTGGTGGAGCCGATCTGTACGGTGTGTGGGCGCACGCACAGCAGGCCCTCGTCGTCGGGTGCCCATTCGAGCTGGCCGACACCGGGTTTCGGCGCCTCGGCACGGAGCGTGCGCTCACCGCACTGCACCAGGGCCACGCTGCCGGTGATGTGTTTCACCGTGCACGGCAGCAGGTTCGCTCCGCCGAGGAAGGCGGCGGTGAACGAACTCGGGGGCCGGCGCCAGAGATTCTCGGCGGTGTCGACATCGACCAGGCGGGCATCGCGCATCACCGCGATCCGGTCGGCCAGGGCGAGCGCCTCGGCCTGATCGTGGGTGACGTACAGCATCGCGGTGTCCGGCAACGCCTTTCGCAGCTGCTGCAACTCGGTGAGCATGGACTGACGCAGTTGGGCGTCCAGGGCGGCCAGCGGCTCGTCCAGCAGCAGCACCGCGGGCCGGATCGCCAGCGCGCGGGCGATGGCCACCCGCTGCTGCTGTCCGCCGGACAGCTCGCGCGGCAGGCGTCGTCCGTAGTCGGCCATACCGACCATTTCCAGGGCCTCGCGCACCCGCGGGCCGATCTCGCCGCGCGGCACGCGATGTGATCGCAGCCCGAATGCCACGTTCTCGGCCACGCGCATATGCGGGAACAGCGCGTAGGACTGCACCACGACACCGATTCCGCGCTTGGCGGGCGACAGATCGGTGACATCGCGCCCGGCCAACCGAACACGGCCTGAGGTCGGCCGCACGAATCCGGCCAGGGCCTTGAGTGCGGTCGATTTCCCGGAACCGCTGGGCCCCAGGAGCGCAACGGTCTCACCGGCGGCCACCCGCAGCGAGAACTCGGCCAGCGCGACCGTGGTCTTGCGGCCGCGGCCGTAGTCGACGCCGACCCGGTCGAACACGATCGCGGGATCGGTTGCGGCCGACGAGCTCTGCTTGCTCGCCGGGCCCGCTGACGTCGGTGCGGACATGGTTGCGCTCCTGCGGTCGGGAATCACTGCTGGCCGGTCGCCTTGTTGTAGGCGGTGACGTCGGCGTCGAGCTGGTCGTTCACCGCGCTCCAATCCGGTTGCACGACAGTCACACCCGCGAGTATCGTCGCGGGCGACGGGCCCGAGCCCGCGGGCTGGTTCGCCAGATCGGTGCGCACCGGCACCGCCAGGGCGTCAGGGCCGAGGGTCTTCTGCACGTCGGCGGTGAGCAGGAAGTTCATCAGCTTGGCCGCCGCGTCCTTGTGCGGGGCGCCCTTGGGCAGCCCCATCACGTACGGCAGTGAGACGGTGCTGCGCTTGCCATCCGGACCTGCCGGGAAGAACAGGTTGAACTTGACGCCGCTGTCCTTGATGTCCTGGAGGTTCATCTGCACATCGCCGTTGGCGACCAGCAGTTCGCCCTTGTCGACCTTGGCCTGAAGTTTGCCGGTCGAGGACGACGGGCCGACGTTGTTGGCCTGCAGCTTACCCAGGTAATCCAGCGCGCCCTGCTTGCCCATCAACTGCTGCAACAGCACGAGTACCGCGGTGCCGTCACCGGCCTGTCCCGGGGTGGAGTATTGCAGCTTGCCCTTGTACTTCGGGTCGAGCAGGTCGTTCCAGGTGATCTTCGAGGTGTCCACCGACGGATTCGCGATGAAGGTCAGGTAGTTGTCGGCCAGGTTGACGTACTTGCCGTCGGCGGACTTGTCGGCGGTGGCGACCATGCCGGTGTCCACGCCGCTGTCCTGCAGCAGCCCCTGCCTGTCGGCCTTCTGGATGAACGGCGGCAGTGTCACCAGGACGTCGGCCTGCGGATTGGACTGTTCCTTGTCGACCCGGTTCACCACCTCACCGGACCCGGCCTCGACGTAATTCACCGAAATACCGGTCTGCTGGGTGAATTTCGCGAACTCCGGCTTGTACCAGTAGGCCATGCCGTCGGCGGAGTACACCGTGACGGTCTTGCCGCCGTTCGAGCTCGCGCCCGTGCCGCCGCACGCGGCGACGGACAAGGCGAGTGCGGAGATCGAGCCCAGAATCAGCGCGGTGCGTGCGAGGCGGTGAGTCGAAATACTCACGATGACTACAACTTTCGTTCGGAAGGAGAGGGAATCGTAGGGACGGATTTCATCAGGTGTGCTGCGCGAGCAGCAGATCGGCGAATTCGACCACCGATGGCACGATGTGCGTCGCGCCCGCGTCGCGCAGGAGATCTTCCTCGTGCGCACCGGTGAGCGCGCCCGCGACGATCCGCGCGCCCGCGGCCAGTCCGGTGGTGATGTCGCTGGCCGTATCGCCAAGTACCGCAACCTGATCCACGGCATCGATTTCGAGGCGCAGCAGTGCGGTGAGCACCATGTCCGGATACGGCCGCCCGCGCCCGGCCTCGGCGGGGCACAGCGTCAGCTCGGCGATCTCGCGCCAGCCCAGCGCATCCAGCAGCCGATCCTGGGTGCCGCGGCTGAAGCCGGTGGTGAGCGCCACCTTGATCCCGGCCTCGCGCAGGCGCGTGATCGCCTCGGCCGCACCGGGAATCGGGGTCGCCTCGGCGGCGAACTCCTCGTAGGCGGCCTCGAAGCTGCGGTTGGCCAGCTGGGCGCGATCCTCGTCGTCGAGCAGTGCGCGAAAGACCGTGATCTTGGACTGGCCCATGGTGTCGAGCACGTACTGGGTGGCCTCGGCGCGCTCGGGTCCGCCGGCGGGAATGCCCGCGGCGGTGGCGGCCGCGTCGAACGCGCGCAGCACCAGGCCGCCGTCGGCCACCGTGGTACCTGCCATGTCCAGGACGGCCAGTTTTATCGGGTTCTCGGACAAGGAGATTCCTTTCACAGATTCAGCAGGTCGGCGGTTTCCTCGCCGAGCGCCGGGCCCAGGGTCATGCCGCGGCCACCGGGGCCGGTGATCACCCAGACGTTGTCGGCGGCCTGTGCGCGGGTGACGATCGCGTCCGGGTCGACGCTCTGGCTGTAGACCCCGGCCCAGCGGCGCACGATCTGTGGCAGCCTGCGGCCCAGCAGTTCCTCGGCCACGGCGGTGAGATGTTCGTAGGGGGCCTCGTCCACGTCGAAGGCGAACGGCTCGTCGTATTCGTGGGTGTCGCCGATGGTGAGCCCGCCGTGCAGCCGCTGGACGCACAGCAGCTGCATCCTGTGCTGTGCGGCGGTGAACGCCTGGGACTGTTCGGCATTCAGGGTGTCCAGCTCGGGGCCGGCGAAGCCCGGGTAGTAGCGGAAGCTGTCGCCGTCGGCGATGGCGGTGGTCAGCGGCTCGTCCAGCGGCGCGGTCTGCATCATCTGCAGGCGCACGCGGCGAACGGGTATGTCGCCCACCAGTTCCCGGGTCAGGCCCGAATGCGCCGCGCCGGGGCAGACCAGCACCAGATCGGCCTCGTGGCGGCGGCCGTGGTCGTCGATCACGGTGTTGCCGATGATCGCGCGGGCCTCGGTTCCGGCGTGGAAACCGTAGCGGCCGGAGGCCTGCATATGGCCCCGCAGGGCGGGCATGGCCTGGCGCGACTCCACTGCGGCATCGGTCGAACAGTGCAGCCCGGCAAGGAATTTGCCGCGCAGGGCGGGATTGAGCGCGCGCACATGGTCGGGATCGAGCAGTTCGAATCCGCGCTCGGCGGCCCTGGACCCGGCCGCGGCGGCCTCGGCGACGGCGAGTTCGGCTTCGGTGCGCACCAGCGTGATCGAGCCGGCCGGACGGAAGCCCACCCCGGCCACCCGGCCGCCGATCTCCTCCCACAGCTGGCGCGAGCGCAGGCTGATCGCCAATTCGCTTGCGCTGCGGCCGGATACCCAGACCAGGCCGAAGTTTCGGACCGTGGCGCCGCGGGCCTCGACCTCGCGCTCCAGCTGCACGACCTCATGACCGCGCTCGATCGCGGCCAGGGCGTGCGCGGTGCCGAGGATCCCGCCGCCGATGATGACCAATCGCATGCCAAGCATCATCCGCAATGGTCTAGACCGTCGAGTGTGCCCTGCGAGAACGCTGGGTTAACAATTGGTATAGACCAATTATTGCTACGCTGGGGCCATGGACACGATGCAGGGGATGCCCAAGACGTACCGGGTGCGCACGGAACTCGAGGCGATCCTGGAGCGGCTCGAGGAGGGCGATGCGGTGCCCTCCGAGCGCGAACTCGCCGCGCGGTTCGAGGTGGCGCGCGAGACGGTCCGTCAGGCCCTGCGAGAGTTGCTGGTGCAGGGCAGGATTCGGCGTCAGGGCCGGGGCACCGTGGTCTCCCGGCCGAAGATGGTGCAGCCGCTGTCGCTACGTTCCTATACCGAGGGCGCGATCAGCCTGGGCCGCAAGCCCGGCCGCATCCTGATCGGCTGGGACGATGTGGAGGCCGACGCCGATACCGCCGCCACGCTCGGCGTGTCCGTCGGCGCGGTCATCATGCACCTGGAGCGCGTCCTGCTGGCCGACGGCGAAAAGGTCGGGCTGGAAAGCACATTCATGACCCTCGAGCGGTTCGGCCCGCTGCGCTCGCACTACGACCCGACCACCTCGCTGTACGCCGCGATGCGCGCGTCGGGCGTGGTCTTCGGCTCCGCGACCGAGCGCATCGAAACGGTGCTGGCCTCCCCGCGCGAGGCGGCGCTGCTGGAATGCACCACCACCCTGCCGATGATCCTGCTGCACCGCCGCACGATCGACGCCGCGGGCGACCCGATCGAACGTGTCCGCTCCCTCTATCGCGGCGACCGCATGGCCTTCGAAACGCACCTGCGCGAATAGTCCGGCGCCGTCACCCTTTTCGGTCTCGCGATACGGGTGTCGCGCCGGGGAATCGTTGTCGCTCAGCGGACTTGCGGACCGACCTTCTCACCGAGCAGATCGATGGCATGCAGAACCTTGTCGTGCGGCAGCGTGCCGACGCTGGGATGCAGCATGAAGCGCGACAGTCCGAGAGTGTCCCGGATGTCGGCGACCTTCTCCGCCACCTGGTCCGGGTCGCCGACGAACAGCGAGCCTCCGGGGGAGCGCAGCGCCTCGAACTGGGCGGGGGTCATCGCTCCCCACCCGCGCTCGCGACCCAGACCGCTCATCGCCGCCGCATAGGGCTCGTAGAAGTCGGCCACCGCCTGCTGTTCGGTGTCGGCGATGTAACCGTGTACATGTACCGCGACCGGTTGTGGTTCGTGCCCGCCCTGCTCGAGGGCGCGGTGATAGAGGTCCACCAGTGGGCGGAAGCGGGCGGGCTGTCCGCCGATGATGGCCAGGGCCAGCGGCAGGCCCAGCAGGCCCGCGCGCACCACCGACTCCGGGCTGCCGCCGACCGCGATCCACACCGGCAACGGTCGATCGGTGCGCGGATACACGACCGCGTCGCGCAGGTCCGGGCGGAACCGTCCGGACCAGGTGACCGGATCGTCCGCGCGCAGGCGCAGCAGCAGGCCGAGCTTTTCTTCGAAGAGCTCGTCGTAGTCGGAAAGGTCGAATCCGAACAGCGGAAACGACTCCGTGAAAGAGCCGCGGCCGGCCATGAGCTCGGCGCGACCGTCGGAGATCAGGTCGAGTGTCGCGAATTCCTGGTACAGGCGTACCGGATCGGCCGAGCTGAGCACGCTGACCGCGCTGGACAGCTTGATGCGCTCGGTGCGTCCGGCGATGCCCGCCAGCACGACCGCGGGGGCCGAGGCCGCGAAATCCTGCCGGTGATGCTCGCCGACGGCATAGATGTCCAAGCCGGCGCGCTCGGCGGCCACGGCCTCTTCGACCACCTCGCGCAGGCGCTCGCCCGCGCTCGGGGCCGGTCGGCCGCTCACCGCGTGCCGCTCGGCGAAGGTTGTCAGTCCCAGTTCCATATCTCTGTCCTCCCGCGTCGTTGCTGCCAGTCTAAACGGACCGTGGTCCGGATAAATTCCGCGGGGTTGCCGCGCCGGAGCGGAGGTTGCTTGTTCCGGGTGATCAATATGCATTGGATGCATGCTCTGACATGCAGAACATGTGTTTGATTGATGAGAAGGCGCTCACTTCAATGGGTTTACCGATCGTCGACCCGAGGTGAACCCGATGTCAGTCTCCGCTCCGCCCGTCTCCGCTCTCGACCTGTTCGACGACGACGTGCTCGTCGACCCGTACCCCTCGTACGCCGCGCTGCGCGAGCTGGGGTCCGTCGTTCATATCCCGGCCAACGGTGTGTACGCGCTGACCGGTTACCGTGTCATCCGCGATGCTCTGGTCGATTGGGAGAGCTTCTCCTCGGCCGGGGCCATCGGCTTCAATCCGATGGTCAACGAGGCTCTGGCCGGGACCTCCCTTGCCTCGGATCCGCCGGACCACACCCGGCTGCGCGCCACACTGACCGCGAATCTGTCGCCGCGTGCGCTGCGCGGGCTGAAGAAGACCATCGACGCGAAAGCCGATGCGCTGGTGGCGGATCTGGCCGCGCGCGGTCGCTTCGACGCCGTCGACGCACTGGCTCGCGCCTTCCCGCTGGAGGTGGTCGCCGATCTCATCGGCTTCACCGGTCACGTCCGCGACAACATGCTGCGCTGGGGGCAGGCGGCGATGCAGGTGATCGGGCCGATGAATCACCGTACGGCGGAGAGCTTTCCGATCGCCGGGGAACTGTACGAATGGTGTTCGACGGTCACCGGCCAGGATCTGACGCCGGGCTCGGTGGGCCGGGGGATCTTCGAGGCCCAGGAGCAGGGTGCGATTCCGCCCGGCACGGCCGGATACATCATCCACCAGTATCTGGGCGCCGGCGTCGACACGACGATCGCCGCGATCGGCAATATCGTGGCCCTGTTCGCGGCGCATCCGGAGCAACTCGCCCTGATCCGGGCGAACCCGTCGCTGACGCCGGGCGCGTTCAACGAGGCGCTGCGCTACTGGGCGCCGGTCCACGTCTGGGGCCGTCGCGCCACGCGGGAACTGGAGGTCGAGGGCGTGGTGATTCCGGCGGGCGCGAAGGTCGCGATCCTGTTCGGCGCCGGGAACCGGGATCCGCGGCACTACGAGAACCCCGACTCCTTTCTGGTCGAGCGAGCCCCGACCGACCACCTGTCCTTCGGATACGGCCCGCACGGCTGTGCCGGACAGGGGCTCGCGCGTCTGGAGGCGCACGCCGTCATCGAGGCGTTGGCGCGGCACGTCGAACGACTGGTCGTCGGCGACGAGGTCCGGGTCCCGAGCAACATCACCCGCGGCATCGAGCGGCTGCCCGTGCTCAGGGTCGTGCCCGCATGAGGATCGAGGTGAACCGCGCCCGATGCGAAGGGCACGGGTTGTGCGCGGGCGCCGCACCGGCCCTGCTGCGGCTCGACGACGACGGCGAACTGGTGGTCGGCTCCGAGGATGTCACCGACGCGGCACACGCCGAGGCAGCCGTCAGGGTCTGCCCCGTGGCGGCTCTTCGCCTGGATGACGGCGCCGACGGCCCACGTCCGGGGCCGGGCGCCGCGTAAGGTTCGACGCGATGAGCGACGAGGCGGAGATCGCGGGATCCGGGCTGGATCGGCTGGCCTCGGTCAACCTCAACCTCCTGGTGCCGTTGCTGGCGGTGCTGGAGGAACGGTCGGTGACCAGGGCCGCCGAGCGGGTCGGGCTGACACAGTCCGCGATGAGCCACGCCGTGAGCCGGATGCGCCGACTGTTCGATGACGACCTGCTCGTCCGGCAGGGCAGCGGCGCCACGCTGACCCCGCGTGCGCTGGAGTTGATCGCACCACTGCGGGCGGTGCTGCGACAGACCGCCGAGTTGGTCGACTTCCCCGATTTCGATCCGGTCACCGATCGCCGGACCATCACCGTCGCGATGACGACCAGCACGGCCTTCGTCCTGGGACCGCGATTGGGCAGCCTGGTCGCCGAGCGCGCCCCCAAGACGACTCTGCGCCTGCGCACGATCGCGGTGCCGTCCGAGTCCACCTTCACCGAACACGGCGTCGACGTCGTGCTGATGTCCGAGGGCTTCGCCTCACCCCATCCCCGCGAGCGGCTCTATGACGATCGCTGCGTGGTGGTCGCGTCGCCACGCACGCCTCCTGACGCGAGCGCACTGGACCTACTGACCGCTCAGCCGCATATCGTCGTCGACAGTGAGCGGCGGGTGTTCCCGTACGGCGTGCTGGACGAGCAGGGCGTCACTTACCGTGTCGGCCAGCGAATTTCGGATTTCCTGCTGGTGCCGTACCTGGTCGGGCGGGTCGGCGGCGTCGCGCTGCTGCGCTTCCGGGTTGCCGCCGAGATGCGGACCCTGCTCGATCTGCGCATCGAAGAGTTCCCGTTTCCTATCCCGGGTCTCGGCATCGACATGGTCTGGAATCCGAACCTGGGCGACCAGCGCTTCATCGCATGGTTGCGCCAGCTGCTGTTCGACGCAGTGCCGAATCCCACGGTTGCCGCCAGGGTAAGCGGACCACGGTCCGGATAAATTCCTCGGGGTCGCTGCGCCGGAGTGGCGAGAAGGCGAACGCACTGTGCGGATAATCTGGTCTCATGGCAGTCCGTACCCGCAAGCCGCTCGTCCCCGGTATCCAGTCTCCGATCCGTGAGGTCCCGCGCTCGATCGAGCGTCCGGAGTACGCGTGGAAGAAGACCGCGAACGAGGGCCGCGAGCCCTGGGTGCAGACGCCCGAGACGATCGAGAAGATGCGCGTCGCGAGCAAGATCGCCGCGCAGGCGCTGCAGGAGGCCGGCAAGGCCGTCGTGCCCGGCGTCACCACCGATGAACTCGACCGGATCGCGCACGAGTACATGTGCGATCACGGCGCGTATCCCTCGACGCTGGGCTACAAGGGATTTCCCAAGTCCTGCTGCACCTCGCTGAACGAGGTGATCTGCCACGGCATCCCGGACTCGACGGTGGTCGAGGACGGTGACATCGTCAACATCGACGTCACCGCCTACAAGGACGGCGTGCACGGCGATACCAATGCCACATTCCTGGCCGGTGACGTGGACGAGGAGGTGCGGCTGCTGGTCGAGCGCACCCACGAGGCCACCATGCGCGCCATCAAGGCGGTGCGGCCGGGCCGGGCGCTGAACGTCATCGGCCGCGTGATCGAGTCCTACGCCAACCGGTTCGGCTACGGCGTGGTGCGCGATTTCACCGGTCACGGCGTCGGCCCGACCTTCCACAGCGGCCTGGTCATCCTGCACTACGACCAGCCCGCCATCGAATCGGTCATCGAACCCGGCATGACGTTCACCATCGAGCCCATGATCAACCTCGGCGGCATCGACTACGAGATCTGGAACGACGGCTGGACCGTCGTCACCAAGGACCGCAAGTGGACGGCGCAGTTCGAGCACACGCTGGTGGTCACGGATACCGGTTCGGAGATCCTGACCCTCCCGTGAAGGGTGCGCTGCTGGTCGCCGGGACGACCTCCGATGCGGGGAAAAGCGTTGTGGTGGCCGGGATCTGCCGGATGCTGGCGCGGCGCGGTGTGCGGGTGGCCCCGTTCAAGGCGCAGAACATGTCGAACAACTCGGTGGTCGCCCTCGACGGGGAGGAGATCGGCCGGGCGCAGGCGTTGCAGGCGCGCGCGTGCGGGCTCGAGCCGAGTGTGCGGTTCAATCCGGTGCTGCTCAAGCCCGGCAGTGACCGGCGCTCGCAGTTGGTGGTGCTGGGTAAGGCCGTCGACACCGTCGGGGCCAAGGACTATTTCCGGCATCGGCAGCATCTGCGGCAGGTCGTCGCCGACGAATTGGCCTCGCTGCGTGCCGAATTCGATGTGGTGATTTGCGAGGGCGCCGGATCGCCCGCCGAAATCAACCTGCGGGCAACCGACCTGGCGAATATGGGCCTCGCGCGCGCGGCCGGTCTGCCGGTGCTGCTGGTCGGCGACATCGATCGCGGGGGAGTGCTCGCGCACCTGTTCGGCACCGTGGCGATTCTGGAACCCGAGGACCAGCAGTTGATCTCGGGCTTCATCGTCAACAAGTTCCGGGGTGACGTGGACCTGCTGCGCCCCGGTCTGGACCGGCTGACCGAACTCACCGGCCGTCCGACCCTCGGGGTGCTGCCGTACGCGCACGACCTGTGGATCGACGCCGAGGATTCCCTCGGTACCGTCGCCGACGCACCGGTCGGCCGCCCGCGCCCGCCGCTGGGCTCCCAGTGGCTGACCGTCGCGGCGATCCGCCTGCCGCGCATCTCCAATTCGACCGACGTCGAGGCATTGGCCTGCGAGCCCGGTGTTTCCGTGCGGTGGGTGGACGATCCGTCCCGCCTGACCGATGCCGATCTGGTGGTCGTGCCGGGCAGCAAGTCGACGGTGAGCGATCTGGAATGGTTGCGCCGCACCGGAATCGCTGATGCTCTCGTCGCCCGTGCCGCCGAGTGCAGGCCGATCCTGGGCATCTGCGGCGGTTACCAGATGCTCGCCCGGCATATCGACGACCAGGTCGAGTCGGGTTCCGGACGGATCGCCGGACTCGGCCTGCTGGACTTGGACATCGAATTCGCCGAGCCGAAGGTGTTGCGCCGCATCACCGGCCGGGGTGCCGACTACCCGGCCACAACCGATGGCGTCGCGGCTCCCGCCGATCGGTCCACTGTCGCGCGGATACCTGTGCACGGCTATGAAATCCACTACGGCAGACCCGCGCGCAGCGGTGACCCGGCGTGGCTCGAGCTGGACGACGGTCGAACCGAGGGCAGCGTGCGCGGCGCGGTCTGGGGCACCCATCTGCACGGGCTGATGGAATCCGACGAGTTCCGCCGCGGCTGGCTGCGCGAGGTCGCCGTCCGCGCCGGTCGCTCGGGCTTCGTTGTCGCCGAGGACGTCTCGGTCGCCGCCGAGCGCGAGTCCCAGCTGGATCTGCTCGCCGACCTGATCGAGAAGCACCTCGACGTCGCGGCGCTGGAACGCGTGATCAGTCTCGGCGCGACTCCGGGCCTGCCCACGCTGACTGTCGGGCGCTGAAGCCGAGGGCTGACAACAACGCTCGCCCTGTTCAACACGCACGTGAGCCGACGCGCGGTGCCGCACTGCCATGTGGATCGTTGCGCGGCAACGGCTTCGATGTCGAGTTGCCAACGACCTCCCTGACGTCGAGCGCATCATCTGGGCCGCGATCCCCGCTGTGCCGCCGAGCGGAGCCGAGAAGATCACCGCCCCGGTTCAGGTACCGGCGGGTGGGCAGCGACACGCGGCCGGACCGGCGCGGGAGCGTGTAGCGTGGTCCGACATGGAGACTCGGCGGATCGTGGTTGGAGACCACGCGTGGACCGTCCGAATCGGTGGTTCGCAGTCCCGGCACACGGTCGTGTTGCTGCCGGATACGGACGCGCCCGTGGACGTCTACGACCAGGTGTGCACCCGCCTGCACACCTCCGATTTACGCACGATCGCCTTCGAGACGCTGGACGGGCTGGACGCGCCGTCGGTATACGCCGTCCTGGACGATCTCGGCGTGCCGTGGACCAACCTGGTCGGCTGCGGCGCGGGCGCGGATCTGGCCTGGCAACTCGCCGCACGGGGCTTCGGCCGGTTCATGGGACTGGTCGCGGCCGGGCGCGGGCATCCGGCCGGCGCGGGCGCGGACGGCACGGTCGCCGACTCCACCTGCCCTCCGGTGGAGATCCCCGCCACCGTCATCGCCACCAAACATCTGCCCCGCACACTCGCCGACGCATCCGGGCGATACGTCTACGGCGAATTCCGCGTGGCCCAGGTCGATGTCGCCGACCCGGCCACCGAGGCCGCTCAGGAACTCGCTACCGAGATAGTGCTGCGCAGCGGGCTTTGGTAGCCCGTACACCCGTCGCCTTGTGTTCTTCGTCGTCCCGGCGCGCTTCGGGCCGAGATCCACATGCTCAGCGCTGGATTCCGGCCGAAAGCATGTGCCGGAATCGAGGTCGAGCACGCCCGAACGACGGGTGGACCAAGCCCGGTAGTCAGGTGAGCTACGCCTGGTAGTCCGCCAACCATGCCAGCCATGAGTCGAGTTCGGCGAACGCCTGCTTCAGCACCGGGGCCGAGGACAGGAACACATCGTGCCGCGCGCCCTCGATCGGCACGACATTCGTCCGGTCGCCCAGGCAGCCCGACCAGCGCTGGATCTGGCGCACATCCAGCACCAGATCCGAGACGTCGGCGGCCGGTCCGTACTTGCGCATGAATTTGGTGGTCTTCGACCGCAGGACCAGAGCCGGCACGCCGATGTCCAGGCCGCGCTGCAACCGCGCGTGTCCGTGGCGGATCGCGCGCAGCCAGCCCAGATGGATGGGGAAGCCGGTCCGCGGCTTCCAGTCCAGGTTGTAGTCCCATTCGCCGGACACGCTGCTGTGCAGGCTGTCGCCATAGGCGCTCGCCCCGCTGCCCGGCAGCCGGGTCATGGCCCGCACCCGGCCGACCCCGTCGATGATCGGAGTGCCGATGGTCCGGTAGTAGGACGGGCCCTGCAGGTCGAACCACGGGCTGTTCAGCACCAACCCGGACACGCCGTCGCCACCCCGGGCATGCAGCCGGTCCAGCCACAGCGGGGTCACCAGCCCGCCGGTGGAGTGGCCCATCACCAGGACCGGGAGCCCGGTCTCCTCGCGCACGATGCGCAGCGACTCGTCCAGTTCCGCGTCGTACAGCGCCAGATCGCTCACGTAGTGCGGTGTCTGCCCGTCCCGGCGCGCGCGGCCGCATTTGCGTAGGTCCAGCGCGTAGAAGCGGTAGCCCTGCGCGGCCATGTGCTCGGCCAGATGCTGCTGGAAGAAGTAGTCGGTGTAGCCGTGCACGTACAGGACGGCCGCATGACCGGTCGTCTCGCCCGTGTAGCGCACCAAGGCGGCCTCGACCTCTCCCTCGCCGTCCGGGTCCGATCCGAGCGGGATGCGGCGCTGCTCGTATCCGTCGCCGAGCACATCCGGCTGCCAGAGGTCGGTCCGTTGCTGCGCCTGCGGCGTTCGATTCGTCACAACCACACGATATTCGACCCGCTCAGAGGCGTGCGACCCACAGGACCCCCGGTCGGAGCGGCTGTTGCCGTTTCGGAATCAGGCATGCCGAGGGGCAGAATTGGGTTGAAGTGAACGGCGGGTAACCTCGGGCTCGCCGCACTTGCCGGAATTCCGGTGACGCACAACACAATGGCCAGGTCGGGCGCCTCCCCATCGCGAGGGTGGCCCCAGCGAGCAGAATGACAAGGAAGTCGACGAGCCGTGCCGAACGCTGCGATGACTGAAAAGACCGATGTAGTCCTCATCGGTGCTGGCATCATGAGTGCCACCTTGGGCGCGCTGCTGCGTCAGTTGCAGCCCGACTGGTCCATCACGATGTTCGAGCGCCGCGACGCCGCCGCGCCGGAGAGTTCCGATCCCTGGAACAACGCCGGGACCGGCCATTCCGCACTCTGTGAGTTGAATTACACGCCCCGCAAGCCCGACGGCTCGGTCGACGTGTCCAAGGCCGTCGACATCAACGAGCGCTTCCAGGTGTCGCGGCAGTTCTGGTCGTACTCGGTGGAGAACGGGGTACTGGGCGATCCGTCGGAGTTCATCAATCCGGTCCCGCACGTCAGCTTCTGCCACGGCGCCGACGGCGTGGACTATCTGCGCAAGCGGTACGAGGCCCTGGCCAGGCATCCGCTGTTCGAGGGCATGGAATTCATCGACTCGTCCGAGGAATTCACCCGTCGCCTGCCGCTGATGGCCAAGGGGCGTGACTTCTCCGATCCGGTCGCCCTGAACTGGAGCGAGAAGGGCACCGATATCGACTTCGGCTCGCTGACCAAGCAGTTGCTGGCCTATCTCGGCCGGTCCGGGGTCGGTATCTCGTTCGGCACCGAGGTACGCAACCTGGACAAGCAGTCCGACGGCAGCTGGAACGTCAAGGTGCGCAACACCCGTAACGGCACGGTGCGCACGGTGAACGCGAAGTTCGTCTTCGTGGGCGCGGGCGGTTACGCGCTGCCGCTGCTGCAGAAGTCCGGCATCGCCGAGATCAAGGGCTTCGGCGGATTCCCGGTCAGCGGGCAGTTCTTCCGCTGCACCAATCCCGAGCTGGTCCCCCTGCACGAGGCCAAGGTCTACGGCATGGCCGCGACGGGCGCCCCGCCGATGTCGGTGCCGCATCTGGACACTCGCGTGATCGAGGGCAGGCGCGGTTTGCTGTTCGGGCCCTACGCGGGCTGGACGCCCAAATTCCTCAAGGACGGCAAGTACGGCGACCTGTTCAAGTCCGTGCGTGCCCGCAATGTCACCCCGATGCTCGGCGTCGGCGTCACCGAGCTGGGCCTGGTGAAGTATCTGGTCAGCGAGGTTGTGAAGTCGCAGGCGGGCAAGGTGCGCGCGATGGAGGAGTTCATCCCGCGCGCCGACGGCCATGACTGGGAGCTGATCACCGCCGGTCAGCGTGTGCAGATCATCCGCCCCAAGGGCGCGGGTGGTGTACTCGAGCTGGGCACCGCCGTGATCACCGCGGCCGACGGCTCGATCGGCGGTCTGCTCGGCGCCTCGCCGGGCGCGTCCACCTGCGTCAGCGCCATGCTGGACGTGTTGCAACGCTGCTTCCCGCGCGAGTACGCCGATTGGACCCCGCAGCTGAAGGCGATGGTGCCCTCGCTCGGCGTGAAGCTCTCGGAGAATCAGGCTTTGTATCACGAGGTATGGGATTGGTCCAGCAAGGCACTGGGCTTGACCGGCGTCGCACCGAGTGTCGAGTTCGCGCAAAACTGAGTGATGTGGTAGCAAGACTCGATGATGTCAACGGTTGCACTCAAAAGGGCATGGGCCGCGGATCTCGACACCGCCACCCTGTACAAGCTGTTGAAGCTTCGGGTCGAGGTGTTCGTCGTGGAGCAGAAATGCGCGTATCCAGAGCTGGACGGACTGGACCTGCTGCCGGAGACACGGCACCTGTGGTTGGACGACGAGGGTGAGGCGATCAGTACCCTGCGCCTGCTCGAGGAGCACGAGGACGGGGTGAAGTCCTTCCGCATCGGACGGCTGTGCACCGCCCCCTCGGCGCGCGGGCACGGGTACACCACCCGGCTGCTTCAGGCCGCCCTCGCCGAGACCGGTTCGGCGACCGTGCGTCTGAGTGCCCAGACCTATCTGATCGATATGTACAAGAAGCACGGCTTCGAGGCCGACGGCGAGGAGTACATCGAGGACGGGATCCCGCACATTCCGATGCGCCGGGGTTAGCCGCTACAGTCCCGCAATCGAGAATGATTGCGGGACTGTCTATTTCAGCGCCGAGTCGGCGTCGGATCCTGGCACACCTCGCGGGTGAGCAGGGTGGCCCCGGCGACCGCGCCCGGCATCAGGAAGATCGCGGCGAACGGCACCAGGAACACGATCGCCAGCGGAACGCCGAATCCCCACACCAGCATCCGGCGTGTGCGCAGCAGCCGCAGTTGCCGGCGCAGATCGATGCCGCGGCGCTGCATAGCGACGCCGCCGAGCTCCTGGACCAGGAAGAATCCGGTGACGGCCAGTCCGATCACCGGCACGACGGTCTGCCCGACCACGGGCAGGAACCCCGCCACGAACAGAACGATTCCCCAGGCCGCGGCCCGCAACACCAGCAGGATCCCGTCACCGATCAGCCGTCCGACCGACAGCTTCGACTCCGGCAGCAGTCCGCCGGGCGACTGCGAACGGTCGACCTGTTCGGACAGCGCCTCGTAGAACGGCTGGCCCAGCGCGAGTGTCAGCGCGGTGAACGTGACCACCGCGAGGAACAGGCACAGCACCATCAGCAGCACGTCGAGGAATCCGCGCAGCACATCCGGCCACGGGCCCGACCAGTGCACGGCGAACGGCGTTGCCCAGGTGACGATGTCGTTCACGAAGAACACCAGCGCCGCGATCGCGATCACATACAGCACCAGCGTGATCAGCCCGGGCAATAATGCGAACCCGAACTCACGCCGATGTGCCGCCACCCATCGCTGCCCCTGAAGCAGCAATCCGAAACCCGTTGCCAAATCACGCACGGCGGCAGTGTATTCGGGCTCGGCCCGATAACGGGGGGATAGCGGTCAGTTGGGCGGGAGGTCTTGTGTCGGAACACAACTGCCCGCCGCCGACAGCAATGGGTTCGGCATGACGAATCTCGATGTGGTGCAGGGATTCCCCTTGACCAGAGCGGACTTGCACCGTCGATCGGCCAGCAGGCAAGCAGACCGGGCGGTCGTTGGACGGATAGGCCGCAATCGTCCATGGCAGGCAGCGCGGAGCAGCGGTGGCGAATCACGTCCAGCTTCTCGCGCATGGCGGTGCCCCGTATCTGGTGGTTCGCGGGCGTCTACCCGGTGCGGAGGTGATGTCTTCGGTCGGAGCTCGACCGGGTGGTGGCTGCCCCGTTCAGGCTGGGCCCGGTCCGCCTCGAGGTGTTCGCTACAGCGGATCGAGTGGCTCGGCATGTCTTGCGAAGGGGTGTGTGGGTGCGGTTCGTCATAGGAGGGCGGCGGGGGCGGGGCA
>NZ_JAGPOX010000152.1 GCF_019038435.1 Nocardia alni
CCCACGCGGTTTCCCCGCCCACACCCCGACGGACGACCACGCGACAACTCCCACCGCCCCTACGGAATCGCGTTCCGCCCACGGGGATGGCACCACCGCACACGCGATCGTCACGGACACACCGGAATCCACCGCGGCACAGCTCTCCGCTGAGGCACAGCTCTCCGCGGAGACCGCGACCGACTGCGTCACCGACACGGTGACCGCCATCGCGACCGACCTCCCCGGCGCCCCGATCCGGATACCGGCACAACCCACCGGCCTGGGCGGCCGGACGCGACCGGAGACCGAGCACGCCACCGGCGGCCGGCTTCTCGGCTACACCAGCCACAACCACATCGCCGCGGAACTGCTGCGCCTCGGCAACGGAGCCCAGGCGTTCGTCGTCGACGTCCACCGGACCCCCACCGACCGCGGCATCGGCGCCCACGCCTATCGCATGATCAACCGGGACGGCGCCGTCGTAATCCACGACACCGCGAACGACAGCCATACCCAACCCGGGCAGAACGACCCGGTCAGCGTCCACGCCGTCCTTTACGACCCCACCGGCGCCAGCGCCCACCCCGAGGACTCCGCTCGCGGCGACACCATCCCCGCATTCCCGGACGACATCCTCATCGGCGCATCCCCGAACCCCGAGCACTCGCGCGGAACCACACCCACCCAAGACGACAGCGACGAAGACGACGACGAAGAGGCCAGCGACGAAGAGGCCGATGACGAACGGTCGTCGGCCGACGAAGAGGCGCGGCGCACCGTCATCCTCCCCTCCGAATTCCCATCACAGCCCACCGCCGAGCACGACAGCGAGGAAGAGTTCGAAGACGGCGACGAGCAAGAACATGCCGGCGACCGACGTCCCAGCCTCGGCGAGCGGTTCCGGTGGTTCATCGACGAGGACGGCCGGCCCGGCTACTGGGAACCCGCCACCGATCTCTACTACGCCATCGGCCCCGATGGGCCCATCCACCCGAGCCCGATCAGCGATCGCGCGGCCTTCCGCGCCACCTACGAAAACACAACCCCGATCCGCGAAGACCCCCGCCCCGGCGCCTCCGGCGCCAGCCTGTCAGAGGGCAGCACAAGCGATCTGCCCGCCACCCAGCAGACGGATGACGATCCGCACCGGCTCCTGACCGAGGCGGCCGAGAGGTTCGGCGTCGGCGGTGAGCAATTCCCCGACAGTCCCGCGGCTCAGGAGTGGCTGATCCGGTTGAGCCGGTCGTTCGACTCCCTGGATATCTCCAGGGCCGAGAATTCGGGGCTGGCGGCGTTGCGGAATATTCCGAGGGCCGAGATCGAACGGCTGATCACCCAGGAGACAAGGGAGGACCCGGCCCCGCCCGAGGATTCGGCGGACATCCCGGCCATACAGGTCACCCGGGTGACCACGGATCCGGTCGAGGGTGCGACCCAGGTACAGCAGGAGGCGGGCCGGCTGCGGCACGAGCTGAACGAGGCATTCTTCCTTGCCCACCACGAGGATCTCAGCGATCTCAGCGATGACGAACTCAATGCCGAAGAGATATTTTTCTTCGACGCGGATGAGCAGCGGCCATACATCTACAACACGCGCACCGGGCAGTCTTATCCGGACCCGGCGTTCAAACGCGAGGATTCGGACGCGGGCGACCTGTCCTCCGACGATGAGGGCCTGCACCTCGACGCGTTGTACGGAGAAAGCGATGCACCCGCGGACTCCGCTGCGGAACAGGAAGTCACGGACCGCAAGTCCGATTCACCGGTAGGCAAGTCCGATTCGTCCGCACTCGAACCCAAATCGACTGGGCGCAAGTCCGATTCGGACGATCAGGAATCCCCGACACGCAAGACCGACCCGAAGATCGTGTCCAGACCCAGGGCGAGGTCCACCGCGTCCAGACTGTCCGACGCCGGACTGTCGGACTCCAGGCTGTCCGTGCGCTCCGAAAGGTCAAGGGCGAGTACGCCACCGGTGCTGGAGACGCAGCGAGACGAGGAGGAACATTCGGACCTGGATCCGGAATTCTTCGACGCCCCCGACGACCTGGCACTGTCGGACGAGTCGGAACCCCGGGACGATGTCGATCGCACCCGGTCGGGCAGCAAGTCCACCGTGTCCACAACCTCCTCGGCGAAGGGTTCACCGAAGCGCAAACAGCCATCCGGCGGTGTCGGCAGGCATTCCCGCGCGGGTAGCAAGTCCACGGTGTCCTCGGGCCGGCCGGAGGATTTCGGCCCGCCGGTGCGGGAATTCGGTAGTACGCGGCGTGCGGGCACGAAGGATCTACTGCATATCGAACCGATCCCGGAGTCGACGATCGACTGGCTGCGTGAGCAGGTGATCACCCGATTGGAAGGCACCCTGGGCCGGGACGCGAGATTCCGGGCACAGGTGAACAAGAAGCTGACCTCGCGGATGACCTCCGGTGAGTGGGCGGCGTTGTTGACCGAGTCCGGTCTCGCGCTGAATGTGAAGTACCGGGGGCGCCCATATCCGATCTCGCTGCGATTGAACCTGACCGATGTGCGGCGTCCGGCCGGTGATCCGATCATGAAGGTGGGTGGCGACCTGCCGGTGAGCCTGCAGCGGTGGTCGTACGGCACAGCCGAGGTGGGCGATACCGCGAGTGCACACGATCAACGGTCGGGGTCGTGGGGATATACCGGCGAGTGGGATGTGGACAGGGGCAAGTTCCTGACCGCCGGGCTGGCCGTGCAGGGCAATATCACCCATAACCAGCTCTCGACCGCGACCGCCGCGTTCGCCGCGGTGCAGTCGATCATCAAGAAACGCAGTACCGGTCCGTCGCTGCCGTTCGACTACCAGATGCAGTGGGAGATGCGGGTCAACCACAACGGTCTGGAGGATGCGCTCTCGGATCGGGTGCCGACGGACCGCTGGGAACGCATCGGCGGGTACACGCCGCCACCCGCGCCCGGTGAAACCGCCGAGCCGGATCGTCTGCGGGCGTGGTTCCCGAAGTACATGGCCGAGGCCGATCAGCTGCCGAAGGTCGTCGAGGGCGATCCGACGACGACTCCGCCGGGATTCCATAAGGATCCGAACAACAAGCAGCCGCATATCTCTCTGGAGGAGGTGCCGCTGCGGGGTTTCCTGGACATCCCGCACCACGATCGGATTTTCGCGGATCTGATGTCCGGGTTCCGGCGACGCCTCAGGGGCGTGTCCGAGGCGTCGGTGGACGCGTTGCGGGAGTTCATGAGCGAGGGCAATTTCCGGAGCAACATCCCGATGATGCACGGCGGCTCGGTGGCGTCCCCGACCATGTACACGAGTTCCGGAAAAGCCTTGGGGTACTTCAAGTTCGAGGTTCTCGATTTCCGCGGCGGCAAGGAACTCACCGGCCCCACCATGCGGTACGGCTCCAGGCTCGAGTCCAACGTGTTGCGGGCGTTGCGCACGGCGAACACCAGCACGATCACCAGCTCACTCGGCGGTTCCGGCGGGCCCACACTGGGTTTCGGCAAGGGCAAGTCCAACAAGGAGACCGGTTACTCACCCGTCGGCGGGTCGATCACCCCCATCAAGTTCGGAATGTCGCATCAGAGCAGCCATACGTTGAACTACGGCGGGCGCGCCTACACCTCGCGCGCCCTGCGCCTGGTCCATGATCTCCTGCACACCACACCCTCCATGACCATGCGCGTCACATTCGTGCGCCCCGACGGCCGGGCCGTCGGACCGCGAGCGAGGACACCGCTGGCGGGTGGGAAAGACTATCCGATCAACATGCTGGTGCCCCCGACCAGCGCCATGGGCCACAAACCCTCCGCGGACCCGAAGAATTACGAAAAACGGTATCTGCCCGCGGAATTGCTACATCTGACCGATCTCGGGTTGATGCCCACCCCCTTGCAGGTCAAGGTCCCCCCGGCGATGTTCGCCAGGCTCGAGCAGGTCCTGCAGGCTCGCGGCTTCTTCCCGCCCCAGCGCGATAAGCGCAGCATGCTGGACAGGTTGACCCAGGATGCCACCGACACCCAACGACTGAACAATGTCCGCAAGTTCGACCAGCTGCGCAGCCGGATGGGACTGATCGCGACCGCGGACGAGATGGCCCAGGGCGAGATCAGCGCCGATGGAACGATCACCGGCGGCACCGAGGTCACCTTCGTCAAGCCCACCCCGACCGGTACCGAGCGCATCACCATCAATCTCCTGGCTCTGCGCCGCTATGAGTCGAAAAAGGATCCGCACCAGGGTGTCAAGCACGACTGGGTGCTGCCGGAGATCCAGACGATGAACTACAGCGGCGTGGTCAATGCCGGCGGTGAGTCGGACTCGAACAGCCCGCGCCAGTGGAACCTCGGCACCAGCGGCTCGGTGACCAACCCGCTCGACAAGCCGAACAGCGAACCGCTGGCCCAGGTCAACCCCTCCTACACCTACTCCCGCAGCCACACCGAAACCGTCGAATACGACACCGGCTTCGGCGAGGAGAACTACACCTTCAGCCCCGGCGCGAAAAGCACTCAGCCCGGCAACCAGATCTTCAGCGTGCCGACCGAGTACTGGATGTCCATCAAGGACAGCCACCACACCAGTCCCGCCCCGCTACACGGTGAAGGCAGCTACCACCTGGCCGTGCCCACCTACCTCACCACTCTCGGCAAACCGGGCGAACCGGTACCCGAGACACCACCCCCGCCCAAACCCACCATCCGCGATTTCACCGACCGGGACCTGCGGCGCCTCACCGTGCCCACCGTGGATCACTCGCTGGTCGACGGGGTCCTGAAACTGCCGCAGTCCGCTGTGATCGGCCGGCACAACCCCAGCAAGACGTTGCTCGAGGTCGTCAACGACCTCATCCGCCGCGCCGAGCTGGAAGCCGCCGCCACCGTGAAGACCACCGGGACCGGAACCACCACGGGTGCGAAGACGACGCCTGCCGAGACCGGTGTGAAAGCCGGGACCAGCACGAAACCCGACGGCGATACCGATACACCGGCGACAACCGGTGCACCGGCGACACAGAAGCGGGGCGAATCATCCCACCGGCCCCGCAGGACCGGACTCACGATGCCCGGCAGCTTCACCGATGGCCAGGACAATCCCGAAGACTATTTCCGACCGGATGGCAAGCGGGACAAGTACGAACTGAAGACCCGCACGCGCCGCACGGGCGCGGCAGGGCCGAGCGCCCCCAAGATCAGGCTCATCGACCCCGAAGGGGCGGAGCAGGAGGTCGTCCTCCCTGGAGAGAGCCGCGGCCGGTCGCCGGAGAGCGGTCATTACTCCTCGGACGGCGGCCATGATTCGGCGTCGTCGGACCCCAGTATTCCCAGCGACCGGGCCAGTGGCGCGGATTCGGACACGCCGGCGTGGACGGAAATGGGCAAAGCTCTGGCGAAGGGCTCGGTGCACTGGGTGGTCGATCAGGCCACCGGCGTCGGCAAATGGGTCTGGCGTACCAACTTCGGTGAGCCGACCGCGAATCCGGAGTCGATGGGCCATTCGGTCGTGCACCACTCGCTGTCGACGCACCACATGACCTCCTATGCGCCGCTGATCTTCCGCGACTCCTACAAGTTCGAGGTCGAAACCCCCGGCTCGATCGCCGGCAGCGATTACAGCATCGAGATCAAGGGCTACCTCGACGACGTGGAGGTGCTGGACCCCGCGGCGATCGACACCGAGCACTGGCTGGAGTCGATCAATGCCTCCTCGTACACCGAGACCGATCAACAAGGCCACCAGACCAGCGTCACGGTGCAGGGCCAATACGGCGAGAACTCCGACCCCAACTTCAGACCGTCCGGCGCATACCAGCACAACAGGTCCACCGCGAGGCACGTCACCAACACCGATACCACCGACACCCTGCGGGTCACCTCCGACTACGGCGGCAACGTCCACCGGCTCCGCGCAAGCGGGCATTACCTGGTCACACTCAAGGTCGGTACCCGTAACATCGCCACCAGCGTGGTCCCCGCAAATATCGCCCGCGGCCTGCACCTGCAGGACAAGCGCTCCCGCATGGTCGACGTGCCGGATGCGATGGAGATCTTCCTGACCGACAACGACCTGCACGACAATCCCGAATTGATGGCCAAGGTCGAGCAGGCCTACGAGGAACGTGGCATCAACGCCCCGATCGCCCCCGAGCAACCCAAGAACCGCCGGCTGCCCAACGCGTTGTTCGACAAGAACGAGCCCAGCAAGAACAACCTTCTCGGTTTCGGCGCCGCGACCGAGGTCGAATTCGAGGGCGGCCGCAGCGCCTTCGACGACGCGGTGATCAGGGCGGTGGAGAGCATCGCTCCCGGTGCCACCGACGTCAAGTCGGCCAACTACCACCCCGGTCTGCTGCAGCGCATCAACCAGCAGACCACCAGCTTCGGCACACGCACCCTCCCCAATGCCGGCTCCGACGGCAAGGTCTCGATCCACTTCATCCATCGCCACCCGGTATGGGGTCCGCGCCTGGTCGAGATCAATGTCAACTCCCGTCCCCACCCCGACGTCGACCTGAAGGCTGTGCGCGGCAAAAACGTCCCGTCCACCGCCGCCTTGGACAACGTCTACGGCCACGCCCTGGGCACCGGCGCCGGCACCAGCCGCTCCCGCGCGCACGAGCTGACCTTCAGCCCCAGCTGGCAGGAAAACAAGGAACGCCCCGCACCGACCATCAACGTCCAGCGCACGGGCACCACCGCCGACGCCACCACCACCAGCAGCGACCGCCGCGCCTGGGAACGCAGCAACGACGGCGTCGAATTCGAGTTCCCCACCCAGCACACCGTCGAGGTCAACTGGCGCCCCTGGACCGAATCTCTGTCGACCTACCTGCTGCACAAGGTCGGCGACGGCCTGTCCCTGCCCGGAAAAGTCCTGCTGTGGGCCGGTCGGTACACGAAAATCCTGCCCCCGCTGGCCCCCGACGAGATCCCGGGCCGGCCCGTCCACTCCGAATCCGACACCCAGGACTCGCTGTCGCGCTTCCGTTTCCACAGCGCCGACACCCCTATCACGACCGATCCCGACGTCGACACCGATTCGGATACCGACACCGACGTCTTCGACCGCCCCGAGCGTCCCGGCGCGGACTCCGACAGCGAGTCCGAACCCGATCTCGAACCCGAGGCACAGGAGGAGCCCGGTCCTTCGCATACCACCCCGGGCACCTACGAGTCCGACCCCACCGTGCCCCTGCCTGCGGCCCCCGCCGGCGGTGACGCGATCGATATGCGCCCCGCCGGCCAACGACACGCGGAGAGCCTGCTCACCGGGCCGGTCTGGCGGCCCACCAGACCGATCGCGGTCTACGACTTCGACGGCCTGCCGGAAATCGGCAGGGCGCTGCTGGCCGTGAACCCCTCCCTGCGCGACAACGCGCAGACCCGCAGCTTCGAGGGTATGGGTGTGCGCCTGTCGACGCTGGCCCAGACCGGTGTGGATACTCCCCTGGGACCCGAGAGCACCGCCCCGTTCCTCAACCTCGACGACACCACCGACCTGCCCACCCCGCAGCGACATCCCAGGGGACGCCAGGTCACCGAAACATCGGTTCAGCTCACCCTGCACTCACCCCGCATCGAGGAAACCAGCAACACCACCGCCATCGACATCTTCGAATTCACCAACCGCAGCGTGCAAACCCACGCCGACAACACCATCGGCATCAACCCCACCTTCGGACTCAACTCCCCCTACAGTTCCAACGGCAACCACCGCGGCGGACCCACCTTCCCCCTCGGCGGCCAGGTCGCCGGCCAGGGCGGGACCACCGACTTCGCAAGCGTCGCACGCAACCTGCTGCGCTGGGGCACACCAGCACTCAACGCGGAGGGCCAGGGAGCTGTCGGGCACCGGGTCCGCGCCGTCGCCCTGCTGAAGATCACCGGCCCCAAGGGCACAGTCTGGGTCTCCTCCGACATCGTCCTGCGCACCACCCAGGACGACATCTCCAAGTCCCCGGACTTCCCCGCACCGCTGCTCCCCAAGCCGGACGGCGCCGAACCGGCCACCAAGCCCGGCCCGTCCACCTCGAAGAAACCGCCCGAACCGTCCGGGTCGAAGAAGCCCAAGCCGCAGGACGACACGGCAAAACCCAAGAAACCCGAGACGAGGGCCGAAAAGACCAAAGCCGAGGCGAAGGCCAAGGCGGATGCCAGGGCCAAAGCCAAAGCAGATGAGAAGGCCGACGCCGAGACAGCCAGAGCTGAAGCCGAAGCCAACGCTGAAGCACTGGAGAGATTGAAGGCTCGGGCAGCGGCCAGATCGAAGGCCAAAGCCAAAGCGGACACCGCGACGGCGGCAGCCAAAGCAAAGGCCGACGCCGGAGACGAGACCCAGGACGTCACGCCGAAGCCGAAGGCCGGTGCGGCGGACGATGAGCACTCGCCCGTGAGTTCGGTCGGATCCACCGGCACTGCCCGACGCGTACGCAAATCAGCGGGGACCACCGACACGACGAAACAGCCCGGGCAGCCGGTTCGGCGTACCTCACCCGCGAGTTCCGAAAGCTCCGTCGCCACTACCCGGTCGATATCCAAGGATCAACCCGAGAGCACGGCCGAGGAACTCCGCCGTACGCGGCAGGAATCCGCCGACGAGGAGCGAGTGGAGCAGTGGCGGAGAGACATGCTCGACGCTCTGCAGCGACCGGAGCGTGACCACGACTCGGACGACGAATCGGACCGCGACGAATCGGACGACGAAGGCTCGGACGACGAAGGCTCGGACGACGAAGGCTCGGACGACGAGGGCTCGGACGACGAGGGCTCGGACGAGGACGCACCCAAGGGCGCCTCCTCACCCACACGTTCCGAAGGGTCCACCGGCACCACCCGGCACGCACCGCCGTCCAAGCAGCCGGCACGGAGTTCCTCGCCCGCAAGGTCCGAAGGGTCCACCGGCACTACCCGGCACGCACCCGTGCGCCCCTCGGCCCAGACTTCCGGAGACCTGCAGTCGCGTCGATCCACCCAGTCCCTGCCCAACGCGCGGCATCGAGGCCCCCGATACGAATCCATGGGCAGCGTCACCCCGCCCGCGGGACACGTCTGGGAATCCATGACACCCAACGGTGACTGCTACTTCTACGCCCTCGAGCGCATCGCCCACCCGGACAACCCACCCGCCACGGTCGACGAACTCGACGATCGCATCCTCGACCTGCGCGCGGAAGTCGCCGAGGAATTCGCCGCCCGCTTCAACCACTATTTCGAACAGTTCCACCTGCTCATCACCTCCGCCGAACAATCGCTCGCCGCGATATTCGACTCCGAAGAGATCACCCCGGCCGCGGTACGCGGCAGTGGCCGGCTCCGAAAGATCTACGACCAGCGAATCGAAGCCGATCCAGCCCTCGCCCCAGTCCTCAACCTCGGAGAACTCGCTTCCCTGGTCGAAGCGCGCGACAGCGGCCAACTCCGAAACGTCTTCCACGACCAGGTTCTGGCCATACGGAACCTGGGAATCTGGGAAAACGCGATCAGCCACATCGTTCCCGAAGCCAGCGGACCTGTCCTGAACCGCCGAAACCTTGTACTCGCTCTGCAGACCAGCGGCCCCGGAGCAACCGGCCCCGCAATCCTCGGCCCGGACGCCGACGCGACGCCCGACGGCACCGTCCTGCTCGGCATGGAGCACTTCTACCTCGCCGTACCACGCATACACCCAGCGGCCAGAAACTGGAACGAACTCACCGATCTCCTGGGCCCCGACCCCATCCGGTACACCCGCCGGTCGCTCCCCCGCACCCCTGCCACCGTTGCCGGCATCATCGCCTTCGGCGACCGCACCGGCGCACGCTACATCTGGCTACCCGCGGACGACGACGATGCCTCCGGCGAACTGCGCGACACCAACGACAACCCCGTCGGCATCACCGTCAACCAACTCCTGTCCGACCCCGCCATCACCGACATCCGCATCCCCGACCCCGACCCGCAGACCACGCCTGATACACACCCCGCCGGCACAACGCCTCCCACGGGGCCGACGGGCACCTCCGGGACGACAGACACCACCGGAGTCGGCGGTCAGCAGCAGGACCCACGAACCGAACCCGCCGCGGACGACGACGATGCCGGCAGTGATGATTCCGGCGATTCCTCTTCGACCGTCATCGATGACACTCCGGCGAAACCCTACTTCCAGGAAACAGGCACCCAGGGCGATCAGTTCGGCACATTCGAACCCGAGGTTTTCCGACGCTCCCTCACCACCCTCCGGTACACCCCGGGCACCCGAGCCTATGGTTTCACCCCCGTTGGAATGTTCCGGATGACCGCGACCGCCGACGGATACGTCAGACATGACCTGTCCAACGGCCTGTCCGTCCGCAACGAATCGGACCAGACCCCGCAAGAAGTCCGAGAGTTCGTGGGAGATCTGGCCGAGAACTACGATCTCTCCTCGGTTCTGGTCCGCCTTCCCGGCTCCGACCGGCCCGGACCCGACCAGCAAACAACCAATACCGCTCTGGCCCGCCGACTACTGCAAGGCAATGACCTCGTCACCGGCACCCAATTCCGGTTCCCCGCCGGTCAGGCCAGAATGATGCCCGACGGCAATATCCAGTTCCGGGCGACGGGGCGCGAGGCACAGGACACGGTAACCCTCGACCGGACGGATTTCGCCAACCGCCTGACCCGGGGCGAAACCCCCTACACCGTCGAAATCGCCCACCCCGGCCCGCCTCACTGGCGCCGCCCGCATATCGCCGGCGAAGACCCGGTGATCACGACACTGGCCGGGGTACAAGAAACCAAACCCGGGCTGCTCCGCACCCACGTACTCGGCCGTCTCGAGACCGACCTGACCGCCCACACCCGCGCCACACTCGCGCCGGGCTCGAGCCAGTTCGTCGAACACATCAGCTCCGACGTCCTGGACGCCGCGGAATCCGTCCACCGCGCCGAAATCCACCAACTCCGCAATGCCCCCGAACCAGCCAGCGCCGCGAGCCTGCGCCAGCACAACGCCCAGTTCCGGAATACCCAATCCCAAAGGCGCGCCGACCAACTCCAGCGCCTGATCGACGCCCTACGCAACGAAACCACCATCGAAACCCACCTGTACGGCAACGACAACATCGACTTCACCCTCTTCGCCGCCGCACACATCACCGGAACCAATATCGTCCTGATGCAGGGCGACCGGATACGAGGCCAGATCCTGCCCAATCCCGGCCAACCGGTCCTGTTCCTGCGGCGCAACGACGACGGCAGCTACGACGTGGGAGTCGCCGACCCTGACAACGGTGGCGGCTTGTACCGGGGTTCGATACCCACACCCCCGCCCGCCACCACAGAACCCCGGCAGACAGCTACCGGCGACTCGGATGACGACCGAGACCCGACCCTCGACGATGACCCCGCACAGACCACCGCCGAGCCGCCCCCGGATCGCCCGGCCTCGCAGACATCCGGCTCCGACCGCCACGGCAGCACCGACGAGCCCCAGGCAGAGCCGCCCGCGGAGGAGCCCGGATTCCCACCGGACGCCCGCATCGGCGCGCCCCTGCGCGGCGAGCTCATCCGGCCGCTCAGAGCGGCGTTTGCCCGGCCGATGCGCCCCACATTCATCCGGCCCCCGCGTCCGGCAGGCGCGCGACCGCTGCGCGCCATATCCGATACGACACCATCCGAGCAGGGCCGCACCCGCCAGAGCCAGCCACGAACCGGCATCGGCGCCAGTGGAATCCGCGGCCCGCTCGGCGCCGCCGGCGCCAACAGGATCGGTGATGACGAGGTCGCGGACCTCTACACCCGCTACACCCTGGAAAACCCCGGCCACATCGAAGACGGCGTGCGCCACTTCGCCAACGACGAAGCGGCCGACACCTGGGCACACACCACCCTGCGCACCTGGCCCCAGCACCCCACCGACGTACACACCGCGTTCCGCATGTACGAATTCGCGTACATCGTCAACGGAGTCCTACGCGAGCGGCTATCCGACGAGGAACTCGGCAATCGCCTCGCGGCGCTGCGCGACTACTTCACCCTCACCACAGAACTGACCCGTCTGCACGGACACCTACCCCGGGTAGACGAACTATCCGGCCTGTACCAGCGACTCCGGACCGACAGCCGAGTCCCGGCCACCACGAGGAATCTCCTGCCGCTGCTGAACGACGTCCTGATCGATCCGCGCCCCGCGGCCCGCTGGGAATTCATCCGGAACGAAGCCGACTTCTACCATGACCTCGATCTCCTTTACCACACCCACCACTCCAGCGTGGATGTCGCGGCCATCCGCGAACAGATCGCCACGCTCGACGCCGCCACCGGGCATCCACTACGCCTGACCGAACCGGTGATGGCCCTGCGCAGCCTGAAAACGATCGACTTCCTGGCCACCGACGAATACGGCACCCCACTCGGCGACCTCGACCCCGAACATCTGCTCAACGTCCCCCAGCACGACCTCGGCTTCATGTCCGTCTCGATCCGCGCCACCAAACTCGAACTCGGCACCAGCACCCCCTACCTGCTGAAGCTGGCACTACCACCCGGCACCCGCGGCTTCTACCTCGGTCGCGACGGCACCTACTCACACCAGCAAGAACTCGTGCTCCCCCGTGATACCCGCTACCGGATCACCCGCATCACCCGCCAGGACGGCATCACCGTCTTGCACGCCACGGTCGACCTCCCTTCGGCACCCGCCGACCAGCAGGGACCGTCACAGACCGAAAGGCACGATCCGAGCACCCCGGAACGCGGCGCCGATCCTCATACCACGAGGCCGACCGACCTCGGCGACGGCACACACTCCCTGCGCTCGGCAGGTACGCGGACCGGAGCGAAGGCCGACGTGCCCGCCGACAGCCGACCGCAGGATGCCCCGGGCGCACGCCCGGCACTGTTCGGCAATGCCACCCCCCGCACACCGTCCCACTCCACTCTCGGCGACGGCTCCACCACACACACGATCCCCGCGAGCTCCGCACACCCCCGGACGCAGCAGACTGCCGATACCACCGCCAACTGTGTCGACCGCACCCTCACCGGCATCCATCGTGACTTCCCCGCCGCCGGGATCCGGATACCAGAAGAACCTGTGGGCCCCGACGGCCGATCGGGACAGGACACCGAACGAGCCCTCGGTGGCCGGACCAATGGCGGCCATCTCCTCAGCTACACCAGCCACGACCACATCGCCGCGGAACTCCGGCGCCTCGGCAACGGAGCCCAGGCCTTCGTCGTCGACATCCACCGCACCGCCAACGCCAACGGCATCGGCGCCCACGCCTACCGCATGATCGACCGCGGCGGCGCCATCGTCATCGAGGACGCCGCCGACCACAACCACATACACCCCGGACAATACGACCCCGCCGGCGTCTACGCCGTCCTGTTCGATCCCGCCACCGGCCGCATCACCCGCCCCACCGACACCGCCCGCGGCCGCAGCACCCCCGCCTTCCCGGACGACACCGGCATCGGCGCATCCACGAACCCGGTTCGAGCAGGCGACACGGTGCTTGGTCGAGACGACGACAGCGACGACGACGAGGGCGGCCAGAATCCGGATGACGGCGAGCACGCCCGTGACGACCGCTCGGACGAACCCATCGCCCCACACGAACGCGAGGACGAAGAAGATTCGGACGACGAGAGCGAGGAGGAGGGATCCGACCACGACGAACCACAACCCGCGATCCCCGCCGCCGCGATCCCCTCGACCCGCGACGAATCAGCCTCCGCCACAACACAACCCACCACCCAGCGCGACCACGAAGAAGAAGACAGCGACGACGACGCGACCGGCCGACGTCCAGGCGGCGAACAAGAGGACGACAACGAGGAGCTGAGCGACGAGATTCTCCGCGCCCTCCACGACACTGCGGACGAGGACAATGATCCCCGCCATTTCACTCACCCCACCAGTAACCGGACGTACATCTACGACCCGGCCACCCGGCGCGCCGCCCCCGTATCATCGTCCGAGCACGAATCCGGCGACGAGCTCGAGGAACAGGCCGCCTCCGACGACGACCTCTACGCCGACCCCCAAAGCCCTACCGTAGCCGCACAAATCCCGGACATCCCCCAGATCGTCATCATCCCGCCCCATGATGAGGCCCGACCCACGGCACCGATCGCCGTGGCCGGGCAATCCCCTGAGACTCCCCATCGTGAGCCGGTTCGGGACGAGGCCTATTTCCGCGGCCACCGCGACGAACTCGGCGAACAGCGACAGCGCTACGTCGACGCGGAGGGACTGCCCTACATCTACGACCCGGTGACCGACGAGTCCTCCCCAGATCCGGCGTCTCTGCGCCGGGACCAGGATTCGGACAGCGAGGAGCACGCCGACGACGAGGCGGAGGCGCAGTGGGTCGACCCGAATGCGCCGCACAGCGACGATTCCGACCAGGTGGCGGAGGGTATCGGTCTGCTGAAGGACAGCGATGCCGACTCCCCCGCACTCGGGGCTGTTACGCCCAAGCGTGCGTCCGACCAGGAGACCGCACGCAGGCGCAGGGCCGGGTCTACGACATCGAGGCTGTCCGACACGGGCCCCCTGGCGGGCAACAGGTCCCGATCCGGGTCGGTGGCATCCAGGTTGTCCGTCGAGTCCATACGAACCACGCAGACCAGACGAACCACGGGCACCAGACGTACCGATGTGTCCGGGGAGAGCACGCAGGCGCCCATCCTGGAGACCCAGCTGACAGATGACGAACGCACATCGAGGGAACTATCGAGGGACACCGAGTCCGAGCACTTCGAGACCGCCGACGAGGACTTCGAAGCCCCCCGGGAGCCGGCAGGTACCTCCTCCGCAACGTCCTCGAAGAGCGCTTCACCGAAGCGGAAGTCGCGGACCGGCAGCACGGACAGCAAATCCAGCACGACATCGTCGCCGAAGCGCAAGTCGGGCAGTCATGCCCGGACGCCCAGTAAGTCGACCGTCTCCTCGGGAACACCGGCGGATTTCACTCCCACGGTCCGCGAATTCGGCACCAACCATTCGGGCACCAAGGAACTGCTGCATGTCGAGCCGATTCCGGCGTCGGCGATCCGATGGCTGCGCAAACAGGTCATCGCCACGGTGGAGCGCGACGGCGGCCCGGATCGGAAGTTCCAGGCCCAGGTCAACAAGAAACTCAGCTCTCGTCTGACCACGGCCGAGATGGCCTCGCTGCTGAGCGAGTCGGGCCTTCCCTTGAACGTGAAGTACAAGGGGCGGCCCTATCCGATCTCGATCCGCCTGAATCTCAGCGACCCACGCCAGCCGGCCGATCCCATCGCCCGGGTGGGCAACGACATACCGGTCAGCCTCCAGCGCTGGTCGTACGGAAGCTCCGAACTCGGCGACACCACCAGCGCCCACAACCAGCGGTCCTTCTCGTATGCGCATCCGCTGACATGGGATGTGGACAAAGGCAAGTTGGTGTCGGCGGGTGTCACACCGCAGTTCAACTGGACAAGCAATCAACTGTCGACCACGACGGGTGTTTCCCGCGTGACGCAGTCGATCATCAAGAAACGCAGTACGGGCTCCTCGGTTCCCTACGACTACCAGATGGACTTCGAGCTGCGCCTCAACCCCCGCGGCATACCCGATGTGCTGTCGCCTGCCATACCCAAGACCGGCTGGGTACCCACCGGCGGATATCCCCCGTATTATGCGCCCGGCGACGACAACACCGAGCCGGACCGCATGCGGGTCTGGTACCCGAAATATATGACCGGGGAGCAGCCGAGGGTCGAACCCGAAGATCCGGCGGATGAAATTCCCCCGCGATTCCACCGCGACCCCGCCAACCCGCAGCGAAACAGCGACCGGCAAGAAATCCCCTCCCTGGAGGAATTCCCCCTCAAAGGCGTGCTGGACATCCCGAACCCCGACCAGATCCTGGCTGATGTAATGGCCGGATTCGGCGACAGGATCACAGGTATCTCCGAAACCTCCGTCCAATCGCTGCGTGAGTTCATCGGCGAGGGCAACCTCCGCAGCAACATCCCCCTGATGGACGGCGGCTCGGCGGCTTCCCCCACCTTGCACGACAACTCCGGAAAGGCACTGGGATTTTTCGCGTTCGAGGTCCTGGACTTCAACGGCGGCGCCGAACTCACCGGCCCTGTCCTGAAGAACGGCTCGCGGCTCGAATCCAACGTGCTGCGGGCACAACGCACCCAGAACACCAGCACCATCACCAGTTCGCTCGGCGGCTCCGTCGCGGCCACACTGGGGTTCGCCAAAGGCCCCGCCGACCCGATCACCGGATACTCACCCGCCGGCGGGACGATCACCCCCATCAAAGTCGGTGCCTCCCACCAGAACACGCATACCCTCAACTACGGCGGCATGGCCTATACCTCCCGCACTCTGCGCCTGGTCAACGACCTGCTGCACACCAGCCCGACGATGACCCTCCGGGTGACATTCGTCCGCCCCGACGGCCGCCCCGTCGAACCCACACCCGGCACACCGCTGGACGGCGGGAAAGACTATCCGGTAAACATGCTGGTGCCCCCGCTGAGCGCCATGGGCCACGCACCGAGCTACGACGAACAACGTTATCTGGACCCGGTGACGCTTCACCTGAGGGACCTCGGGCTGACCGTCACCCCGACCCGGATCGACATCCCGCCCAGCCTGTTCACCCCACTCGAACGACGCCTGCGGGACCGTGGGTTCCTCCCGCCCGACGAGCCAACCCCCAGTACGTGGGACAAACTGACCCAGGACGCCACCGACGAGCAACGCTTGAACAACGTCCGCAAACTCGACGACCTGCTCACCCAGCTCAGTCAATTGGGCAAATCGAAGGAAATGCTCAGGGAAGGCGCCCTGACCACCTTCCTGAAACCGACTCCTACCGGCACCGAACGCATCGCCGTCAAACTCTTCGCCAGACGTCACTACGACTCGCAAGAGGATGCGAAGAACGATCCGCACAAGGGCGTGTCCCACCGCTGGGTGAACAAGAAGGCCCAGACGATGAACTACACCGGCGCCGTCATGCCCGGCGGGGTGTCGTCCTCCAAGACACCGTTCAACTGGAATATCGGCGCCGGCGCCTCGGCGACCAATCCGTTGAGCGCTCCACACAGCGAAAAGCTGGCGAGCATATCCGCGTCGCATACCTATTCGCAGGGCAACACCGAGTCCGAGGAATACGATCTGGGCTTCGGCGAGGAGAACTACACCTTCAGCCCCGGGCCGAGCAGCTCCCAGCCCGGCATCCAGATCTTCTCCCTGCCCACCGACTACATGCTGGAAATCAGCGACAGTCACGACGACGACCTGCCACCCAGCCACGCCCAGGGCCACTATCACCTGGCCGTCCCCACCTACCTCACCACCACCGAAAAACACAACACACCACCCCCACCGGAGCCCACCACCCGCACCATCGCGGACCCGACCGATGCTATAGATCCCGACGTGCAGCGCCTGGCCCTGCCCTCCTTCGGCCGCTCGCTCGAAAACGGGATCCCCAAGGTTCCGCGCACCGCCGTCTTCGCCCGCCACGACACCAGCAAAGCGGTAATCGACGTCGTCACCGACCTCATCCACGAAACCGAAGTCGAAGCCGCTCTCAGTAGGAAGCCGGTCCCGAAGGCCCCCGGAGCCTGGCCCGACAACGAGTCGACCGACACGGAGCCGGAGACGGACGACGTGCCGGCGATAGACGAACCGGGCGAGTCGTTCGCCCTGTCTCGCTGGAAAGCCGCATGGTCGAAAGCCACGCCGCGGCAGGAGCCGACCACGTCGGTTCCGGCGGAATCATCTCGCCGGAACGACCTGAGCGCACTCGAACCCCCGGCTCCCCCCGAGATCTTCCTCACCGATCCTGAGGAGCACAGAGAGCACATCGGCGCACCGAACGTCCCCGTCAGCAACCAGGCCAGCGACGGCGGCTCGGTAGCACCCACGCGGACGGACAAGGCCAAGGCCGCGGCGAAGGGCACGGCCCAATGGGTAAGTGACAAGGCCACCGGCGTCGGTAAGTGGGTCTGGCGCACCGGCTTCGGCGAATCGGCCACGCATCCCGCATCGATGGCCCACTCCGTCGTACATGCCTCCCTATCTTCTCACCACATGACCTCCTACGCGCCGCTGATCTTCCGCGACAACTACACGTTCGAGGTAGAAACCCCCGGCTCGGTCGCGGGCACCGACTACACCGTCAAGGTTCAGGGCTACCTCGACAATCTGAGGGTTCTGGATCCCGTGCCGATCGACACCGAGCATTGGCTCGAATCCATCAACACCTCCTCGAAGACCGAGACGAAACAGCACAGCAACCAGACCAGCGCCAGCGTGGCCGGCCGCTACGGTGAGACAACCGACCCCAACTTCACCCCGACCGGCACCTACCAGCACACCAGAACCACCGCCGAACACGTCACCGCCAGCGATGGAACCGACACCCTGCGAGTCACCTCCGACTACGGCGGCATCGTCCACCGGATCTCCGCGGACGCCCATGAGCTGGTCACGCTCACGACCGGTACTCGCAACTGGCTCAGCGGTGTGGCCCTGCGCGGCCCCCGCAGCACCCGCTCTCGCATGATCGACGCGCCGGACGCGGTCGAGTTCTACCTGACCGACAACGATCTGCACGCCAATCCCGAACTGATGGCCCTGGTCGAACAGGCATACGAGGACCGCGCGGACGACTACCGCGAACGCGGCATCACCGCCGCCATCGCCGAAGAACTCCCCGCGGATCGCAAACTACCCGCCGGATTCGCCGGTAAGAAGAAGACCGCCGACAAGAAAGACTCGGACGAGAAGAAGAAGCCGACCGGTAAGACGGACAAGCAGAAGTCAGCCGGCAAGAAGGACTCCACGAGCAAGAAGAAGTCCGACGAGAAGCCCAGCAAGAACAGACCCGCCGACGAGGACAACGTGCTCGATTTCGGCGGTGCGACGGACGTCGACTTCGAGGGCGGCCGCAGCGCCTTCGAGAACGCCACGGTCGCGGTCGTGGAGCAGGTAGCCCCCGGCGCCACCGACCCCGGGTCGAACAATCACCACCCCGGCCTGCTGCACCGCATCAACCAGCAGACCACAAGCTTCGGCACCCGCACCCTCCCCAATGTCGGCTCCGCGGGCTACGTCCCCATCCACTTCATCGACCGCCATCCACTCCTCGGCACACGCCTGGTCGAGGTCAGCTTCAATGTCCGCCCCCACCCCGACGAAGATCTCGACGCGGTACGCGGCAAGCGAGTCCCGGCCACCGCCGCCCTGGACAACGTGTACGGTCACGCCCGCGCCGACGGCAATTCGCTGCTCGAGCCGGGCGCCACCAGCATCGGCACCAGCCGATCCCGCGCGCACCAGGTCACCTTCAGCCCCACCGGACAGCTCAACAAGGTTCGCCCCGTACCCACGATCGGCATCGCGCGCCAGGGCAACCAGAGCGAGGTCGTCAACTCCAGCCGCGCGGATCGCGCGTGGCAACGCAGCAACGACGGCGTCGAATTCAAGGTCCGCACCCTGCACACCGTCACCGTCACCTACCGGCCCTGGACCGACTCACTGTCCACATACGTACTGGGCAAGGTCGGCGACGGCCTCAACGCGGCCGGCAAACTTCTGCTGCAGGCCGGACGGTACATGGAGGTCCTCCCGCCACTGGACCCCAACGACATTCCGGAACCGGTCGCCCACTCCGATGCGGTCACCCTGGGCTCCGTCAGCTATTACCGTTTCCACAGCTCCGACACCCCGCTGGACGCCGGGGTCGAGTCCGATCCGGGTCCTTCCCGCACCACACCGGCCATCTACGAGCACGACCCCACCGTCCCCTACAGCCCCCCTGAGGGCAGCAGCTCCATCGATATGAGACCGGCCCACGAGAGAGCCGCCGCAGGACACAGAGAGCAACTGCTCAACGGGCCGCACTGGCAACCCACCAGGCCGATCGCCATCTCCAAGTTCGATGGCCTATCGGAATTCGGCAGGGCATTGCTGGCCGTCGACCCCAAGCAGCGCACCAACCTGCAAACTCGCGGCGCCGAAGGCATGCTCATCCGCCTGACAACCCTGGCCGAGAGCGCCACCGACGCCCCCCTGGCGCCCGCGAGCAGCGCCCCCTTCCTGAACCTCGACGACATCGGCGCCCTGCCCACCCCGCAACCACACCCCGCAGGCCAGAGAGTCACCGAAACCTCGGTCGAGATCACCCTGCTCTCCAACCGCAAGTGGAAAACCAGCTCCACCCGTGCCATCGACCGCTTCGAGTTCTCCAACTACAGCTACCAGGCCCACGCCGACAACACCCTCGGCACCATCGCAAGCTTCGGGCTCAACTGGCCCTACAGCAAGGAAGGCGACAACCGCGGCAACCCCACCATCCCCCTCGGCGGTGAGGTCGCCGGCTACGGCGGGACCGGCGGCGTCACCAGTATCCGGCGCAACCTGCTGCGCTGGGGTACACCCGCATTGAACACCGACGGCTTCGGCGCGATCGGACACAGCGTGCGCGCGGTCGCGCTCGTCAAGGTCACCGGCCCCAAGGGCACCGTCTGGGTCACCGGCGACATCGACTTCCGCACCACCCAGGACGACCTGCCCGACGCTCCCGACTTCCCCGCGCCCCTGCCCGCTGGAACAACCGGAACCGCACCCGAGACCGATCCCGTCAAGCCCAAGGGAACGACACCCGAACCGAAAGAAACGCCCAAACCAGACACCAAGAAGAAAGAAACAGATACCGAATCAACTAAATCCGAGAAAACCGGCACCAAGAAGACTGACACGAAGAAAACCGGCACCGGACAAACCGAGATCGATACGGCGAAACAAAAAGTGCGCGCCGGGCACGGACCCAGATCGGCCACCATCGGCGGCATCGCCGCACCGGAAGGGCATGTCTGGGAGTCCATGCTCGATGACGGGGACTGCTTCTTCTACGCCCTCGAACGCATCGTCTGGGCAAGCGAACCGGCCGGCTCACAGTCCGAACTGGACCGGCGGATAGATTTCCTGCGCGAACAAGTCGCCGACGAGATGCGCGACAACGCCGACGAATACTTCAGAGGGTTCGCCGCCGTCCTGTCCGCCGCCGAAGTGCCCGGCGCCACGGACCTCGAACGCGGCGAATTGCGATCCCTGATCCGCTCGAGGAACCGAATCATGCTCCGGGAGCGGTTCAACGAGCAGGTCGAGCAGATAACCAGACGACGAATATGGCGAACCGCAATCAGCCACCTGGTGCCTCGAGCCGCCGGGGCCGTAGTCGCCCGGCAGGGGCTTCTGCTGCGCGTGCAGATGCCGGAATACAGGGAGACCGCCGGAGTGATCCTCGGCGAGGACCCCAACACCGCCCGCGACACCCGCACACCCCACGCCACCGTCCTGGTCCACGGACCGACCCACCACGAGCACTACTACCTCGCTGTCCCCACCACCGGCCACCAGATACCCGGCCCGGCGATCCGCCCACCCGCCGCCACCGCACAGCCACAAACACCCGCACCCGCCAGAAGCTGGAACGAGTTCAACGACCTGCTCGGCCCGAACCCCCGAGAACACACCCCCACCTCGTTCGCCAAACTCCCCGCCCACGGTACCGACGTCGTGGTGCTCGGCGACCAAGCCAACGCACGATACTTCTGGTGGCCACCCGACGGCCCCTACAACGGCGAAATGCACAACGCCGCCAACGCACGCGTCAACAGAACCCTCGACGAGGTCCTGGCCGATCCCACCATCACCGTCGTGCGCACACCTTCCCGATCCGGACAACCCGCCGCCGTCTCGGCAACCGACGGCACCACACGGCCCCCATCACCACCTCACGACAAACCCACCGACGGCAAACCTCCTGACGGCACCGAACCCCCGCAGCGCGAAGACAAGCCAGCGGATACATCGCCCGACACAGCCCTCCCGAGTGCGTCGGACGATGGCCCGGCAGTGCCCTACTTCCGGGAGGCCGGTCCACGCGGCGACATGTTCGAGACATTCGAACCCGAGGATTTCCAGCAGGCCTTCGCGACCACCGACGACGCACACGGCAGCCGGATCTACGGTTTCGGACGGCGTGCAATGTTCCGGATGACCGCGACCGAGGCGGGGTATGTCAGGCGGGACCAGTCGACCGATATGACCATCCACGACAGTCCTGTGCAGACCCCGCAGGCGGCCCGAGATTTCGTGGGATCACTTGTCCGGAACCAGCACATCGGCATGCTCGTGGTCCGATCCCGGGGGCCGGGCAGTCCCGGTCTGCTCACGCGGTTGTCCAACTCCGATCTCGCACAACGGCTACGACAAGTCAACGACTTCCTCACCGGCACCGAATTCCGGGCCGCCAGTGGTGTGGCCAGAATGCTCCCGAGCGGCGACATCGAGATCCGTCCGCCGGGTGGCACGCCGGCCCAGCCCGTCACCATCAGCAGGGCGGACTTCGCGAACCGCCTGGCCGGGCCCGGCCGGACCTACCCCGTCGATATCGCCCGCCCCGCCCCGTCCCATTGGCGCCGCGTCCACGGCGCCGACCAGGAGCCGGTCATTACGACGCTGGCCGCCGTCCACGCCAGCCGGCCCGACCAGCTCGACACCGTAGCCACCCAGCTTCGCAACAACGTGGCGGCGAGCCTCGAGCGCGAACTGGACGCCCATCGCCGATCACCCGGTAGCAGCCAGTTCATCGAACACCTCAGCTCCGACGTCCTCGAGGCCGCCCAGGCGGCTCAGCGAGCAAGAATCCACCAGCTGCGGCAGGATCCCGAGGCCGACGAGACCGACCTGTTCGACGCCGCCACCGAATTCCGCGCCACGACGGCCCGCATGCGGGCCAATCAGGTTCAGCAGGTAATCACCGCGCTGCGCGCCGGCAACACCACCGACAGCCACGTGCACGGACACGACGACATCGACTTCACCCTGTTCGCCGCCGCATATCTCACCCGGACCAACGTCGTCGTCATGCACGGCGACACGGTGCTGGACCAGTTCCTCCCCGCTCCCGGGCGGCCGGTCGTATTCCTGAGACGTAACGACGACGGCAGCTACGACATCGGAACCACACCCGGGGGCGGCTGGTACCTGAGCTCGATACCCACCGCGCAAGCACCCGCCACCACCGAAGCCCAGCAACCGCCCCCACAGACCCGAACAGCACCGCACACCATCACAGCACCGCCGACCACGGACACCGACCAACCCACACAGCCCGCGCCCGCGTCATCCGAGGATCGCCACGAAGGTTCGGAGGACGAGGATCAAAGCTCCGACGACGAGGACGACGAACCCTCCGAGGACGAGGACGGGGGCGCCGACAACGAGGACGAATCCTCCGACGACGAAGACGAATCCTCGGACGACGAAGACGCAACCTCACCACCGCAACACCCCCGACCCAGCAGGCCGGGCACCAGCGCGGAACAGCAGCACCAGCGCCCGAGAATGCGCCCGCAAGAGCCCACGCCCCCGGGCTCCGGAACCTTCACGCGGCGTCCAGCCGAGCGCCCGCCGAGCGCCGACCGCGGCTCGGCCGCCGAAATCGACAGCCGGCCCCACGCCACCGCGGCTCACCTGGAGACCGAAGGTCAGAACACCACCGTCCCGAGCGCCGACGGCTCGCCCACGCCGCTGCGGCCCTCCACTTCCCACCCGGAGACCCTC
>NZ_JAGPOX010000153.1 GCF_019038435.1 Nocardia alni
GCGTCAGAGGTGTATAAGAGACAGCGGCGGTGTCGTGTACGACGACGAGGCCGTTCGGGTTGACGGTCATGCGGTAGGCGTGTGCGCCGACGCCGTTCGTGGTGGGGGTCTCGTGCACGGCGACTACGAGGGCGTGTGCGCCGGGGCCGAGGAGCTCGAGTTGCCTGGCGATCCGGCGGGTGTCCGGGTAGCCGACTAGTTTGCCGCCGGCGGCTTCCTCGAGTTCGCGTTGTGAGCGGCCGCTCAGGGGTGCGGGGGCTTGTGGTAGCTGGATCGGTGCGTTGGGCAGGGCCTGTGAGATGCCCGTCAGCGTGTCGTCGAGGCAGTTGGCGGCGGTGGGGGTGTAGGCCGGTCGTGTGGTCTCGCCGAGGTTGAGCCGTTCTTCCGTCTGCGAGATGTGGAGCATCGCCCGCACCGAGTCCGGCAGCCGCACATCGTGATGCTCGCCCTGGACGGTCCGCCGGTCGGTTACCGACTTGATCTGGTGCGCCAGGCCGGGGTGCGAGGTCAGGTAGGAGATCGCCGCGTGCCAGACCAGATCCGGGTTCGGGTGCTTGGCCACGAGCGGTTCCACGGAGGTCAGGTGCAAGTCGCCGCCGCGGTTGTAGATGCTGCGCACCAGCGACTGCACGACGTTCTTGGTCAGCTCCAGAGTGGACGCGCGGTCGTGCGGCGGCAGCGCGGAAGCACCGTCCGGCGGCGGCCGCAGCCAGCTGGCGTCGCTCCTCATCCAGATGCCGTCGATGCTGGGCAGCCTGGGGTCGGTGTGGCCCGTGTAGCCGAGCCGCCGCAGGACCTTGTTCAGCGTCTCCGGGCCGGTGCGCCTGCTCACCGAGTTGCGGTTCTGTTTGCCGAGCCCGAAGTCGAAGAACGCCTGTGGCATTCGGTTGACGTCCGGGGGCATCAACTGTTCCTGGGTCTGGCCGTAGTTCTCCCGCAGCTGGTCCAGATAGGCCTGGGCGAACGGGTGCCCCTTGGACATCACGAACGCTGAGTTACCGGTGCGCTGCGGGGTCCGGTGGATGGCGAATCCCTTGTCGGACTCGGCGGTCAGGTACAGGTCCTCGATATTCTCGATCTCGTTGTCGCCGTCGGAGTACATGCCACCGAAGCGGTGCAGGATCTCCATCCGAAGAATGTCGCTGGCCGCCGCGTAGCCGAGGCCGACGCCCTTGTGCACCTCGGAGTTGTAGAACTCCTGCAGCTGCATGGGGTTCTCGCTGTTGAACACCTCGTTCACGTTGACGAGCAGGACGTGGTGCTCCTTGGCCCAGGCGGCCATATCGCGCACGTCGCGCAGCGGATCGGCCGAGCCGTCGGTCGGGGCGGGTGTGTTCAGCGCCTCGGTGAACTGCTCACGCGACACGTCCGTCCACAGCACCGGTTTCACCGACTGGTGGAATTCGTCGCCGAACTTGCCGAATTTCTCGCGGAACGTCGCCTGCGTGCCCGCGTCACGCAGCGGTCCGCCCAGCCAGATCGCGTGCGTCATCAACGGTGTCGAGGTGCGCTTGTCCAGCGGTGGAACGTTCGCGGCCGGGGCCCACGAGGACAGCTTGTCGTCGGACCGTTCGTGTTCGATGGTCCAAGCGGTGTTGTCGACCAGGGTTTTCCCGGCGGGGTTCAAGTGTCTGGGCTTGAGGGGCTTGTTCCGGGTCAGGTCGAGCACCTGCATCAACGAAACGCCCTGGCCCGCGGTGAGGTTGCGGTGGTTGTGGCCGGCCATGAACGGAGGGGGCGCCGGTGCCCGGTAAAGGCCGAACAGGTCAGGGCCGAGGAGTGGGGCGTCGGCCGGGGCCGGGGCATGGTTCGCGGAGGCCGCGTTCAGGTCGCCGAGCAGCTCGTCCGCCGAGTCGTAGGGCGCCTGGTATTCGGCTTCCGCCGGATATACGGCGTCGTACTCGCCGTCGCCTCCGAGTAGCGTGGATTGCTCGAAGGGTGTGGATTCGAAGGATGGATCGAGCTGCGGCGCAGCGGATTTCGTCACCAGGTCGGGACTGGTCAGGCGCTGCGATGCCGCGCCTGCTTGCACGACGAGGCTTGCGGGGTGGTCGGGTCCGTACAGGCCGTGTGCGCCGGGGCCGGTCATGGTGAGGCCCGAGAATTTCGGCAGGTGCTCGAGGCTGACGGCGATGATGCCGCCCCGGCCCGGGATGGTCATATCCGGTGGGTCGGTGCGGTCCGGGTCGGGAGACCATGCGATGTCGCCCGGTCGTTTCACATGCTTGACGCCGGACGTGCTGGTCGCGAACATCGTCCCGTCGGATGCCACGCGGTATCTCGTGCCGTCGGGATCGTCGCGGTATTCGATGCCCTCGATCGGGTCGGGAGAGATCCCGTCCTTGTTCCATGGCTGGTGGCCCCACGGATTCTCCAGGAGAATGCGAGCCGGGGCGCCGGTCTCGTCTCGTTCGATTCCCAGCACCGCGTAGGCGTGATCGCCGACCAAACCCGGTACCGCGGTGACGCTCTCGTCTTCTTGCCCGAGCCTTCCGGTGCCGATCGTCACCGTGGTGCCGCGGCGCAGCGCGTACTCGATTCGATGAGCGATCGCCCGGCCCCCGGCCACGGATGAGCCGGGCAGCGATCGGTCCTCGGGTCGTCCGTGCAGTACGGCCTGGAAATACCGTGTCAGAGCGTCTTTTTCGGCATCCCATGCATCCGGGCGCCCCGGGTGGTGTTCATCGAGGTACCCGGTCAGAGACGCGTCCAGGTACCGGCGGAAACCGGTGGGCGAACCGGGATCCTCGGTCTCGAGGAATGTCTTGCGCGCGGCATCCTTGGCGGCCGTGTCGCCCTGATAGCGGGTGTCGATCTCCCGCTCCATCGCGGCGCGCAGGGCGCTGACGAACCGGTACCAGCTCGGGTAGGTGTCGGCGATCCGGCGGGAGAATTCGAGGTCGCCGCCCACCAGTTCGTGCAGAGTGTCGACGTCGAGCTGGAACGGGTGGAGGAAGTGCGCGTCGGCGATGCTGCGTGCGGGTTGCGGCCGACCCGGCTGCTCGACCTCCACCATCGCGTTCTGCTCGGAGTTCCATGCCGCGTACTTCGGCCCGGCTGCGGCCTGGTGGAAACCCTTGCCGAGATGTTCGGTCGCTCGCCCCGCGATACCTCCGTCGTCGAGGCCGAGGTAGCCGTGGGCGCCACCGAACCGGAGCGCGTATGCCTTCTCGATCAGGGCGGCCCACAGGGGTTCTCCGGGTTCGTGTCCGGCGAAGTGTCCCTTGTCGGTGCCGGGTGTGACGTAGATCGATTTCTCGACGCGCACCCATTCGGGCTTGCCTTCGACACGGAAGCGGACGCTGACGGTGCCGTCTCCATGGTCGGCCAGCATCTCCTCGATCGCCTGCGGGTTGCTGGCGGCCATCTGTTTGAGCGGGGCGACCAGGAAACAATCGTTGGCTCTGCCCTGGCGCGCGTCCTGCGGTCGGGGCCCCTGCGGCCCGAACAGCGGATGGGCGTGCCGATCGGCGAGCACCGGCAGCCCCGGGGCGACGCCGCCGAGGTTGTTGACGCGAATCCATTGCGGGTGATCGGGGACCTTCACCCACGACCATGGTCCGGCCGCGGGCCGTGTCGCGAGAGCGGCTTCGTAGGGCAGGCGTGCCACGGCCGGCCGGCCGGCGGTGTCGACGGCGAGGAATCGGACGTGGGCGCGGGGCGTGCTCCAGCTCAGCGTGCCGGACCTGCTGCCGTTGGGGCCGGCTGGAGTGCTGTCGGGCTGGAAAGGGAGGTCGCGGATCAAGGCGTGCAGGATCTGCTGGCGCTGTCCGTCCGGGTGCCGAATGTCGTAGTAGGGGTGCCCGTCCTGCGGGCGGACGAGTGTCGCGTGCGCGGTGCCGCTGTTCGCGAGCCGCTGCACCCGGCCCGTGTGGTCGACGAGGGTGAGTACGTTGTCACCGGTTGTCGTGGGGCGGGGCAACGCGATCGGGACGGCGGGATTCGCGAGTGCCGCCCGCTGCTGGGGGGTGAGCTGCGGTACCTGCGGGCGTTCGAGTCCGGTTTCGTCGAAATGCGCTCGTACCGGGTTGACGGTGCCGGTGAGATCGAATCCGAGTTTGTCCAGCAGGTCGGCGCCGAGCAGGTCGGCGTCGGCCGAGGCAGGCTCGTCATTCGCGGCGGCCGAGCGCAGGTCGGTGGCCAACTCGTCGGGCGAGGTGTACGCGTGGGGGGCCGGGGCGTGCTCGTCCTGTTGCGGATGCCCGGCGGCGGGGCCCGATTCGTACTGGGCGGGCGTGGTTTCGCCCGGTTGCGTCGAGGTCGAGGGTGCGCCGATGAGGGTTTTGCGGGGGAATCTGGGGAAGTCGTTGCCGCGGATCGGGAGTGGGCTGGTCGGGGTGCCATCAGGGGCGTACAGGACGGCGTAGGTGCCGCCCGGGGCCCTGCGCTGTCCGGGATAGTTGTGGGTGGGGTCGTCTGCGTCGTAGACGTAGATGACGCCGTTTTTGTTGACCATCCGGTAGGCATGTGCGCCGACGCCGTTCGCATTGGCGGTCGGGTGCACGTCGACGACGAGGGCCTGCGAGCCGTTGCCGAGGTAGGAGTGCACCCGGAGTTGGTGGGCGATCTCCTCGTGGTCGGTGAATCCGCGCAGTTTGCCGCCGGCGGCCTTCTCGGTTTCCTTCCTCGAGCGGCCGGCCAGGGCAGAGGGCTGTTGCGGTATGCGGATCGGTGCGCGGGGCTGTCTGCGGGCGATGCCGGTGAGCGCGTCGACGAGGCACTGGTTGGCGGAGCGCTCCGTTGTCGTACGCGTCGGGTTGGTGACGGCGACGGCGGCGTGGGGGGTCGTGCCGTCGGTGCGGATCGGCCGCGTGGTGGGGGCGGTGGTGTCGCTGCGTCGGCGGTTCAGCCACTGCCGGAGGGTGTTTCGGTGCCGGGTGCCGCCGGTCGACGGTGTTGGTGTGCGTTGCCGCGAAGTGTCGGGCGTCGTGGTGCTCGTCGAATCGTCGCGGTCGCGCAGGCGGGCAACGAAGTTGCGCAGGCGTCGCAGTTGGGTGCGCGGGCCACGGGAGGGTGTGCGCGGGCCGCGATCGGTAGGGAGCGTCGAGATGCTGCTGTCGGAAGCCGGGGTGCTGTCGTCGGAAATCCGTGTGCTGCCATCGGATATCGGGGCGCTGCGATGTCCGATCGTGCTGGACGTCGTATCGTCGGCCGGCCGGGTCGGCGTTTCCTGGACGGATTCGTCGATGCTGTGGGTTTCGGTGTCGTCGGATGCCGTTGATTCGGTGGGCTGGAACTCGCCGGTGAGCCTGGGGTCGGAGGTCCGTGAGGTCCTGGTGGGTACCAGGGGGAAGGATCGCTGGCCTGTCTCGGATCTCGTGGGCAGGTTATTCGCCCAGCGCACACTCCGGGTCGGTTGCTGCGTGCTGCTCGATCGGGGCGCCGGCGGCTGCTCGGTCGGCTGCTCGAGCGGCAGAGATGTGGGGTGATCGGTGGGCGTGGTCGGTTCGGATTCGAACGATTCGTCATCTCCGCGGAGCTTGGCCGCAAAGGCGCCCACGCTGGAAGCCGGGTCCACCGTGTCGGTTTCGGTGGTGTGCGGGCTGCGGGTCTGGTCCGTTCGATCGGAAACAGTGACGGCCGTGGCGGGTTCGTCGGTGCTGTAGACCGATCCTTCTTCGCTGTCATCACGGCGGAGTTCGGCCATGACGGCGCTCAGGTCGAAAGTCTGCCTCACCGTGTTGGTTTCGGTGATTTGCGGGCTGTGCGTCAGGTCGGGAACCGAGACGGCTGTCGCGGGTTCGTCCGTGGCGAATTGCGGCTCGTCGAGCGGGACGGCGGTGGCGGGTTCGTCCGTGTCGAAGTCGTCGAAGTGCGGAGTCTCCGGTGTGACAAGCTCGTCGTCCTCCTCCAGCGGCAGGTGCAGGTGCACCTGAACTGGATCGATGTCTCTGCTGCGGAACTGGTTGTGCACTTCGGCACGGAAGTCCTCGAATGTGCCGTCGCGGTGGGTGTCGAGCGCTATGGAAATCGCGGAGGCCCGAGCCATGCCGAAACTGTCTTTCAGCGCTTCGGCGCCGAAGCCCACACCGGCCAGTTCCTGTTCGGACCCGGTTGGCGCGTCCCACAGGAACATATCGAGGTGACTGGACTGGAATTCCCGCAGCCACGCGAGCACCCGCTGCGCCGCATCCACATCTCGGACGTAGGCCACGACGTTGTCCACTCGCCGCTCTCGTGGGCCGAACGCCTTAACCTCGTCGACGCCAGGGAACCGGTCGGGGGCATCGAGAACCTCGCGTACAAGGTGGGCCGTGACCTGGGACCGCGCGTTGCCGGACGTATTCATGTAAATCTTGAGCCCTGGGTCCCCGTCGAGCGTCTCGCCGGACGCGTTCTCCCGGGCGAAATGCACGACAGGGATGTCTTCGGGCGCAAAATTGCCGGCGCTGTCCGGCGTGAGTACGCCCACCTCCTCCATGGATGCCTGCCGCGCGGGTCCGGGCGCGCGGCTTGCGAGGATTCGAACCATCTCCTCCTTGAAGGCGTTAGCCTCGGGAGCTTCGCCCGCACCCCGGTTCAAATACGCGTTGTAGATGTAATTCACGTTCGGGAACGACCCGCGGTGGTCCCAAATGCCCCGTACGAAGGCATCCATATTTTCCTGCGCCACAGTCGGGGGCCGCATGTCGTTTTCCAGATAGGAGTGTGTCCGCAGCAGCTGCAGGTCATCGAACGACAGGTCCGGCCACTCCGGCTGCAGGGCTGTGTACAACTGTTCCAGTCTGAGCGGCTGGTCGAATATGTCCTCGAAATCCTCGATCGCGCGCGACACCACCGAGCCCGACTGCTGCGATGCGGGCTGCACGGCCGAACGCGGCGGCGAGAATACGGCGCGCTCATACTCCTCGAACGGCTCGTCTCCCTCGGCATCCGCCGGCTGTCCGAGGGCGGACGGCTTCAGCTCGTCTTCGATGTGCCGCGTGTGGGATGTCCCGGACGGATCCGTGACGACGACGGAGGGGACCTCGAACCGGGTGCTGCCGGGCCCCGATTCCGTCTCCAGGTGCTCGTCGTCGCGGGTCTGTGACTGCTGCGGTTCGGAGCCCGTCGCCGGTGTGGTGCTCGTCGTAGATTGTGTGGTGTTCGCCGGTTCGGTCGAGAGCTGCGGTTGGAGCGTTCGAGGCTTGTGGTCGTCGGTGTCGAGGTCCGAATCGTCGTCGTCGGGCAGCGGTGGGAGCTCGTCGTCGGCCGGCGGGGTGTAGCTGCGTTCAGGTGAGGGGATGCGGATGACGGTGATCGCGGGGTCGGCGAGGAGTTGTTCCAGGGTGGCCGTCACGGGGTTCAACTCGATATCGTGCATCGCACCGCTCGATGAGCCGGCGGATGACCTCCAGACGTACCGTGCGTCCGACTCGTCGCCCAGCACCATGATCTCGGCGGCATCCACGGTGGCCTGTGTGAGGGAGTCCCTGGTATGCAGCTGGGGATTCGGGCTGAGTGCCGCTGTGAGGTCGTCCCAGTTCATGGTGGGCGGGTGTGCTGGTTGTCGCACGTCCGACTGCAGAGGGAGCGCCGGATCCAGCTCGTGGTGCTCGGTCGGCCCGGTCCCGAGGGGGAAGAGTTCGTCGTTCGAGGTGTCGTCGAGCGCCTTTTCGAAGTATTCGGGCGACGGAAGTCCGGTGAGCGGTGTGCTGTCGTCTTGTGTCAGGTGTTTGATCGGCTGGGTGTCGTGGGGGAGGTTTTCGTCGTCCGCGCTGTCGTAGAGGAATTTTTCGAAGTATTCGGGCGACGGAAGTCCGGTGAGCGGTGTGCTGTCGTCTTGTGTCAGGTGTTTGATCGGCTGGGTGTCGTGGGGGAGGTTTTCGTCGTCCGCGCTGTCGTAGAGGAACTCTTCGAAGTAATCGGTCGACGGGAGATCGGTAGCCGAGGCCTGGTCGGTGGCGGGGATCGGCTTGTCGGTGAGCGGGGCGGGCTTGGTGTCGGCGGGTGCGGAGGTTTCGGTCTGCGAGACGATCGGCGTCTGTTGCTCGTGGTCCTCGGTACTGTGGACCGATTCCTTGTCGGTCAGCGGGTTGTGGATGACTGTGCCCGTGGGGGATTCGGGCGGGAGGACGATGTTTCCGGCCGGGCCGAAGGTGTCCGGGTCGAGGTCGCCGAGGTCGGTGCCGAGGTGGCCGAGGCTGGGGTCGCCCAAGTCGAGGTTGCCGAGGTCGAGCGGCTGGAGCACGGGTGTGGTGCCGGTCGACGGCTTGCCGGGGGTCTCCGGGCTGTCGGTCGGTGTGGTGGACGAGGATTCGGCGGGGGCCGCCGATCCGAGGTTGGACGCGGTGGAGCCCATGGACTGGATGCGGTTCAGGTCTATGGGCGGGAGCTTCGGCGAATCGGTATCGGAGTGCGAATCGTCGTCGGTCGCGGGTGGATCGAGGTCGTCCGTCTGGGGGATGTCGTCGTCGTGGATTGCCCTGCTGGGGATGCGAGCCACGGTGATGGCGGGGTCGCGGAAGAGGTGGTCCAGCGTGATGCGGCGTATCGGGTTGTCGTTGGCGTCGTACAGTTCGCCGGCGGGGGCCATCCCGTGTGTGGAATCTCCGCCGGTGGACGGTAGCCAGACGTAGCGTGCACCGGTCTGGTCGCCGAGGACGATGATCTCGTCGTCGCCCGTGGTGGTGTCGATGAGCGTCTGCGGTGCGTGGTTGGCGGGATTGGCGCCGAGATAGTGGGTGAGCTCGTTCCAGTTGCGTGCGGATGGGTGGATGCGCGGTACGGCGAGGTAGAAGTGGTCGCTGTGGAGTAGGACGGTGGCGTCCGGATGGGTAGGGTTTTCGAGGTCTTCGGGGCCGAGGACGGTTCCGGTGGCTGTTCTGTTGTAGGAGCTGTCCAGGCTGAGGGCGAGGTTTCGGCCGCTGAGAACGGCGACGCTGGCCTTGGGAACGATGTGGCTGATGGCGTTTTCCCAGACCTGGTGGCGTCGGATGTCTCGGACTTGCTGGTCGTAGAGCTCGCGGAGTCGGCCGTCTCGGACCGCTCGGCGTAGGGTGGCGGCTTCTGTGGGGCCGAGGATGGTGGGGCCCTCGTCGCTTTCCGCGGCGGCGGCGATATTTTGGAAGTCCTGGAAGTATTCGTCGGCGTTGGCGGTCAGCTCGTTGGCGATATCTCCGCGGATGTCGAGGATTCGCTGGTTCAGCTCGTCCCGTGTGGCGGGTGGGTTGTCGCGGTAGATGATGCGTTCGAGGGTGGCGGGGTAGCAGTCGCCGTCGCGGGGCATATCTTCCCAGACGTGCCCCGGCGCCGGGGTGATCCCGCCCACCACGTTGTACCTTCGGCCACTGTGCCGCGCGTTGGTTGACGGCGGTGCGGGCTCGCTTTCCTCCGTTTCGGCAGCCTTCTTGGCGGCCTCCTCGGCGGCTTTGCGTTCTTCGGCTTCGCGCTGGGCCTTTTCCTCGGCGGCTTTGCGGTCGGCGGCTTCCTGTCGTGCCTTTTCCTCGGCGGCTTTGCGTTCTTCGGCTTCGCGCTGGGCCTTCTCTTCGGCGGCTTTGCGGTCGGCGGCTTCCTGTCGTGCCTTTTCCTCGGCGGCTTTGCGTTCTTCGGCTTCCTGCTGGGCTTTTTCTTCGGCGGCTTTGCGGTCGGCGGCTTCTTGCCGTGCTTTTTCGTCGGCGGCTTTGCGTTCTTCGGCTTCGCGCTGGGCCTTCTCTTCGGCGGCTTTGCGGTCGGCGGCTTCTTGCCGTTCCTTTTCTTCTGCGGCCTTCTTGTCGGCGGCCTCTTTCTTGGCCTTCTCCTCAGCCTCTTCGGCGGCTTTGCGTTCTTCGGCTTCGCGTTTGGCCTTCTCTTCGGCGGCCTTGCGTTCTTCGGCTTCGCGTTTGGCCTTCTCTTCGGCCGCTTTGCGTTCTTCGGCTTCGCGTTTGGCCTTCTCTTCGGCGGCCTTGCGTTCTTCGGCTTCGCGTTTGGCCTTCTCTTCGGCGGCCTTGCGTTCTTCGGCTTCGCGTTTGGCCTTCTCTTCGGCGGCCTTGCGTTCTTCGGCTTCGCGTTTGGCCTTTTCCTCGGCCGCCTTGCGTTCTTCGGCTTCGCGCCGGGCCTTTTCCTCGGCGTCCTTTCTGGCCTTCTCCGCGGCGGCTTTGGCCTTTTCCTCGGCTTCGGTCAGTGCGACGTGCTCGTCCGGTGGCGTCTCGATGGTGCGCAGGACCATGTCGCCGGTGACCCAGACGGTTCCCTTGGGGCCCTTGACCTCGAAGAGGGCGACCACGCGCAGGCGGTGCCCCTCGGTCGGCGCGTTGGTACGCCAGAGGTTGCGCCGCACGCTGCCGACGCCGCCGCTGCCGCCGTCGTGCTCGGTCCCGCCGCCGAGCGGAAGGTTGCTGAAGCCCAGGCGGTGGTTGCCGTCCTCGGTGGCCGCGCCGCTGTAGGCGAAGTTCGCGGCGGGCGTCGTGCTCTTGCTCTCCGAGGAACTCATGCTGTCGTTGGAGAACTCGAAGCGGTCGATGGCGATGGATGTGGTGGAGTCCTCGGAACGCGGCGAATACAGGCTCACCTTGATCTTGGTGCCGCCGATGGTGGTCTCCGCGGTGTTCGGGGCGACGGTGTCGGGCGAGTCGACGTTCAGGAACGGCGCGGTGGACTGCGGGCCGAGGGAGGTCAGGTCGCCGCTCGCGACGAGCGTGACCAGCCGGTTGAACATGGCCTCGGCCGAGCGGGTGGCGTCGTTGGTCTTCGATGAGTCGTCGACGGACAGCATCGCCTCGGCGAGTTTCTTGGATCCGTCGAATTCGCGGATGTCGAACGAGTACTCGGGCCGCCAGGGTTCCACCGACAGCAGCTTGCGTATGTCCGCGGGTACCTTGTCCGCGGGCGCGACATCGTTGCCCGCCTCCAGATCGCGATCGCTCAAGTCCTGCGCGGTGTCGGTGATCGGTGCGGGACGCAGTGTCTTCGAGGTCGGATCGAAATCGAAAGTCTGCGGCTTGGTCCGCGAGACCTCGGGCGTTGGGGCGATCCCGGCCTTCGGAATCGGTTTGGTATCCGAAACATGCACTCGCACATGGGAAAGGGCATTCACGCTCTCGGAGTCGGACTTGCCCGGGGGCGGCAGTTCCTCGGGAACCAGCCCCTGCGTGGCTCCCATCCACTGCCCGCCCATGATGGCGAGGTCGGTGACCTTTTCGTAGATATATGTCGACAACGCCTCGGTCATCGGCCGCGAGTCGACCGTGACCGTGTACTCGGTGGGGACCTTGAACTCGTATTGGGCGTCGGCGCTGCGCTGCCACGCGCTCAGGTCGCGAGTCGAATTCTGGGTGTCGCTGTGCGCACCCGTGCGCCCGACGGAGACCGTGCCGACGGGGCGATGGCCGTTCTTCTGACCGCCCATGCTGAAGCTCAGCTGGTTGCCCTTGGTGCGGCTGGTGCCGACGCTGGTCGCGTCCGGTTCGAGCAGGGCGTTGCCGTCGGGGCGGATGTGGCGGTGCACGTTGTCCAGGGCGGCGGTGCGCGGAACCTGTTTGCCTTGCATGGTCGCCAGGGTCTGCCCGTCGGGCAGGTCCTTGTCCGGCCGAGGTCGGGCAGTGAACGTGACACCGACCAGGCGCGGCACGATTCCGCTCCGGTCGACGAAGTGGAACGAGTGATTGCCCTCCGATCCGGCGTTGGCGAGGTTGCGTACGCCAAAACTGGTGGTGTGCTCGTTGATCAGCTGCGGCACGGCGGGGTTGTGGTTGTTCGAGCCGACGATGGTCGTGCCGTGCGCCATTTTCTCCACCAGTTTCGTGGCGGTGTCTTCCAGGGCTCCGCGGCCGTCGTCGAAGATGACCTCGGTGACCGCGCCGAAGGACAGCAGGCCCTTGGCCGTTTCCGGATCGTCGGCGCGTTTGCCGGCGTACGCGTCCGAGAGCAGGCGGCGCTCGGTCGGCTGCCAGTCCCCCTTCTCGTCCTTCACCATCTCCTCGGGGATGATTTCGACCTTCTCACCGCTGGACTTGGCGTACTCCCGCACGAGCTCGAGATACTCGGGGTTGTCGTGCAGGTCATTGTCGGTGAGGAAGAACTCGAGCCGCTGGGGCGCGTCGACGACGCGGGTGCGAGTGGAATACGGCTTGCCGTGCAGCAGGCCGCTGAGGTAGTTGCGCAGGCCGACCTTGACGGTGACGGCGTAGTGGGCGTCGGCCGAGAACCGATACACGTTGGCGTTGTAGTCCTTGACGCTGTAGTCGGAGGTGACCCGCATGGTGTCGGTAGCGTCGGCTTTTGTGACGTGTTTGCTGGTGGTATCGCTGCCCTGCCAGCCTCCGCTGGGGCGTTTACTGTCGTTGGAGTGCTCGCCGTAGGTGCCCTGGGCGGTGATCGAGCCCTTGTTACCGACATTTTTGGTGATGGTCCGCGCGGTGGTGTTGGTTCCCTCGAGCCAGTGCTCGGTGTCGATCGGCGTCGCTCCGAGCGAGGTGATGTTGTCGAAGTAGCCCCGCACATCGACGCTGTAATCCGTGCCGGCCAGACCGCCGGGGATCTCGCTGCCGAACTTGTACGAGTCGCGGAAGATCAACGGTGCGAAGGAGGTCATGTGGTGCGGTGAGTAGGAGGTGTGCAAGGCCGAACTCACCGAGCCGGTAGGACTCAGCGCCGGATCGCCGATTGTGAGGCGCCGCAACCACTTTCCGACGTTCGTTCCGAAGCCTGCTACCCTGTCCCAGGCCCGGCCGCCGTAGGCCGACCAGCTGTCGTCGGTCGAGTCCGCCTTATCGCCCTCGCGCTGGTCGCCGGCAGGCTTCGTCGGTTGAGTTTCTTCACCCTCGGTGGCTTTCTTGGCCTGCGGCTCGGCCTCTTTCGGCGTGCTGGTTTTCTTGCCGGTTTCGGTCAGTTCGTGACTCTCCGTCTTCGGAGCCGACGACTTGAACCACGAACCACCGGTGAACGAGCTCAAATTCGGCACATACGAGGCGAATCCGCTGCGCTGGGAGGAGCCGGCCTTCTGGGCTTCCAGATCCGATTCGATCTGTTGCCCGGAGGTCGGGAGCTTGTCGAATACGGACGGGTCCTCGCCCTTGGCCAGGCGCTCGCTGACCTCGGCGGCCGCGTCGCGCTGGATATCGCCGAGGAGACCCATCGTGGCCTTGTGCAGGATCTCCCCGACCGGGTGTCCGGCGATGACGGCGGACAGGGGCAGCCTGCCGACGCCCTTCTTGGTGATCGAGGCTATCGCCGGGATGCCGAGGCGCTGGGTGAAATCGGCCGCCTGTTTGGAGTCGAGCTCGCCGCGGATCGTCGGTGCCACAGGCGGGGTGGTATCGGCCTTGGCGCCGGTCAGGTACGTGGGGACGGCCAGGTGATAGTTGCCCTTGCCCTCGATCGGGGTCGACGGCGGCTTACCGTGACTGTAGGAGATCTCCACGTAGTAGCGGGTGGGCACCTTGAACAGCTGGAGGACCTTCGGGCTGAAGGTGTAGTTCTCCTCGGCGTGGTTGTGATCGGCCTCGGTCGTCTCCGACGTGCTGAAGGTCCGGTCGTACGTGCCGGTGATGTTCGCGATCCCCTCGCTGCCCTCGACGTCGAACGGATTGGTGAACGCGGCGCTGAAGCCGATATCCAACGAGTTGGGCGTACTTTGCGAGTGCTCACCGGAGGACAGGATGATGCCGGAGTAGTTCATCGTCTGGACGCCGCCGGTCACCCATTCGTGGACGACGCCGTCGTTGGGGTCGCTGTCCTTGTCGTAGCGGCCATCTTTGGTGTTGTAGTCGCGGGCGGCCTTGATGGTGACGGTGATGCGCTCGGTGTCGACGCCGTTGGACTTCTCGAAAACGGTGCGTGCGCCGTTCTGGAGCATCTCGTCCGCCGTGCCCAGCCGCGTCAGTCGCGCCTTCATCTGCGAGAGCTTGCGGGAGTTCTCCAGCCGCTGATTCTTGGTGGAATCCTGGTCGAAGAAGCCCGAACTCTCGGTCGACGGCGCGAGGAACCCCTTCTCGGAAACGAACGACTCGATCCCATTCCAGACGTTGTCGGGGATATCGACCCGCAACGGAGTGGTCATCAGCCCGAGTTGTTGCAGATGCAGTATGTCCGGGCGCAGATACCGGCGGTCCTTGTCCTCTGTGACTCGCTTGCCGAGGTCCTGTTTGGAGGGCATCAGCATGTTGATCCGGTAGCGCTTGCCCGGGGGGTCGCCCGCGGTTTTCGGCGCCAGCGGCGTGCCCGGCTCCGGCTGGACGGGCGGACCGTTGGGCCGGACGAACTTGACCCGGACTTCCATCTGGGGTGTCGTGTGCAGCAGGTGGGACACCAGGCGCAGTGCGCGCGAGGTGTAGGCCCGGCCGCCGTAGCTCAGCGTATGACTGTGCTGATGGGCCCATCCGACCTTGATGGGCGTGAGGGTCGCCCCGATCGGGGAATAGCCGGTCGTCTTGTCGGACTTGCCCTTACCCAGCCCGAAGGACATCCCCACGGATCCGCCGAGCGCGTTGGAGATCGCGGCGCTGGCCTGATTGCGCAACGCCCGCAGCACGTTGTATTCGAGCCGGGAGGCGCCCGGGGTGGTGGTCGGGCCGGTGAGGGTGTCGCCGCCGTGGAAGTCGGCGATCTCCACCTCGAAGTACCCGAGCGGTTTACCGGATGAGGTGTACAGGGTCGGGGACTGCGCCGCGCCGCCGTGCATCATCGGGATGTTGCCGCGGAAGTTGTCGCCGAAGAACTCCCGCAACCCGACCGCTGAGCTCTTCGAAATGCCCCTGACCTGGTTGGGGAACGAGGCCATCACATCGGCGAACAGGCGATCGTGATCCGGGAAATCCAGAGGGCCGTAGAACGGGAACTGCTCCATGGAGATGGTGTTCTCGTCCTCCTTCTCCTCGGGCTTCGCAGCGGAGGGCGTTGCCGTGGAGGACTCCGCCGCGGCGGCCGCCGCCTTCTTGGGGCGGTGCCAGGGCACGGGGACGGTGGCTGCATCCTTCTCGTCGGCCTTCGGGATGCCCTCGCTCTCGTCCAGATACTTCGGGAACCAGGCCGTCAGATCGTCCGGTGCGGGTCCCTCGATCGCCACCCAGTCGGTCTTGTCCGCTAGATCCGGCGACAGCACACCGTCCACACCCTCGGTGTTGAAACGCATCTCCCACTGCATCTCGAAGTCGTGCGGTACGGCCGCGGCTTCGGTCTGCCGCTTCTTGATGATCGATTGGATCGTCGAGAAGAACGAGTTACCCGTGGACAGCTGGTTGTGCGTGGCGTTGACCTGCCACGTCGGGCCCCAGTTGAGGAACTTGTGGCTGAAGGCATCGATCAGGTGGCTGCCCGAGAACAGTCCGATCGACCGCATATTGCTGCTGCCGGCCGCATCGCTGGTCTCGGAGAAGCCATAGGTCCACCGCTGGATACTGATCTTGAGGCGGGTACGCAGCGGCGTCTTCTCGCGCGCCTTCAATTTCAGGCGCAGGAATACCGGATACGGCCTGCCCTGGTATTCCACACCCAGCGGCATACCCGACTCACTCAGCAGCCGGTAGCTTTCCGCGGTGGTCAGGCGGTGGGTCAGTTTCCGGTTGACGTCGGCGCGGAACTGATGGTCCGGAATACCCCGGGATTTCATGCCCAGCAGGTTTTTGAGCTTGGTGGTGGCCGGGCGGGTCTTCAGGATCTGGTTGATCTCGTCCTTGAATTTCTGGTCGACCCCCATTTCGTCCAGCACCGCGCGAATGTCGGTGGCGGTCGCGTTCTTGTTGGCCGCCTGAAGCCACTGTCCCGCTTCGGATTTGCCGCCGTTGATCTCCACCGCGGTGATGACGCGCTGGCGTAGCCAATCGATCGTCCGCTGCGGAATCGCCGCGATGTGGACCAGGTCCTCGGCGCCCTGCCGGTGGGCGCCGAAATCCCTGACGGGGTCACTCAGCTGACCGATCCGGGTCGTCGCGGGCAGAACGTCCGAGCTCGCGGGTTCGGTGGACACCGGTGTGCCGTCCGCGTGGTACAGCACCGCGTGCGTGCCCGCCACCTCACGCGGGACCGGCGGCGGGAAGGCCCGGGTATCGGGAGCGGCCGAGTCGTGCACCTCGACGGAGGTTCCGTCGCTGCCGACGCGCAGCAGATACGCGTGCGCGCCAACGCCATTCGCGTCGATATAGGCCTGGTAGTGGTCGACCACGAGGGCCACCGCACCCGGGCCGAGCGTTCTCAACCGTTCGGCGATGTCGTTGTGGTCGTCGAACCTGCGCAACGGCGCGCCCGCGTTGGTCTGGAACGCGTCCGCCGGCATACCTCTGACACCGGTGTGGTCGCTGGACACCTGGGGACGAGGCCTGCCGGTGAACGCGGACAACAGATCGAAGGACACGACGGCGCAGTTGGCCGCCTCGTATTCGGCTCGCTGGGTGGCGTTGTAGTCGGGTGGAGGGGGAAGCTCGTACCCGGGTGGGGGTTGGCTGTCCTGGCCGGCATCCTCAGTCGTCTCGGCGGAGTGATCATGCTGCGGCACGGGGGTGCTGTGATCGGTGGAGCCGTGCGGCACCACATAGTCCGGCAGTCGATCGTTCGCGGCGTCGACCGCCCCTGCCATCGGCATCCGACCGGGCACCGCGGGCAGATTCGCGGGGTCGAGAATGACCATATCGGTGATGCCGTGCTCGGTCATTATGTGATTAAGCGCCGCCGCGTTCGATTCCCCGGCCATACCGGTGTTGGGATCGTAGACGCGGAATTTGTCCGTATCGCCGACGCGCTGCACGGCCAACACGGTGTGATTGCCGGGACTGACCATCCACGCTCGGGCATCACTCGGCAGATCTCTGGGGTCGGTGGATTCCCGGGGCGCGTGCCTGGCGCTGTCGCCAAGACTCAGCTGCGCCCACCGGAGCCATTGATCTCCCGTCTGCTCCGCGCTGCCCGCGCGCAGACCGGAGATCACGTCGATCGCTTGCTGCCGCTGCTCCGATGTGAGGGTCGTGTAGTCGAATCTGCCCTGGCCGGAGGACTCGTAGAGCAGCCAGTGCATCGCCAGCCAGCCGCCGAACCGGCCCACCACATGACCCTCGGTCGTTCGTACGCGCTGTTCGGGGCGCAGCCACAGGTCCCATTTATTGCCCTGGCCGGTCAACTGCAGATAGGGATTGCGCATGCTGGCGGGCTCATGCCAAGGCTCATCCCGCACATCTCGCCGGCGGCCGTCGACCATTGCCGTCGGTATCCGGCGGGTGATCCCCTGGAACATCCGGCTCAGCCCGGACCTCTGCCGGTGCTGGACCGGGGACACCGACGCCGGAAGGTTACGCAGCTGCACCGGCTGCGGCCGCTGCGGCTGGTGCTGCGTGCCGGCCTGCGCCTGTCCCTGTGGTTCGGCCTGTGGTTGGTCCTGCTGTGGCTGGTCTTGTTGCGGCCGGTCCTGCGGTGCGGTCTTCTCCGGCGCCGTCGTCGAGCCGTCGACCGGCCAGGCGCCTCTGGTGCCGTGTGGATACGCGGAACTCGTCGGTGCGGTCGAGGGGCCGGCCGTGCTCGGTCCGGGCTGCGCGGAGGTGAAGGGGCTGACGTGTCCGGAGGTCGTGGCTGCCGTCGAGGACACGGGTGTCGACGAGGTCGGTCGCGACACGGTCGGGGGCGTCGTGGGCAGATCGGTCGACCGGGCCGGTGTGGTGGTGGTCGATTCGCCGGTGGTCTGGTGACCATCGGTCTGCGCGGCGAAGCCCTGATCCGATCGGGGTGTGGGAACCGCCCGTGGGGTGCCGAGCACGGAGGCTATCGACGGCACGTCTCGCTGTGGCCGGAACACATAGGGGTTCGATCCGGGTGTTTGTCCGGTCGGCTCGCGTTCGGCAAGCGAGTGGGGCTGTTGTGGCGGGGGCTCCCGCCCATCGGCGCTGCTGCCGTCGGTGATCGGGGTCGGCCGCGAGGTGGTCGTCGACTCCCGCGGCTGTGTCGTTGTGGGTGTCTCCGCCGTGGAGGTCCGAGGATCGTTCTCGGTGGAAGCCGGTGTTTCTCGGTCCTCGGAGGACGCGTCGGTCGATCTGGGTGGGGGTTCTGCGGGGCGCTGGGTGTCCTGTTCGAGTGGCGGCGCGTGCGAATCGTAGGCGTCCTCGCCGGTGCGCCGGGAGTTCAGGATCTGCTGTTCGATCGTGGCCTTCTGCATCGGGGTGGCGTCGGTGCGCATTTCGTTCTCGGCCGCCGCCAGGTCGTCCCTGGTCTGCTGCAGATGTGTTTCGTTCTCGTCGGTCTGCTCGCGTTCGTAGGCTTCGGACGCCGTACGATGCTCTGTCGCGGCATTCTGGTATTTGGTGATGATCGTCTTGACGCGCGCGTCGGGTGCGTTGCTGCGGTAGTCCTCGGGCGAGATGTAGTGCACGGCCTCACCGGGGGTGCCGCCGGTCTCCCAATCACCCTTCGGGTCACCGCTGCGCGCCGCGCGGGTCTCGGCCTGGTGATTGACTCGATCCGAATAGGCCGGGCCGCCACTGATCCTGACCTTCAGGCCACCCTTGCGGATGACTTTCCCGGACGGGTCGGTCTCGGTCGTGAAGGCTTCCTTGGACGGGGTGATGTCCACGCCCCGTCCCATCATCTTGTTGCCCAGGATGATCCGGCCCATCTGACCGCCATCCTTGATGATCTTCTGCATTTCGTCGTTCGCCTTGTCCTTACTACCGTGCGAATCGACCCACGCGACATCCAGCTTGGCGAACTTCACCGTCAGGCCCCGGTCCGCGGCCGCGCCCTCGAGCGCCTCGCCCAGACGGGCCACGTCGGCGTTGTCCATGGCGATGGCCAACTGCGGCAGACCCTTCTGCTCCCATTCCCCGGTCTGCGCATCCTTGACGAATGCCGTATCCAGAATGTCCTTGGCCATCGCCGAGAATTTGTCGGTGCGGCTGGCGAAATGCAGATCGTCGGGCCGTTCCAGGTGTGACTTGAAGAATCTGTCGACCTTCGAAATGGGTCCGGTGCCGAATTCCTCGTGCATGGCATTCTCCACACCTCCGGTGGGGTTGCCGCGTGAGGGTGTGAGCAGGGTGCCCGACATACCGGTGATGTGGTCGAAATGGCCGCCGGAGAAGATCTGCTTGCCGGTGATCGACAGCGAGTACTCCGAATCCGCGGTGATCTCCAGATCGTGTTTCGCCTCCAGGTATTTGGCGAACCCGTTCCACCGGCTCGAGGACTGCTTCTCCGGATCGTCCATCACCTGATCGTTGGTCTGCGAGGAAATAATCTTGATCTTCCCGTCCTGGCCGCCGACGTGGTAGTCCGAATCCTGCTCCGGCCCCCACTCGGCCTGCGCGGCGTGCGCGTACTCCTCGGCCTCCTCATCGTCCACACGCCGCCCGAGCATGTCCTCCAGCTTGGCCCTGCCGGCTTCGGACAGATGCGAGTTGAACACCCCGCGCCGGTCGGGATCCTTACCGAAATCGTGGGCCTCCAGCACGCCGGAGTCCTTGGCGCCCTGCAAGTTACGCCAGATATCGCGTACCTTGCTCGCGAACGCCTCGTCGGCTTTGCCCGCGGAGCCGGGCGACAGCACGTAGTGGGTCTGCTCGTCGATCAACTGCGCGTCGATCTCGTCGATGATCAGATCTCCGCCCGGGAACGGCTCGAAACGATCCGGTATCCCCCGCGCCTCGGCTGCGGCGTCCAGCAGCGTCTTGTACTCCTTCATCGACGGCGCGTTCTCCAGCGACGTGCGCAACTCGGCTAGCTGGTCGGCGGGCATTCCGCTTTCCTTGAGCTTGTCGAACACCGACTGCGCCTCTTTGACCGCGCGGAAACCGTAGTCCTGGGCGGTGCCCACCACGATCAGCTTGCGGCCGGGTTCGCTGGCCGGGAACGGCTTGTCCGAATCCAGGTGATACACATCAATCCCCAGGCTGTGATCACCGGCCACCAACGTCTCGAACTCGTGCTGCATATGCACCACCAGCGGATCGCTGCTGGTCATCACATGCGCGATACCCTTTTCCAGCACCTTGCGGGTGGCCGCCGCGATGGCGGTCATCTCCTTGCCCTCGCCGGTGTCCATCTCCACCGGCCCGTGGTGCATCAGGATCTCCGAGGTCACCTGCGTCCAGCGCAGCACCTTACCGCCGGGGATATCGTCACTGACCGTGCCGCGGCGCATCAACTCGATCAACGCCGTGCGGGATTGCTTGTCCGAACCGGATGCGATCCGATGCTCCAACTCCTCACCCGTGAGGTTCGCCAGCGGACCGGTCTTATCCTTGCCGGCCTCGAGGTCGTAGAACTCGAGCAGCGATTCGGCCGCGGCCTTCGCCGCGGTCACCCGTTCCTTACGTACCAGAGCGAAGGCGTCGTCCTTCCCGATGTGCCCGTCCTGGAAGGCTTTCCAGGTCGCCGTGCCCGCTTCCTTCGCCTTGTCCAGCAGCTTGTCGACCGACTCCTCGACCGTCCGCCGATGATCCGCGGTCGCCTGCTCGTACGCCGCCCGCGCCTCGGAAACACGTTCGTCGCCGCCCTTGCCTTTGCCGTCGTGCGCGGACTCGGCCTCGTCCAGTGCGCGTTTGGCCTCGTCGACCGTGTTCCTGGAGTTCTCGATCGTCTGCTTGGTCTGCTGCTGCTCCTGCTCGGCACGCTCCTGCGCCGCGACGTGACGCTCTAGCACCTCCGGATCGTGTGCCGGTGCCTTGGCCTCGGCCGGTGCATCGGACTTCGTGGTCGCCGGGGTGTCCTGCGGGCCCGAATGCCTCACCGCCGACCGGTCGGACTCGCCGGGAACCCGGACCTCGGTGATCTTCGGATCCGCCAGCACCGAATCCAGGCTCTGCGACGTCGAAACCGGCCGTCCCTCGGTATCGGTCAACCCACCGGACCTCGACCACAGATAATGAGCACCGGACTCATCACCCAAAGCCACGACGTCGTGTGCCTCCGGCGAACCCTTGCCGAACGCCACCTTGGACAACTGCCGCGGATCGGAACCGAGCTCGCCGACCTCATCCCAGCTCTTCCCCGCCGCGGCGGGGACATCGTTGTGTAGATGCGGCTGCGCGGCCTCGTCGGAAGGTCGCGTCGTATCGGGCGGCTCGCTCAGATCCCGAAGGTCGGTGTGGGCGCCGCTGCCGATGCGAGTGTCGCCGATGACAGCGACGCCGGAATCGGGGCGGTCGGTGATGTGTTCGGAGCGGCCGGTGGCGGGGTTGTAGATCACCGCGCTGGTGGCCGAGACGTCCTCGGAGCCCAGCGCCCGCAGCGGGAATTCGTTCCTGGTGGCGGGATCCCAGACCATGACCTGGTCGCCTCGGTTGCGCAGCACATAGGCGTGTGCGCCGATGCCGTTGCCGTCGGTAGGGCCCTTGTAGGTGACCACGACCGCGGCCATCGCCCCGGTGCCCAGCTCCTGCAGATGCTCGCCGACGTCCTCGGGGCCGGCGAAACTCTGCAGCGTGCCCTTGGCGCGGTTCTGGAAATCCTCCGCGCCCATGCCGTGCAGGCCCACAGGCTCCGAGGGCGGGAGGATCTCGCTGTCGGGGAAGTGCTCGGCCACATGTTGCAACGTCTGGCGGCCGCAGTCGTTGACGACATATTCGCCGGTGTCCTTGTCCGCCGAGACCCGCGAATTGCCCGGCAGGTGCTCGAACAGCTGGGCCAGATCCTGACCAGACTTTCCGGCACGCGAGGACCGGATAGTGGAGCCGGTGTGCAGCCCGCCCGCGTCGGATCGGGCCGTGCGCGAGCCGCCCGGTGTGGATGCCTTACCGGTGAGTTCGGACTGCGGGCGTTCGTCCGGCGATGTGGCCGGGGACTTCCGGTTCGTCGACAGCTCGGAGAACCGATCCTCGGATTTGCCTGTCTCCGAACCCATTCCGGCGCCGCGCCGGAATGGGTTGGTCTCCTTGTCGGGTGCGGCGAAGGGGGAACTCCGCTGTTTGCCGGTGCCCTCGTCGCCGAGGCCGGTGTCGCGACGCAGGGGGCTGGAACCGTTGGCGCCGTTGGTGTCGAGTGGATCGGAGCCGTTACGGCCCTGGGCGCTTTCGGTTTCGGCGGGCGGGCGCAGCAGGTCGTTGCCGGAGGTATCGGTGAGGGAGGCGACCGGATCCTTGCCGCCGTAGTCGTTTTCGTTGTAGACGCTGTCCCGGTTGGTGGAGCTGTCGCTGCCGGAGGTTTTGTCGGTCGTGGTGCGGAAGGGGTTATTGCTCGTGAGTGTGTCGGGCGTGGTGCGGTACGGGTTGTTGCTGGCGAAGGTGTCGGTGGTGCGCAGCGCGTTGGTGTGGGAGGTGGATCCGTCCCCGATCGTCGAGGTCGACTGAGGGCGGGACGAGAGTGTCTGCGTCGCTTCAGGGGTGGAGTTCGAGGCGCCTTCGGGGGCGGTCTGGCCGGTGCGCTTGGCGATCGGGGTCTGTTCGAGCGGGGTGCGAGTGTCTGCGCTGGTCGAGGATGCTCGCACGGTGGAAGGACTGCTGTTCGAGCCGGTACGCTGCGGGCTCGTACGGGTGGGCGTCGAGCGGGTCGGGGTCGAGCGAGTGGTCGAAGACCCATTGCTTCTGTCGGTGCTGCCGCTTCTGTCGGTGCTGCCGTTGCGGGTGCTGCCGTTGGTGGGAGTGTCGTTGCGGGAGCCGTTGATGTTCGAGGCCCCGTTGCGGGTGTCGCCGATATCGGAGGCCCCGTTGCGGGTGATGTCGTTCCCGTTGGTGGGGGTTCCGTTGCGGGTGGTGTCGTTGCGGGAGCCGTTGACGTCCGAGGCGCCGCTGCGGCTGCTGCCGTTCGTGGACGCTCCGTTGCGGGAGTTGTTGTTGGCCGGGGTGTCCTGGCGAGTGCTGTCGGTGGCGGATGCGTTGTTGCGGGTGTCACCGATATCCGAGGCGCCGTTGCGGGTGATGCCATTGCCGTTGGTGGGGGCCCCGTTTCGGGTGACACCGTTGCCGTTGCCGTTGCCGTTGCCGTTGCCGTTGCCGTTGCCGTTGCCGTTGCCGTTGCCGTTGGTGGCGGTGTCGTCGTTCTTCTCGGAGAACCAGCCCCCGGACGTGCCAGAACCCCCCGGACGGGTGGACGGGTCGCTGATCTTGGTGTCCGAGTACGGGGTCGAACCGTCCCCATAGGCCGGCGGCGGGTCATCCAGATGCAATCCGCCTGCGCTCAAATGGCTTTGGGCGTGCCCCAGCACACCATGCACACCACCGATCAGACCACCACCCACACCACCGATCAACGCCGCCGGGTTGAACTCCCACTGCCCGGTCATCACCCCATACGCCACGATCCCCGCACCCGCACCCACCAAACCCGCCGGGATACCCG
>NZ_JAGPOX010000154.1 GCF_019038435.1 Nocardia alni
CCCCTGACCGAAGAGCCACTCGGCCCCACCGGCTCGCGATCAGCGGAACCACTCGCGCTCGCCCGCCCCGCAACCGCGTCATCCTCGACCCTCGTATGATCAGAACCTCCCGCCCCGAAAGACGGGCAAGCGGAACCGGCAACCTCGATCGACGTACCGTCGCGACCCTCGACCTGCCCGATCGGCTCGAGATCCGCTGCTCCCCCCTCGTCCGACTCTCCCGCAGTAGAATCGCCCTCGCTCGCTGTACGCCCCTCCTCGGCAATCGGCTCATCCCCAACCCGATCCGAGCTGCCCCCGCCATCGCTGTCAACCGAGCACCTCACCACACCGGACTCGTTGCGCAGCACAGCCGATCCCGCAACAGTCGACGATCCCTCCTCACCTGCGGTTTCATCCGCTCCACTCTCGGTGAGCGCGCGTCCCTCGACACGACCACCCCGGCCTATCGCTACATTCTGCGGGCTCGACACTCCGGTTTCGGACAAATCCGCCGGGAAAATGTAGCCGGAGGCCGGTTCTCCGACCCGCTCAACCGCGTTCGAACCGCCAGTGCGGGAGTTCTCGCCACACTCGGAGTCCTTCGAGGGCAACGTCGACTCATCCGGGCCGCGATCACGTGACCGAGCCGCAGACGAAATATGCTCGTCCCCACCGTGATCCGGGTCGCCTATGCCATCGTCGCCAGCTGCGAATTCAGCTGCGCCGGGCTCGGTGGGCTCCACAGTCGATCCAAGGCCGGCCGACGCATCGCCTTCTTTCTCAGCGGCCCCGGACGGATCGGCGCCACCGCCGCGGCGCGATGAACCAACATCGGCCGCACGCTCATTCGAGCGACCACCGCCGACGCTCGATCCGGCTACCTCGGGATCACCGGTCTCGTCAGCGTTCTCCTCCGCGATTTCGTCGGCATCGGTCGACACGTCACCCGATACCGATTCCTCGACAGGCACGGGAGCACCACACTCGACCGCGGTGTATCGAGAGACCGCACCTGCTCCGGCAACGCGATTCGGCGCCCGGAGTACTCTGCTCGGCCGTGACGCAGTCGAATCTCCTTCGCGCACTGTATGACCAAGATGATCCGGCCCGGTAGTCGACTCATCCCCCGCGCGATCCGAGTCATCCCGGCCGTGATCGAGCGGCGCGGGGTCCTCTACGCCGGAATCGGTGGGTTCTGCACCCGATATCCGGGAGCCCGATGCGGACATCTCGCCGCACTCGACCGCGGTGTATCGAGAGACCTCCCCTGTCCTGGCAACGCGATTCGGCGCGCGCAGTGTTCTACTCGGTCGCGGTGCAATCGAATCTCCTTCGGGCGCTGTGCCACTCGGACGTTCCACCTCGGCGGACGGCTGATCGCTCATGTCATCCGCAGCATGGCCTTTCGAGTCATCGACAGGCGCGGACTGCGCGACATGGGAATCGGAGGGCTCCTCACCAAGCTCGACCGAGGCGTCCTGCGAGATCGCCGTTGTCTCGGCAGGGCCGTGTGTCCGCAATGTCTCGACCGGTCGGTTGGGTGACGAATCCGCATCACCGCCCGTTGCGCCCGAGGCCGAGTCGGCAGGTTCCAACCGATCGTGATGGGCCAGGCTCTCCCCGTTCGGCCGCGTATCATCCGCGGCCGCAGGCTCATTCGAGCCGATGCTCGATCCGTCGGTCTCGGAGTCGTCCGGGGCATCGGAAGCCCGGCCTCCTGCTACATTTTGTCGGCTCGAAAGTCCGGTTCCGGAGTTTTTCGCCGCAAGAATGTAGCGGGAGGCCGGTTCTCCCGAATCGGAAGACGCGGGGGCGGGCTCGGCGGAGTTCCCCTCCGCGATCTCATCGAGGTCGATCACCTCCGCATCCGACGTGGACTCCGGAACCGCCTGGGGTGCGGTGGATTCGGTGCGGGCGTGGCGAGGTGGGATGGCCAGGCGCAGGACGTCGGCTCGGGTTCCGGCGTAGCGGGCGGCTACGGCTGTGATCAGGTGGAGGATTTCGGGGGTGAGGACGCGCTCGGGGGAGACGACGCGCTCGAGGCGCATGAGTTTGCCGGTGTGGTCGGAAGTTTCGCGGCGTTCCAGGAGGTAGCCGTCGATCAGGCGGCCCGAGAAGCGCACACGAACACGAACACCGGGCTGGGCGGCGACGTCCAATTCGGGGGGAACCAAGTAGTCGAAGTCGCGGTCCAGGTGCGCGGGTTCCAGCATGGGCAGGACCCGGGCGATGGGCAGGTCCGGGGCAGCAGGTACGGACGCGGCAGCCGCCGGAACGCGAGAGGTTCCGGCGGCTGCGGCGCCTGCGGTGGTTTTGGCCAAGGACAGCCCGGCGTTACAGGCCGGCCGCGGCGCGCAGCTTGTCGGCTCGCATCAGGTACAGCCTCCCGCGACCGGTCGTCATCACAACCCGGCCGCGGCGCGCAGCTTGTCTGCGCGCATCAGGTACAGCCTCCCGCGCCCGGTCGTCATCACAACCCGGCCGCGGCGCGGAGCTTGTCTGCGCGGTCGGTGTGCTCCCAGGGCAGGTCCACGTCGGTGCGGCCGAAGTGGCCGTAGGCGGCGGTGGCGGCGTAGATCGGGCGCAGCAGGTCCAGGTCGCGGATGATCGCGCCGGGGCGCAGGTCGAAGACCTCGCTGATGGACTTGGAGATCACCTGCGGGTCGACCTTCTCGGTGCCGAAGGTCTCCACGAACAGGCCGACGGGGGCGGCCTTGCCGATGGCGTAGGCGACCTGCACCTCGACCCGCTCGGCCAGGTCGGCCGCGACGACGTTCTTGGCCACCCAGCGCATGGCGTACGCGGCCGAACGGTCCACCTTCGAGGGATCCTTGCCGGAGAACGCGCCGCCGCCGTGGCGAGCCATGCCGCCGTAGGTGTCGACGATGATCTTGCGGCCCGTCAGGCCCGCGTCGCCCATGGGGCCGCCGAGCACGAACTTGCCGGTCGGGTTCACCAGCAGGCGCACCTCGGAGACATCGAGCGGGGCGGGCAGATTCAGCTCGGCCAGCACCGAATCCACGACCTTCTCGCGAATATCGGGGGCCAGCAGGTTGTCCAGGTCGATATCGGCCGCATGCTGGGTCGAGATGACGACGGTATCCAGCCGCCTGGGCACCGCACCCTCGTACTCGATGGTGACCTGGGTCTTGCCGTCGGGACGCAGGTACGGCAGCACGCCGGACTTGCGCACCTCTGTCAGCCGCCGGGAGAGGCGATGCGCCAGCGCGATCGGCAGCGGCATCAGCTCCGGGGTCTCCTTGGTGGCGTAACCGAACATCAGGCCCTGGTCGCCCGCGCCCTGCCGCTCGATCTCGTCATCGGAGCCGCCGACACGCGCCTCGTGCGAATGATCGACACCCTGGGCGATATCCGGTGACTGGGCGCCGATCGCGATGTTGACACCGCAGGAGGCGCCGTCGAAACCCTTTGCCGAGGAGTCGTATCCGATCTCCAGCACCTTCTCCCGCACGATGGTCGGGATGTCGGCATAGGCTTCGGTGGTCACCTCGCCGGCGACGTGCACCTGCCCCGTGGTCACCAGAGTCTCGACCGCCACCCGGCTGCGCGGATCCTGCGCGAGCAGGGCGTCGAGAACGGAATCGCTGATAGCGTCGCAGATTTTGTCCGGATGGCCCTCGGTCACGGACTCACTGGTGAATAGGCGGCTGCCAGTCGTGCTCACAGTTTTCCCTCTCCCTCAACGGGTTTCTCGTCCGGACTGCGACAGCACCGCGGTGAATGGCCCTGTCCAGCCCATAGCCTTAGACCCTTTGCCTGAAGACTATTCCAAACCACCGACAAAGTGGCTCAACCAGCCACTACGCCTCCACAGGGCCCCGTTTCGGCGTTCGGTGAACTGTGCACGCGGTGCGCGAACGCATCGCGTGCCCTCCTTGCAGGATAGGCCGAATCTTTGTACCTATCAGCCCGGATCGCTCAGCGAAGGAGCGGTCCGAGCGCATCCAGCACCCGGCTGGCCAGCAGCGCCTTCGATCCGTGATCGAGGGCCTGCTCGGTGCCGTCGGCGCCGAGCAGCCAGCCGTCGTTGTGGTCGACCTCGAAGGCCCTGCCCTCGCCGACCGCGTTCACAATGAGCAGATCGCACCCCTTGCGCTTGAGCTTGGCTCGCGCATAGGTCAGTACGTCGCCGTTCTCGTCACCCGTCTCGGCGGCGAATCCGACGATCGCGGCGGCGCCGAGGCGACCGTCGCGACGAGCCTGCACCAAACCGGAGAGAATGTCGTCGGTTTTGATCAGCTCGATCGAATTCGGCTCGCCGGCGCCCTTTTTGATCTTCGCCGCGGCCACGTGCACTGGCCGGAAGTCCGCCACCGCCGCGGCCATGATCACCGCATCCGCACCCGCGGCGTGCTTGTCGACCGCCACCCGCATCTGCTCGGCCGTCGTCACCTGCACCAGATCGACCGCGGCGGGCGTATCGAGCCCGACGGTGTTCCCGGCGACCAGGGTGACGTGTGCGCCGCGCTGGGCGGCCAGCCGCGCCAACGCGTAACCCTGCTTGCCCGAACTGCGGTTGCCCAGGAAACGCACCGGGTCCAGCGGTTCGCGGGTGCCGCCCGCCGACACCACGACGCGGCGGCCCTCCAGGTCGCGCGGGATGGCGTCGGCGCGCTCGAGCAACAGCGAGGCCAGCGCGAAGATCTCCTCGGCCTCGGGCAGCCGCCCGGGACCGGTGTCCGCGCCGGTGAGCCGCCCCGAGGCGGGTTCGGCGACGATCGCGCCGTGCGAGCGCAGCGTGCGCACGTTGGCGACGGTGGCCGGATGCAACCACATCTCGGTATGCATGGCCGGGGCGAACAGCACCGGACATCGCGCGGTGAGCAGCGTGGCCGTCAGCAGATCGTCGGCGCGGCCCATCGCGGCGCGCGCCATCAGGTCGGCCGTCGCCGGGGCGATCACCACGAGGTCGGCCTCCTGGCCGAGGCGCACGTGCGGCACCTCCGGCACGTCGGCGAACACGCCGGTATTCACCGGATTGCCGGAGAGGGCCTCGAAGGTGGCCTTGCCGACGAACTGCAACGCCGACTCGGTGGGTATCACCCGGACGTCGTGCCCGGTCTCGGTGAACTTGCGTACGAGCGAGCAGGCCTTATAGGCGGCGATCCCGCCGCCTACGCCGACAACGATCCGCATCTGGCTGTGCCTCTCCCGGTGCGCTCTTGAAATCCGGCGGCGAGTTACTCGCCCTCGGTGTGCTCGAGCAGGTCGGAGTGGATCTCCCGCATCGCCACCGACAGCGGCTTCTCCTGCAGGCCCGGCTCGACCAGGGGACCCACGTACTCGAGGATGCCGTCGCCGAGCTGGTTGTAGTAGTCGTTGATCTGACGCGCCCGCTTGGCCGCGTAGATGACCAGCGCGTACTTGGACGAGGTGCGCTCGAGCAGCTCGTCGATCGGCGGGTTGGTCAGGCCGACCGGAGTGTCGTACGCGGGCGCGGCGGTCGTCTTGGTGTCGCTCACTAGTGAGGCTCCCTGCGGGTCTATGGGTGTATACAGCTGGTTCACAAAGGTGACGGGACCGTCCGGCCTGAAGGCACGTACTTGGCATGCCCGACGGCGAGCACGCGTCCTATCCGAGTTTTGTGCTAACGAACAACGATACCAACTGCTCACAGGCCGCAGTCACCTCGTCGTTCACGATCACTGTGTCGAACTCGTCACATGCCGCGAGTTCGGTCCTGGCGGTCAGCAGCCGACGCTCGATCACCTCGGGCGATTCGGTGCCGCGCAGGGTCAGCCGGGCAACCAGTTCCTCCCAGCTCGGCGGCGCCAGGAATACCAGCAGCGCCTCGGGCATGGTCCGGCGGATCGAGCGAGCCCCCTCCAGATCCACTTCCACGAGTACCGGCTTACCGGCGGCCAGCGCCGCCCGCACCGGAACGGCCGGGGTACCCGACCGCTGCAGGCCGCCGTGGATATCGGCCCATTCCAGCAATTCCCCCTGTTCGATCATGGTGTCGAACTCGGCCCTGGTGACGAATCGGTAGTCCCGTCCGTCGACCTCCCCGGGCCGCGGGGCCCGGGTGGTGGCCGACACACTGAATACCAATTCCGGCAGCCGCTCGCGGACACAGCGGACCACAGTGGACTTGCCGACGGCCGAGGGGCCGACCAGTACTACCAGCCGACCCGTCTTCGTGTGTTCGACCACCCCAGGACTCACCCTGCTCAGGCCTGGAAGTCGAACTTCGCCAGCAGCGCCTTGCGCTGACGGTCGCCCAGACCGCGCAGGCGGCGAGTCGGCGCGATCTCGAGCTCGGTCATGATCTCGGCCGCCTTGACCTTGCCAACCTTCGGCAGGGCCTCCAGCAGCGCCGAAACCTTCATCTTGCCCAAGACCTCGTCGGTCTCGGCGTCCTTCAGGACGGTCTTCAGGTCGGTGCCGCCACGCTTCAGGCGCTCCTTGAGCTCTGCCCGAGCGCGGCGAGCGGCAGCCGCCTTCTCCAAAGCAGCGGCGCGCTGCTCGTCAGTCAGCTGGGGAAGGGCCACGGTTCCTCCGTCTCATCGTTCATTGCATGATCTACCCCCGGTAACCCGGTGGTCTCAGCGACCGTACCCACGCCGCCTGCCGATTGCGAACCCACCCCCCAGGTCAGCGGCGGATTCGGGCAGTGTGCCGATGGTCCGGGCCACGCCTCGGGGGGCTCGGCACGCGGGCCTCGCATCGTCCTGGCGAAACTGCGAACAGCCTTGTGGCCTGGGGTTTTTCGGTATCGAGGGTGGTCTTTCGCGAACCGGGTGAGGGGGTCGGACAACATGTAACCGAGCCGTTATCGCGCGACCAGGAATTTTCTGCGATTCCTCCGCGTGTCGCGCATTTTTACACTGCGTGTCGCGCATCACTCGAGCCATTTCGTGATCAGAAACAGGGCCGGACTCACGATGCGACAGCCCCACGGTGAGCGCCCGATAGGCCGGGAAACCGCCTGAAAGGCTTCCTGACGCCGAAAAACACAGAGATGTAGTTCCTGGGCCGAAGCACACTCCCGAGGCCGCAGCGGGGCGAAACCGAAAACAGACCGGTCGCCCCGCTATCGTCAGACCTGGAGAAACGCGAATTCGTCGGCGAGCTGGGTCACCCTGGTACGCAGGGCCGCCACCGAGGGCCCCTGGCCGAGTACCTCGCGCGAGACGTTGGGCACCACCGCGCCCAGACCGGACGCGGGGACCAGCGCGCGGATCGACTCCGCTCCCCCGCCCTGCGCGCCGACGCCGGGCATCAGGATGGGACCGTTGAGCAGGGACAGATCGGGGGCCTCGGTGAGTGTGGCACCCACGACGACGCCGACCGAACCGAATTCCGCGCCGCCGGCCGAGGTGTTCAGGGCGGCCGCCGCGTCGACCATGGTCTGGGCGATCGTGCGGCCGTCCGCGCCGACGGTCCGTTGCAGCTGTTCCGCCTCCGGATTCGAGGTGGCCGCCAGCACGAACACGCCCCGATGATTCGCCGCCGCCAGCTCCAGCGCCGGTGCCAGCGATCCGAATCCCAGATACGGCGAGACCGTCACCGCGTCGCTGGCCAGCGGGCCGTCGGCCAGCCAGGCACGCGCGTAGGCGACCATGGTCGAGCCGATATCGCCGCGCTTGGCGTCCGCCAGCACCAGCGTGCCCGCCTCGCGCAGCGCGCCGATGGTGTCCTCCAGCACCATGACGCCGCCGGCGCCGTATGCCTCGAAGAACGCCACCTGCGGCTTGACCAGCGCCACTCGGCCCGCGAACGCGTCCACGCAGACGTCGGCGAAGCCCTTGAGGCCCTCGACGTCGTCGGACAGGCCCCAGGCGTGCAGCAGCTCCGGATGCGGGTCGATACCCACGCACAGCGGGCCGTGGCGACCCATCGCGTCGCGCAGGCGCACGCCGAACGGCTTCACCAGCTCACCGGCCCATTCACCGCGAATCCGCGCCTGCTGCCGCGGGCTCGCGCTCCGGCTCCTGTTCCGCGGCCAGTTCCCGCTGCGCCGCCGCCAACTCCTGGTCGATCGCGGCCAATTCCCGCTCGAACAGCTCCTGGTCCGACACCGCCTGATCCGGCTCGCGCGCCGCCCGGCTGCGGTCGATCGGCGGGTTGGTGCGGAAACCGACGGTGCTGTAACCGCCGACGTTACGCATTACCCGGATGTCGCCGCCCGGTACCACCACCTCACCCAGGCCGTTCGCCCGCCGACGCGGCGTACCCGGCCGAGTCCCCGCACCAAAGCGCATGGCTCCCACCGTCTTGCTTCCTCTCCTCGAGCTAACCGCGCAGCACGGCGTGCAGTTCCTGTAGGGACCGCACACCGATACCACCGGTGATCGTTGCCTCGATGCCCTGCACGGCCGCGGCCGCGCCTTGCACCGTCGTGATGCACGGAATATTGGCGCCCACCGCGGCGGTGCGGATTTCATAGCCGTCGACGCGGGGTCCAGAATTACCGTACGGGGTGTTGAACACGATATCGATCTCGCCGTCCTTGATCTGGTCCACGATCGAGGGTCCGGCCGTTTCCGGCGTGGCTTCGGCGAGCGCGTCCGGGGCTGTCCGGCCCGGCCGCTCGACCGCGCCGCGCACCTCCTGCGCGAGCCCGGGCACCGTATGCTTGCGCACCCGCTCGCAAGGAATTCCATTGCGCCGCAACATCTCCGCGGTGCCGTCGGTGGCCAGGATGCGGAATCCCAAGTCGTGCAGGCGCTTGACCGGGAACACCATGGCCCGCTTGTCGCGGTTGGCGATCGACACGAACGCCGTGCCCGCGGTGGGCAGCGAACCGTAGGCCGCGCTCTGCGATTTGGCGAACGCGGTGCCGAAATCGGCGTCGATGCCCATGACTTCGCCGGTGGACTTCATCTCCGGCGACAGCAGCGAATCGATGCCGCTGCCGTCCGGTCGGCGGAAGCGATGGAACGGCAGCACAGCCTCCTTCACCGCGACCGGGGCGTCGATCGGCGCGTAGCCGCCGTCGCCCTCGGCCGGGAGCAGGCCCTCCTTGCGCAGCCCGGCGATGGTGGCGCCCAACGCGATTCGCGCGGCGGCCTTGGCCAGCGGCACCGCTGTGGCCTTGGACACGAACGGAACCGTGCGGCTGGCACGCGGATTGGCCTCGAGCACGTACAGCACGTCGTCCTTGAGCGCGTACTGCACGTTCAGCAGGCCGCGCACGCCGATACCGTGCGCCAGGGCCACGGTGGACCGGCGCACGGCCTCGATATCGCTACGGCCCAGGGTGATCGGCGGCAGCGCGCAGGCGGAGTCACCGGAGTGGATGCCGGCCTCCTCGATATGCTCCATGACCCCGCCGAGGTAGACCTCCTCGCCGTCGCACAGGGCGTCGACGTCGATCTCGATGGCGTCCTCGAGGAAACGGTCGACCAGCACCGGATGGTCCGGGGTGATCTCGGTGGCGCGGGAGATGTAGTTCTCCAGGGACTTCTCGTCGTAGACGATCTCCATGCCGCGCCCGCCCAGCACGTACGACGGGCGCACCAGCACCGGATAGCCGATGTTCGTCGCGATCTTCCTGGCCTGCGCGAAGGTGGTGGCCGTGCCGTACTTCGGGGCCGGAAGTCCCGCCGCGGTCAGCACATCGCCGAATTCGCCGCGATCCTCGGCCAGGTCGATGGCGGCGGCGGAGGTGCCGACGACGGGCACGCCCGCATCGGTCAGCCGCTGCGCCAGGCTCAGCGGGGTCTGCCCGCCCAACTGGCAGATGACGCCCGCGACCGAGCCCGATTCGGTCTCCGCGTGGTACACCTCGAGCACGTCCTCGAAGGTGAGCGGCTCGAAGTACAGGCGATCGGCGGTGTCGTAGTCGGTGGACACGGTCTCCGGATTGCAGTTGACCATGATGGTCTCGTATCCGGCAGCCGAAAGCGTCTGCGCCGCATGCACACACGAGTAGTCGAATTCGATGCCCTGGCCGATGCGGTTCGGGCCCGAACCCAGGATGATGACCTTCTCGCGCTCCTTCTGCGGCGCCACTTCGGATTCCGCGGCCGGATCCAGTTCGTAGGCCGAGTAGTGGTACGGAGTCTTGGCCTCGAATTCGGCGGCGCAGGTGTCGACGGTCTTGTACACCGGGCGGATGTTCAGCCGGTGGCGCAGCTCACGCACGCCCCCCTCGCCCGCGAGTTCCGGTCGCAGAGCGGCGATCTGGCGATCCGAGAGGCCGTAGTGCTTGGCGTTGCGCAGCAGCGACTCGTCCAGCACGGGCGCGTCGATGATCTCCTGACGCAGTTCGACCAGGCCCGCGACCTCGGCCACGAACCACGGGTCGATGCCCGAGGCCTTGGCGGTCTCCTCGATGCTCGCGCCCAGGCGCAGCGCCCGCTCGACCTGGTAGATGCGGCCCTCGGTGGGAACCTTCAGATCGTCGAGAATCTTTGCGACGGCCGCGGCGATCGCTTGCGGGTCGCCGTCGTCAGCAGGGCTCCATTCTCCGTCGTTCTGGGTCCAGAAGCCGGCGGCCTTGGTCTCCAGCGAGCGCAGCACCTTGCCGAGGGCCTCGGCGAAGTTACGGCCCAGCGACATCGCCTCGCCGACCGACTTCATGGTCGTGGTGAGCGTCGGGTCCGCACCGGGGAACTTCTCGAACGCGAAACGCGGGGCCTTGACGACGACGTAGTCGAGCGTGGGCTCGAAACAGGCCGGGGTCTCCTTGGTGATGTCGTTGACGATCTCGTCCAGCGTGTAGCCGATGGCGAGCTTCGCGGCGATCTTGGCGATCGGGAAACCCGTTGCCTTGGAAGCCAACGCGGACGAGCGCGAGACGCGCGGGTTCATCTCGATGACGATCAGGCGGCCGTCGGCCGGATCCACCGCGAACTGGATGTTGCAGCCGCCGGTGTCCACGCCGACCTCGCGCAGGATGGCGATGCCCAGGTCGCGCATCTTCTGGTACTCGCGGTCGGTCAGCGTCATGGCCGGGGCGACGGTCATCGAGTCGCCGGTGTGCACGCCCATCGGGTCCACGTTCTCGATCGAGCAGACGATCACCACGTTGTCGCGGCGGTCGCGCATCAGCTCGAGCTCGAATTCCTTCCAGCCCAGGATGGACTCTTCGATGAGCACGTTGGCGGTCGGCGAGGCGGCCAGTCCCCCACCGGCGATGCGGTCCAGGTCCTCGTCGTTGTACGCCATGCCCGAGCCGAGCCCGCCCATCGTGAACGAGGGGCGCACGACCACCGGGAAGCCCAGTTCCGCAACGGTTTCCCGGACCTCGTCCATGGTGAAGCAGACATTGGAGCGCGCGGACTCGCCGCCGACCTTCGCGACGATGTCCTTGAACTTCTGCCGGTCCTCACCGCGCTGGATGGCATCGAAATCCGCGCCGATCATCTCGACGTCATACTTGGCCAGCACGCCGCTTTCGTGCAACGCCACGGCCGTATTCAGCGCGGTCTGCCCGCCCAGGGTCGCCAGGATCGCGTCCGGGCGTTCCTTGGCGATGACCTTTTCGACGAATTCGGGGGTGATCGGTTCCACGTAGGTGGCATCGGCGAATTCCGGATCGGTCATGATCGTGGCCGGGTTCGAATTCACCAGGGACACACGCAGTCCCTCCGAGCGCAGCACCCGGCAGGCCTGGGTCCCGGAATAGTCGAACTCGCACGCCTGGCCGATCACGATCGGGCCCGAGCCGATCACCAGGATGTGCTTCAGATCCTCGCGGCGGGGCATCAGGCTCCTTCCATGAGACCGGCGAAACGGTCGAAGAGATATGCGGCGTCGTGCGGTCCGGCGGCGGCCTCCGGGTGGTACTGCACCGAGAAGGCGCGACCGTCCACCAGCTGCACGCCCTCGACCGTTCCGTCGTTGGCGCAGGTATGGGATACCTCGGCGGTGCCGAAGGGGGTGTCGAAGCGCTGTCCGGCCTCGCCCTCGAGCGCGAACCCGTGGTTCTGCGCGGTGATCGAGACACGGCCGGTGTTCTGGTCGATGACCGGGATGTTGATGCCGCGGTGGCCGAACTTCATCTTGTAGGTGCGTAAACCCAGTGCGCGGCCCAGGATCTGGTTGCCGAAGCAGATGCCGAACAGCGGAAGCCCCTGTCCCAGAATGCCCTTCGTCAGCTCGACGGCGTCGTCCTGGGTGGCCGGGTCGCCGGGGCCGTTGGACAGGAAGACCCCGTCCGGGTTCAGCGCGGTGATCTGGTCGAGGGTGACGCCGGAGGGCACCACGTGCACCCGCATGCCGCGCGCGGCGAACATGCGCGGAGTGTTGGTCTTGATGCCCAGATCGACCGCTACGACGGTGAATCGGGGCTCGCCGGCGGGCTCGATGGTGTAGAGCGCGTCGGTGCTGACCTCCTCGGCCAGATCCGCGCCGAGCATCGAGGGCTGGCCGTTGACCCGGCCCAGCAGCTCGTCGATCGAGGCGTCGGCGGCCTCGCCGCTGAAGATCCCGGCCTTCATCGAACCGCGAGTGCGCAAGTGGCGCACCAGCGCTCGGGTGTCGATGCCCGCGATACCGACCACATCCTGGCGGACCAGCTCGTCCTGCAGGGTGGTGGTGGCGCGCCAGTTCGAGGCCTGGCGGGCGGGGTCGCGCACCGCGTATCCGGCCACCCAGATGCGCTGGGACTCGTCGTCCTCGTCGTTCCAGCCGGTGTTGCCGATCTGCGGGGCGGTGGCCACGACGATCTGCCGGTGGTAACTCGGATCGGTCAGCGTCTCCTGGTATCCGGTCATCGCGGTGCAGAACACCGCCTCGCCCAGGGTCTGTCCCTCGGCGCCGAACGGCGAACCGCGGAACACCCGGCCGTCCTCTAGCACCATCATCGCGGTTGTCACGTCGTCTCTTCTCCCGTCTTCGCCGCTACGACCCCGGCGACCCACGCCGGATACACCGTCTTGTCGTCACCCCGGAAACCGGTGTCCACCTCGGTCCCGGTCGGCAGCTTCCAGCGAATGACCAGCACACCGTCCTGCGTCATGACCTTGCCCGCGTGCCCGCGCTCGGTGCGCACCACGGTGACGGACTCGTTCGGAATCCAGATCTCCGTGGCGCCACTGCGTTCGAGCAGAATGCCGCGCTCGAAGCGGGTCAGCTCGGCGGCGGCGCGGAAACCCAAGTCTCCCACGTGAACCCGGTTCTGCCAGCTGGGCGCCACGGTGGTGCCGGTGTACAGGCCCGTGGTGGGTTCGAGCAGCTGTGCGCCCTTGTCCTCGGGTACCGGCGGCAGTTCGCCGATCGCCTCGGCCTGGCGGCGCGCCTTGCCCGTCCATGCCCGGTACATGCCCCACACGCACAGGCAGAACAACAGAGCCAGCAGCACGACCTGCAGTGTTCGTTCCATCAGATCGCTCCTCCGACAGTTTTGCCGTCGCGGACGGTGATCTTTCCGCGCAGGAACGTCGCCGTCACCCGCGCGGGCAGATCCATCGCCTCGAACGGCGTGTTCTTCGAGATGCTCGCGAGTTCGCTCGCGCGCACGGTCCAGGTGGCGTCCGGGTCGATCAGGACCACGTTCGCCGGTTCGCCGACCGCGAGGGGGCGACCCTGGTCGTCCAGGCCCGCGATCCGCGCGGGATTCTCGCTCATCACCCGGGCCACGCCGCGCCAGTCCAGCAGACCCGGCTCGACCATGGTCCGCGCGATCACCGACAGCGCGGTCTCCAGGCCGAGCATGCCGGGGCGGGCGGCGGCGAATTCGCAGCACTTGTCCTGTTCGGCGTGCGGTGCGTGATCGGTTGCCACACAGTCGATCACACCGTCAGCCAGGGCCCGGCGCAGCGCGTCGGCGTCGGATGCCTCGCGCAGCGGGGGGTTCACCTTGTTCACCGCGTCGTAAGTCTCCAGGCGCGAATCGTCCAGCAGCAGATGATGCGGGGTGACCTCGGCGGTGATCGAAATGCCCTGGCCCTTGGCGAATTTCAGCAGTTCCACGGTCCCGGCGGTGGAGGCGTGGCAGATGTGCACGCGGGCTCCGGCGTCACGGGCCAGCAGGGCGTCGCGGGCCACGATGGACTCCTCGGCCGCGCGCGGCCAGCCGGCCAGGCCCAGCCGCGCGGCGTTCGGACCCTCGTGCGCCACGGCGTCCTTGGTGAGCCGCGGCTCCTCGGCGTGCTGGGCGATGAGCACGCCCAGCGAGTTCGCGTACTCGAGCGCCCGGCGCATGATCAGCGGATCGTGCACGCAGTGGCCGTCGTCGGAGAACATCCGCACCCCGGCCACGCCCGCGGCCATGGTGCCCATCTCGGCGAGTTGCTTACCCTCGAGGCCCACGGTGACCGCGCCGACCGGATGCACGTCGACCAGGCCGATCTCCTGACCGCGCCGCCACACATGATCGGTGACCACGACCGAATCGGCGACCGGGGTGGTGTTGGCCATCGCGAACACCGCGGTGTAACCACCCAGAGCAGCTGCCGCGGAACCTGTTTCGATGGTCTCTGTATCCTCGCGGCCGGGTTCGCGCAGATGCGTGTGCAGATCCACGAAGCCGGGCAGCAGGATCTGGCCCGCGCCGTCCACGATCTCGACGGCATCGGGGTCCGGTACATCCAGACCTGTTCCGATATCGCGGATCTCGCCCTCCCCCAGCAGCACGTCCACGGGTTCGCCCGCGCCGTACAGCCGGACGTTCCGAATCAGGACGTCGTTCACTGTGCTCCCTTTCCAGCGGCCGAATCCCAGCGTCGATCCCTCGGCATTCCGGGCCGCGCGGTCGGGTCGACGGCTCGGCATGCTGTCGGCTGGTGTCTCGGGCCTTGAATTCCGGCCGACTGCGCACACCTACGCGCCGGCAAGCTGAACTGTGGATCCAGCCACATACGCGCGTCGATGACGGCGTGCGGGCGCAAGGATGAGCTCGGCGGCCGGCTGTGCGCGCTCATGCCGGATCCCCCGTCCCGACCAGCAGCCGGAACAGCACCGCCATGCGCATGTGCACGCCGTTGGTGACCTGTTGCAGCACAGCCGCTTTCGACGAATCCGCGACCCGCGGCGCGATCTCCATGCCGCGCAGCATCGGACCGGGATGCAGGACCACCGCATGCTCGTCCAACAGCGCCATCCGGCGTTCGTTGAGGCCGTAGTGGATCGAGTACTCACGCGCCGAGGGGAAGAATCCGCCGTTCATCCGCTCCGCCTGCACCCGCAGCATCATCACCGCGTCCGCGCCCGGCAGTTCGGCGTCCAGCGCGTGCGAGACCCGCACCGGCCACTGCTCCACGCCCACCGGCAGCAGCGTGCCCGGGGCGACCAGGACCACCTCCGCGCCGAGGATGCTCAGCAGCAACGCATTCGAGCGCGCGACGCGGCTGTGCAGGATGTCACCGACGATCACCACCCGCTTGCCCTCGAGCGAGCCGAGACGCTGACGCAGTGTCAGCGCGTCCAGCAGGGCCTGCGTGGGATGCTCGTGCGTACCGTCGCCCGCGTTGATCACCGCCGGGCCTGGCCCGGCGAATCCGCTTGCGCCGTTGTCCATTTCACCGAACCAGCGGGCGATCTGATGGGCCGCGCCCGAGGCCGGGTGCCGCACGATCAACGCGTCCGCGCCCGCGGCGTGCAAGGTGAGCGCGGTGTCGCGCAGCGACTCCCCCTTGGACACCGAGGAACTCGACGCGCTGACGTTGATCACATCGGCGCTCATCCACTTCCCGGCCACCTCGAACGACACCCGGGTGCGGGTGGAATTCTCGAAGAACACCGTCATCACGGTGCGCCCGCGCAGGGTCGGCAGCTTGCGCACCTCGCGGCCGAGCAGGGCCTGCTCGAAACGCTCCGCGTCGTCCAGCAGGTCGGTGGCGGCGCCGCGATCCAGATCGGCGACCGACAGCAGGTGCTTCACTCGGAAGCCTCCTGATGCAGGTAAACGCCGTCTCGGCCGTCGTGCTCTGTCATCAGCACCGAAATGTCCTCGCTCCGGGAGGTGGGCACGTTCTTGCCGACGTAGTCGGCGCGGATCGGCAGCTCGCGATGCCCGCGGTCGATCAGCACCGCCAGCTGCACCGCGCGGGGGCGTCCCAGATCGCGCAGGCCGTCCAGGGCCGCGCGCACGCTGCGTCCGGAGAACAGCACGTCGTCGACCAGTACCACCAGCGCATCCTCGATCCCGCCCTCGGGCACCGAGGTGCGTTCCAGCGGGCGGTGCGGGCGGCTGCGCAGATCGTCGCGATACAGCGTGATGTCCAGGGAGCCGACGGCCGGGCGTACCCCGGCGAACTCCTCGATCCGCGCGGCCAGCCGGTCGGCCAGGGTGGTCCCGCGGGTGGGGATACCGATCAGCACGACCCGCGGCAGCCCGGGATCGGTGGCATCCAGCGCGGTCTTCTCGATGATCTGATGCGCCATCCGCGCGACGGTTCGACTCACGTCCTGGGCGGAGAGCAGCTCACGCCCGGCGGCGATCCAGTCCGGGTCGTGCCGCTGCGAATATTCGGCAGCACTCGACTTAGCCGAGCCCTCTTCGGGCACAGCCATGCCGACCTCCTTCCCCGCCTCACAGGACGGTCCGTTAAAGGATGTCTTTCGGGTGCAGAGCCTAGCAAAGGGCCGATCGGAAGTTCACACCGCACCCCCCGGGCAATCGATCCGACGGCGTCGATCGATGCGAGATCCCCGAACGCGACGATGCCCGGATCTCGGGGCAGTAAGCAGCCGGTCCCGACATCCGAGCCACCATCCCCGAGCGGCCCACGACCTTGTGCCGGTCTCCACTCGATTCCGGACGGTCGCAGGGCGCTCGTCCGCTGCCGGTGCGGTGTCCCCTCGGTCCGTTCCGGGGGTACTCGGGATCATGTGGCACACGTCACGAATACCCGGCAAATCTCGGGTTACAACATTGGACCGATCGGTTCAACAGTTACACGATGTTCGCCCCGGAGCACGGGCGCCCGCCGCCTCAGCCGCCGGATGTGACGCAACGATCGTTCATACGCCGTATAAGTCAGGTGGAACATGTGTCATGCTCGGGTGGTGAGTGAAGCGAACGATCAGCACGACGAGGTGCGCGCGGCGGCCCCGGACGCGGCCCTCGACGATGCCGATTTCACCGAACCACGTCCGGTGAGATTCCGCGGCCAGGGCGGTATCACCCTCGCCGGGGAGTTCTGGGGTCCCGAGGACGGCGCGCTCGCGGTATTCCTGCACGGCGGCGGCCAGACCAGGCACTCCTGGAAGGATTCCGGGGCCGCACTGGCGAAGGTCGGCATGCGGGCGCTGTTGCTGGACGCGCGCGGACACGGCGAGAGCGACTGGGCGCCCGACGGGGATTACGGCCGCGAGGCGATGTCCGCCGATCTGCTCGGCATCCTGGCCGAACTGGGCCGGTCCGCGGTCGTCGTCGGCGCCAGCATGGGCGGGCTCACGTCCCTGTACGCCACCTGTCGTCCCGGCGGCGAGCGCATCGCCGGACTGGTCATGGTCGATGTGGTGCCGCGCCCGGAGGAAAAGGGCGTGGCGCGGGTCCTGAATTTCCTGAGTGGACACCAGGACGGCTTCGCCTCGCTCGAGGCGGCCGCCGACGCGGTGGCGGAATATCTGCCGCACCGCACCCGCCCGCACAACCCCGACGGACTGCGCCGCAACCTGCGACTGCGCGAGGACGGGCGCTGGTACTGGCACTGGGATCCGGCGATGATGGCCGGGGACATCACCGAAGAGGACTTCGAAAACCAAACCGTCGCAATGGAACAGGCCGCGCGCGAGCTGACCGTTCCGGTGCTGCTGGTGCGCGGGCGACTGTCGGACGTGGTGAGCCGGCAGGGCGTAGAGGACTTCCGCGCGTTGGTTCCGCATATGGAATACGTCGAGATCCAGGGCGCCGCGCACACCGCGGCCAGCGATGTGAACGACGCCTTCTCCGACGCGGTGGTGGATTTCGTCCGCGCTCACCTGGGCGACCAGCCCGGCTGACTCAGGTTTCCAGATTCAGCAGCACTTTGCGCAGATCGTCGTTGATCCGGCGCTGAGTCGCCGCAGACAGCACGGACAGCAGCCGACACTCGGTGTCGGTCTTCACCGCGAACACCTCCATCGCGCGCTTCTCGCCCGCCGGGGTCAGGGCGACCAGGACCGAACGACGATCGGCCGGATCGAAATCCCTTGTAACCCAGCCCTTTTCTTCCAACTGCCGGACCCGGTTGGTGACCGCGCCGGTGGTGAGCTGCAATTGGGTCACCAGCTGTCCGGCGCTGAGCCGGTGGCCGGGCTCGGCGCGGATCAGGCAGGCCAGCAGCTCCAGTTCCCATAGCTCGACGCCATGCGGGGCGAGTTCGCGTTTGATGTCGGTCTCCAGCCGATGCGCCAAGCGGCGCAGGCGGTAGGCCAGCGCCTTGGCCTGCAACGCCCGGTCGTCGCCGTCCTCGACGGCGACGACCATCATGCCGTCCACGTAGTCGTGGCGCTCGGGCGAGGATGCCATGATGTCAGGGTACCAACGAACGTTCATATTCTTCACGTTCACTCGATCGGCCCGATATCACTGCCGGGCCCAGTCCCACCGCACCGACCGGACTCGGTGCCGTGTAACCGAATCCAGCGCCGCGCCGACGCGGCCGCCATGGTCGGCGCGTCCCCGGCCAGCCGCATGACCCACGCCTGTACCGGCGGTATCACCAGCCCTGCGGCCGCACCGATCGCGCACACCGTGATCAGCGCGGTGATCTCGTTGTGGTGCGCAGCATTGGCGCGATGTAGGAGTAGGTGGCGAACGTAACGCGATCGGCATCACAGGCCTCGCACGGTCACGAATCGCTCGTCGGGCTCGGTCCAGGCGCCGATCGACTCGACGAGTCCGGTGTCGGTGTCGGTAGCGTGTGCCACGTACCCGTCCGGCCGGATCAGCGCGGCGCGCACGGCCTCCCAGCCGATGGGACGATGCGCGGCGAGGACCTCGACCCGGTCGGAGCCGACGTCCGGACGATCACCGGCGAAGTCCAGCAACAGGAATCGGTCCGGGCGCAGCGCGCGCAGCAGGGTGCCTCCGGTGACCTGCGAGTCCGGCGCGCGCGTACCCACCAGCGGATGGTCGTCGTCGGTGCGGGAATAGCCCACCGCCAGGCCCGACATCCAGCCGGCCAGCTGGGTGGCGACCTCGCCGCCACGGGCGATGAATCCGGTGAACATCTCGCGTAGCGCCGCCCCGGCCGGGGTGAAGGTGTGCATCAGGGCGTCCTGGGAGAGGGTGTCGGCCAGCAGGCGCGCGGCGATCGGGCGGCGTTCGCTGTCGTAACCGCAGTGGCCCTCGCGCAACCGATCCGGCGCCCAGCCGTGCACCTCCGCGGCCAGTTTCCAGGCCAGGTTGGCGGCGTCCTGCAGGCCGACGTTCAGTCCTTGACCGCCGGCGGGCAGGTGCACATGCGCGGCGTCGCCGACCAGCATGATCCGGCCGTCACGATAGCGCTCGGCATGCCGGCTGCTGTTGCTGCTGCGCGACAGCCACACCGGGCTGTGCACCCCGAAATCGGCGCCGCAGATCCGGTTCAGCGCCGCCCTCAGCTCCGCGAGGGTGAACGGCTCGGCCTGCCGCAGGCGCGCCCGGTCGGCGCTCAGCCCGGCATCGGTCGCTTCGGTTCCGAAGATCCGGAAGATGTTCTCCCCCAGCGGGACAACGGCCGCATGGCCGGCCTCCGCCTGCCAGAAGTACCGAGTGGCGTGCACCGGTTCGGTCAGCCGCACGTCGCCCGCGAAACCGACCACGTTCGGAGAGTTGCCGACGAAACCGATCCCGGCGCACTTGCGCACCCCACTGTGCGCCCCGTCCGCGCCGACCAGATACCGGGCCGCGCGCCATGATCCATCCACACGGACCCGGACCTCGTCCGCCGACTGCTCGACCTCGCTCACCTCGGCGCCGCCGTGCACCGGAACCCCACGGGCGCGCAGATATTCGGCGAGCACCTGTTCGGTCCGCCACTGCGGGAGCATGAGCACGAACGGGAACGGCGTGTCCAGGTCGCGGTAGTCGAGCCGGTCCGGCAACATCGCGAAATGCGCGTGCGGGAGCCGATTACCCTGCTCCACAAGGATATCGCTGACCCGGCGGCCGTCGAGTTCCAGCATCGTGAGCACCTCGAGGGTGCGCGGATGCATGGTGGTCCCGCGAGACTCCTGTCCGGGCCGAGTCTTTCGCTCGTACACCTCCACGCGCACCCCGGCCGCGTCCAACAGCGCCGCCGTCATCATCCCCACCGGGCCACCGCCGGCAACGATCACGTCCACAGTCATCTTCCGACTCCTCGCGTCGGTTAAATTAGATGAACGTTAATATAATGAACGTTGCTCGGATTGCCAAGGGACGAAGCACACGGTCGACCGGAAAACGTTATGCGGCAGAGTAACCAGCGAAGAGGTTGCCGCGATCGGCTGTTCCACCCTCCCGCGAGCGGTCCCCGAGGCGCATGCGATCGGCCACCTCGATCCAGCATCTTCGCGCAGCGGCCGCACCCCCCGTAGCGCTCGACACCAAGAGTTCACCGATTCAGTTGTGCGGCAGGGCATTGAACCTTGCCGCACAACCACAACCGGACAATCAGCCCAGCGCGCCGAGCGCCGCGACGATGTCGGCAACCTCGGTCCGGGCCGTGTAGTCGGGCTGCACGTCGACGAACCGCACAGTGCGCTGCCGATCGACGATCAGCACCGTCGGCATCGGCAAATGGACAGAGCCCTCGACGTTGACCTTGGCGAGGTCGAGACCGAGCGTGCGCTGGGCGTCCAGCACATCGTCGGCCTGCCGGAAGGCGATGCCGAGCCGCTGCGCGAGCCCACTGCCCGGATCGGACAGCACCGTGAATTCGAGCTCGGCCTTCTGCGCGGTCGAGAGCGACTCGTCCGGGGATTGCGGGCTGATCGCCACCAGCCGCGCGCCGAACGCGCCGAGCCGCGGCAGCAGTTCGGTCTGGTAGGTACGCAGCGCCACATTGCAGTACGGGCACCAGCCGCCCCGGTAGAACACGATCACCGCGGGTCCGTCGGCGACCAGATCGTCGAGGCTCACCGACGCACCGGTGGCGTCCTCGAGGGTGAAGTTGTCCACCGTATCCCCGGCCGCGATGGCCGCAGCGGGGATCCCCTCATCGATGAATCCCTGGACGCTGCGATCGAACACCGCGCGCACGTCCGCCGGAAGATTTTCGGCCGCAGCGGCTTTGAGCTGATCGGACTGCTCACGGATGGTGGCGGACATCGAGACCTCCTGAATGATCACGCATGAATTTTCGATTGGACTACGTAGTCCAATGAACGTAGGCGGGCCTCGACTGGACTGTCAAGTCCATTCTGGTGAATACTCGATGCCATGGGAACAGTGCCGACGACCGAGAAGGGGCGGCAGACGCGGCGGCGCATCGTGGATGCCGCACTCCAGGTGGTGGCCGAGCAGGGCGCGGCCGGAGCCAGCCTGGACGAGGTGGGCGCCCGCGCACCCGCCTCGCGCAGCCAGCTGTATCACTACTTCGACGACAAGAACGATCTGCTCCGGGCGGTGGCCGAGGCCACCAACGACGTGGTACTCGACGGCCAGCAGCCGCTGTTCGACGACCTCGGCACCTGGGCGGGGCTCGTGCGCTGGACCGACACCATCGTCGCGCTCCAGTGGGCACGGCACGGCGAGGGCGGCTGCCCGATCGCCAACCTCCTCGGCCAACTCGGCGAGCGCGACGACCCGATCCGCGAGGTGCTGGCCTCCGGTTTCGACCGGTGGGAGGAACAGATCCGGGCGGGCCTGGCCGCCATGGTGAGCTCCGGGGAGCTGCGACCGGACACCGACGTCGCGTGGCTGGCGACCTCGACCCTGGCCAGCCTTCAGGGCGGACTCGTGCTCACCCAGGCCCGTAGAGATCCTCTTGCGGTGCGGCAGGCCCTCGATGGCGCACTCGCCCTGGTATCGCATTACCGTTGCGGCGACCATCCCGCAGGAGGCCGTCCATAACCACACAGCACCGATCCAGCAAATTCCGGGAGATACCGGGCAGGCGTGCTGCGGACGGCGGTACCGTTGGCGGCGGAAACCGGGGGGCACACCCTCCGACAACCGAATACTCGGCACCATGGAGGCCGCATTGACCCATAGAATCCGTCACACGGTATGTCTGGGCGCAGCCCTTCTCACGCTGGGTTGCGGCGTCGCGCAGGCTCAGCCCAGCATCGACACGGCGACGGTAGGGCAACTAGCGGTGAAAAGCACCGCGATGCCGGACGGCTCGACCGTCGGCCCCGCCCAACTGTTCCAGGTCTGCGGCGGCCGCGACCAGTCACCGGATCTTCAGTGGCAAGGCGCCCCTCCGGGCACCCGCGGCTACGCGATCGTCATGTCCGACCCCGACGCCCCCGGCGGAACCGTCTGGCACTGGGTCGCCTACGACATCGCACCCACCACCACCGCCCTCCCCCAGGGATTGGCCCGCCATTCCCCGCTGGCCAAGCAAGCCATCGGCGTCACCACGGTCGGCTACACCGGCC
>NZ_JAGPOX010000155.1 GCF_019038435.1 Nocardia alni
GGCGGTGGTGGCGGCAACACCATGTTCGGCGGCAGCACCGGCATTACCCGCCTGTTCGGCGAATCGTTCGGCACCGAGATCTCGTGGCTGCTGCCCGCGGCGCTGATCGGACTGCTCGGGGGCCTGTGGTTCACGCGCCGCACGCCGCGCACCGGGCGCACCCGCGCGGGTCTGATCCTGTGGGGTGGTTGGGTTTTGGTGACGGGCATCGTGTTCAGCTACATGCAGGGCACCATCCACCCGTACTACATGATCGCGCTGGCTCCGGGCATCGCGGCGCTGATCGGCATCTCGGTGGTCGAATTGTGGCGCGGCCGAAGCAATCTCGCGGCCCGCGGTGTGCTCGGCGCGATGCTGGCGGCCACCGGGATCTGGAACTACGTTCTGCTGGACCGCACTCCGCACTGGTATCCCGAACTGCGCTGGATCGTGCTGATCGGTTCGATCCTGATCGCGTCGGTGCTGATCGTCGGCGCGCATCAGCTGGGCCGGCTCACCGTGATCGTCGCGGCGGCTGGTCTGCTGTTCGGGCTGGCGGGCTCGACCGCCTACACCATCGACACCGTGGCCACCGTGCACACCGGGTCGATTCCGACCTCGGGGCCTAGCTCCGGGCAGGGATTCGGCGGGATGGGAGGATTCGGCGGCGGCGCACCGGGGTCGCACGCCTCGGGTACCTCGGCCAAGAGCGGCACGGCCCCGGGGGCGTCCACCTCGGGCACCGCACCACAGGGCAACGGCGGCATGGGCGGCCCTGGCGGGGACACCAGCGACAGCACCGCTTTGAAGAACCTGCTGAACTCCAGCTCGGAGTACCGCTGGGCCGCGGCCGCGGTCGGCTCGCAGTCCGCGGGCAGCCTCGAATTGTCCACCAACGCATCGGTCATGGCGATCGGCGGCTTCACCGGCAGTGACCCCTCGCCGACCCTGGCCCAGTTCGAGAAGTACGTGGCCGATGGCGACATCCACTACTTCATCGCGAGCGGCGGCCACGGCGGCCCGGGCGGTGATTCCGGTGTCGGAACGCAGATCACGACGTGGGTGGAGCAGCACTACAAGTCCACCACCGTCGGTGGCACCACGGTCTACGACCTGACCCAGCCGATCTCCTGATCGACGCGGGCGGAATTCGGGGCGCGCACACCCGTCGGGGGATGCGCGCCCCGAAGCTGTGTGCGGCGGGCCTGTATCCCCCATCCGGACACAGGCTCGCCGTCGCATGAAATCTAGTGCAGTCCAGTGAGATCCGCTGCCCGATCACCGAGAATCTCTCAGACACACCGGGTAGCTATGCGGACGGCGCGACGAACATGTACCCCTTCTCCTCCACCCGCCGCCGGATCCGCCACTGCCCGTCGATCCGCGCGAACGTATCCAGATACCACAGCCCGCACAGCATCAGGCTCTGTTTCCCGTTCCCGTCCCCGACCAGCATCGGGTTGTGGCACAGCGTGCGCCCGGTCGCGCCGTCCCCGTCGACCACGATCGACGAATTGCTGATCAGGTGCTGGAACGCCAGAAAGTTCGGCAGCATCGCAGCCAGAAATTCCTTGGTACTCGCCAGATCCCCCGCCGACCCACCCATCGCGCTGTAGTCGATATACGCGTCGTCGGTGAACACCTCGTCCAACAGATCCCATTGCCGCGTATCCACCGCATGCGAATACCGCACCATCAGATCCTGGATCTCCATCCGATCCGAAATCTCCTGCAACGACAACATGACAACCTCCGTTGGTGCCTCGACCGCACCCATGTCACCAGGAATTTCGATCGAGCACCACGGATTCGGTGAAACTGATATCGGTGGACGACGAGGCGCATTCCGTGATCCGGGGATCGAGTCCATGGTCGCTGTGCGAGCGGCAGACGCTCAATCGGGCGAATCCGCGACCAGGGTGAAATTTCCGTGGGAGTCGGCCCGGGGGAGCGCGGTGGCCGACTCCCGCCGCACGGGCATGGCCAGCGCGATGATCGTCGTGACGAGCAGGAATCCGGCGATCGTCACGAGTGCGAGTGCGAAATTCCCGGTCGAACTACGTACCAGCCCGATGCTCCACGGTCCGATCACCCCGCCGAACTGCGCGATGCAGTTGATCAATGCCACGGTCGCCGCGCCCGCCGCGCCGACCGTGAACGACGAGGCCAGACTCCAGAACAACGGCGTGACCGCGTAGATGCACAGCCCGGCCACGCACAGCAGGACATAGGCCACCACAGGACTGGGCGCATAGGCACTGCCCGCGATCGCCAGTGCGGTCAGTCCGCAGACGGCCGCCAAATGTTTCTTTCGATCGCCGGTCCGGTCCGAGCTCACGCCGACGATGAATGTTCCCGCGACACCGAGCAGCGGCGGAACCGCGGCCAGGAAACCGACCTGGATATTGCTGAGATGGCCGAAATCTTTGATGATCTGCGGCAGCCACAGCATCAGGCCGTAAATTCCGACGAGCACACAGCCGAACAGGACGGACAGACTCCACATTCGCGCATCCGTGAGCATCCGCAGAAACGAGGCGCTATTGTCTCGGGAATTTCGATCGGCCTCGTGCGCCGCGGCAAGCCAGGATTTCTCCTCGGGGGTCAGCCAGGCGGCATCGGCCGGGCGCTCGGTCATCACCCGGACCGCCACGATGCCGACCACGACCGCCGCGGCCCCCTCGATGAGGAACATCCACTGCCACCCGCGCAATCCGAACAGATTGTTCGCGTAGGTCATCAGGCTCGTCGACAACGGTCCGCCGAGCACGGTCGCGAAGGTGCCGCCGACGATATATCCGCTGACCGCGCGGGCTCGATAGGCGGCGGGGAACCAGGTCGTCGCATAGATGGCGATACCGGGCAGGAGGCCCGCCTCCATCAGGCCGAGCAGGAATCGCATGACGTACAGGCCCGTATCGCCGGACACGAATGCCAGCGTCGCGGCCACCGCGCCCCAGGCGATCAGCAGTATGGAGATCCACCGGCGCGCGCCGAGCCGATACAGGATCAGGTTGCTCGGTATCTGCATCACCATGTAGCCGACGAAAAAGATACTGCCCGCGAAGCCGAACACCGCCGGCCCGAAACCGAGCTGTTTACCCATATCGAGTTGACCGTAACCGATATTGCTGCGGTCCAGATAGCTGAAGAAAACCATAGCGAAAAGCAATGGAATCAGGCGGCGATACATTTTTCGTATCGTCGATTTCTCGATGGGAGTGGTGGTCATCGTTGACTCCATTGCCGTTCACGGATTCGAACTCAGGTAATCGGGAACCCGGCCTGGGTCTTCATCGTAGGAACCGGCGGCATATGTGTCCAAGACCGCTTGCTTATACAGTTATACGCGGGTGCTTATAGTGGCTCGCGCGGCAGGCAGTCCAGGAACGCCCGCAGATGCGGTGAGGCGTCCTCGCTGCGGAACGTCGCGTCCAATGCCGTGATCAGTCCCGCGTTCGGGCTGTTCAGCGCGCGATAAACCACATCGGAACGTCCGTGCCGCGCCACTGATTCGCCGACGAAGCACACGCCCAGACCGGCGGCGACCAGCGCGACCGCCGTTTGAATCTCGAATGTCCGGTGGTCGATATGCGGTATGAACCCGGCGTCACGATACAGCGATTCGATCAGGTTCGAGAACGATGAGGCCTGTTTCGGGAACAGGATCAGCGGTGACCCGGCCAATTCGGCGATGTCGACCGCGTCGGCCGCCGCCGCCGGGTGGTCGGGCGGCAGGACGGCCATCACGCGCTCGCGCAGCAGCACTCGGCTCGTACATCCCTCGAGCCGTACCGACTGCCGGCCGATACCGACGCGAATTCGCCCGTCGTGCAGCGCGTCCGCCTGCTCCTCGGTGACCATCTCGTACAGCTTCAGCTCCACCTGCGGATACGCGGCGTGAAATGCCTTCAACGCCGGTGGCAGCACGCTATACATGGACGAGCGGGTGAACCCGATGCTCAGCCGCCCCCGCAGCCCGCGTCCGATCGCGCGCGCCCCGAGCGCGGCCTGATCGCAGGCGGCCAGGATCTGGAGCGCCTCGGTGTACAGGTACCCGCCCGCCTCGGTCAGTACGAGCGGTCGATGACTCCGATCGACCAGTTCGGTGCTCAGGGACCGCTCCAAGGTCCGGATCTGCTGGCTCAGCGCCGGTTGCGCGACATGCAGCCGTTCGGCGGCGCGGCTGAAACTCAACTCCTCGGCCAATGCCACGAAGTACCGCAGCGTGCGCAGGTTCACTGCTGCCCGGCCCATCCGCGCAGCGCGCCATAGTACGCCTGGGTCAGGCGTTCACGGGCGGCCCGATCGGACCTCCCGTCGCAGATCAGATCGAGGATTTCGCGGGGATCGAACAGGATGTTGTGGAGGAACAGCGCATGGTCGAAATGCTCGTCGGGAATGTCGAAATGCCGCATGACGCATCGGATCGGGCGCTCCCAGATATCTCGGACGGCCGTGATCACCTCGTCCTGCTCGCGTAGGCGTGCCAGGAAACCCTGCCGCGAGCGTGCCTGCACGGTGGCCGCACCGTAGCGGTGCGCGAGCCGGAAGCGTTCGGCGACAACGTCTTCGAAAAGCGCCAAGCCGGTCTTGGGACAGTCGTGACTATAGTTGCGCAGCTCCACGAGTGTGCTCAGCAGATAGGCGTTGATCAGCGTATCGAGTGAGGGGAAGTAGCGGTAGGCGGTGGCCACGGACAGCCCGGCCCGCTCGGCCACCAGCGGCATGGTGACCGCACTCGGATCGCTGACGAGCAGCTCACCTACCGCCTCGAGCACTCTGCGCCGATTGCGCACCGCGTCGTTGCGCGGGCCGCGGCCGGTTTCACCCGGCTTTCGTGTGGTCGTCAGCGGTGCCCCTCGAGATAGATAAACAGAGAGTTGTTTCTTAGTTCGGTGTCAGAGTACGCCGTTGCGACCAGCCTTCGCCGAGGCTGTTCGTTGCAATTGGCTGTGTACGCATGGGACACGGCTGGTATTGACAGCTAGATGGGGGAGGGGTAGTCCTTACAAAAAGTAAGAATTCACTCTCAGATAGTGACGCTGGCTCGGGCCACGCCGCTCGATCTACGCATGTCCGCGATCTCTGCCGCGCACTCGAAGGACTTCCGATGCCCATGGACCTCACCGCTGACAACCTGCACGTCTTCGACACCGACTGGTCTCGCCCGGATGCCGGTCTGGTCGCCGCCGTCGGACGGTTTCCGGTCGCCAACATCGGTGACGCGATGGATCGATTCGGACTGATGGACACCGCGATCGCGGCTGTGTGGCCCGGTGCGGGGTGTGCTGGTCCGGCGTTCCCGGTGCTGACTCGCGAGGGGGACAACCTGGCCATCCACCGCTGTCTCGAGCTGCTGGCCCCGGGGGATGTGCTGGTGATCAACGGACTCGGCGCACGGACCCGGGCGCTGTTCGGTGATCTGCTCGCCCGAGGCGGTCCTGGCCAAGGGAGTGGCGGGCGTCGTCATCGACGGCGCCGTCCGGGATGCCGCGAGCATCGCCGAACTCGGTCTGCCCGTCTGGGCCGCCGCGCGTACTCCTGCGGGGCCGACGAAGAACGGTCCGGGCTGGATCGGCACGACCATCGCCTGCGGCGGACTCGTCGTGGCCCCGGGCGACCTGATCGTCGGCGACGATGACGGTGTGGCCGTGGTGCCGCAGGCGATCATCGAGCGCACACAGACGCGCCTGGTGGAGATCGAACGGTTCGAGGCCGAGAAGCGGGAGCAGTATCGCAATCAGGCGCGAAACCGATGAATCCACCGATCGGTATGCGTGTTATGGTCCGATACATACACGTTCTCAGGGCGGGGTGGAATTCCCCACCGGCGGTGATGGTATCCGGGTCGATCCGGAGGCATGAGCCCGCGAGCGCCATGGCGGTCACGACCGCGGTGGGTCGAGCAGATTCCGGTGGGAACCCGGAGCCGACGGTCAGAGTCCGGATGAAAGAGAACGCGGCATCGGAACGCCCGTGCGCGGGTGGTCCTCGTTCGCGTCTGCCCTGGGTGACATAGCGAACAGGAGGACACCATGTCACCCACACCAAATCGCATCGCCATTGTCGCGGCGCGTTGGCATGCCGACATCGTCGACCAGGCCGTGGCGGCGTGCCGCGCACGCCTCGCGACGCACGGATTCACCGATATCGACGTTATCGAGGTTCCCGGCGCCTTCGAAATCCCCTTGCGCGTCAAACGGTTGGCCTCGAGTGGTGGTTACGCCGCGGTCGCCGGTTGTGCTCTGGTGGTCGACGGTGGCATTTATCGGCACGAGTTCGTCGCCGCGACCGTGGTGGACGCGCTGATGCGCGTGCAGCTCGAGACCGATGTGCCGGTGTTCTCGGCGGTGCTGACCCCGCATCACTTCCACGAACACGCCGAGCATCTGGAGTACTTCGCCCGGCATTTCGAGGTCAAGGGAACGGAATTGGCCAACGCGATCGCGGCCACCCTGAACCTGGACGCCGTCGCGGCCTGACCCGGAAGGGTGTGCGCGGGCGGTCCGGCAACCGCCCGCGCACCGACTCACAGTTGCACTGCGAGATACTTGGTTTCGAGGTATTCCTCGATGCCCTCCGCACCGCCCTCGCGGCCCAGGCCGGAGGATTTGACGCCGCCGAACGGGCCGCCCGGATCGGACACCAAACCGCGATTCACCCCGACCATGCCGGTCTCGAGCCGTTCGGCGAAGTGCAGGGCGCGCGAGATGTCGCGGGTGTACACGTATCCGGCCAGGCCGTACTCGGTGGCGTTGGCGCGCTCCAGCGCCTGATCCTCGGTGTCGAAGGTGGTGATCGCGGCGACGGGGCCGAAGATCTCCTCGTGCGCGATGCGCGCCGAATCCGGTACGTCCGTCACCACCGTGGGCTGGTAGAAGTAGCCCTCGCCGCCGGAGGGCTTGCCGCCCACGCGGATCCGGGCGCCCTCGGCGACGGCGTCGTCCACCAGCTCGGTCACCTTGGCCAGCTGCCTGGCATCGATCAGCGGGCCGACGGTGCTGGCCGCGTCGAACGCGTCACCGGGGATCAGGGCCTCGAAACGCGCCGCCAGCCGCTCGGTGAACTCCTCGGCGATCGCGGTGTGCACCAGGAAACGGTTTGCCGCGACACAGGATTCGCCCGCGTTGCGCATCTTTGCCAGCATCGCGCCCTCGACTGCCGCGTCCATATCGGCGTCGTCGAACACGATGAACGGGCCGTTGCCGCCCAGCTCCATCGAGGTGCGCAGGACGCGATCCGCCGCCTGGTGCAACAGGATCGAGCCGACAGCAGTGGATCCGGTGAACGACACCTTGCGCAGCCGCGCGTCGTCCATCAGTGCCCTGGACTGCGCCGCGGCGTCCACGGTCGGAATGTAGTTCACCACGCCGGCGGGCACTTCCAGTTCGTGGAAGATCTGCGTCAGCAGCGCCAGGGTGAGCGGGGTCTGCGGCGCCGGCTTGATCAGGCAGGTGCATCCGGCCGCCAGCGCCGCGCCGAGCTTGCGGGTCGCCATGGCCAGCGGGAAGTTCCACGGCGTGATCAGCAGTGCGGGACCGACCGGCTGCCTGGCCGTGACGATCCGGTAGCCGCCGTTGGGCGCGGGGGCGTACGAGCCGCTCAGGTGCGCGGCCTGCTCGGAGAACCAGCGCAGGAACTCCGCGCCGTACGTCACCTCACCGCGCGCCTCCGCGAGAGGCTTGCCCATTTCCAGGCTGATCAGCGCCGCGAAATCATCGGTGCGCTCGATCACCCGGTCGAACGCCTTGCGTAGCAGTTCGGCGCGATATCGCGATGTGGTCGCGCCCCAATGCTTCTGGGCGGTATCGGCGGCGTGGATCGCGGCCTGTGCGTCGGCCACGCTCGCGTCGGCGACGTCGGTGATGACCGTGCCGTCGGCTGGATTGTGTACCGAAGATCTTGCGCCCGTGGAGGAGTCGCGCCACCGACCATCGACATACAGGCCGCGGGGGAGATTCGCGACCAGCTCGAGTGCGGATATGCGGTCGTGTCCCATCAGTTCGTCCTTTCCCGGATCGCGGGCAACACTTCGGTCAGCTGTTCGAGATACGGCCCGGACCCGGTGATCCGCTCACTCACCGCGCTTCCCGCGAGTGATCGATGCTCGCCCGCAGCAACTCGGTCAGCTCTGCCCGGCTGGGTCGCAGCGGGGTGTTGCCGGTGACCGCATCGTCGAGCGTCTTGGTGACCAGTGCGTCGACCAACTCGGCGCCCACGCCGATCTCGGCCAGGCTGGTCGGCAGCCCGACCGTGACGGCGATCTCCTCGATCCGGCGCGCCGCGCGCTCACCCGTACCCTCGACGTCCAGCACACGCACCAGGTCGGCATATCTCGCCGGAGCCGCGTCGACACCGAAACCCAGTGCGGGACCGGCGATCGAGGCCAGCGCGACGCCGTGTGGGGTACCGGTGGTGGCGGTGATCGAATGGCCGATCCCGTGTACCAGGCCGAGCCCGGACAGCGACAGCGCTCGCCCGGCCAGATGTGAGCCGATCAGCATGCGGCTGCGGGCCTCGATATCGCTGCCATCGGTGACCGCGTCGATCAGTGCCGACGTGGTCAGCCGCAGGGATTCGGTGGCATAGGCCCGCGACAGGGACGTCGCGCCCTGGGAGAGCAGCGATTCCGCGCCGTGGATGATCGCGTCGAATCCGGCCGCCGCGGTGACCGGGGCGGGCAGCCCGAGGGTCAGCTCGGCGTCCAGCACGACCAGCTCCGGGGTGGTCGCGGCGGTGCCGATGTACACCTTGCGATGGTCGGCGCTCTCCATGACGCCGAAACCGTTCGTCTCCGCGCCGGTTCCAGCGGTGGTCGGGATCGCCGCCAGCGGCACGGTCGGTGCGTCGAATACCTCGGAGCCGTCCAACGACTCGGCTGACAGCGAGGTATTGGACAGCAGCGCAACGGCTTTCGCGGCATCCAGGGCCGAGCCGCCGCCGATCGCGACGATGAAGTCCGCGCGCGCATCGCGGGCGACGGCGGCGGCCACGTCCAGCGAGGCGGTCGACGGGTTCGCCGGAATCTCGCTGTGAATGGTCGCGGTCGGCCCGGCCGCGGTGATCGCGGCGGCGATATCATCGACCATGCCGGTCTTGCGCAGACCGGGATCGGTCACGATAACCACGCGCCGCGCGCCGCGGTCGCGCAGCAGCCCACCCAGGCGGGCCACCGAGCCAGCACCGGCGACCACTTGGGTACGGGTGGTGATGTCCCAGTTTTCGGCCTGCACGGAATGCGCGTAGCCGCAATGGTATTCGCCGTTCACGCCGCATCCTCCACTGCTGCCAATGCCTGCCGCAGCTCCAGGCCCGCGATCTGCTCGGCCAGCCGGACCGGAGTCATCTCGCCCGCGTCCGGTCCGTACATCGCCAGCGCGGTGCGGTAGGTCTGCTCGACATGCGCCGACAACGGAGTCGGCACGCCGACATCCCGGCCCAGATCGATGGAAAGCCCAAGATCCTTGCAGGCCAGCTTCATCGCGAACGACTCGTCGTAGTCGCCGACGAAAATCGAGGGCAGATCATCGGCCAGGAACGAACTCGCCGCAGGACTGGCCAGCAGCGAGCGGTGCAGCACGCCCAGATCCACACCGGCCTTGAGCCCCACGGTCAGCACCTCGGCCGAGGCGACCAGATGCGAGAACCACAGCTGGTTGATCATCAGCTTCACCGTGTAGCCCGCGCCGAGGCCGCCCACGTGCAGCACCCGGTCGGGATCGCCCATCACCTCGAGCAGCGGCCGCACGGTGGCCAGCACCTCGGCATCGCCGCCGACGAAGATCTGCAACATGCCCGAGGCCGCACCCTTGGCCATCCCCGACACCGGCGCGTCCAAGCGGAACACCCCGCGCTCGGCGAGCACCTCGTCCATCACCCGCGCGGCGGCCGGAGTAGAGGTGGACATGTCGATCCACACCGCGCCCGGCCGCAGCAGCGGTGCCATCTCCCGGATGATGCCCTCCACCTGCGGCGGCCCGGGCAGCATGGTGATCACCACATCACACTGTCCGGCAAGCGCGGCAACCGATTCCGCCCGCTCGGCGCCCAGGTCGACCAGCCGCCGCACGGCTGTGTCGTTCAGATCGTGCACCAGCAGACGATGTCCGGCGGCGACGAGGTTCGCGGACATGTGCCCGCCCATGTGGCCCAGTCCGATGAAGCCGACCAGCGGCGAATTGTCAGTCATATCAGTTATTCCCAATTGATCCAGGTGGTTTTGAGTGCCGTGTAGGCGTCGATGGCGTGCAGTGATTTGTCACGCCCCAGGCCGGTCTCCTTGAAACCGCCGAACGGGGTGATCACACTCGACTCGTCGAAGGTGTTGACCCACACCGTCCCCGCGCGCAGTTGCCGCGAAACCCGGTGGGCCGCGGCAAGATCAGTTGTCCACACCGAAGCGGCCAGGCCGTATCGGGTGTCGTTGGCCAGTGCCACGCCCTCGTCTTCCGTGGCGAAGGTGGTGACCGTCAGTACCGGGCCGAAGATCTCCTCCTGTGCGATCGCCGAATCGTTCGCCACGTCGGCGAAGATCGTCGGCTGCACGTAGTAGCCGCCGGATTCGGTGCGCACGCGCTCGCCACCGGTGACCAGGCGCGCGGTGCGGCGGCCCTGTTCGATGTAACCGACGACGGTGGCGAGCTGGTGCTCGTCGGCAATGGCGCCGAATCGGGTGTTCGCGTCCAGCGGATCGCCCGGTACGAACGTCTTGGACGCGAATTCACTGATGCGCGTGACCAGTTCGTCCGCCAGGGAATCGTGCACGACCAGACGGGATCCGGCGTTGCAGGTCTGCCCGACGTTGTAATAGATGCCCCACGCGACGGTCTCGGCGATGCGCTGCAGATCGCCCGCGCTCTCCAGTACCAGCTGCGGCGACTTACCGCCCGCCTCGACGGCGACCTGCTTGCCGTTGGACTCCGCGGCGTACCGCTGGAACAGCCGCCCCACCCTGGTCGATCCGGTGAAGGCGATCTTCTCCACGCCCGGATGCCGCCCCAGCGCCTGGCCCGCGGTCTCACCGAATCCGGTGACCACGTTGAACACACCGTCGGGCAGGCCGGCGCGCTCGGCGGCCTCGGCCAGCACCAGCGCCGAATGTGGAGACTGCTCAGCGGGTTTCAGCACGAAGGTATTGCCCGCGGCCAGCGCAGGGCCGATCTTCCACGACGCGATCATGGACGGGTAGTTCCACGGCACCACCGCGCCGACCACACCGAGTGGTTCCCTGGTGATCAGCGCGAGGCGCTCGGCCGGTGCAGGCGCGATCTCGTCGTAGGTCTTGTCTATCGTCTCGGCGTACCAGCGGATCGTGCCCGCGGTGCCGGGAGCGTCCACGGCCAGGGTGTCGCCGATCGGCTTGCCCACGTCCAGGGTTTCGGCCAGTGCCAAACGCTCTGCGGCCGCGTCGATTTCGTCGGCGAAGCGCAGCAGGTGGGCCTTGCGCCCGGCCGGGTCCAGTCCGGACCAGCGGCCGTCGGAGAAGGCCCGCCGCGCCGCGGCCACCGCGAGGTCGATATCGGCGGCCTGCCCGGACGCGACCTCACCCTGCGGGCGCCCGTCGATCGGCGAGTACTTCTCGAAGCCGCCGCCGTCGAGAGCGTCGACGAATTTCCCGTCGATGAACAGCTTGTTCGGCAGCTGTTCGGCCGAGGCCCGATCATGCCAGTTCACAGTGCCCATCGGCGGCAGGCCTCCTCGTCGAGTTCGCACCCGATTCCCGGTGCGGTGGGTACGTGCAGGTAGCCCTCGGTGTCGATGTCGACCGGACGGGTCAGCATGAAGTCGCGACGCTCCGGCGTCCAGCCCGGCGGGTCGTACGGGAATTCGAAGTACGGCCCGCCGCCGATTCCGGCCGATACGTGCAGGTTGGCCAGCACGCCGATGCCGTTGGTCCACGAGTGCGGGGTGAACCCGCGGCCCTTGACGATGGCCAGCTCACCCAGCGTCCGGGCCCGGTGCATGCCGACCGCGAGCACCACGTCCATCTGATAGATATCCAGCGAATCGTGCTCGAGGTAGTCGATGACCTCGGGCACCGAGGAGATCATCTCCCCGCCGGTGATCCGCACCCCGGTCTCGGCGCGCAGCCGACCCAGTCCCTCGCGATCGACGTACGGCAACGGCTCCTCGACCCAGTAGATGTCCAGGTCGCGCAGCCGCTCGATCAGCCGCCGTACAGTCACGTAGTCGGCGCGGGTGGCGGTGTCGCCGGCCATCCGCCACGACTGGTTGAGATCCACCATGATCTCGAGGGTGTCGCCGACCGCCTCCCGGGCAGCGCGCACCGCGGCCAGGCCCGGGAGCCAGTTGTTCGGATCCACCCGGATTTTCATCGCCCGGAATCCGGCTTCGCGGATGGCCAGGGCGGATTCGGCGCGCTGCTCGGGCGTGCGCAACTCACCGGTCGAGGCGTAGGCGGGAATCTTCTTGTTCGCTCCGCCGAAGAACTGCGCGACAGGCATATTCGCGGCCTGACCGATGATGTCCCAGCACGCGACCTCGAGCGGCCAGAACCGGCCCGCGTGAAAGTTGATGGTCTCGATTCGCTTGACCTGCTCGATGATGTTCAGCGGATCGGTGCCGATGAACAGGTCCTCGTAGGCGGCGAAACCGTCCATGGTGTCGCCGGAGCCGATGCCGACCAGGCCCTCGTCGGTGTGCACCTCGACGATGGTGGCGTCGAAATGCCTGCGCGGCACCGGATCCCATGCGGCGAAGAAGGGGGGATCGAGCTCTCGCCGCAGCTTGCGGGTACGTATCTCGGTAATTTTCACGATTTCTGCTCCGGTTCGGTGCCGGGCGCGCCGCCGTCGGCGGGGGTGAAGAACGGATTGGAGATCTCACCGCGGGTCTTCAGGACCGTGTCGATATCCGGGTAGCCCGCCGCGCCGTTGGCCAGCGCGGTGGCGGTGGCCAGGCGGTTGTTGCGGTACACCGCCTCGGCGTCGTCGGCCTTCGGGTCGACCCACACCGCGACGATCAGGCGCAGATCGGTGACCTCCTCGGCAGTGATGGCGCCCGCGACGATCGCGTCGGCCACGCCCGCGGCGACACCGGCCTGCGCCGGACCCCAGATCAGCTCGCCGTGCCGCTGGTCGACCGGAGCGGCCTTGGAGACGAAGACGGTGAACGGCTGCACCGGCACACCCGGACGCATGACCACCACGAAACGTTCGTAGCCCGCCGACGGTGTGGCCAGACTGGTGGTCCAGGCGGTCTCGGCGGCGCTGCCACGCGGTCCGAGAACGGTGTTGATATGCGCCGCGTTGACGCCGGGATCGATGAACGATTCGCCGAGTTCGACGCCGGTATGCCGGGACATGGCTGTCACCTCCGAGGGGTTGTAGGGAAGAGCGGGGTTCTCAGGCGACCTTCGGTTTATGTACCGAACTCGCCGTGGTCAGGGGCTCGGCGTCCGTGCGGATCACGCCGCGAGCTTGTTTCGAGCTGATCTCGACCAGCGAGCGTCCGGTGGTCTCGGGCGCCATGAACTGCGAGGCGATCGCGCCCGCGACGCATACCGCGCCCATCACGGCCATGGTGCCGCCGACACTCCAGTGATTCAGCGCGATCGGCAGCAGGAAGGTGCCGATGGCCGCGCCGATCCGGCTGACCGAGCTGGAGAATCCGACACCGCTGGTGCGCACCGCGGTCGGGAACAGTTCCATCGGGTAGACGCCGCACAGAATGGAGGCGACGCCGTAGGCGAACAGGTACACGAAGAACGCGATCGCCACGATGATGCGCGGGAGTGACGCGTCGAACGCGACGATCAGCAGCGCGACCCCGGTGACCCACAGCGGAACGATCAGCAGTTTGCGCCGCCCGACCCGCTCGATCAGGAACCAGCCCAGCACCGCACCGGCCAGCGCGACGATGGTGCCGATCAGCGCCGCGACGATCGGGTTGCTCATACGTAGCGACTTCAGCACGTCGGCCTGGAAGAAGATGATCGCGAAATAGGGCACGACCAGGCAGGACCAGAACATCGAGACGAAGAAGGTGCGGCCGATGTAGTCGCGGGAGAAGATCGTCCCGAAGCGGGCCGGTTTCTCGTCCTCCTCGGCCTGGAAATCACCGGATTCCAGCGACCAATCCAGCTTCGCCAGGACCTCTTCCGCCTCCTCGCGGCGGCCCTGAGCCAGCAGCCAGCGGGGTGACTCGGGCAGGCCGTGCCGGGCGATCAGGCACACCGCCGCGGGGATGACCGCCGAGGCCAGTACTAGCCGCCATTCGTGCGGGTACGAGCGGGTGATCAGGTAGCCGATCAGGAAGGCCACCACATAGCCCAGGTTCCAGGCGATCTGCAGGAACGAGGTCAGGCGCGCCCGCAGGCTCGTGGGGGAGAACTCGGTGATCAGCGGCGAGCCGATCGCGTAGTCCGCACCTACGGCCATGCCCATGATCAGGCCGAGTGCGAACATCTGCCAGGAGGACTGCACGAAGAACATCAGCACCGAGGCGATCGCGAATCCGGCCAGATCGCCCAGGAACATGGCCTTGCGGCCGATCCTGTCGGTGAGCAGGCCGAACGTGGTCGCCCCGACGAAAATGCCGATCAGCGTCGCGGACGAGATCAGACCCGCCCAGGTCGAGGTGACGTGGAGGTCGTCCTTGAACGTCTGCAGCGCCATCGTCACGCCGATGACGGCGAAGATATAGCCGTCGATGAACATTCCGCCCGCGGTCACCGCGGTCAACCGTGTGAGAAAACGCCAGGCCCTCGGTCCGACTACGGGTTCTACGGGTTTGCGAAGTTCGGCACTCGTCATTGCATGCACTCTCTTCCTGCAACGTGCTGCGGCACACGAGGTAGAGACGCTGTGAGCCGTGACACTTCGAACGACTCGAAAAGTATCGTAGCCTTTGACACTCGTACAACGAGTGTTGCACGATTATCAACAGCTGCGTGCGCTACCACGGCGGGCCGCACTCGTCAGGAGGGTGAAAGTGGCCGACCAACGGACCTATGGTTCAGGGCTGATTCGGGACGTCGAGCTGCTCGAGGTGCTGGCACGCCCCGAGGCCGCGGCCGGTCTGGGAGTGTCGCGGATCGCGGAACTCGCCGGGCGCGACAAGGCGCAGGTGTCGCGGGCCCTGGCCACCCTCGCCGACGCGGGCCTGGTCTCCCGCGACGAGGACACCAAGGCATACCGTCCCGGCTGGCGCCTGTTCGCCCTGGCCACCAACTCGATGGAAAGCCAACTGGCCCATGTCAGCGGTCCGTACCTGCGCAAGGTGGTCGCGGGCCTGAACGAGACCACCCATCTGTGCGTTTTGCGCGGCAGCCATGTATTGACCCTGCACAGCGAACTGGCCACCCACGCCTTCCGCGGAATCGGCTGGGAGGGCACCTCGGTCGACCCCTACAACACCTCGGCCGGCCGCGCCCTGATGAGCGAATGGGACCGCGAAGCCATCACCCGCTGGTGGGATCAGTTCCCCCCGGAACGCTCCACTCCACCCCGGGCCACCGCGATTCCCGTTGGGGTCGAGTCTGTTCCGGCCCCCATGACTTTGGAACTGTTCCTGGAGCGCGTATCCGATGTGCGCAAGTACGGATATGCCTCGGTGGACGAGGAATTCGAAGCCGGTCTCGTCGGTGTGTCCGCTCCCGTCTACGGATTCCGCGGCGACATCGTCGCTGCGTTCAACGTCTCTGCTCCGAAACAGCGTCTGGGAGCACACCTTCGGGCAGCGGGGGAGTTCACCCGGTCGATCGCCGACCAGCTGTCGCTGACATTGGGTGCGCCGATGCGCAAGCGCGGTGAATTCAAGCCCGCCTGATCGTCTCCGGCCACACCGGTATCCATGCGGACCGCGCCTGCGCGGCGCCGGGCGGCGCAGCCAGGCCGCGCTGACGCGACCCGCACGGATACCGGTGTGCTGATCGGGGTTATGTTGAACAGAGTGGGGCGACCGATTCCGAGCCGCCGGATGTGGGCGACGTCAGGTAGGAGCAGCTGCTCTCACCGGCCGCGCCGATCGCGGCGCGGATCGCCTGCCACTGCGCCGAATTCAGCGCCGGTGTGCGGGACAGCACGAAGCCGGACACCCGCGCCGGGTCGGTGACCAGCGCCCAGGAGTAGTCGCGGGCCAGCGCGGTCACGATGTAGTTGGGCGGGCCGTCGCGGTGATCCTGGGTCGGCACGCCCGGAAAGCTCACGTGGAGTTGGGCGTTCGTCGCCGGATCGGTCACCGTGGCGGTACCCCGGATCTCGTTTGCGCTTCCGGTCCAGGTGGTGCAGCTATTGTGCACCGATACGTCGCCTCGGGCATCGAGACCGTAGACCGCACGCGTGTCCCGGGCGCACACCAGGTTGAAGTACTGCGGCACCGCGGCCAGCTGGTACCACGCACCCAGGTAGCGGTTCAGATCGAGACGCGGCACGGGGGCCACCGGCGCCGCCGAGGCCGAACAGACCATGGTGCCGGTGGCGGTGAAAGCGAGGACGAGCACGGCCCCGATCCGGCAGGCCCATCGCGATCGGTCGGTGATCACGCCGTTCTCCTTCGAGTCGATTGCCCCCATAGTAACCACATAACGATGCGTAATCGATGCGAATATCACCAGAAGATCCTGCCGTCTCACGGTTCTTTCCGAGGTGGAGCTATGGGCCGGGGGCCCATGGGTCGACGGGGACGACGCCCGTGGCATGACCGTCGGGGTTGAGCAGGCGGCCCCAGGATTTGATCGGGCGCAGGACCAGGCGCTGGTCGGTGACGGTGGCGCCGGGGAGGCTGTCGCGAATCCGGTCGAGGATGGTGGTGATGTCGTCGACTCGGTGGGCCTGGGCCATCAGCATGAGGTTGGCGGGGCCCACTGTCGACAGGGAAATTCGAGTGGAGGGCCAGGCGGCCATTTCGGTGCCGAATTCGGCGAGACGGTCGTGCGGAACCGAGAGCCAGAGGATGAATTCCGTCGGCCAACCGCCTTCGGTGCGGGCGAAATCGGTTCGGAAACCCAGCATTCCGCGGCGGACGAGTGTGTCCAGTCGGCGGCGGACGAGGTATTCGGTGGTGCCCAGATCGCGGGCGAGGTCGCGGTAACGGGCTCGACCGTCCTGTTGCAGGGCGAGAAACAGCCGGTGGTCGGCGTCGTCGAACTCGCGAGTGCGGGGCGCCCGGCCTTTACCGTCCTCGGATCCCTCTGTGACGGAGCGCTTTTGGGTCGCGTCGATGGCGCCGAGTCGCCAGTGAACTCCGCTGTACCATCCGATGCCGGTGTGCGCCTCGGCGGTGGCGATTCCCGGAATCGTCGGAAGTCGCTCCAGTAGTAAGGAACTCAGCAGCCGCATATCGGCGGCGATGACAAGGGCGGTCAGGTCGAAGGCGCCGTCGGTCGCGTAGACGCTGACCACCTGGGGGATTTCGGCCAGGGCGCGAGCGACGTCCAGGGCTCGGCCGGGGGTGGTGCGAACCTCGTACATGGCCAGCGTCAGCGACAGGTACGGCCCGGCGACCGAGGACACCCAGGCGCGCCCGGACTCGGCCAGGCGCTGCCATCGGCGGGCCGCCGTCGCGGGGGAGATACCGAGGACGGGGCCGAGTTTTTCGAAGCTCACCCGGGGGTTGGCGTGCAGGGCGTCCAGCAGCATGACGTCGACCTCGTCGACGGCGCGTTGTGCGGAGATATTCCACCTCATTTCCCTCGAATCCCTGCATGAAAGACCCAGAAAGCTTGAATATCAGGCAGCAGATGAGGCTTGTGTACCATTTTCACGCAATTCTGCCAACCGGTCGATTGCAAATCGTTAACTGGTGCCATGAGCGAATCAACCAATTCAGGAGTGACGGTTCCGCTGGCGCGCTGGGTCGAGGGGCTGACCCTCGACGAGATTCCCGAGCGGGTGCGCGTTCGGGCGAAGCATCTGCTGCTCGACGGTGTGGCGGCCGGCCTCGTCGGCGCGCAACTGCCCTGGTCGCGGGTGGCGACGAAGGCGGTCCTCGACCTCGAGGGCGCCGGCGACTCGATCGTGATCGGCACCGGCGCCACCACCGGCGGCCCCGCCTCCGTACTGATCAACAGCACCTTCATCCAGGGCTTCGAACTCGACGACTTCCATCCGCTGGCCCCGCTGCACAGCAATTCGCTGGTCCTGCCTGCGCTGCTGGCGACCGCCCATCAGCTCGGGGGAGCGTCCGGCGCCCAGGCGTTGACCGCGGCCGTGGCCGGATTCGAGGTCGGTCCGCGGGTAGGTCTGGCGCTGCACGGGTCGGAAATGCTCTCGCGCGGCTGGCACAGCGGCCCGGTATTCGGCACGCACACCGCCGCGATGGTTGCCGGTAAATTGCGAGGGCTGGATGCCGGGCGGCTGGAGGATGCGCTCGGTATGGCCGGAACGCAGTCGGGCGGCCTGATGGCGGCGCAGTACGAGGCGATGTCCAAGCGGATGCAGCACGGATTCGCCGCCCGGAACGGGTACTACGCGGCCGGACTGGCGGCCGCCGACTACACCGGGATCAAGCGGGTGTTCGATGTGCCCTACGGCGGCTATCTGTCGGTGTTCGGCGAAGGTCACGATCCGGATTCCGCGCAGGTGATCGCGGGGCTGGGCGAGGGCTGGCACACCGAGATCATCATGATCAAGTCGTACGCCGCGCAGGGCGGTCTGCACGGCACGATTCAGGCCGCGCTGGAACTGCGCGCCGAACACGACATCGACCCGAAGACCATCTCCCACATCGAGATTCGCGTCGGGCACACCATCTATCACCACGGCTGGTGGGTTCCGGAGCGACCGCTCACCAGCATCGGCGCGCAGATGAACCTCGGCTACGCCGCCGCGGTGGCCTTCCTCGACGGTCAGGTGCTACCGCCGCAGTTCACCGATGCGCGTCTCGACGCCGACGATGTGTGGGATCTGATCGGCAAGGTCGATGTGAAGCTCGACGAGAAGATCCAGAACGGCCCGCCGCAGGAACGATTCACCACCGAGCTGATCGTCTCGCTCGACGATGGCACGGTGTTGACCAAACGGCTCGTGGAACCGCATGGCGGCCCGAATGATCCGGTCACCAACGACGACATCGTCACCAAATACCGTGCGCTGGTAGGGCCTCTGGTCACTCCGTCGCGGCTGGACGCGATTCAGCAGGCAGTGCTGGGGCTGGACGGCCTCGCCGATATTCGAGAGCTGGCCGATCTGCTCGCTGCTCCAGTTCTAGGGGCGTTGGACATTCGATGACCGCACATGACGCACGCGGCAAGCTCCGCGCGGCCCTCGGCAGCGGCGAGCTGGTCGTCGCACCGGGTGTATTCGACGGTCTCTCGGCATCATTGGTGCGGCGGCTGGAGTTCACCGCCGCCTATATGACCGGCGCGGGCGTCGCGGCCTCGGGTTTCGGCGTCCCCGACATCGGACTGCTCACACAGACCGAAATGGTCGAGCGCGCACGCATGCTCGTCGGCGTCCTCGGCGATACTCCGCTGATCGCCGACGCCGATACCGGATACGGGGCGGCCCTGAATGTCGTGCGCACCGTCCAGCAGTACGAGGCCGCCGGTGTCGCCGCAATTCAGCTGGAGGATCAGGCATTTCCGAAGAAATGCGGGCACCTGCCGGACAAGGAGCTCATCGACGCCGATGAGTTCGTCACCAAACTCACCGCCGCGCTGGAAGCGCGCACCGATCCGGATCTGATCGTCATCGCCCGCACCGACGCACGCGGTCCGCTCGGCCTCGAGGCCGCTATCGACCGCGCCACCGGCTACGCGGCCGCGGGGGCGGACGTGATCTTCGTCGAGGCCCCGCAGGGCTCGCAGGAGATCGAACGCATAGCCCGGGAGGTGAAGGCGCCGCTGCTGATCAACCTCGTCCTCGGCGGACTCACCCCCTTGGAGTCCACGGCCCGGCTTCAGGAACTGGGCTACGCCATCGCCATCCACCCGTCGCTACCGCTGGGCGCGGCCGCCTACGCCATGCTCACCAGCCTGGCCGAGCTGGCGGGACGCGATCCCGCACCGCTGATCCCCGCGAAACCGGCCGAGTTCTTCAACCTCGTCGGCCTGGCCGAATGGTCCGCGCTCGGTGCGCGGTACACCACCGAAGGAGCCTGAAAACCCATGGGCATGACCATGATCGAGAATTTGCTCGCCCGCAAGGCCGGGGTCGAGCGTGTCGCGCCCGGCGATATCGTGACCGTCGAGGTCGACATGTGCGTCATGATCGACCTGCAGTTCGCGACGATGTGGGTCCCACCCAGCCGCATCCACGACCCGGACAAGGTCGCGGTCGTCATGGACCACGCGGTCCCGGCGCCGACGCTGAAGGATGCCGCAGGCGGTCCGAAGGCTCGAAAGTTCGTGTCCGATTTCGGAATCGAGAAATTCTTCGACGTCGGACGGCACGGCATCTGCCATCAGGTGATCGCCGAGAACGCACTGGCGCGCCCCGGAGAGGTGCTGGCCTGCACCGACTCTCACACCTGCGCGGGCGGCGCGTACAACACCGCGGCTCGGGGCCTGGGCCCCGCGGAGGTGTTCTCCATCTTGTGCACCGGGTCGACCTGGTACCAGATCGCACCCACGGTCCGTTACGAACTCATCGGAACATTGCCGCCGGAGATCAGCGGCAAGGACGTGTTCCTCTCCATCGCGAACACCTACGGCGACGCCACCAACCAGAACCTCGAGTTCGGCGGGCCGGGCTTGGTCTCGGTGCCCCTGAACGATCGGCGCACCATCGCCACCCAGGCCGCCGAGATCTCCGCCGACTTCGCCACCTTCGGTGTCGATGGACTGCTGCGGGAGTTTCTGGCCGAACGCGGGGTTCGCGACTTCGAGCCCGCCGACGCCGATCCCGATGCCGACTACCTCGAGGTCAGGACCGTCGACCTGAGCGACCTCGAACCCTACGTCGCGCGGCCGGGCACCGTCAGCCACAACGGTTCACCGGTAGCGCAGATCGAAAACCGGCGCATCGACCAGGCTTTCATCGGCTCCTGCGCGAACGGTCAACTCGACGACCTGCGCATCGCGGCGAACATCCTGCGCGGCAAGAACGTCGCGCCGGGTGTACGGCTGCTGGTGACCCCGGCCTCGCAGCAGGTGTACCGGGACGCCATGCGCCTGGGCTATCTCCAGGACCTCGCCGATGCCGGTGCGGTGGTGACGAATTCGACCTGCGGGGCGTGCTTCGGCTACCACATGGGCGTCGTGGGTCCGGGCGAGGTCTGTCTCACCTCGAGCACCCGCAATTTCACCGGTCGCATGGGCAGCGCCGAGGCCGAGATCTACATGGCCTCACCGGCGACCGTCGCCGCGTCGGCCGTCGCCGGCTACATCACTGATCCCCGGAGTGTCACCGTATGAACACCACCATCACCGGAAGAGTCTGGGTATTCGGCGATTCCATCGATACCGATGCCATGTACCCCGCCTTCGCCATGAAACTCGACATCCCCGAGGCGGCCGGACACGTCTTCTACCAGATCCGTCCCGGCTGGACCGATCTCGTGCAGCCCGGCGACATCGTGGTCGCCGGACATAATTTCGGCGTCGGCTCCTCCCGGCCCGTGGCCTCGCTGTTTCGTCATCTGGGCGTCGCCGCGCTCATCGCGGAGGACTTCAACTCGCTGTTCTTCCGCAACGCCGTCAACGCCGGTCTGCCCGCGCTGACCGCGCCCGGTGTCACCGAGCTGTTCACCGACGGTCAGCTGGGCAGTTTCGACATCGCCACCGGCCTGTACAGCAACGACACCACGGGATGCACCGGCAAGACGGCGCCACTGCCCGCCCTGATCCTGGAAATCCTAGCCAGCGGAGGCGTTCTCGCCCGCCTGGCCGAGCAGGGCTACCTGCCGATCGAGCTGCTCGATGTTCTGCGCTCGGGCGCCGTGCCCACTGGATCCGGCGCTTGATCTCGAGCCGCCGCCCTGGTCGGTGAAATACGCAGGGGGCTACGCTGCCACCGCAAATAGATTGGAGAACCGCTGTGCCCACTCACCTGATCGGCCGACTCCTGCGCCCGGTCCGGGCCGGTATCGACAGGATCGCCTGGAACAGCCCCTCGGTCGACCAGGCTCCACAGGTCATCACGCTCACGAGTGCCGCATTCGCCGACAATGCCCCCATGCCACGACAATTCGCCGGAAAGGGAGTCGGCGACGACCTCTCCCCGCAACTGCGATGGTCGGGTGTGCCCGCCGGCGCCGCCGAACTCGTACTCGTCATCGAGGACCCCGACGTCCCACTGCGCCGGCCCATCGTGCACGGCTTGTTCACCGGCATAGCCCCGGAGGTGGCCGAAATCCCCGAGGGCGCGCTGAACCTGGCCGAAACCACACTCACATCCGTTCCCGGGATCCGTTTCGGTAAAGGATCTTTCAACCGACGTGGATACGCCGGCCCCCGCCCGATCCCCGG
>NZ_JAGPOX010000156.1 GCF_019038435.1 Nocardia alni
GTCATCGTGCGAGGGGTATCGCTGCGCGCGGTCGGCCGGATGCGGCGGTACCTCGGGCTGGGACCATGGCGGACTGACCCTGGGCGATTCGCCGGCCGCGCGGTCGTCCACGGTCGGGATGCCCGAGGGCACCGCGGGCCGGGGCAGCTGCCGCGGGGGCGACACCGCCGGCGTGGAGGGCGAATCGGCCGTCTCGGATTCGGCGGTCGGCGTGACATTCGTCCGAGAATCGACCGTCGCGGAGTCGGTCTCGCCTGCCTGGGACGCCGCGGCGCCGCGGTCCTTGGCCCGGCCGGTGGCCCGCTGCAAGATGCCCGGCGGCGGCAGCAGGCGTGCGGAACTGTCGTCGGCGCTCGGCGTCTGATCCAGCCGCTCGGTCGGCGCCTCGGGATCGACATGGCGGGCGAGCCTGGCGCGCCGGGGTTTACGCCCCTGCTTGGCCGGGGTGCCGTCGGACATCAGTGGGATCTGCATGGTCACCGGATCGGTGACCGGGGTGGTCTTGACCAGGTCGACGACCTCGCCGCCGCCCGGCCGCTCGTCGTCCAGGATCGGCTCGCCGAGGCCGACCTTCTGCTGGATTCGCTTCATCCAGGCCGGGGCCCACCAGCAGTCGTCGCCCAGCAGCTTCATGGTGGCCGGGACCAGCAGCATGCGCAGCACGGTGGCGTCGATGATCAGCGCGGAGACCATGCCGTACGCGATGTACTTCATCATCACCAGGCGGGAGAAGGCGAACGCGCCCGTCACCACGAGCAGGATCAGCGCGGCGGCGGTGATGATGCGGCCGGTCTGCGCCGTGCCGGTGCGCACCGCCTCGGTGGTGCTGGCGCCCTGCGTGCGGGCCTCGACCATGCGGGAGAGCAGGAAGACCTCGTAGTCGGTGGACAGGCCGTAGATGATCGCGATGATCAGCACCAGCACCGGCGAGGCGATCGGTTGTGGTGTGAAGTTCAGCAGGCCGGAGCCGTGCCCGTCGATGAAGATCCAGGTCAGGATGCCCAGCGTGGAGCCGAGGCCCAGCGCGCTCATCAACGCCGCCTTGATCGGCAGGACCAGCGAACCGAACGTCAGGAACATCAGCAGCGTGGTGACCAGCACGACCAGCACGATCATCAGCGGCATGCGGTTCATCAGCGCGTCGACGCTGTCCATCGTCGTCACGTCCGTGCCGGCCACCATCAACTGCACATCGCTCGGCACGTTCATCGAGCGCAGATAGTTGACGGTGGCGTTCGGATGGGTGGAATTCACCAGCGTCGTGGAGGTCTTCCAGACGTCCGAGCCGTTCGGCGGCGACGACGGAATCGAGAACTGCCCGACCAGCCCGGGCGCCTTGTCGGCCTGCTCGAGGATGTTGCCGATCTCGGTGGTGTTCTTGGTGACCATGACCAGGTTGATCGGGTCGGTCCGCAGCGTCGGGAACAGCTGATCGAACTCCTGCTGCGCCACGCGGGTCGGATCGTCCGGCGGCAGGTAGGTCTCGCTGATGCCGCCGAACGCGAGATTCTTCACCGGGATGATCAGCAGCAGCAGGACGATGCACAGCGGGACCGCCACCTTGAGCGGATGCTTCATCACCCACTGCACGCACCGGCCCCAGAAGCCGTTCTCGATCTCCTCGGTGGTCTTGGTCCGGCGGAACCACTTCAGGCCCAGCATGTCCACGCGGCGGCCCAGGATGGCGAGCATCGCGGGCAGGATCGTGAGCGAGGCCATGGCCGCCAGCGCGACGGTGGCGATCGTGCCGTAGGCGACCGATTTGAGGAAGCCCTGCGGGAACAGCAGCATGCTGGCGCTGGCCGCGATGATCATCGTGGCGGAGAACACGACCGTGCGCCCGGCGGTCATGATCGACCGGCGCACCGCCGCGCGCGTGTCGTAGCCGTCGGCCAATTCTTCCCGGAATCGGCTCACGATGAACAGGCCGTAATCGATGGCCAGACCTAGCCCGATCATCGACACGACCGCGCCCACGAAAGAGTTCACCTCGGTGAATTTCGTGATGCCCATGACGATGCCGTTGGCGCTGATCACCGTCAGCCCGCCCACGATCAGCGGCAACGCGGCCGCGACGACGCCGCCGAAGATGACGAACAGCAGCAACGCCACGGCCGGAATGGCCAGGATCTCCATGCGCTTCTGGTCCGAGGCGATGGTGTCGTTCAGCGTGCCCGCGACCGCTTGCAGGCCGGCGACCTGGACATTCACCCCGGAGATGTCGAAGGCGTCCTTGACGTCGCGGAAGTTCTGCATCGTCGAGGTGTCGTCGTCACCCTTCAGCTCGATCGAGACGAAGGCGACCTTGCGGTCCGGGGATACGGCGATCGATGCCGAGGGGTTGACCGCGCCGCTCACCTGCCACGGAGCGACGTAGACCTTATCGATCTGGTCGGGATGCTCCTTGGGCAGGTTGTCCAGATTCTGGACGATCGGGGTGTAGAAACTCGGATCCGTGACCGTCTTACCGTCGGGCGCGGTGTACAGGACGATGACATCGCCGGTGTGATCGCGCCCGTAGGTCGAGTCGAGCAGCTCGGCCGCCTTGGTCGACTCCGAGCCAGGGTCGTCCCACCCGCTGGAACTGAGGTGTTTGTCCAGACCGAGTCCGAACGCGCCCAGCCCCAGCAGCGCGATCACCACCACGCCCAATACGGCGTAGCGAAGTCGGTACACCAGATCGCCCCAGCGGGTGAACACTTTAAGCGACTCCTTGCGCGGGGCGGGAGGTGAGCAGCGCGGACAGCGGCCGGAAGGGCTGCAGCCACGCTCCCTCGTCGGGCAGCGACTCGAGGCTGACCCGGGGCAGCGGTTCACGGAACACGCCCGGGATGTCCTCGAGGTCGATGAAATCGAGGATATCGGACGTGACCGCCCAACTCGCATGCTCACGGAATCCCAGCACCTGCACCGGAACTCCGGCGGCCGCGAGGTCTTCGAGCGGTTCGCGGAATGCCTGGCCGTCGGCTGAGGCGACCATGATCCCGGCCAGGCCCGCGCCGCGGCGGCGTAACTCGATATGCCCCAGCATGTCGCTGTCGACGTCCGAGTCCTCGTCGATCTTGGGCTTGGCGAAGACCGCGTAGCCGACGTTGCGCAGCGCCTCCACCCACGGCCGCACCACGTCGGCGGTGCCGGGCGCGATATTGGTGAAGACGGTGGCCTCGGCCTCCACGCGGTTCTTGGAGCCCACCGAGAGCTCGGCGGTGCGGGCCAGCAGCCAGCGGCCCAGCGCGTCGAACCGCGGCCGATACGCCGCGGTGGGCCGGCCGCCCAGGATCGCGCCGAGGCCCATGTCCAGGTTCGGCGCGTCCCAGACCAGCAGCACCCGTCGCACGTCGGTCCCGCCACCCGCCGGAGCGGCGCCGGAACTGGACGGCGCCGCGGCCGCGGCGGAAGGACGAGCGGGCAGCTCGGCGGGGTCGCTCGCGGGCGCGATCCCCTCGGCGGCCATCACCTCCGGGTCCATCTCGCTGACCGTCATAACAGCCGCCCGGGGGTTGAGCTAATTGTTCGCTCGCATCGCACGCTCATGAGTCGATCTTCCCCCAAATGAGCTCGGTGATGGCACTACCGGCCCGATGCGCCTTGCTTTCGAATTTCGTGACGGGGCGATCGAAGCCGATCGCCCTCGCCTCCGCGAGCCGTCCGGGGGATCCGCCCGCAGCCTCGTTCAGGCCGATGAGCTGTGGTTCTCCGGCTCCGACCGCGGCGATGTGCTCGGCATATCCGGCGTGGTCGGTGGCTACGTGCAGGATGCCGCCGGGACGCAGGCGATCGGCGATGAGCCTGGCCGTGTCGGGCTGCAGCAACCGTCGCTTGTGGTGTCGCGCCTTCGGCCAGGGGTCCGGAAAAAAGACCCGCACACCCGATAGCGAATCTCTGGCAATCATATGTTCGAGCACATCGACGGCATCGCCGCGCAGCAGCCGGACGTTCTCGATCCCCTCGCGCTCGAGGCGCTGCACCAACTGCGCCAGGCCGGGCCGGTACACCTCGATGCCGATCAGGTTGAACTGCGGCTCGGCCTGGGCCATGGCCGCGGTCGCGGTGCCGGTGCCGCAGCCGATCTCCACGATCAGCGGCGCGTCGCGGCCGAACCACGCCGCGGCGTCCACACGGTCGTCACCGACCTCGCGACCGATGCGCGGCCACATCCGGTCCCAGGATTGCTGCTGGTTGGGCGTCAGCGCGCCCCGGCGCGAGCGGAAGCTGGTGACCCTGGGATACAGCCGGGATCGCGCCGGCTGCCCGGGTCCGGCCGTCCTGGGCACGGTGTGCCCGGCGGCCGATTCCCGGGTGCTCGGCGCGGTGGTCGCGTCCGTCCGCGGCCCCGGACGCGCTGCGGTGCTCGCCGAGCCGACCGGGGCCGATGCCGTGGACCGCGGCCCGGCGACCGACTCGGCAGTATGGTTCGCGGCGTCGTTCACGGCGTCCATTGTCCAGTATCCGATGATCGGGACCGATGGCGGTGCTGTCCGCACCATGCGCATCTGCCGGACCACCGGTATCGCGACCTTCAGGCGGCCATCGTGCGGGCGGGACGCAGCCGCGGCTGGTCCTGTTGCCGCAGCGGACGTCCCAGGGCGACTCGCGTCGCGGTGAGAGCCATCCCGAGCAGACCGCGCCAGCTGCCGGGATCGGCCGCGACCGACCAGACAGTGCGGGTTCCGGCCTCGGAGACCGGCACTCCGGCGATCCGATCGGCCAGCCAGTCCAGGCTCAGCGGCGTGGCCAGCGGCAGCAGCGTGAAATGCTCGCTGAGCCGGTCGCGCACGTAGGTGACGCTGGCCCCGCCGCTGCGATAGCCGGCCACCTGGGCGTCGATCCCGGCGGTGGCGACCACCTGGTCGCCCAGCGGCTGGATCACCAGCAGCGGGCACTGCGGGATATTGCCGCCGAGGCGCAGGTCGTCGAACATCGCCCTGATGCCGGGTTCGGCCAGCACCTGCTCCAGCGGGCGATTCAGATAGTCGCCGACGTCGCGGTTGCCCAGCCGGACCAGTGCCAGCAGCGGCGCCAGCCGGGCGGCCACGTCGAGCAGGCGGCGGCCGTCGGCGTTCAGTTCGGCCTCCAGCACGCGGTCCAGCGCGGGGTAGAGGGGGCGCAGCGCCGAGATCATGATCGGCAGGAATCCGGCGAAGGCGCCGCCGTTGAGGTGCGTGAACACCTGTTCCGGATCGCCGACCGGCGCACCGAGCACCGCGCCGACGACATCGATCTCCGGCGCGTACGTCGGCGCCATCTCCACCAGCCAGGACCCGGCCATACCGCCGCCGGAGTAGCCCCACACCGCGACGGGTGTGCGCGCGTGCAGGCCCAGCGGGGCGAACCGCAGCGCGGCGCGAATGCCGTCGAGGGAGCGGTAGCCCGGTTCGCGCGGCGCGCCGAAGTTGCCGTGCGGGCCCTCGTGGTCGGCGATGCTCACCGCCCAGCCGCGCTCCAGTGCGTTCGCGATCAGCATCCACTCGAGCTGGGTGATCGAACCGGGGGCGAATGCGCCCAGCCGCAGCGCGTAGGACGGCGCGCCCTGTTCGGCGGTCGCGTCGACGGCCGATTCGAAGGCCAGGAGGGGACGTTCGGCTTCGGGATCGGCGCCCAGCGGGAGCAGCACGGTGGTGATCGCGGCCTCCGGATCGCCGTGCATATCGGTGCTGCGATAGAGCAGCTGCCACGCCGAGACCTGCTGCGGGACGACCCCGAGCAGCCCGATTCGTACCTTCCGGCTCCGCAGAATGGCGCCGGGAGCCTGCCGGGCCAGGTCGGCGGGCGGAATCATGAAGGGATCGCGTGAGGGCAGCAGCGGACGGATCGGACTCGTCATCGCCGTGCGGACCGGTGCGGTGCGTTCCTTCCTCGGAGTCTGCCTGCCGCGAGTCCGATCGTTCGGTCGTCCGGACGACGCGCGCCCGGATGCTCCCTCGCCCCGCTCGATGACGTCCACAGTGACGCTCATCGCAACCTCCTCACCTACGCCGTGACCGGCCCACCCGTCGGTCCTACCAGTGTGATCCAGCGGGTGTGGGCACAGCGTTACCTGCATCGGCGCGCCCCCGATCGCCCCAGGGTAAGCCAGCGGGCGCTCGTCGGAGAAGCCCGCCGATAGCGAATTGTGCTGTCTCTCAAGGCAACACCTGGCATCCACGGATGATTCCCAGAATTCCGCTGTGATCGAGGACACAATCGCCGTTTCTGTGAATGTGCAATGAAACCGCGCGGTGGATGCTCGACGATCGACGGCGTATGCGGCGGGGGAGATATTCGGCGACGGGAATACGGTGTTCCGTGCCGACAATGCGGGTGAATTCTGCGAGAATTGCCCGGCGGAAGGGGGTTGTGCTCGTGCCAACAGACTCCAGGCTGGGCGCCGGATACGGCGGATCCACCTCGGAACTCGACCAGTTGATCGCGAACCTGCGCGGTGGGCCGGGTAATGATCCGCACGTGGCCGAACAGGTCATCGGCGTGGCGCGGGCGTGGCAGCGGCCGGTGCGCATCCAGGTCACCGGTCGGGCGGGCGCGGGTAAAACGACGATGCTGCAGGCGCTGGCGCTGATGTCGGCGCAGGAGACCGCGCCGGTGGACGCGCCGGGCCAGCCGGATCCGGTGCTCGATGCGGATCTGCTGGTCTACGTGCTTGCCTCGGCGCTGCAGCCGGGCGATCGCGAGGCGCTGTCCCGGCTGCCGCGCGAGCGCACCCTGGTGGTGCTGAACAAGGCCGACGCGGTCGGGTCCCGGTGGGCCGACGCGGTGGTGGCCGTGGACCAGTGCGCCTACGACATGGGCGTGCCGGCGCTGCCGGTGGTGGCCGAGCTGGCCGTGCGGACCCGATCGGGCACGCCGACCGACGTCGATCTGGCGACGCTGCGCCGGCACGCGGGCAATGCCGACCCGTCGTTCACGCTGACCGGCGAGCTGTTCACCTCCGGCGACTACGGCCCCGACGTGGCCGAGCGCGCGGCGGTGCTGGAGCGCTGGGGCCTGTTCGGGGTGGCGACCGCGCTGAGCGCCCTGCGCCACGATCCGGATCTGGGGCCGCAGCAGATGCGGCAGATTCTGCACGCGGTCAGCGGCATCGACCCGGTGCACGCCCTGCTGCATCGGCGCTACGAGCAGGCCGGCGCGCAGCGCGGCGGCGAATTCCTGGACGAGTTGGCCCGCGTGGCCGCCCGCTCCGGGGGAGCCGGGGCGGGCCGGGCCCGGGATTTGATCGAGGACTATCTGGCCGGTGACGAGGCGCTGTGGCTGGGCCTGCTGTCCGGCCTGGCCTGCCCGCAGGTCGTGCACCTGGCCGCGGGGTACCCGTCGCCGTATCCGGCCGACGCCGACGACGCGGTGATCCGGGCGCAGCGCTGGCGCGCGGTGGTGTCCAGCGATATGCCCGCCGCGGCCCGTCGCGCCGCGCTGCGCGTGCACAACGGGTATGTCCGGCTGTTCGAGCGGATGAGCAGTGCCGGACTCTGAGCTGCCCGCCACACTGGCGCAATCCGATCCACTCGGAGGCCTGACACCGCAGGTGCAGGCCGTGATCGGGCGCTGGAATCCGCAGGGCGAGGCCCTGCTGCGGGCGGCGCGGGGCGGCGCGTCGCCGGCCACGCACGAGCCGGTGGCGCTGTTCGGGCCCGCCGATGCCAGTACCGTGCTGCTGCGCACCGAACTCGCCCGCTTCGAACCGCGTATCGACCTGGCCGATCCGGTCGCCGATCCGAATGCCCCGGGCGGCCCGGTGGCCGCGCCCGCGGTGGCGCTGGTGCTGCTGGACGCGGGCGCCGCGCTCGGTGCGAGCACCCTGGGCGCGGTGGCTCGGCTGCACTCGGGGAATACCCGAATCCTGTTCGCCATGAACGGAATTCACGCCCATCCGGACTGGCGCGCGGTGTTGCAGCGCAATACCGCGCTGCTGACTCCCGCCCTCGGCGCGGATCCGCGTATCGTGCCGGTCTCGGGGCGCCTGGCGGTGGCCGCGCGCGGTTCCGGCGATGCCACACTGCTGGACCGCTCGGGCCTGGCGCAGTTGCATACCCAGTTGACCGCCGCGGTCGGCGCGAGCCCGGGGCCCGGGCGACTGGCCGCGGTCCTGTCCCGGGTGCTGGCGGACACCCGTCAGCGCATCCACGACCAGGAGACCGAGCTCGATGCCGGCGCCGCGGTCGGCCGGCTGCGCCAGGAGCGCGCGACCCTGCTGGCCGGGCGTGACGGCGGCCGGGCACAGGCGATGGGTGAGCTGCGCAACCGCATGCATCTGGCGCGGGTGGATCTGCTGCACGAGGCCGGCGCCCGCATCCGGGCGCTGAACGCCACGGCCAGAACAGAGGTGGACAAGCTCGGCCGGGCCGGTGCGCGCACGTATCCGGAGCGGTTGCAGCAGTCCGTGAGCGAGCTGACCGGCCAGTTGGACGGCGTGCTCACGTATCGGCTCGGTGAGCTGACACGTCAGCTGGAGGCGGCGGTCGGCACGCGATCGGCCGCCACGCCGTTCGTCCCGCCACGGCTGCGCACCGATCCCGCGCCTCGCCTGGGCCCCGATCCCGAGCCCCGGCACAGGGGTGTCGAAGATCACCTCATGATCGCGCTGGGCGCCTCGGGCGGCTTCGGTCTCGGCCGTCTCGCGGTTGCCCCGCTGACGCTGGTTCCGGCGCTGAACTACGCGACGATTCCGATGTCGCTGCTGCTGGGCGCCGCCGTGGCCTACTGGGTGGTGCGCGCCCGCGCCCGCATCGCCGACCGCGCACACCTGCGTCAGTGGGTGTCCGACGCGCTGGTGAACGTGAAGGCACAGCTCGAACAGCGGGTGACGACCGCGCTGGTCGAGGCGGAATCGCAGTTCACCGATCTGCTCGTCCGGGTGACAACGGCGCGGGTGGTGGACAACGACCGTCAGATCGCGGACCTGGAGTCCCAAGTGCGGCAGTTGAATTCGAGCCGGCCCGCGCAGCTGGCCGCTTGCCGGCGCGACCTGGAGCTGTTGGAGGCCCTGGAGGCCACTGTTATACCGCAGTGAGGTTCGTCGCGGAGACGGTTGCGCCACATTCCGAAGGGGTACCGAGTGAGAAACCCCATTCCGTCCTCACCGTCACATCGCGTTAACCTCTTTAGTTAAGGAACATGGGCACCTACTTCGATCGCATATGCCGTCCGGCTGTCGGCATGACGGGGTGGGTGCCTACCGCCAATGGTGGCCTTAACGGTGTCGTGAGTCGTTCCGGCTGCTCGCTCACGACGCCCGGGTCGCCCATCTCAGGAGAAATTTCATGACCTCAGCGACCATTCCTGGTCTTCACGGATCCGATGGCACCGCACCGACCCAGCACGCAGGACTGCTCGCCTGGGTTCAGGAGGTCGCAGAACTCACCCAACCGGAACGGGTGGTGTGGGCGGACGGTTCCGACGAGGAATGGGACCGGCTGACGGCCCGGCTCGTCGAGGCGGGCACGTTCCAGAAACTCAACGAGTCCAAGAAACCCAACTCCTTCCTGGCGCTGTCCGACCCGTCGGACGTCGCGCGGGTGGAGTCGCGCACCTTCATCTGCTCGCACACCGAGGCCGACGCCGGTCCGACCAACAACTGGGTCGACCCGGCCGAGATGCGCGCGACCATGACCCCGCTGTTCCGCGGCTCGATGAAGGGCCGCACCATGTACGTGGTGCCGTTCTGCATGGGCCCGCTGGGCGCGGCGGACCCCAAACTGGGCGTGGAGCTCACCGACTCCGAGTACGTCGTGGTCTCGATGCGCGTGATGACCCGCATGGGCGCCGTCGCGCTGGAGAAGCTGGGCGCGGACAAGCCGTTCGTCAAGGCCCTGCATTCGGTCGGCGCGCCCTTGGCCGACGGCCAGGCGGATGTGCCGTGGCCGTGTAACGACACCAAGTACATCACCCACTTCCCCGAGGACCGCGAGATCTGGAGCTACGGCTCGGGCTACGGCGGCAACGCGCTGCTGGGCAAGAAGTGCTACTCGCTGCGCATCGCCTCGGCCATGGCCCACGACGAGGGCTGGCTGGCCGAGCACATGCTGATCCTCAAGCTCATCTCCCCGGAGAACAAGAACTACTACATCGCCGCCGCGTTCCCGAGCGCCTGCGGCAAGACCAACCTCGCGATGATCCAGCCGACCGTCCCGGGCTGGCGCGCGGAGACCCTGGGCGACGACATCGCCTGGATGCGCTTCGGCGAGGACGGCCGCCTCTACGCGGTGAATCCGGAGTTCGGCTTCTTCGGCGTCGCGCCGGGCACCAACCACAGCTCCAACCCGAACGCCATGGCGACCATGGAGGCGGGCAATACGGTCTACACCAACGTCGCGCGCACCGACGCCGGCGACGTGTGGTGGGAGGGCCTCGAGGGCGAGCCCGATCACCTGATCGACTGGAAGGGCAACGACTGGTTCCTGCGGGAGACCGAAACCCTTGCCGCCCACCCGAACTCCCGCTACTGCACGCCGATGGCGCAGTGCCCCACCCTCGCCTCGGAGTGGGACGATCCGCAGGGCGTGCCGATCTCGGCGATCCTGTTCGGCGGCCGCCGCAAGACCACGGTGCCGCTGGTGACCGAGTCCTTCGACTGGCAGCACGGCGTGTTCATGGGCGCCACCCTGTCCTCGGAGCAGACCGCCGCGGCCGAGGGCAAGGTCGGCACCGTGCGCCGCGATCCGATGGCGATGATCCCGTTCATGGGTTACCACGTGGGCGACTACCTGGGCCACTGGATCAACCTCGGCAAGAACGCCGATGCGACCAAGCTGCCGAAGATCTTCTATGTCAACTGGTTCCGTCGCGGTGCCGACGGCCGTTTCCTGTGGCCCGGATTCGGCGAGAACTCCCGCGTGCTGGAGTGGGTCGTCAACCGCATCGAGGGGAAGGCCGCGGCCGAGTCCACCGCGATCGGCAACGTGCCGGTCGCCACACAGCTCGATCTGGAGGGCCTGGATGTGAATCCGGCGGATGTCGACGAGGCCCTCACCGTCGACCCCGAGGAGTGGCGCCGGGAGATCCCGCTGATCGAGGAGTGGTTCCAGTTCATCGGCGACAAGCTGCCCTCGGGTGTGCGTGACGAATTCGAGGCGCTGAAGGAGCGCCTGGGCTAGTCTGCCTCTCCGCGCCTTGAAGCGCGCGGCTGAGTGCCGTTGCCGGTCTCGTACGCATGCCGACGGTTGCGTGCCAGACCGATTCTGGACGTACCCGGCAGCTTGCCGCCCTCCCGAGCGCAGTCGTTGTGTTCTCGGTCATGAGGGGCAGCCCTGCACCGGGGCAACGCACTGAGATACCAACCGCCCGTACCGTTTTACCGACGGTGCGGGCGGTTTTCGTCTGCGGGTACGCCTTCCTGGGGATCGCATTCGGGTATTCTCGAGGTGTTCTGCATCTCACGTTCGACCGGCTCAATTGCGTAGAATTAGCCACTCGGCTGAACTTGACCGGCTCGCCGTCATCGGCGGATGACCTCCGCTCCCGGCCGGCGGGCGCACAACGTGTGAGAGGTGGGTGGGCATGACCGATCTGACCTTCGAAACGCAAGAGATGGCTGGTACGGGCCATTCGATCGAGAGCACCCCGTTGCATCGAGCGGCCCGTCAGCTCCAGGAGGCCCTGCCCTCCGGCTGGGGCGTCGACGTCGTAGATGTCGAGGTCGCGGCCTCGCCCCGGCGTCCGGGCCAAACCGCCGCGATCCTGCGAGTGCGAACCCCGGACAACTGATCGGACGAGTTCACGAATCACACCTGTCACCGCGCGCGGTGACAGGTGTGGTCGAGCGCGATCACTATGGCGTAGCTGTGCGCGAGCAGCCTCGGATCGCCAAACCAATCACAATGGTTCCCTGAATTCACGAAACCCTACCTCTCGGTTCGCTTTTCGCAGAACGCACTATTGCGTTTCATCGGCCGACAGAGCATGCTGATAGCTAGCTGCTGTTGGACGATTTTTCAAATGCAATCGCAGGGGAGTGGCGAGTCGTGGCGGTGCAAGTGGTCGGTAGATCGCTGATGACCAGTGATCAGACGCCGCATCAGGCAAGATCCGTCGGTGTGGGCGGATGGGTCGTATCGTTCCTGCCGGGCCGGACCCTGACCCTCGAGCAGGCCACGGCCGCGCTGCAGGCTGCCGAGGCGGTTGCCGCGGTGCGCGCGCTGGCCTGCGCGGTGGGTCTCACGCCGCTCGAGACGGTCGGGCTGGCCATGCAGGAACCGCCCTGGGACGAGCCGCATCCGGCCAGCGGCCGCCGGTCGTGGCGTCGTGGGCGACTCGAACGCTGATCCGGTCCTTCCTCAGCGCTGTGCGGTCATCACCAGGACCAGGTTGCTGACCAGGAATTCCCGCACGACCGGCACCCGGACCAGCCACCAGGCCCACCGCGGGTGATAGCGCGGAAAGACCGCGACAACCGGACTCGCCGCCGTCTCGGCCCAGCGCAGCCCCTCGGCGACCCCCACCTCGAACAGCGAGACCCCATAGCGATTCTTCGGTTCGCGGCCCGTGCGACGCCGATAGCGGCGCGCGGCATATTCTCCGCCGAGATAGTGCCAGGGCCCCGTCTCGTGCCCGCCGAACGGTCCCGACCACACCGTGTAGGACAGGATCATCAGGCCTCCGGGTTTGGTGACCCGGAGCATCTCCTCGGCCATCAGCCACGGATGCGGCACATGCTCGGCCACATTCGACGAGATACAGATATCGACGGCGGCATCGCGGAACGGCAGCGCCATGCCGGAACCGCGGACCGCGCCGGGTACCCGCAGGCCCGCGGCGTGCATTTCGGCCGGATCGGGTTCCACCGGAAGGTAATGCGCTCCCGCGGCGCCGAATTCGTCGGCGAAATAGCCCGGGCCGCCGCCCACGTCCAGCACGATGGCGCCCCGGAGGCCGCGCCCGGTGAGGTCACGGTAGAAGTCGGCGACCAATTCGGCGGTGTCCGTGGCGATACCGCCGTAGAACAGTGCCGGATCGGTCTGCTCGTGCCGGAAACTGCCCAGCAGGCGCAGGGATCGGCGCAGAGTCGCTCGCCGGGCGAAGCTCGGGGCGGGCGGTGTGGAGCGGCGTTCGGTGGTGGTACGCGGCCCGGGTCGGTCGGCTCGAAGCATGGCGGTCCAGTGTTACACAGCGATCCCTCAGCGCCGGGATTGGATCCGGCCGTTAGGGTGGAGCGGATTGTCACAACGCCCGCCCGAATGACCTGGAGTTGCTAGTGCCCGATGCCGGATCGCGTGGGCAGTCGGTGCCAACCGAGGTACGCGAGGTGCTGTTGCTGTGCTGGCGCGATACCGGCCATCCGCAGGGCGGGGGCAGCGAGCGCTATCTGGAACAGGTCGGCGCGCAGCTGGCGGCGCGTGGTGTGAAGGTGACGCTGCGGACGGCCCGCTACCGGGGCGCGGCCCGGCGTGAGCGGGTCGACGGTATCGATATCAGCCGCGCGGGCGGACGCTACACCGTCTATCCGCGGGCGCTGGCCGCGATGCTGTGCGCCCGGTTCGGCCTCGGTTCGCTGCGGGGCGTACGGCCGGACGCGGTGATCGATACACAGAACGGCGTTCCCTTCTTCGCCCGCGTCGTGACCCGCGCGCCCGCGGTGGTGCTGGTGCATCACGGCCACCACGAGCAGTGGCCGGTGGCCGGGCGCTGGGTGGGGCGCGTGGGCTGGTGGATCGAATCGCGGCTGTCGCCGTGGGTGCACCGGCGCGATCAGTATCTGACCGTCTCGCTGCCGTCGGCGGAGGAGCTGACCTCGCTCGGGGTGGACAGCACGCGTATCGCCGTGGTGCGCAACGGCGCCGAACCCGTACCCGCGCATGTGCCTACCGGCGCGGCGCAGACCCGCACCCCGTATCCGAGCATCGTGGTGCTGTCACGGCTGGTGCCGCACAAGCAGATCGAGGACGCCCTGGCGGTGCTGGCCGGGCTGCGCGCCCGGCATCCCGGCCTGCACCTGGACGTGATCGGCGGCGGCTGGTGGGCCGACAACCTGAAAGCGCACGCCCGCCACCTGGACATCGCCGATTCGGTCACCTTCCACGGACATGTGGACGAGGCCCGCAAGCACGAATTGCTTTCGCGCGCCTGGGTGCACGTACTGCCCTCGCGCAAGGAGGGCTGGGGCCTCGCGGTGATCGAGGCCGCCCAGCACGGCGTCGCGACCGTCGGCTACCGCAGCTCGCGTGGGCTCACCGACTCCATCGTCGACGGCGTCACCGGTCTGCTGGTGGACGACGCCGCACAGCTGACCGAGGCGGTCGGCGAACTGCTCGCCACCGCCGAAACCCGCACGGTCATGGGCGAGAAGGCCCGTGCGCGGGCCCGGGAATTCAGCTGGGAGTTGACCGCGGACGGCGTCCACCGGGTGCTGTGCGCCGCCGCCCGGGGTGACTATGTGAACGGTCTGGTCATCGGCGCCGACGCCGGATCTTTTTAGCCTGCCGCGTGATTCGGGGCCGTGCGCGACCTGGGCCGCCAGCGCCGCGGGGTCGCCGGTAGGACCAGTGCGAGCGGGGCGACGAGCAGTACGGCCCACACGAGGTGCGCGGCGATGGCGATGCGCCGATCGGTGGCATGGGATTTCGTGGTCAGGTCCGCCGGTCCGGGCACTCGGTACAGGCTCAGGTATCGGTCGGAGTAGACGGGATCGAGCCTGGCCACAGTGGATTTCGAGGCGCCGAGCGGGCCGGGTGTGGCATGTTCGACCAGGAGCCAGCCGACTCCCCGCGCCGCCAGCTCCGACGGCGCCGCGCCGCGCAGCAGCAGTCCCTCGACCTCGCCGGCGCGAACACCCTCCCCGCTGACGGTCCCACCGCGCACCGGCAGTTCGCCGGTCTGCAGCACGTCTCGCGGCACCATGCGCGGCGCCGGATCCAGGACCGGAACGTCTGCGCTGTAGGTGAATTCGCGGAACATCCCGCCCGGCAGCACCGCGACGTCGCCCGGTCCGTCCATCCGCGCGGCGACCTGCCGCCACGCCGCCGGATAGTGCACGGGCCGCAGCACGCCGCCCACCCCCCACGCCAGATCCGGCAGCACCACGATCAGCAGTGCGATGAACAGTGTCGCGGTCATGGCAGTCGCGCGGATACCGCCGGCGCCATCTTCCTCATCCGTCGCGGTGTCCGGCGTCTTCGGGTCGCCGGAGAAGCGGGCGGCGAGGGCGCGGCATCCAGCGGCGGCGCACAGGGCATAGGCGGGCATGGCCAACGCGACGTATTTCTGTGTGTCGCGCAGCAATCCGACGCCGGGTATCCGGGCGACGAGGTATTCCCCGATGTGTAGTCCCCAGCCGGTCGCGCCCAGGGCCGGGAGCACGATCGCCACGCCGGCCAGGAACAGCAGCGTGCGCCGTGCCCGCACGTCTTGTGCGGGGTCCGAGGGCGTCGTCTCGCGGTACCGGCTGTTCGATCCGTCGGCGACCAGCCGGATGCCCGAGATCACCAGGGCCAGCAGGACGATCGTCCCGAACAGCGCGAACAGCGTTGTGCGCGAGCCCGGTACGGCCTGCGCGTTCCAGATGCCGCCGAGCCCGGCGAGGCTGCCGATCGTGGCGAGCCCGGGCTCGGCCCGCGCCGCGAAGGCCGCGATACCCGCCGGATCCGAGGCCTGCGTCCCGGCCCCGGACAGGGCGGCCGCCACCAGCCACGGCGCGGAGGCGACACACCACAGGGCCAGCGCCCCCGGCAGATTGCGGCGTCCGACGAGCGGCAACGCCACGCATCCGGCCAGGATCCCGCCCGTCGGCGTCAATCCGGCCGCCGCCAGGCAACCACCCAGCACCAGCCAGGCCGAGGCCCGTCCTCCGGGAGATCCGCCCCGAATTCGCCCGGCCGCCACGACCGTCCACGGCAGCGCCGCGTAGCCGGTGAGCAGGCTCCAATGTCCCTGCAGCAAGCGCTCGGCCACATAGGGGTTCCACACCGCGACGGTGGCCGCCACCAGTTGCGGCCCGAGCGAAACCCGAAGCAACCGCCGCGCCAGAACCGCCGCACCCCACCCCGCGGCCCACAGCGCGCCGACGAGAATCGCCTTGACCACGATCCCGCCGTCCACTACCGCCGAGGTCACCGCGAGCAGCCAATCCTGCGGCACCGCCCGCGGCGCCGCATCCCCCAGCCCCAGCGCCGAATCGGTCATAAAGGACCGAGGTGTGCTCACCGCGTCCCGCAGCAGGAGGTATCCGGGCCCGAGCATCGGTCCGACCACGATCAGCGCCAGCACCAGGCTGTACAGGGGTGCTCCGATGCGCCCTCGCCGCTGTTCGTGCTCGACCACGGTCAGCCACCCTACGTGCCGGCCCGGTGATTTCGACCCGGCACCCCACGTGCGGCGGTTCGTGTGCTCAGTCGGTGCGGGCCGCGTCGATGAGACGCAGGCTGTGCTGCCAGAGCTCGTGACGGGCCGCGGGGTCGTAGGCCTGAGCATCGGCCCGGGTCTCGTGTGTGCGGTCGTAGAAGCGGCCGGTGGTGGTCCGCAGGGCCGGATCCTTGATCAGGCGATGGGTGGCGGTGACTCCGGTCGCCAGGGTGTCGATCGAATGGCCCGCCTCCCGCATCACGATCTTGGTGGGCATATAGGTCGCCGGATGCAGGCTGTTGACGGTGATTTCGGTGTTCGGGACGCGGTCGGCGAGTTCGACGCCGGACATGATCTGTGCGAGTTTGCTCTGCCCGTAGGCGCGGCTGCCGGAATAGCCGTGCTCGATCATCAGGTCGTCGAAATCCAGCGGATGCTGGCCGAGGGAGGCGACGTTGACGATCCGGGCGGGCGCCGAATTCCGCAGTAGTTCGAGCAGATCCAGGGTCAGTGCGAAGCCTGCCAGGTAGTTGACCGCGAAACGCAGTTCGTAGCCGTCGGCGCTGGTCTGCCGGGTGCGGCCGTCCGGGAGGCCACCGCCGATACCGGCGTTGCTGACCAGGACGTCGAGGCGGTCGGTGAGCCGGGTGACCTCTGCCGCGAGCCGATGGACCTGGGCGAGATCGGCCAGATCGGCGACCGCGGTGTGGATCCGGGCCCCGGTGGCGGTCAGGGAATCGGCTGTGTGACGAAGTTTTTCGGCGTCCCGGCCGTGCAGGATCAGTGTCTCGCCCTCGGCGGCGAGCTGGTCGGCCAGGGCGCGGCCGAGGCCGTCGGTGGCGCCGGTGATCAGGATGGTGCTCATGGTGGGACGAGATTATCACAATTCGAACCGATACGTCTCGGTTCGGAAAGACTCGATGGCGACCGCGAGCGCGGGGCAGGTACGCGGATCGGGCGGGGAATGGCAGCATGGCGGGGTGCGTGCTGTCCGATGGTTGCCCGATGTCGCGGATGTGACGTGGGTGACGGTCGGGGCCATGGCCGCGAATGTGGCGGGGTATTTGTTGCAACTGCTGGCCGGGCGGTGGCTGGGGGCGGTGGGGTACAGCGAGTTCGCGAGTCTGCTGGCGGTGCAGCTGCTGTGCGCGGTGCCCGCGTTGGCGTTGCAGAACGTTGTCGCGCGTGAGTTGGTGCGGGGTGCGTCGGTCAGCGCGGCGCGGGGGCTGGCGTGGCGGTGCGCGGGGGTCGTCACCGTGCTCGTGGTGGCCTTGATTCCGGTGGTGAGTGCGGTGCTGCATGTCGGCGCGAGCGCGGCGGCAGGAGCCCTGGTCGCGGCTCCGGCGCAGGTGCTGGTCTCGGGCGAGCAGGGAGTTCTCCAGGGCGGCCGCAGATTCCGGGCCCTGGCTACGGTGCTGGGGGGTACGGGGATCGTGCGGGTGGCGCCCGCACTGCTGGCGCTGATGCTCGGTGCTGGTCCGGCGGTCGCGCTGTGGGCCACGGCGTTCGGGCTGTTCATGGCGGCCCTGGGCGCCCACCGGATCAGCTCCGCGACCCCGATCCGCGGTCCGGGCCTGGCTTTGCCGGAGATCCGGATGCCGGGTGGCGCGGCCGTGCTACGGGCGGCGCAGGTGCAGGCGGCGCTCATGGCGTTGTCGTCGGTCGATCTGATCGTGGCGCGAATCGTCTTGAGCGACGCCGACGCCGGGCGATACGCACTCGGTGCGATCGCCACCAAGATCGCGTTCTGGTTGCCCCAGGCGGTCGGGGTGGTGCTGTACCCGAGGATGGCGCAGCCGCGATACTCCGCGCGGGCGGTCCGGGACGCGCTGGGTGTGCTGCTGGCCGTCGGGATCGTGGCGGTGCTCGGCGCGGCGGTGCTGGCCCCGGTGGCGCCGCTGTTCGCCGGGCGGGAGTACGCGCCGATCGAGGGCTGGCTGTGGCTGTTCGCGCTGGACGGTGCGCTGCTGGCGCTGCTGCAGGGCGCGCTGCTGTCGGCGATCGCGGTGGATCGCACGGTTCCCGCGGCGATGACCTGGGTGGGGTTGGTCGTCGAAGTGGGCGCGATCGCACTGTTCGCACGGTCGCTGCCCGCGTTGATCACGACCGCGACGGTCGTCGTCGCCGTGGTAACGGCCGCGATCATCGTTGTAGTGCTGCGCGCGGCGACACGGGGAGCCACCGTTTACCGAGCCGAGTCGGCCTGAAACTCTCAGAGAGCGTCGAACTCAGAAGTCGCGCGCCCTGAACTGCTGTGTGGTGCGCTCGAAGTCCGCGTCCGCATCGGGCCCGTCGGGCTGGCTCTTCGGGCGCTTCGGCTTGACCAGGCGGCCCGGCTTCGCACCGTTGCCGTTGCCGCCGAACAGGCCCATCACCAGCCCGACGATCAGTGCGATCACACCGACGATGCCCAGGATCAGCGGAATCGTCCGCCCGTACAGGGACAGCTTGTCCATATTCTGCTTGGCGATGGCGATCTGCGAGTTCACGGTGTTGTCGTCGAAGACCAAGGTGGTCTTCAGCGCGGTGACCTGCGGCTTGTCGGCGCTCTGGGCGTAGAACATGTGGATCTGCTCCGAGCCCTTGATGATGGTGCCGGTCTGCGGCTCCACCCACACGTCGCGGGTGTTGGTGTAGAAGCGATCCATCGTGATGCTGTTCTGGCCGCCCGGCACGCCCCACTTGGCGGCCGGCAGGGTCACCTGGTTGGCGACCGCGCTGACGATCTTCGACAGATCCGTCGCCGGAATCGTCTGCTGGAAGTGGTAGACCTTCAGATCGTTGATCTCTGTCTGCTCGACGAACTTCATATCGGACGACTTGCGCACGTTGATATCGAAGTACGGATAGGTCTGCTTCTTGGTGGGGATGGGGAAGCGGTACTGCAGGCCGTCGTGCTGGACCGGGTCGGCGACGCTGTTGCCGTTGCTGTCGGTGTCCACCGCGATCGAGCCGTTGGGGTCGTCATCGATCGGCATGCCGCTCTTGCGGTCGATGGTGACCCGGTCGATGGTGGCCGACAGCAGGCCCGTATCGCCCTGCACGTCGATATTGCGCAGGGTCTGCCCGGCCTGGATCGTCATCTGGTTCTTGTCCGAGGGATCCTCGACGGTCAGATACCGCTGCGAGATCAGGTGCACGTTGGACTCGACCTTCGCCGGGCCGTTGCCGGTGAGCGACTTGGCGTCGATCACCTCGCTCGGTGCGTTCGGAGCGTTGTCCGCGACGGTGGTGATCTCCAGGTCGAGGGGAGTCTTCGCCAGCTGACCGAGGGCGTACGTCGGGACCAGCAGCGCTGCGACGATCAGCAGCGTGCCCAGGCCCACGAGCAGGCATGCCACCGTCCTTCTGGTACCGGCACCGAGTGCCATACGAACTCTCCTCGTCGTCGAACAGGCAGTACCACATCCACCGAGTAACTCTGCGTAACGCTGCGGACGCGGCGGAGCACTCGTGAGCCCAGACACTAACAGTCCGGACCGGTCGCGTGCCGATCTGAGGCCGGAAACATCCCGAACAACGCTGTGAATAGGGCGGCATCACAGCGAAATTCCACGAGCGACGCTCGTTTGCTGGATCGACCGGTGCCGTGAAGCTTACCGACGCGGACACGGCACACTGGAATCCGTTATGACCACGACAGCATCGCCGCACGCCCGGCCGGACGCGACCCCGAACCGCCCCGCGGCGGCACGCGGATTCGTCCCCGCCCTCGAGGGAATGCGCGCGGTGGCCGCGTTGGGCGTGGTGATCACGCACGTCGCCTTCCAGACCGGCACGAGCGGTATTCCGCTGCTGGGCCGGGTGCTGGAGCGATTCGACATGGCGGTCGCCCTGTTCTTCGGGCTGTCGGGATTTCTGCTGTGGCGTCCGCATGCCGCCGCGGCCCGCGGGCTGGGCACGGCTCCGTCGGCGGGCCGGTATCTGCTGCATCGGGCCGCGCGCATCCTGCCGGCGTACTGGGTCGTGGTGTGCGCGGTGCTGATCCTGTTGCCGTCGGCCGCGCAGACCGCGGGGACCGGGGTGTGGGTGGCGAATCTGACCCTGACCCAGGTCTTCGTGCCGTTGACGCTGACCGACGGGCTGACCCAGATGTGGAGCCTGTCGGTGGAGGTGGCCTTCTACGTGCTGCTGCCGGTGCTGGCCTTGGCGCTGGTGTGGCTGCGCGGTCCGGCGGCGCGCTGGCGTCTCCCGGCGATCGTGGGCCTGGGCCTGGTGAGTCTGGGGTGGAATCTGATTCCGGTGCCGACGCCCGGCGGTATCCACTCGGACAACTGGCTGCCCGGATATCTGCCCTGGTTCGTCGCGGGCATGGCGCTCGCGGAAATGGTGGAGACGCCCATCGCGGACCCGTCGCGGTGGCGCCGGATCGCCGGAAACCATTGGCTCATGTGGCCGTTGGCGCTGGTCGCGCTGCTGCTGTCGGCGACGGATCTGGGCGGTCCGGCCGGACTGGCGCACGGGGAGCCGTGGCAATACGTGCTGAAGATGGGCCTGGGCGCGGTGATCGGCTTCGGACTGCTCGCACCGCCGGTGCTGGGCGAGGGCAGGCATCGGTGGTTGCGCAGCCGGGTGGCCGCGACGATCGGCCGCTGGTCCTACGGCATCTTCCTGTGGCACCTGCTGGTGCTGAGCGTGGTATTCCAGATCTTCGGGATCATCCCGTTCCATGGCATGTTTCTGCACGTGCTGGCGTTGACGGTGGCGTTCACGCTGCCGTTGGCCGCGGCCGGGTACGCGCTCATCGAGGAACCGGTGCGGCGCTGGGTACGTGCGCGCGTGGGGTAGCGCGTGAGATCAGCGGGAACGGCGTTGCGGGAGAGCGCATATCCCGAGCGCCACGATCGCCGCCAGTGCGGGGAACTGAACCCACAGCGAGCCGCCCATATATCCGTCGGGTGAGCGCCACGGTCCGGTCGACAGTGCGGCGGCGGACAGCGCCACGCCGATTCCCGCGACCGCCACGAGCACACGCCGGGTCCGGCCGGGGAACCACCATCGGGCGAGCAGTCCGGCCGCGGTGAGCGCGATCGCGACCGGGCCGGAGATGAGGAAGGTCGCGCAGGCCAGTGCGACCATGGCCGGCACCCGGCTGTGCCACGTGCGCGGGGCCGAATCGCCGGGAAGAGCGGAATCGGCCTGTGCGCCCGTGCCTTCGAGTTCGGGCGGCAGGACGGCCCGCGCGGGCCCGCGGCTCGCTCGGCGGGGGCGGGGAATCGCCAGGGCGAACAGCGGGATCAACAGCAGCAGTCCGCCGAAGATGGCCAGGCGGTACCAGCGGTCGATGGGGAATGCGACGGTGATCGGTCCGTGTGCGGCGGCGGGCACCATCCATGCCTGCTCCCAGCCGTCGACGACCATCGGGGTCAACGTATGCCCGTCGGCGGTGGTCGCGCGCCAGCCGACGTTGGTGCTCAGCGGCAGGACCAGCAGACGGGTGCCCGGCGGTGCGGACAGGGGGTGGGGGGTGATGTCGGTGCGGTTCAGGTGAAGTTCGTCGACCGAGAACAGCGGTGTGGGGGTCACGGTGACGTCGACGTGTCCGGCGGGCAGGGCCACGGCGTCGGATTCGGGTGCGGGCGTAGCCGATCCGGGTGCGTCGATCCGGCAGACCTGTGCGGGGACAGTAGCGCCGGTCAGCAGTTCCTCCGCGGTGGCGGTGATGGTGGTGTGCACGATGCGACCGGCGACCGCGATGGTCGGGCCGTGCGCGCAGTCGATGGTGATCGGGCGATCGCCGGGGGCCGGGGCGGGGTAGTCCGGGCCCAGCACACGTACGTCGGCCAGTCCGGGGGTCTGCTGCTGGACGAAACCCAGTGCGGTGCGGTCCAGCACGGTGTTCCAGGTGGCGATGCTGAGTTCGATCCGATCGGTGACCCTGGGGTGCAGCGCGATTCGGATCGGCGCGCCTGCCGGTGTGTCGGTGGCCAGCTTGCGCACCTGCGGTCCGTCGCCGAGATTCACCGATACCGACGTGGGGCGGGCGGGCAGCGCACCCGTCGGGGGCGTTACCTCGAGCCC
>NZ_JAGPOX010000157.1 GCF_019038435.1 Nocardia alni
GGGGCGAGGAGACGTAGGGCGTGTTCGTGGATTTCGGCGTCGTTGTGGCATCGAATGCCGAAGTGCACTGCGTGCGTCGGGCATTCGCTCGCCAGGACGGCGGTCCGGAGGCTGACGGTCAGGTATTCGCGCCATTCGGCGATGCCGGGGGTGTCGGATTCGGGTAGTAGGGGGCCCCGGTACAGGTGCAGGGCCGTGGTCAGATCGCCGAGGGCGACGGCGTCGAGCACGTCGACCGCATCGCAGGAGATCGGGCGGGTGAGGGCGTAACGACGGCTGGCGATGTCGCCGCCGGTGGCATTGCGCAGGTGGGAGACGTCGGCCTTCAGGGTGTTGGCCGAGACCTGCCGATCGCCGTAGATGGCGGCCTGCAGCGCCTGGGGGGTGTAGCCGTCGGGTTTCAGGGCCAGCAGGGCCAGGATCTCGATCTGCCGGGGTCGCAGACGGATCGAGTGGCCGCCGCGCACGAGTCTGGCGCGGCCGAGGCATTCCAGGCGGATGCCGGGATCCTCGGCGGGCGGGTACGCGGGCAGCTGGGATTGGATCGCCAGTGCCAGCGCGCGCACCGTCGACAGGGCCAGGGGGTGGGAGCGCTCCCAGCTACTGGACAGATCGATCACGCCGAGGCGGCGGCCGTCGGGGGCGTTGATCGGGGCGCTGTAACACACCCAGTTGTGCAGCGCGGCGACGAGATGTTCGGCGGAGAACACCGTGCTGGGCTGTCCGGTGCACAGGGCCAGCGACATGGCGTTGGTGCCCATGTGCGGCTCGTCCCAGCGGCCGCCCGGCGCGAAGTTGAGTCGCTCGGCGCGGCGCCGGATCACCCGGCCGCCGTCGGCCCACAGGATGGTGCCGCGTTCGTCGGTGACACAGGCGGCGTAGCCGGAATCGTAAGTGAGGCTGTGTAATTCGTCGGCGAGCGCGGTGACGGGGCCGCGCAGCGGGGAACGTGCCCAGCGCGCACCGAGTTCGTCGTCGTCGGCGGGGGCGGCGCGGGTGGACGGGTCGACGGTGCCGAAGGAGCGTTGCCAGGACTGCGCGACCTCGGTGCGCACCTGGGGCGGGGTGTTCGAGGGCGTGCCGTGCTGGGGCGCATCGCGCGGAGGTGGCGGTGTATCGCGCACCGGCTCCTTCGCGCTGCGGGCCGGGACGACGGTGTCCGCCTCGCGTGCCGTCGCGGCCACATGCTCGGGCAACGGCGCTCCGGCGTCCCGCGGCGTCTCGCCCTGGGCGTGGGGGAGCGCCCAACGGGCCCACTCGCGCTCGAGTGCGGCGCGCTGCTGCGTGAGGCTGCGTGACTGTGACATAACCACCTGTGAGGTCGCCGTCCGGGTGCCTGTGCTCCATGATTGCGCACCCACGACCTGCGGCGTGGCGAATTGCCAGGGGAGAATGTGCCATCGTCGGCGGACTCGACGAGCGCGGCTGGGTTTCGGACCGGGACGATGTCGCCAGCGGCGACGAAACCGTAAGAATCGCAGTGGAACACACACGCTCGACACCGGGCCAACCGTTGCGGCGTATCCATGTCGAACTACCGTGCGGAGCCGAGCCTATTGTCAGTTCTGCTGGTTGAAGAAGATCCCGGCGACATTGGCATTCTTGATCGGTGTCTGGGCATTACGCTGATTGCTGCACAGGAAGTTGACCGCGACCATGGTGGCGTCGACCTGGGTGCCTGCCGGGTCGTGGTTGTTGCCGGTCTGCTTCTGGATGAACTTGGTGATCGTCGTGCGCTGGGTGTCCGGATCCTGCTTGACGTAGTCACTGCAAGGGGTGTCGCCGCCCTTGTTCAGTGCCTGCTCGACCTCCGTGCACCCGGTGAGAAGCGTTGCGGCGACGGCGATCCCGGCGGTGCAGGCGGCGGCCCATCGGATGGTCGTCATCGGGATCTCCTAGGGTGGTCGTGCGCCGGTCTGCTGCTGTCGGTGCGTGCGGCCTCTGCTCGCAACGCCCGTCAGCATAGAGGGTTCCCGGGGATGCGTACGGTAACCGAAAGGTCGGCTCGGATTCTCCAACTGGTCGGCGTGGAAGGTGGCCGCCGCCATGGAGATTCAGCGCGCGGGCGGCCTGGCCCCCCTCACGCACGGGCAGATGCACTACTCGCTGATCGGCCGGTACGTGATCCCGATGATGCGCCGCTACGGCCTGGGCGACGGTGTGGAGCCTCCTGCCAGCGGGCTGCTGTCGGGCAAGTACACCCGCGAGAACCTGGCAGCATCCTGCTGGGCGCCAGCAAGATCCACCAGCTCGAGGACAACCTGGACGCGGCCGAGGTCTCCCCACCGACGACGAACTGGCCGAGCTGTCCGCCGCGATGCCACGACTCCGGTCTACCCGAACTGGTTCATCGACAACCTGAAGGAAGCACCCGAAGGGGTGAAGCCCCGGTAGTCCGTCGGCCGCGATCCGGCCTGACGCTGCATTTTTCCGCCTCGAAACTCTGGTTCCCGACGATTCCGCCCGAAGAATGCAGCAGCCGGAGGCCGGTTCTCCCATACCCCGCGACCCGCCGGCCATCAGTGCACGGCCACCACACCGAACCGCGCTCCGCGAGCCGACTCCACGCGACGACCCGGCCTATCGCTGCATTCTCCGGCTCCAAAAGTCCGGTTCCGGAGAAATTCGCACGGAAAATGCAGCGGGAGGCCGGTTCTCCGATGGCGCGATCCTGCGAGGTCGGCGGCGCATCGCTATCCTTCGGCGGTGAGTGTGTCGAGGTTCGCGGATTCGGTGTCGTCGGTGACCGATCGGTTGGGGTTGGTCTCGGCGCATCCGCCGCTGTGGGTCGTGCTGGCCACCGCGGCGGTGGCGTTGGTGCTGGTGCTGTACACGCCGGTGTGGCGGGTGCTGCGTACCGGCGTGACGATCGCGCACGAAGGCGGGCACGCGCTGGTGGCGGTGCTGTCGGGGCGCACGTTGCGGGGGGTGCGGCTGCATTCGGACACATCCGGGGTGACCGTGTCGCGGGGCAAGCCGTATGGGCTGGGCATGGTCCTGACCACGATGGCCGGATATCCGGCGCCGTCACTGCTGGGCCTGGGCTGCGCGGCGCTGCTGGGGGTGGGGCGGCTGATGCTGATGCTGTGGCTGGTGGTCGTGGCGCTGATCGTGCTGCTGCTGTTGATCCGCAACCTGTTCGGCCTGCTCGCGGTCGTCGTGGCGGGTGTGGTGGTCGGCGGTGTGTCGTGGTACGGCTCGGTGGTGGCGCAGGGTGTCTTCGGTTACGGGGTGGCGTGGTTCCTGCTGTTCGGCGGGATGCGCGCGGTGCTGGAACTGCAGCGCGTGCATGTGCGCGGCGACGGCTCCGATGCCGATCAGCTCTCACGCCTCACCCATCTGCCCGCGTTCCTGTGGGTGCTGGTGTTCGGGGTCGCGGCGCTGGGTTCGGCGGTCGTGGGCGGGGGACTGCTGGTGGGACACTGGACGTTCGCTCCCTGAGCTCACCCGCCTCGCCGACCCTGCATGCTCTGCCAACTTCCCCCATCACCGGTGAGTCACCCCGCCCTGTCGGCTCCGCGAACTCGGCCGACTCACCAGCCCGCTGAGTTCAGCTGCCCCATAGGCTTCGTAGGCTCTCCGACCCGAACACACTCCCGGAGGCCTACGGCTGGGTCTGTCCGCTGGCGAAGGCTCGCCATACTCGCGCTTCCTGCGAATTGCCTTGGCGGTCCAGGACTTCCGCGAGACCGGCCATGGCGCGGATGTCGCCGTGGTCGGCTGCGGTGCGCCACCAGCGCTCGGCCTCGATGAGGTCGCCCTGGCGGAAGCACACGACGCCCAGGTCGTAGGCCGCGCCGAGGTGACCGAAATCGGCGGCCTGGGTCCACAGGGTGCAGGCCTGGTCGATATCGCCGCGCCCGTGCATGGCCACGCCGAGGTCGTAGAGGGCGCCGCGATAGCGGGACTGGTCGGTCTCGATAACGCTCACCCCCATCTCCACGACGAGTTCGCCGAAATCGGGCACGCCGACACCGGTGCTGCACCGCAGCAGCGTGCGCCCGGACGGCGACCGCTCGATCACCACCCCGTAGTTGCCGCTCCACGACACCGTCGCACCGTCGCCGGTCATCCATACCGGCGTGATGGTGAAGCCGGCGTCCGGACCGGCGCCGCACACCTCGACCTCCACACCGCCGGACAGCGCGTCGGTCCACACGTCCACCCCGCGGATCCGCCGTCCCTCCAGGGCGACGTGCCCACTGAGTACCGACACCCCGACACCGAGCCCGAGCAGCCCGGCCGGGGGCGCGGCGCGCAGGAGCGTGAGGGTGAGCACGGTCGGATCCGCACCCAGCGGAGCGGAATACATGGGATGCACCGTGTGCCCGTCCCATTCGATCGCCGCAGCCCCGTCGTACCGCTCGGCCAGCTGCCGCGCCCCGTTGCGCTCGAGCGAGGTGTCGTACATGTACGGCCCGGTCATCGCGCCCGCCCCTTTCGCCGAAGCTGCTCCGGGAGATGTCGGCCCATACCGTAGCTCCCGGGCTCCAACGAAATTCCATGAGCCCCCGAATGTTCGCCCGGACGCGTGTCCAGTAAACACTGCGCTTATATTCCGGGCAACCGGTTTGCGTCGGATGCGCGTTTGCGCACCGCGCCCACCCTCCCGCGCATACCGAGACCGGTGAGCGATGTCCGATTATCGCGAGATTCGGGTGCGTGCATGCGCCGGAACCGAACGGTCGGGTTCGGGCGTATGCACCCGAACCCGATTCGAATTCACCGGGACTTTTCGACCTCGGCCAATCCAGCCGCGCCGAACCTGCCCAGGGTGTATCCCTTGGCGAGCATATCGTCGGCGACCTTCACCTCGGTCGGGTGACCACTCTCGGTGATCGTGAAATAGTTCCGGCCCGCTGCCGTGTCAGCACGACAGTGTTTTCGGCATTCGCGGATCAGATGTACTGCTTGTCGTGGGCCCACCGAGTCGCGTTCAGTCTACCCAGGGCATACCCCTTGGCGAGCATGTCCTCGGCGATCTTCAGCGCGATCAACTTGTATACCGCCTCGGTCGGGTGCGCGGCGTCGGTGATCGTGAAGAAGTTCCGGGCCGCGGCCATCTCATCGGTATCCGTATCGGTGCCGCCGTATTTCACCGAAATTTCGTCGGTCTGTTTCTTCGAGCGCAGGCCGAATTCCTGCGGATGGCCGCAGATATAATTCAATCGCTCGTACATCGGCACGAACGTGATGTTCCCCGGCAGCACGCCCGCCTCGGTGTCCTGCCAGCCGGACAGGGCCACCGAGCGCAGAATCTTGTTGTATCGCTGGGTCAGGCGCACGAACTGCGCGACGATGGCGAGTTCGCCCTTCTTCTTCTGTTCCACGATCCGGGGTGCGATGTTCGGATCGGGCAGCGAGATGAACAGGAAATGCTGGTCGTGGCTGTCGTCCGGGAATGCCTGCACGATGCGGTTGCACAGCGAGACGACCTCGGAGATCATCGGGATCACGCCCTGCCCCTTGGGTGTTTCCTGCATCGTCTTGCCGATCACATACGCGGGGTTGTGCTCGGCCAGCAAGGGCGTTTCCTCGTCGGCCGGATACTTCTTCCACAGCGGATCGAGGGTCGCCACCTCCATCGGGGCCTTGTCGTAGACGACCTCCGGCCCCTGGGTGTCGGCCCGTTCCGCGGTGACGATGTCGTTCAGGCCGATCCAGATCACGTGCAGGGTGGCCCCGGTGAACTTGGCGCCGAGTTTCTTCCGCTGCTCGATATATTGATCGCACTGGGCGGTGAGGTAGGACAGCGTCCCGCCCTTGGCCAGCTTGTCATTGGCCGCTACCGCGCCACCCTTGGCGAAGTTGGCGTAATAGACCAACGGCCCTTTTTCCACGGAGTTGGAGTTGGGAATCTTGGAATTCTCTGTGAGCGACTGGAATACCGTGGATTTCTTCTTCGTCGCCCCCGCATCGAGACCGACCAAGCTATCCGAGCCGACCCATTCGTAGATGTAGTCGGTCCAGTTACGGCCGTCGCTGTACCGACCCGTCTCGTTCGTCGTCATCTCGCCGATGGCCTTCGCGAACCCGCCGAGAAACGTTTTGTTCATGATCCCGATGTCGGACAGACTGTCGCCGAAGACGACCAGATTCGACAGTGGGATCTGTTGTGGTTGTGTCATGGCACACTCCGTAACCACACCTGGCCCATGCGGACCAGGCGAAATGGTATCGAGGAAGATCGGCGCAGACGTGCCGCCGACCGATATGAGACTACTCGACTGTTCCGATCTTACCCGTAAGTAATGCCAAACCGTAAAGCAAATACGCAACCACGGAGTTTTCCCCACATGAAAGAATCGAATATTCGGAATTCGCGAACGCGTCGGCAAGGGCCATTAGGCCCGAAACAACCCACGAAACGTCCCGTGCTCGCTACAAGAAATCCAACCGGTACGAGACAGGCGGTTCCGTCAAGCTACTACATGGCGTAGTTGATTAGCGGTAGACTGCCCCTACGGAATACCACCCTTGGCGAGGCAGATATGCGGCGATCACCCGAATCCGGCACTACGTCAGCGCGTTCGCCGGCGCCCGGTGGGCAAGGCCGAGGGGCGGACCTGCGCACTGCCGCAGTGACTCATCGCGCGGCACGCCGCGCGTAGTGAGCACGGGCCTTGGCGCGGTTGCAACGGAGCCGAGCCCGTCAGGTGATCTGTTCTGCGCGTTTTTCGAGACTGGCCGTCATCGTGCCGAAACCGCGTCTGAACGCCGCTCCGAGCAGACGGGCCATCACCGGATTCAGCCACCCACCGAGTTCGAAATACGAGTCGTACCGACACCGGCGTGCGTCGACGGGTGTCACTGTGTGCGAACGCAGGCTGCGCAGGGCACCGAGCGGGAAGGGTTTCATGGAGTGGCTGAACTCGATGCCCGGGGTGTGCGTGCGAATCACCTCGCGCTGGATCATCTCCCGGCCGCCGACCAACCGCTCTCGCATGACGATCGGCGCGCCCGGTTCGAGGGTGGTGCTGCACTCGGTGCAGAACGGATTCCACTCCCCGTATCGCTCGAAGTCGGTGAGCACCCGCCACACCACCTCGGCGGGGGCGGCGATATCAACGCTGTCGTCGATCACAAAGGCCATGGTGCTCTTTCACTGTCGGCTGTATGGGTTCCCGCAGACTGATTATCGCTGTGGTCTCGACAGGGATACGCCGCCCGAGCCGATGGGGTTCGACAGCCGCCGCGCTCCCGAGTGTGATCAAGGAGACGAGGTCACGGACGATGCCCGGCGCGGTTGGTCTCTGGGTGTCTGATACATTGCTTAGAACACAGCAGCTCATACCGCAGCGGCTGTCGTTGGCAACTTCGCCACTTGTGCCTGACGCGCGGACCGGTGTCCGCAGCCGGTTTCGGGCACCACCCGATGCCTGAAAGGCACTGCAACACTGATGAATTCTGCTTCCCCCTTCGCGATGCTCGGCGTCCGCGAACCGCTCGTTCGCGCCCTGGCCCAGGCCGGGATCACCGAACCGTTCCCGATCCAGTCCGACACCCTGCCCGCCTCACTGGCAGGCCGTGACGTTCTCGGCCGCGGCCGGACCGGCAGCGGCAAGACTCTCGCGTTCGCCATCCCCCTGATCGACCGCTTGGCCGCCGGCCCGGCTCGCCACACCGCACCGCATCGGCCGGTCGGGCTGATCCTGGCGCCGACCCGGGAGCTGGCCACCCAGATCGCCACCGCCATCGAACCCCTGGCCACCGCGTACGGGATGACGGTCACCACGATCTTCGGCGGCGTCTCGCAGCACCGCCAGGAGCGGGCGCTGCGGCGCGGCGTCGATATCGTGGTCGCGTGCCCCGGGCGTCTCGAGGATCTGATGGGCCAGCGTCTCGTCACGCTCGACGCCGTCGCGGTCACGGTGATCGATGAGGCCGATCACATGGCCGACCTGGGATTCCTGCCCGGGGTCACTCGTATCCTGGCGGCCACCCCGGGCAACGGTCAGCGGCTGATGTTCTCCGCGACGCTCGACAACGGCGTCAACAAGCTGGTCAAGCGCTTCCTGCCGAACGCGACGCTGCACTCGGTCGACGAGGCGAACTCACCGGTCGCGGCCATGACGCACCATATCTTCGAGGCCTCGGACGTGACGGCCAAACGCGCTCTCGTGCAGACCCTCGCCTCCGGCACCGGACGGCGAATCCTGTTCACGCGCACCAAACATCAGGCGCGCAAGCTGGCCAAGCAGCTGACCGTGGCCGGTATCCCGGCGGTGGACCTGCACGGCAACCTGTCCCAGGGCGCCCGCGACCGCAACCTGGCCGCCTTCGCGGCGGGGGAGGCGAAGGTGCTGGTCGCCACCGACGTCGCGGCCCGCGGCGTGCATGTCGACGGCGTCGAACTGGTCGTGCACGTGGATCCGCCCGCCGAGCACAAGGCATATCTGCATCGTTCGGGACGTACCGCGCGGGCGGGGAGCGCGGGCGATGTCGTCACCGTCGTCCTGCCTGCCGAGCGCCGGGATCTCATGGCGTTGATGCGCAAGGCGAAGATCGATGTGACGCCGCAGCGGGCACCCGCCGACTCACCCGCGGTGGCCCAACTGGTCGGCGATGTCGCCCCACTGCGACACGTCAGTGATGAGCCCCGCCAGACCGCGAGCACCGAGCGTCGGGGGCGACGCGGTGACGCGGCGCCGAAGGGCCAGTCGCGGGGCGCCGAGCGCAGCCGCGCAGGTGCGCGCACGGGTGGTGGTTCGGCAACCGGTGGGTCCGCCAAGCGCACCCACGCGGGGGCCGCCAAGCGAGCACACACCGACCAGACGAAGTCGGCGAACCGCGGCGGCACACACCGAAGCAGCCGGGGCGCAGCGCCTTCCGGTAGCACGGGCGGCGTCGCCGGATTTTCGAAGTCCGGCGGCGGTACCCGCGGCCGTCGCTGACGGAAGGCGCTGGGCGACGGCTTACTTCAGTTCGGACAGGTCCAGACCCAGCATGGCTAGCAGCTCCGCGCACTCGGCGGCGTTCTCCGAGTAGGCCGCGACTGTCGTCGCGGCCAGCGCGTTGCGCTGGAGGCATGCCTCCTTCTCCGCCGCGCGCAGGTTTGCGAAAGTACTCGCCTCATCGACAAGCTGGATGTTTCGGGCCGCAGCCATAAAAGACTCCTTGTAGGTAGTCGCATTGACCCTACCCGATGCAACATGGCAGCACAGCGCTACCTCACCGCATGCCCGGCCCGCGCGGCGATATCGCGGGTCGGGCAGTGCGCTCGCCACATTCCGGGCACTCGGGCAGTGGGTCCATACTGTGGGCGATCTAATGTGACGCACTCGTGGGGTTCTGGCGGGTTTCGTTGTGTCAGTGCTGGACGGTGATCCGGCGTCCGTCCGTGGTGTGGACGAATACGTGGGGCTCGTCGCCGCGGTGCGCTCGTGCGACCGCGAACGCGAGGCCACCGTCGCTGATGGGTTCGCGGGTCTCCTGGCCGTCGACGACGATAGCGATCTCCGTGGCGTCTTCAGCGGCGAGGCCCGTGACCGCGAACCAGACGAACTCGGGGCGCGTGCCGTCACGATCGGGACTGCCGAACCGTTTGCGGTTCAGCCGCTGCAACGGCATGTAGTCCTGCGTTCGTGCTTGCCGCGGCTCTGCCGGACGTGGAGTTCCGAGTGTCATGCTCGGGGGTGATCACCATGAACCGGGTGTCCTCGCTGTCCAGTACCACGCCCACGACCTCATCGCGGATGATCACCGCGACCGGGGCGAACTCGCCGCCGTATCCGGAGATCGACTCGACCGCGACAGTGATTGCGGGGTGCGAAAGTGCTTGGCTCACAAGCTCATCCTTTCCGGCGTCTCAGCAATCCATCTGTTCGACGGAACTGGGTACGACTCGGTGAGGGGGTCAGGGGCGGTTGGGTGGGCGTGGTTCGCCGCACTGCGGGCAGTCGGCCTGCGAGCCGTCGGGATGGAGATGGCCCATCCGATCGAGCATGAGGTGACAGCCGCGGAGCATTTCGCAGGTTTCGAGGGTGCAGTCGGCGTGCAGGGGGTCGGCCAGCACGCGATGGAGTTGTGCAGGGGGCATGACGTGGCCCGGGTATTGGTGAAAAACGGGATTACCCGGGGGAGCTTTTCTCGACGGAATATCGCCTGGCGGAATATCTTTCGATGGCGGCGTGTCAGCGGCGGGCATGTCAGTACCCCAGGTGTGGAACGTCGGCGGGGACGAGTTTGCCCGCCTCGATGAGACGGCGCTTGGCCTGCGCTTTCACCGGGCAGATAGTGGCTGGGCAATCCAGATGCTCCCGCATGACGAGGTGGGCGTATTCGATTGTCATCACCGGCAATACGGCGTGATTTGTTATCGGCAGGTCATACATTTTGGAATACTCCGGAATTCACTGCGACGGATTGGAAGACCCGATAGCCGAGGCCGAAACCTTCTCGCGTCCACTCTTTTTCGAGAAAGTTGGGTACATCCCGGCTACCGGGGTATGTTCACTTCTACGCCGCCTGGGGACACGGGGGAAACGAAACGCACCATGATTCGCAGAAAAACTCGACCACAGTCCAAAACAGGTGACGACACTATTCCAAAATTGCGTACGAGACCGATTGAGAGGCAGGCGAATGGCTTCTGGCAGTGTTCCGCGCCGTATGCTGGGTCGGAGGTTGAAGCAGCTCAGAGAAAAGGCGGGCGTGTCGCAAGCGGCGGCGTGTCGTGCGATAGAGATCGCCCCGCAGACGTTGTGGCGCATTGAAACCGGTCAGCCTGGGCCAAAACTGAAAGACATTTATGTCGAAACGTTGGGGCGGTTGTACGCGGTATCGGAGACCGAGATCGCCGAGTTGGTGAAGCTGGTCGCGGAGACGAAGAACAGCGGCTGGTGGTATGCGTACAGCGACGTCGTGCCACCGGATTTCGACGTATACCTGGGCATGGAGGAATCCGCGCGCACGATGACGTCACTGCAGTTGACGCTGGTCCCGGGCCTGCTTCAGACGACGAACTATCGGCGCGCCGTGATCTGGGCAGGATTTCCGGGAATGTCGACGGCCGAAGTCGAACGTCGAATTCAGATCCAGGCCAATCGTCAGGGGCGGCTCATGGAGCCGCCGGAGCAGTTCACCGTGACCATGTTCGTGGGGGAGGCGGCCTTGCGTTACCCGGTCGGTGGTCAGTCGGTTATGCAGGAGCAGCGCTTCCACCTTCTCGAGGTGGCACGGTTGCCCACTGTCACGGTGCGGGTGGTGCCCATGACAATCGAGATGCCGGTGGCTCTGGTAGCGGGATCGTTCGTGCTGCTGGATTTTCCGCCGCATGCCACGGAACGGCTGAGCGAGCCGCCCGTGGTGTACATCGAGGGCTATACCGGCGCCCTGTATCTCGACAAGCCGGGCGAGATCGACCGCTACAACCAGACGTGCAGGGCCATTCACACGATGGCCCTGAACGAAGAGAAATCCAGGGAGTTCATCCTGGACATAACAAAGGAGAACCAATGAGTACAGATCTGTCGGCGGCGCACTGGTTCAAGAGCAGCCACAGCGGTCCGGAGCGGGAATGCGTGGAGGCGGCGTTCCTGCTCGGCGGCCTCGTCGGGGTTCGCGATTCCAAGAACAAGACCGGCCCGGCGCTCGTCTTCTCTCCCGGCGAGTGGGACGCCTTCGCGACAGGCGTGAGGGAGGGCCGGTTCGACCGCATGTGAGCGGTCGCGTATTCACCAGATGAAAGGAGCCCCGGACGTTTTCGGCGTCCGGGGCTTCTGCGGTGGTCATCCGGAGAATTCGAAGCAGTTGAGCACGTCGTAGTTGCGGGCGGGAGTGATGTTGTTGAACCGATATATCAACCGCGCCCCGACGAGGGGATCTTCGCCCAGCCCGCGAGCATGGACGTGCGTACGAGCAGTCGCAGACGGGGATTCCAGTGTTCGATATCGCGGATATCGGTGATTGTTCGTCGCCGGCCAAAGCCATACAGGGCCCGAATCGGCAGGCTCGGGCGCGGTCCCGGGCTGGATCGTGCTCTCATGGCGACACCTCCCACATCCGTATAGTCGATCGAGGAATGAAGTCCCCGGCATGATCGAGGAGGACACCATGCTCGTGCTCGCCCCCGAAGGCCCCGCCTTGATCGCGCTCCCGGAGTGCCGAGCGTGACCGCCGCCTCCTTCACTCCCCGAGGCCCCTTCTCGCTGGCCGCCTCCACCCGGTTCCTGGAGGGATTCACTCCCGCCTCCTACGACCATCCGGCCGACGATGTCCTGCGCCTGGCTTTCCCCGCCGACGACAACCAGCACGTCGTCGGCTGCGCTGTGCGTCAGGGAGAGGGAGCCGACGCCGCGGTGACCGCCGACTTCACGCTCCGGACAGACCAGGACGCCCCCGCCGAGTCACAGCAGACCCAGCGCATCGGACCCGACGACCCTGCTCACCCACCGCACCGGACCGATGCCGACCGCCGCGAGACCGTCCACGCGCAGATCGCCCGCATTCTGTCCCTGGACATCGATGGCGCCGGATTCCCGGCCGTCGGCGACCGCGACGAGGTCGTGGCGAGCCTGCAGGCCGACTACCCGGGACTGCGTCCGGTCTGTTTCTACTCGCCCTACGAGGCCGCTGCCTGGACGATCATCGGCAACCGCATCCGCACGACGCAGGCCGCCGCGATCAAGGCCGGACTCGCCCGCGACCACGGCCGAGCCGTCGAGGTGGCGGGCCGGACGCTGTACGCGTTTCCCACCCCGGCCGTCCTGCGTAACCTGGCGCACATCCCGGGGCTGACCGATATCAAGATCGAACGCCTGCACGCCCTGGCCGACGCCACCCTCGCCGGTGATCTCGACGCCGCCGCCCTGCGCGCCCAGGACCCCGGCCATGCCTTGCGGGCGCTCCAGAAACTCCCGGGCATCGGCCCGTTCTCCGCCGACCTCATCCTCATCCGTGGCGCCGGCCACCCCGACGTCTTCCCGGTCGCCGAACCTCGTGTTCACCAGGCCATGGCCGCCGAATACGGCCTCGATGCCACTACCGCCGAGAACCCCGCCCGCCTCGCGGCGATCGCGGAGAACTGGAGCCCCTATCGCAGCTGGGTTTCTCTGCTGCTGCGTGTCCGCATGCAGGACCGCGCGTCCGGTTGAGTCTGCGCGGATTCCTGCGGCCGCAGCCGTTCGGCGCGCTGCGGGAGCCGGGTCGACTGTGGCGCAGGCGGTTTCGGCAGCGAAGGCCACGGCGTCATCGAAGGCCGGGTGTCGCGAACTCAGGGAGCGTCCGTCAGCCGGTCCCGCAAGATCTCGAGCCCGGACCCGGACAGCTCATCACAGTAGGCGGATCGACCGGCCATCGCCATTATCAGCGCGATCGTCGTCCCGGTGACCAAGGGGCCGGTCCCGGCGGCGAACGGTCCGTCGGTCGCCTCCAGCCGCAGTCCCTGGCTGACAGTGCGGCTGGGAACGGTGAAGTTCCGCGCGGCGAAAAACCGCGCGATCTCCGTTACGGCTTCGGCCGACGGCGTGCGGGGGAACCCGAGCGGGCGCCGAATGTCCTGAGCATGGACGACGACCTCGCCGAGCCAGGCAGCGGTGGGCCCGAGTGGCGCGGTGGTGCTGGTGACGACCGCCCGGAACCGTTCCAAGGTCTCCGAGGGAGTGGCGCCGCGATGCTGCGCGAGCCGCCGATCGTTGTGCTTGTCGAAATCGAACCCGGCTCCGACGACACTGGTCATCCATCGCACCGGACCGATGCTGGCCGCCGCGGTGAGGTGGGCGAGCACCTCCTGGACCGTCCATCGCCCGCACAGCGACCGCCGCTCCCACTGCGAGGCGTCCAGACCGGTCAGATCGTCGGCCAGCGCCGCGCGCTCGGCCTGGACCATCGCCCATAGAGCTTGGCGGGCAACAGCATTCGACACGAGGACCTCCAGTTTCGGTGTACGCGGGCGATGCGCCGGGTACCCGGGTTCGTCGGGAGCCGGCGCGTGCCGGTTCCGCAGTGCAGACTACGGTGCCCGCACAGATTCATCGGTCCCCGCAACAAGACAGCGCCCCCGGACCGAAAGGTCCGGGGGCGCTGCCGAACGGCCGAGGGGCCGGTCATACTTCGACGATAACTCAGGCTAGGTCGAACCGGTCCAGGTTCGACACCTTCACCCACGCGGCGACGAAGTCGTTCACGAACTTCTGCTTCGAGTCGTCCTCGGCGTACACCTCGGCCAACGCCCGCAGCTGGGAGTTCGAACCGAACACCAGGTCGACCCGGGTGCCGGTCCACTTCTTGTCGCCTGTGGCGCGGTCCTTGCCCAGGTATGTGCCGTCGTCGGCGGGCGAGGGCTCCCACTTGGTGCCCATGTCGAGCAGGTTCACGAAGAAGTCGGTGCTCAGGGTGCCCGGCTTGTCGGTGAACACGCCGTGCGCGGAGTTCTGGAAGTTCGCGCCCAGCACCCGCAGGCCACCGACGAGAACGGTCAACTCCGGCGCGCTCAGGGTCAGCAGGTTCGCCTTGTCCAGCAGCAGGTATTCCGCCGAGACCCGCTGGCCCTTGCCCAGGTAGTTGCGGAAACCGTCAGCGGAGGGCTCGAGCGCGGAGAAGGACTCCACGTCGGTCTGCTCCTGGGTGGCGTCCGCGCGGCCCGGGGTGAACGGGACCTCCACCGGGAAGCCCGCGTCCTTGGCGGCCTTCTCGACCGCCGCGGCGCCGGCCAGCACGACCAGGTCGGCGAAGGAGATCTTCTTCTCCGAGGTGGCCTGGATGCTCTCGAGCACCCGCACGACCTGCGCGAGCTCGTCGGGCTCGTTGACCTCCCAGCCCGCCTGCGGCTGCAACCGGATGCGGCCGCCGTTGGCGCCTCCGCGCTTGTCACTGCCGCGGAACGACGAGGTCGCCGCCCATGCGGTCGAAACCAGCTGCGCCACAGTCAGATCCGACTCCAGCACCTTGGCCTTGAGCGCCGCCACGTCGGCCGGGCCGACCAGCTCGTGATCCACCGCCGGGACCGGGTCCTGCCACAGCAGCGTCTCGGCCGGAACCTCGGGACCGAGGTAGCGCACCTTCGGGCCCATGTCGCGGTGGGTCAGCTTGTACCAGGCCTTGGCGAACTCGTCCGCCAGCTCCTGCGGATTCTTCAACCAGCGGCTGGTGATCTCCTTGTAGATCGGATCCTCACGCAGCGCCAGGTCGGTGGTCAGCATGGTCGGCGCGTGCGTCACGCCCGCGACATGCGCGTCCGCCACGGTGTCCGCGCCCGCGCCGCCCTTGGGCTTCCACTGCCAGGCGCCGGCCGGGGACTTCCCCAGCTCCCACTCGTACCCGTACAGGATTTCCAGGAAGGTGTTGTCCCACTGGGTGGGCGTGGTGGTCCAGATACCTTCCAGACCCGAGGTGACCGCGTCCTTGCCGACGCCGGTGCCGTTGGCGTTGCGCCAGCCCAGGCCCTGCTCTTCCAGGGGCGCGCCCTCGGGCTCGGGGCCGACCAGGTCGGCGTCGCCGTTGCCGTGGGTCTTGCCGAAGGTGTGGCCGCCGACGATCAGCGCCGCAGTCTCCACATCGTTCATCGCCATGCGGCGGAAGGTCTCGCGGATGTCGACCGCGGCCTTCTGCGGATCCGGATTGCCGTTGGGGCCTTCGGGATTGACGTAGATCAGGCCCATCTGCACCGCGGCCAGCGGGTTCTCCAGCTCGCGCTCGCCGGTGTAGCGCTCGTCGTTGAGCCAGATGTCCTCGGGACCCCAGTACACGTCCTCCTCGGGCTCCCACTGATCTTCGCGGCCGCCGCCGAAGCCGAAGGTGGAGAAGCCCATGTCCTCGAGCGCGACGTTGCCGGTGTAGACGATCAGGTCGGCCCAGGACAGCTTCTTGCCGTACTTCTTCTTCACCGGCCACAGCAGCCGGCGGGCCTTGTCCAGGCTGGCGTTGTCGGGCCAGCTGTTGAGCGGGGCGAAGCGCTGCATGCCCGAGCCGGCTCCACCGCGGCCGTCGTTGATGCGGTAGGTGCCCGCCGCGTGCCAGGCCATCCGGATGAACAGCGGACCGTAGTGGCCGAAGTCCGCCGGCCACCAGTCCTGCGAGCTGTGCATGACCTCGATGATGTCCTGCTTGACCGCGCCCAGATCCAGGGTCTTGAACGCCGCGGCGTAGTCGTAGCCCGCGTCCTGCGGGTTGATCACGTCCGGGTTCTTCTGCAGGATCTTCAGATTGAGCTGGTCGGGCCACCAGTCACGATTGCTGCCGCCCTGGGTGGGGTACTTCAGGCGACCGTGCGCCACGGGACATCCGCCGAGGGCGGGTTCCGTGCTGGCCTCTCCAATAGGCGGGGTGTCTTCAGGCACGGCGACTCCTTTCGGGAGTGGGATATAGGTGGGCTGTTACTTCGAAGGGAAGCGCTCAGGGGGAGTGCGCAGGGGTATTCTGCACCGGATTCTTTTGTGCCGCAGCGCAATCGGGGCACAGGCCCCAGTACACGACCTCGGCCTCGTCGATGATGAATCCGTTGTCGTTCGAGGCGGTCAGGCACGGCACCTCGCCGACCGCGCAGTCGACGTCGGCGATCACGCCGCACGACCGGCACACCACATGGTGATGATTGTCCTCGACCCGCGTCTCGTACCGGGCCACCGAACCCATCGGCTGGATCCGCCGCAGCAGACCCGCCGCGGTCAGGGCCCGCAACACGTCGTACACGGCCTGATGGGAGACCGTGCCGAGGGTTTCACGCACCCGATTCATGATCGAATCGGTATCGGAATGGGGATTCTCGTGCACCGCGGTCAGCACCGCGATGCGCGGAGCCGTGACACGCAGCGCGGCTCCGCGCAGCATGCGCTCGAACTCCGCAGTGGTTGACACGTTCTGAAGTATGACTCATTCAAGTCTTCGGCGCATCCCATTCGCGGAAATTGGTAGTTTCCACGAAACGAGCAGCTGACAGCCGTCGCGTACCTGTCTGCCGGATCGCAGCGCCACCCGCCCCGGATATTTGAGACGCAGATATTATTGAGACTCGGTGGTGAGATGCCGGTAGAGGGTGGCGCGCGAGACGCCCAGGCGGGCGGCGATGTCGGCGATGGAGCCGTCGCCCGCGTCGCGCATGCGTCGCGCGGATTCGATCATCTCGGCGGTCATGACGCCGGGGCGGCCCCGGGCGGGCGGCGCGGGGGACACCGCGGGACGGGGCGGTTGCGATGGTCGCGATGGGTCTGCGGCCCAAGGCATGTCGAGTAGCCGGGCGGCCCCGGCGAGTATCGCCGCCCGCAGTTGTGTGGGCGGCGCGTCGGCGAACAGGGCCATCGGGTCGCTCACGGCGGCGTAGACCTGCGCGGCGCGCACCCGGGTGGCGAGGTCGGCGTCCGGGCCCGCGATCAGCCCCTGCACCGCCAGCGCGAAGTCGCGCAGGCGCGTGTAGGTCGTCTCGTCGGCGGCCAGCGCCTCGTCCTGCGCGTGGATCCGCATCAGGTCGCGGTGGGACAGCAGGACGTCCAGCAGTCCCTCCACCGCCGCCCAGCGGCGTGCTTCCGGGTCCTGGATCGCCCCCGCCGCGCGCACGGCCGCCTCGCTGTCGCTCAGCAGCGGCTCGAGAAGTGCCAGCAGGATGTCGCGCTTGCTCGGAAAGTGGTAGAGCACCGCGGTTTTCGTCAGGCCGACCAGGTTCGCGAGCTCGCGCACCGAGACCTGGTTGTAGCCGTGCTCGCCGAACATGTCGAGCGCGGCCGCCAGGATGCGCGCGCGGGAATCGTCGATCACAGGATCCGACCCTACCACTTGACTGACCGTCGGTCAGGAGCCTACCGTGACAATACTGACCGATGGTCGGTATTTTTGAGACAGGAGTGCGACATGGACAACGAACAGATACTGATCTCCGGCGCGGGCATCGCCGGACTGACGACGGCCTACTGGCTCTCACGGTTCGGGTTCCGGCCGACGGTGGTCGAGCAGGCGCCGGGGCTACGTCAGGGCGGTCAGGGGGTCGACGTGCGCGAACAGGCGATCGAGGTCATCGAGCGGATGGGCATCTGGCCGCGGGTGCAGGCCGCGGCGGCCGATGTGCGCGGTATGCGGTTCGTGGACGCCGACGGAGCGTGCGTCGGAAGCATCGACATGCAGCGCATCAAGGACAAGTACGGCAGCGCCGAGGTCGAGATCATGCGCGGCGACCTGGTCCGGTTGCTACACGAAACGACCGGCGACGATGTGGAATACCGCTTCGGCGACGCGATCCGATCCTTCGACCAGGACCAGACCGGCGTGACCGCCGAGTTCGAGCACGGCCACCGGCAGCGCTTCGACCTCGTGATCGGCGCCGACGGGCTGCACTCGGCGGTGCGGCGGCTGGCGTTCGGCCCCGAGCAGAGCGTGGTGCGTCACCTGAACTACTACGGCGCATTCGGCGATGCCGACCCGGGCCTGGGCCCTGACGGCTGGGTCACCCAGTACAACACTCCCGGCGTCATGGCCGGTATCTATCGCTCGCGCACACATGCCCGGGCCAAGGCGTTGTTCGCCTTCCGCAGCCCGCGTCTGGACTTCGACTCACGCGATACCGCCGCCGCCAGGGACATCCTGGCGGCCCACTTCGGCGACAACACGGCCTGGCATGTCGCCCAACTGCTGCAGAGCGCCCTCGCCGACCCCGACCTGTATGTCGACGCCCTCGCCCAGGTCCGCATGCCGTCCTGGTCGAGCGGCCGCGTCGCGCTCGTCGGCGACGCGGCCTACTGCGCCGCCCCGGTCTCCGGCGCCGGCGCCCAACTCGCCCTCCTGGGCGCCTACCGCCTGGCCGGCGAACTGGCCCAAGCCGGCGGTGACCACCGCACCGGCTTCGCTGCCTACGAGCGGACGCACCGGCCGCTGGTCACCGGCAAGCAGCGGATCGGACCGAACCTGCGGCTGCTGGCCCCGAAGACACGGGTCGGTATCACGGTGCGCAACACCCTCACCCGCCTGCCGGTACTCGAATCGCTGGGCGGTATGGAACGCATCATGGCACCGGGGACGACCGTTCCACTGCCCGAATACCGATCGGATCACGCCGGCTCCGCACAGTAGTGACCGCAGTCGTCTTACACCTTCCTGCCCACCGCCGCGTACCCGGCGGCGGGCGGCTGGGCCGCGGTCGGCAATCGGCTGACGCCCGGTTCCGGCGCCGGCTCGACACCGCCGGGATACCACTTCTCGATCGCGACGATCCCCGGATCGAGGACCTCGAGACCGTCGAAGAACCGCGCCACACCGTCGTGGGTCCGCGCTTGCATCTCGATACCGCTGCCCCGGTAGGCCGCCACCGTTCCCTCGACCATCTCGGGGTCGAAATCGGTGGTGAGATGCGTCATGACGAGAAAAGAACCCCGGGCCAGGGGCGCCAGCAACGTGTCGACGATCTCGTAGATCCGTTCTCCCGGAACGAAATGCCCGATCGCGATCAGGCTCAGCGCCACCGGTTCGGCGAAATCCAGTGTCTCCCGCACTTCCTCGGACTCGAGGATGTCCTGCGGCCTGGTCAGATCGGCCTGGACGTACTGGGTCCGGCCCTCCGGCGTACCGACCAGCAGCGCCCGGGCATGCGCGAGCACGATCGGGTCGTTGTCCACATACACCACACGAGCGGCGGGGTTGGTCTCCTGCGCGATCTGATGCAGATTGGGCTCGGTCGGGATGCCGGTGCCGACGTCGAGGAACTGGCGCACTCCCAGCCCGCTCACATGGCTTATCGCGCGGCCCATGAACTCGCGGTTTCCGCGGGCCACCGCCCGCACGGACGGGATCGCCCGCTCGATCGCCTCCGCCGCCTGCTTGTCCACGGCGTAATTGTCCTGACCGCCAAGGAAATAGTCGTAGATGCGGGCGCTATGGGCGCGATCCTGCCGGATATCCACGCCACCGACGTCGGCCATGATCCCTCCTCACTAGAGCCTTCAAGTCAACCCCGAGTTAACCACTCGGGCCGCCCGTACACGTAACGGTCGCAACAAATTCGGCCGCAGCGCCTGCTCCGAGAGGAGCCCGGTCCGCTGGTCACCGCTGCCGAGATGAGGTACTCGACAGCGGTGACCAAGCCGGCCTATCGTCTGCCGACCGAACTCACTTCAGGTGCCGGCCGAAGAACCGGGATCCGTCCTGCGCCTCGAACCACGGGGTGCCGGTGTGGCCGCCCAGATTGGCGTGCAGCGTCTTCTCCTTGCTGCCGAAGGCGTCGAACAGGTCCAGGGCTCGTTGCCGGGGGTTTCCTTCGTCGTCCCACTGCAGCAGGAACAGCAGCGGAACGGTGACCTCGCGGGCCTGCTCCCGCTGGGCGCGCGGCACGTAACCCCCGGCGAACAGACCGGCGGCGGCGATGCGCGGCTCGGCCACCATCAGCCGGATGCCGAGGGCCGTCCACCCCGAGTAACCGACCGCGCCGCCGATCTCGGGCAGCGCAAGCAGGGCATCCAGGGTGGTCCGCCATTCCGGGACCGCGTTGTCGACCAGCGGGCCCACGAACGACTCGAAGATCTCATCGACCGGCTCACCGGCCCTCATCGCCCGGCGGAGTTCGGCGCGGGCCTGATCGTCTGCGGCCGAACGGGGCCGCTCACCGCACCCGGGGCCATCGATGGTGGCCACCGCGTAGCCGGACGCCGCGGAATGCCGCGCCCGGGCCACCAGCCGGGGTTCCCGCCTGGGCAGGCCGTTGTTGTGGGCCATCAGGATCAGCGGAGCCGGGCCGGATCCCGCCGTCCACAGGGTGCCGGGAATCTCACCAAGGGTGAATTCGCGCTCGCGGACACCGTCGTCGAGGCGCTGTTCAGAAGTGAAGTGCATGGTCGTGCCTTTCGGGAATGCTCGTAAACGGCGCTCCCGGACGACCTATCGCCCGACCGTGACCCCGGAGGGGAGCACCCATGTCGATACAGCGTTCACGGATACCACCTCCTCGTTCTCTCACACGGTCTCCGGAACGATAGCAGTGGTCACCGTCGATCCGCCACCGAGTTTCGCCGAAGCTCCGTGGATCGCCATCTCAGCGCACGGCATCGCGCGCGGGGGCACGGACCGGGAGCAGCGCGGCCAAGCCCACGGCGAGTACCAGCAGCAGCCCGACGATCCCGCCGCGGTCCGAACCGACCGCCCAGACACAGAATCCGAAAAGAGTCGGCGCCAGGAACGACACCGCCCGGCCGGTGGTCGCGTACAGACCGAACAGCTGCCCCTCACGGCCGGCCGGGGCCAGCCGCGCGAGAAACGAGCGAGCCGACGCCTGAGCGGGCCCGACGAAGATGGTCAGCAGCAGACCGAATATCCAGAACATCACCGGCCCGGAAACGATCAGCAGCGCGACGCCACAGACGAGCATCGCGGCCAGCGACGCCACGATCACCCGCTTGGGACCGACCCTGTCGTCGATGCCCCCGGCCACGATCGCACCCAGCGCCGCAACGACATTCGCCGCGATACCGAACAACAGCACATCCGCGGCGGCGATACCGTACACCCGCACCGCCAGCACCGCACCGAACGTGAACACCCCCGCCAAACCGTCCCGGAATATCGCACTGGCCACCAGAAAACCGACCGTATGCCGATCGGCCCGCCACAGCCCGCGAAGATCGCGCCACAACACCGCGTAGGAAGCGAGAATCCCCGCCCGTGCCGCACCCGGATCGGTTCCGGGGCGCGATATTTCAGGCACCGCGAACAACACCGGAACCGCCGACACCGCGAACCACACCGCCGCCAGCACCGCGACCAGCCGGATGTTGAGCCCACCCTCGACAGGCACCGCAAGCAGCCCACGGTGGTCCCCGGACCCACTGATGAACCCGAAGTAGCAGATCAGCAACAGCACGATCCCGCCGAAATAGCCTATCGCCCAACCGAATCCGGATATCCGCCCGACGGTCGCGGGCGTGGAGACCTGACGCAGCATCGCGTTGTACGGCACACCCGCCAACTCGAAGAACGCCGACCCGAACCCGAGCAGCGTCAGCCCCAGCCACAGATAGTGATAATCGTCCTTCACCACAAACATCCCCGCCATCATCAGCACGGTGAGACCGGTCAGAACACCCAGGGCGAGTTTACGTTTCGCGGAGGCATCGAACCGCTGCCCACTGATCGGCGCGGTAACCGCCACCACGAACCCGGCCGCCCCCAACGCCCACCCCAACCACGCACTGGCCGAAATCCCACCCGGCACATGACCTCCTACC
>NZ_JAGPOX010000158.1 GCF_019038435.1 Nocardia alni
CCACCACCGGGCCTCGCCCAGCAGCCTGTCCGATCGAGGCCCGCCCCGACACTTCGGTCATGCAGCAGCGTAGACGACTCGGCACCCGGGCAAATTGAAGTCCGTGGCCGCGCACACAACAGATCGGCGGAATCGGTCGGTGCGGGGGAGAGGCCCTGACGGAGCATCCGGGACAGCCGGTTACCTCACTGCCGCCGGGATCATCCACCCGCAGCGTGGAGCGTAGCTCGTCAGCGAACAAATGGGGCTGCTCCCACGCGGCGAAATGACCGCCGCGGGCGGGCTTCCCCCCACTGCACGAGACCCCGCACACCTGGCGCAGACGCTGGAGCGCGGGACATTGGGGCAGTAGTGGTTCTGGCGACTCGACCGATGAGTTTTGTCGCGCCGGATCGTCTGCACCGGGGGAATGGCCTCTCACTGGGTCCGCAAGAGGCACCCGTACACGGCGAACAGAAGGAGCACACGTGGCAAGCACCTTGACGGTGGACATTTTCCTCTCGGTCGACGGCTGGGCCGGGGGTGATGGCCTACCGGGATACTTCGGCTACCTGGGGCCGGATCTGGAGCAATGGATCACCGAGGCGGGCAGCGAGCCGCAGATCGCGATCATGGGCCGCCGCACCTACCAGGCCCTGGCCGGGCTCTCGGAGCAATTCCGCGACGAGGGCTGGGAGCGCATGTCCCGCACGGACACGATCGTGTTCTCCACGACCCTGCGCGAGACCAGTTGGCCCAAGACCCATATCTCCAGTGGTGACCTGGCCACCGAGGTCGCCAAACTCAAGGCCGACAGCGACCTTCCGCTCCGCACGATCGGAAGCCTTTCCATCGCACGGCAACTCGCCGACGCGGGCCTGGTCGACCGGCTCCGGCTGATGACCTTCCCGCTGCTCGCGGGGAACGCGGGCCGCGACGCGGCGTTCGCGGGAATGTCCAGCGGCGACCTCGAACTGGTCGACCACCGCGTACTCGACGGTCGCATCCTGCTCATCGAGTACCGGCCGACCGGACGCGACATTCCCCGAGCCTGACGCCGGCCCCGGCACACCGTAGCTGATAAGCAGTTCTAGTACTCCAGCCGTAGATCGTGATGGTCGTGTTCCTGGCTAAGTTGGTGCTGGGTGGTATTTGGTGTGGCTACGGCTGCTGCGGGTGGGACGGAGTGAAGTTTTCGGAGCGATCCAGGATGAAAGGTGATCCGGGGGTGGATGGTGTCCAGCCCTGCGTCAACGCGATATGGATGCTTTCGGCGACGTCGGCTGGCAGGACCGGCACCGCCGATGCGTTCATCCAGTTGCTGGGATGGGCGTGGTTTGTTTTGACCACCAACATTGCGCCGGGGTGCTCGGCGTGTTCGACGCCGTAGGTGCAAGGGGATTGCGTGAGGCCCTGGCTGTATGTGGGTCGTGGTCGCAGACGCCATCGGTAGACCTGGCCATCGACGACGATGCGGCGTGAGCCCTTCTTCCCGAGTGTCGTGTGTCTCCTCTTTGGAACTTTAAGCAGCGCAACATGTTAGGGGCCGCCGGCAGTTGGGCGGCGAGACCCACAGCCCTTCGACTTTACATAATGTTGATTATCGGCGTAGCAACGAAGTTGATGAGGTGGGCTGAAACGGTCTGGTGCGCAACTGCATTGCGCGCCGGACGGCACCGGAGAGGCTTCGCCCCCGAAGGAACCGCTCGCTCGTACGCTGCGCGACTTCCTCGATGCGAGGATAACTTCGCTGAATTAGTTCTCGTTCATTTAATAGAATTTCTACCTATTCGGATTACTCGCCGAAAAATTACGATCTCTCATTTTATGGCATAAGTGCATTAATTGCTGAAATGCTGCGAAGATGTCTCGCATTAGGTGCCTGGGTCAAGAACAGCTGATTTTTCCTGCCAACCTCTTCGTTTCGGAACCCGCTCCCCCGACATCCCGTAGCACCGCAATTCGTCACAGTGACGTTTATTAGGCGAGGGGGAGTAACCCCGACTCGGTCCACATCTGCGACGTATTTCTTTCCTATTCAGCCGGAACGCCTCGATTGACTTGACGCGGCCATCGATCTCAGGCACGGTGCGCAGCCAGGTTCAGTCGTACGCCTCGCTCATACGCGCTACCCTACCGGCGAACGGCTATCGACAACGTCGCCGACTCCGATCGTCGGCGCGGTGGAACAGCACTCGAATCGAATACTGTCCCGCGAGCGATACCGTAGATGCGGCGGTATGTGCGAAGCCCCGGAGGGATAAGGCTCGGTGAAGGTACATCTACAGGTTGACAGTGCGCCGGCCGCAGTCCTGGACAGCGCACGTGAGATTGTCGCATCGGGGGCAGACGGCGCATTCTCGTTCGAGGGGCAGCACGACGTCTTCTTTCCTTTGCTCCTGGCCGCCGGTGAGACCCGGCTCGAGCTGATGACCAACGTCGCCATCGCCGGACCACGCAGTCCCCTGCATCTGGCACACGCGGCCCATGACCTACAGGTATATAGCGGTGGACGGTTTCGCCTCGGACTCGGTTCCCAGATCCGCGTCCACATCGAGAAGCGATACGGCAACAGCCAGTGGGGTAAACCCGCCGCGCGGCTGGCCGAGTCGGTGGCAGCGATCAAGGCCATCTTCGCGGCGTGGGAGAAGCAGCAGCCCTTGGACTTTCGCGGTGAGTTCTACACGCACAGGCTCATGCCGCCCAACTTCGATCCGGGCCCCAACCCGTTCGGGCCGCCACCAGTATTCATGGGAGCACTCGGTCCGGTGATGACGCGCACGGCGGCCGAGGTCGCCGATGGTTTACTCGTGATGCCGTTCAACAGCACACGGCATTTTCACGAGCGCACGGTGCCGGCGATCACCGAGGGGCTGCGCCGTTCCGGACGTGAGCTGAATGGATTTCCCATCATCGCGCAGATCATGGTGGCCATCGGGCGTACCGAGGCGGATCTGGCGAATGCCATCGAGCGTGTCACGTCCCTGATCTCGTTCTACGGGTCGACGCCGGCGTACCGGGTGGCGCTCGAGGTGGAGGGGTGGGGTGATCTGCAGCTTCGTCTCAACGAGCTGTCGAAGGCCGGTAAATACGCGGAGATGCGCGCGCTGATCACCGAGCCGATGGTGCGTACCTTCGGAGTTGTCGGTACTCCGTCGGAATGTGCCGATCAGATCCGGAAACGCTATGGCGACTATGCCTCCGAGGTGTGCTGTTACTTTCCGGGGTACACGCCCGATCGCGCCGACCTGGCCGATCTCATTGCGGCTCTGCATTCGGCCCCGCCCCTCGATGGGCGAGTCTGAAGGCCGATCAGCGGTCAGCAGATCCACCGGATCCGGAGCGATCTCCGGCTGGTCCGTGCGATTGCCACCCGCCCGAACACGTTCGTCACTTCGCGCAGCGTGGCCCATGCTCGTGTGATCTCACCGCCAGCCGGCCGAGGTGTCATTCGCGCTTCGCGAGAACCGGCCTCCCGCTGCATTTTCCGTGTGAATTTCTCCGGAACCGGACTTTTGGAGCCGGAGAATGCAGCGATAGGCCGGGTCGTCGCGTGGTGGCGTGGGGTCGGCTCGCGGAGCGCGGTTCGGTGTGGTGGCCGTGCACTGATGCCTGGCGGGTCGCGGGGTATGGGAGACCCGGCCTCCGGCTGCATTCTTCGGACGGAATCCTCGGAAACCAGAGTTTCGAGGCAGAAAAATGCAGCGATAGGCCGGGTGTGGAGTTGGTCTGCGGAGTGCGGTTCGGTGTGGTGGCTGTGCGCTGATGTCGGGCAGGTGGTGGGCGCGGTGCCGGGTCGGTGTGGGAGAACCAGCCTCCGGCTGCATTCTTTGGGCGGGATCGTCGGGAACCAGAGTTTCGGGGCGGAAAATGCAGCCGGAGGCCGGGCGAGCCGACGAGTGGCCGCACGGTCGGCTGATCGAGGCATTCGGGGGCCGGGGCGGGTTCGCATGCCGTCCCGGGCGGCTCAGCCCGTCGGCATGCCCAGGTTGCGATGTTCGAGGGTCGAGCGCAGGGCATTCAGGGTCAGTGCAAGGGTTGCCAGCTGATCGGGGGTGACGGCTGTGCCGAGGATGTCCTGGAGTGCGGCGTGCCAGGCGGGCTCGGTCCGGGACACGATCGACTCGCCGGCGGGGGTGAGCGCGAGGAGGGAGGAGCGGCGATTCGCTGGGTTCGGGCGGCGCTCGATCCACTCCAGTTTCTCCAGGCGGTCGACGATCTTGCTGGTTGCTCCGACGCCGATCGCGAAGCCGGCGGCGAGATCCGCTACGCGCACGTCCGGGTGGTCGCGCACGTAGCGCAGCATCTCGAAGCGTCCGGCGCCGATGCCGGTTTCGGCTTTCACTCGTTCGGCGACGGCGTTGTAGAGGCGCGTCTCCACGCGGACGAGGTCGGTGAACAGCACGTCCAGGTCGACTGGATATTCCCTAGAAGTATCTGCCATGGCATGTACTGTAGTGGCAGGAACTCAGGAAGGGAAGGAACCTCGATGTCCAGACTTCAGCGTGAACGCCTCGACGCGCAGCTGCGGGGCGCCGGTGTCGGGTCGGAGCAGTCCGTCGGCGAGATCCGGGAGAACTTCGTCAAGCTGATGGAACCGATGCCGGTGCCGGAAGACATTCGCGTACAGGAGACTTCGCTGGGGGGCCGTCCCGCGCTGCGTGTCACGCCGGTCGCCGCGGCATGCTCGGGAACCCTGCTGTATTTCCACGGCGGGTCGCATGTGGTCGGCTCGCCCCGCACGGCGCTGGGGCTCACCGGAGGTCTGGTGGTCAGGACCGGGATTCCCGCCATCTCGCTGGACTACCGGCTGGCACCGGAGCATCCGTTCCCGGCGGACGTTCAGGATGTGGTCGCGGCCTACCGGGAACTCCTCGAGCAGGGGCATGCCCCTGAGTCCATCGCCTTCGCCGGTGACTCCGCCGGCGGCGGGCTCACGATTACCGGCGCGCTAGCGGCGCGCGATGCCGGGCTGCCCATGCCTGCGGCGATCCTCGCCTTCTCCCCCGGCCTGGACGCGACGCGCACCGGTGCGAGCATGACCGGCAAGGCGGAGGCGGATCCTCTGCTCGAGCGGGCGAGCCTGGACCGGATGAGCGGCTTCTACGTGGTCGGCGCGGACCGCCGTGACCCGCTGCTCAGCCCGGCGGTGACCGCCGACCTCACCGGTCTGCCGCCGATGCTGGTGCAGGTCGGCACGAACGAGATGCTCCTGGACGACGCTCGCCGTCTCGCGCTGCGCGCCTCGGATGCGGAGGTCGACGCTATTCTCGACATCACCGCGAACGTGCCACACGTCTTCCAGTCGTTCACGCACGTACTCGACGAGGCCGGTGAGGCGCTCGATCGGGCCGCGCTGTTCCTGCGCCAGCGAGTTCGCGGCTGACCGGGTGAATGTCTATGGAGAAGTGGCGGATTCGCCGATGAGTGCCATGTGTTCCTCGGCCCAGGCGCGCAGTGCCGACAGGGGAACCTCCAGGGACAGGCCGAGATCGGTGAGGCTGTAGTAGACCTTGGGCGGGACGGTGGGTTCGACTCGGCGGCCGACCAGGCCGTCGCGGGTCAGCTGTCGCAGAGTGGTCGAGAGCATCTTCTGCGATACACCCGGCATGCGACGTTGCAGTTCGGCGAACCGGATCTCCTCGGGGTCGGCCTCGGCGAGCAGTTTGACCACCATGGACACCCATTTGGTGCCGATGCGGTCCAGCAGCCGCCGGGTTGGGCAGGCCGGATCGAACAGATCGCCGCGCCGGGTAGTCACCTGAACCTCACCACCTGAGTCGAAAGTGCCGTCTTGGCCGATCCTATATGGTTTCCTATCCTCATGTAGTCACTATTGGTAACTACAGAAGAGTCGCCCATGTCCCTCACACTGCAGCACGTCTCGGTGAACGGCATCCGGATCAACGTCGCGGTCACCGGCACGGGCCCGGCCGTACTCCTGCTGCACGGCTTCCCCCACACCTGGCAACTGTGGCAGGGGGTGATGAACGCCCTGGCACCGTCATACAGGCTGATCGCGCCCGATCTGCGCGGACTCGGTGCCAGCGAACGCCCCGCAGGCGGCTACGACGCCGAGAATCTGGCAGCCGACGCGGTTGCGCTGCTGGACGTTCTCGGGGAGCGCGACGCCGCGGTCGTGGGTATCGATCTCGGTGCCGCGCCGGCGTTCCTGATGGCGATGCGGTATCCGGAACGGGTCCGGCGGCTGGTCCTGATGGAGGCGGTACTCGGGCGGTTACCCGGTGCCGAGGACTTTCTGCGCGACGGACCGCCGTGGTGGTTCGGTTTCCACGCCGTCCCCGGTTTGGCCGAGTCCGTGCTGGCCGGCCATGAATCCGCCTACGTCGACTGGTTCCTCACCGCGGGGACGCGTGGCAGGGGCGTGCCCGCGGATCTGCGCACGGCATTTGCCGCGGCCTACTCCAGTACAGACGCGCTTCGTGCGGCGTTCGCTCACTACCGCGCCATGCCCGAGAGCGCGCACCAGATCCAGGAGTCCGTCGCCGTGACACGACTGCGAATGCCGGCACTCGCCCTCGGCGCGCACCCGGTCGGCGATGCGCTCGCGCGTCAACTCCGTTCCTGCGCAGACGATCTGACAGACCACGTGCTCCCCCACTGCGGCCACATCATTCCCGTCGATGGCTTGCCCGCACTGCTGCCGCTGCTGGAGGGTTTTCTGAAACAGTAGATCGTCCACATCGACCCGACCGTATGGCTGTCCGACGCGATGGCGCCACTCAGTGGGCTCGCGCCACACCAACCTGCGCACGTTTCATTACCGATCGCCGCGCTCGGACCACGGTATTCCGGAACCGCCATCGCGGAAGCAGGTCGTAACTGGCACCGGTCCGCCCGGCACCACACCGGTCGCCCAGATGCAGTCCGCGCCGCTCTGCCTGATCCGTCAGTTCGGGGGTGCGTCGATTCGGTCGTCGTAAGCCCGGCGCGTGGGATCCGGACGCAGGAACACCTCGTCGAGCCGCACCGCACGGCGCATGAGGGCAGCCACCGATCGGGGGTACAGCATCCACAGCGCGCTGCCGATCCCCAGTCGTCCCGGCACCACGATGTGGCGGCGGCCGCGGCGCAGCACCTTCACCACGGCCGCGGCGATATCCTCGGGAGCCGAGGGGGCCATGAACGGGCCGGGCGTGATCCCCTGGATCAGGCCGGTGTTCGTGAACGACGGGAACACCGTGGACACGTGGACCCCGGCCGGTTCCATCTCCGCGTCGAGCGCCTCACCGAATCCGACGACGGCGAATTTGGTGCCCGCGTAGACCGCCATGCCGGGGGCGGGGATCCGTCCGGCGACCGAGGAGATGTTCACGATCCGCCCGCCGCCGTGCGCGCTCATATGCCGTGCGGCGGCGCGTGATCCGTTGATCACCCCGAGCACGTTGATCTCGACGGCCCGGCGGATGACGGTGTCGGTCTGCTCGAGTACGGGCCCGACCGGCATGATTCCGGCGTTGTTGATCCAGATGTCGATGTTCCCGTGGCGCGCGATCACCTCGGCGACGAACGCGTCGACCCGTCCGGGGTCGGTGACGTCCAGATAGGCGCCGAAGACGCCGAGTTCGCCTGCGGTGGCGCCGAGTTCGTCCTTGTCGATGTCGCCGATGGCGACCGTGGCGCCCGCGTCGCGCAGCGCCCGCGCGGTCGCCCGGCCGATCCCCCGCGCCGCGCCGGTGACCACGGCGACCCGGCCGGTCAGTTCGATGCCCTTCACGAGTGTGTCCTTTCCAGTTCTTCCAGGGTGCGCCGCAGTACTTTTCCGGACGCCCCGCGCGGCAGTTCGGGCACGGGGATGATGTCGCGGGGCATGCGTGAGCGCGGCAGGTGTGCCGCGATGTGTGTGCGGATCTGTTCCACGCCGAGGCTCTCGGGCGTGCTGATGACGATGTAGGCGCGCAGGCGCTGCCCGAATTCGGTATCGGCGACCGGGGTGACGACGGCGTCGGTGATGCCGGGGTGCGCGAGCAGGGCCAGTTCGACCTCTTCGGGGTAGACGTTCTCCCCACCCGAGACGATCATGTTGTCCGAGCGGCCCATCACGTACAACCGGCCTGCCGCGTCGAGGCGGCCGCGGTCTCCGGTGTCGAAGTATCCGTCGGCGTCCGAGCCGGTGCGTCCGTCGGTGTAGGCACGGATCTGGCCCGAGGTGCGTGCCAGGATGCGGCCCTCCACGTCGGCAGGCAGGTCCCGGCCGGTGTCGTCGGTGATGCGGATGGTGTTGCCGCGCGGGGGTGTTCCGGCGCAGTCGGGGGCCAGGCGCAGGTCCGCGGGGGTGGCGATGCTGATGTAGGAGGCTTCGGTCGAGCCGTACAGGTTGTGCAGTACCGGACCGAACGCGGCGAGCACGTCGGCGACCAGTGCGTCGTCCAGGCGGGCGCCGCCGCTGGCCACGATCCGCAGGTCCGACAGGTCCGCGGTGGCGAGTTGGTCGCCGAGGGCCAGGATGCGGCGCAGCATGGTGGGTACGGCGATGAAGACCGCACAGCGGTGGCGTTGCAGGTCGGTCAGTGCCCGGGCGGCGTCGAACCGGCGGTGCAGGACCAGGGTGGATCCCTGGGTGAGGGTCAGCACCGCGACCAGCAGGCCCCAGCCGTGGAATACCGGCGCGGAGACCAGGACGTTCTCGTTGGGACGCAAGGGGATTCGGGACAGCAGACCGGCGGGCAGCAGCATCGTGCGGGCGTGGTTGCGTGGTGCGCCCTTCGGGACGCCGCTGCTGCCGCTGGTCAGGATCACCACCGAGGAGGGCCGCGGCGGCGCGGGCGGCAGCTCCTCGGAGCCACTGTCGATCACCGCGGCCAGGCTCTCGCCGGATGCCGTCTCGTGATCCCAGGCGCACCAGCGTGCGCCCTCGAAGCTGGCTGCGGCGGTGGCGAAGTCGGCGTCGTACACCAGCGCGTCGAGATTCTCCCGGGCGCCGACCTCGGCGACCTGGCGTGGCCCGAAGTCGGAGTTCAGCAGCACGACCCGGGCCCCGATGGCGCTGGCGGCGCAGAGGGTGACCACGGCGTCGGCGTGGTTGCGGCACAGGATCCCCACCGTCGGCGGCCTGTCACCGAAGCGGGCGCGCAGTGCGTTGGCCAGGCGGTGTGCCCGCCGCGCGAACTCACGGCCGGTCAGGGTGCCGCGGTCGTCGATGATCACGGGCCGGTCGGGATGGGCGGCCGCGCAATACGCGGGCAGCCCGCCGAGCTGGCCGAGCCGCGACACCGCACCCAGGCCGCGCAGCGCACCACGCGAGCGCGGCAGCATGCCCGCACGCCATAATTCGGCCATCGCCGCGGTCTCGTCGATGATCCTGCCGGCGAATCTTCGCTCGCTCATGCCCGTGCCTCACTAGCACTCGGCCCCGACACGACCGCGACAGCAGCGGCATCTTCTGTCCGCCGGCTCATGCCTGCACTCGGCTGCGGCACACCCGCGCCGAGGTCGGCGCCCGGGAGAATCTCGACGCGCTGGTGTACGGCGGCGGCATTGTGCGTTCGGGCGCTCACGCTTCCACCTCGCAGGTACCCGGTCCCCACACGAACGCGCCATCCATTCGCTGGCTCACGTCTCCACCTCGCTGACACCCGGCTCCCGCACGACTGCGAAAGCGGTTGTGTCTTCTGTTCATTCGCTGCGCTTACCGATGTGTCCGCCTCGCTGGTATTTCTGCCCAGCAAAAACCCGATAGCGGCTGTGCTGCCGTGCGCGGTCACGTCTCTACCTCGACCGGCAGTCGACCCCGATATGACCGCGTCGAGCTTCGACACTCACTCATGGGCTTACCTTCTCGGGAACCGTTGTGCGAAGGACGCTGTCAGCCGCGCGAAGCTGCTGAGGGCACGCACGAGCAGCCAGCGATGCCGGTCCGGGTAGGGGGTCGGGATGCGCTGTGTGGTGACCGTCTGCGGTTCGGTGTAGCGCAGGATCCCCTCGGGACCGTGGCGACGCCCCAGCCCGCTGTCGCGCATGCCGCCCATGGGCGCGTCCAACGAGGCGATCGCCGAAAGGTATCCGTCGTTGATGTTCACCGCGCCGGCGATGATCTGCGCGGCCACCGACCGCCCCTCGGCCAGGTCGCGGGTCCACACGCTGGCGCTCAGGCCGTAGCGGCCGGTGTTCGCCTCGGCGATCGCGGTGGCGTCGTCGGGCACCGGATAGATCGATACGACCGGCCCGAAGGTTTCCTCGGAGTGGACCAGCATGCCGGGTGTCACGTTGGTCAGGATGGTGGGCTCGTAGAACAGCGGTCCCAGATCCGGGCGGGCCAGGCCGCCGCACAGCACTTTCGCGCCCTTCCGGCGTGCGTCCTGGACGTGCCTGGTGGTGACGTCGAGCTGGCGCGCTGAGGTCAGCGAGCCCATATCGGTGTCGAAGGAGTAGTCCGCGGCCACCCGCAGCGCCCGCGTGCGTTCGACGAATGCCCGGACGAACCGTTCGTAGGCGCTGTCGTGCACATAGATCCGCTCGATGCCGATGCACATCTGCCCGGCGTTGGAGAAACACGCCTGCACCGCGCCGACGGCCGCGGCGTCCACGGCGGCGTCGGCGCGCACGATCATCGGATTCTTGCCGCCCAGCTCCAGCGAGCAGCCGATGAGCCGCTCGGCGCACCGTCGCGCGATATCGCGGCCGGTCGCGGTCGATCCGGTGAAGCACAGATAGTCCACCGAGTCGATCAGCGCGGGCCCGAGCGCGGCGCCCGGTCCGGCGACGACCTGCCACACTTCCGGCGGCAGTCCCGCCTGACGGGCCAGCTTCAAAGCCAGCAGCAATGTCAGCGGCGCTTGCGAATCCGCCTTGCTGACAACGCTGTTCCCGGCGATCAGCGCCGGAATGACATCACCCACGGCCAGGAACAGCGGATAGTTCCACGGCGCGATCACACCGACCACGCCCTTGGGCCGGTAGTCGATATGCGCGCGGACCACCCGGGGAATCGAGCCGGGGGCCTGCCGGTGGCGCAGGTATCGCGCACCGTGACGGCCGTAGTGCAGCGCCACCGACACCACGCCGTGCACCTCGATCGCGGCGTGGACGCGGGCCTTACCGGTCTCCCACTGCATGAGGGTGCACAGGTCGGCCGAGTGCTCGGCGAGCAGCCGGCCGAAACGCAGCATGATGCGGGCACGGTCGGCGACCGGACGCCGCGCCCATTGCGGCGCGGCCGAGCGTGCCAGCGCCGCGGTCGCGGCGACGGTCTCCGGATGGGCCTGCGGGATGGACGGAAGGGGCGTGCCGGTGAACGGCGCGAGGGCATGTCGCGTGTCGGCGGACGGTGGCAGGAGGCTGCGCAACTCGTCCACGAGGGTGGCGTCGAGTCCGGTGGGCGGTGACGACGACGTCACTGTGTGCATGGGAATCTGCTTCCGGTCGGCGGGAACCTGACGGGCTGGGGGCTACCAGATGAGCCGTGCGAGATAGCGTTCCGCGTACCGGCGCACGGCGGCCGGGTCGGAGGTGTCCAGTTGGCCGTCCGGATTCAGCAGCAGCGACTGGGTGAGCCGGATCAGGATCTCCGACACCGCCTGCAGATCCTCCTCGGACATGGTCACCCCGCTGCGTCGCAGGGATCCGGCCACCATATCGCTGGCGCGGCGGATCGGCAGCCCGTTGGTGCTGTTGTTGAGCCCGAACAGCAGTTCCGGTTCGCTGTCCACGATGCGGCGCACCAGCGGGATGGTGGACAGGATCTGGAATCCCCGGGTGAAGCATTCGATCACCGCGGTCTGCGGATCCTTGCCCGCCGCGACACTGTCGAGATGTCCGAACAGCGAACGGGTTTCGGCCAGCACGAGGTGTTCGAACAGGGCGTCCTTGGTGGGGAACCGGCGATACAGCGTGCTGCGGCTGACTCCCGCGCGGCGCGCGATATCGTCCATGTTGGTGCGCCGGATGCCGTACTGCTCGAATTCCGTGCGCGCGGCGTCGAGCATGCGCTGCTCGGGCGCGGTGGCGGGCTCGGCGCTGGAGCGTGTGGTCATGGTCGCCGAGCCTATCGGTGCGGCCATCTCACAGTCTCCGCAGCCGCACCGGCAGCCGATCCTTCGGGACCGGCAGGGTGGTGTAGTCCAGCTTCCACCGGTAGTCGGCGGGCACCGACCATTCGTGCGTCAGCAGCAGGTTGTGCATGATGGTCTTGATTTCCAGCTGCGCGAAGAACAAACCGATGCACTTGTGCGCCCCGCCGCCGAAGGGCATCCAGGCGTACTTGTGCGACCTGTCCTCGGCGCGATCGGGCGAGAATCGCCCGGGGTCGAAGGTTTCCGGGTCGTTCCACAGGGCCGGGTTGTAGTGGTTGACCATGGCCGTCGCCGAGACCAACGCGCCCTTGGGCACGAAGTATCCGCCGATCTCGGTGTCCTGCAACGCTTCCCGCAGCAGTCCCGGCACCGGGGCGTTGAGCCGGAGCGATTCCTTCATGATCGCCTCGAGCACGGTGAAATCGCCCAGGGTCTCGTACTCGATCTCCGCGGGCAGGGCGCGGGACTGCTCGCGGGCGGTGTCCTGCCACTGCGGATGCCGGGCCATGTAGTACGCCATCGTGGTCGTGGCGATGGTCGAGGTGTCGTGCGCGGCCATCAGCACGAAGATCATGTGGTTGACCACGTCGGCGTCGGTGAACGTGTGGCCCTCGTCGGATTCGACGTGGCACAGTACCGAGAACAGGTCGGGTGTGCGCTGCGCGCGTTTGGCGGGCAGATGCCGGTACATGAACTCTTCCAGCACTTTCCGGCCCGCCAGGCCCCGCGACCATCGCCCGCCCGGCACATCGCGCCGCACCAGGGACAGTCCGGCGTCGACGCAGTCGATGAACGCCTTGTTGATCCGATCCGCCTCGGCGCGTGGGAGTTTCAGCCCCAGGAAGATCTCGAGCGCGACATCGAGGGTGATCTTCTTGAACTCGCTGAGCATCCGCACGCCGTCGCCGGTCGGCAGCGCCGCCACGCGCTCGCGGATCATCGGCTGCATCTCGCGCAGGTAGCCCTCGAGATGGGTGCGGTTGAACGCCTGTTGCAGGATGAGGCGGTGGTGACGGTGTTCCTCGAAGTCCATCAGCAGGATGCCGCGGTGGAAGAACGGGCCGATCATGAAACCCCACGCCGGTTCGGCCGCCAGGGATTTGGTGCGGTTGATCGCGACCTCCCCCGCGCCGTCCGGGGTCAGTGGCGTCACGATCTGTCTGCCGAACGAGTTCAAGTAGGTGATGTCGCCGAACTGCTTGCGATGCCGGGTGATCGTCGCCAGTGGATTGCGGGTGTATCGCAGCACTTCGATCAGCCACGGAGTGCCGCTGCCGTAGATCGGTTTCAGGCCGCTGCCCGGCGGTGGCGGCGCCAGCATCGCACGGCGGCGCGGCGTTGCCGGCGGATGGTTGTGCAGGGGGCGAGGGTCCACACCCTCACGTTCCCATCCCTGGGCGGCCCACGGTAGGTACAGTCGGCGGATCGGTAGCTTGTTGAACAGCGGGTTCAGTGCCCGCATGGTCGCGGCGAAACGCTGGAAGCGCCGTTCTCTGCGCTCGTCCCAGTCCAGCTCGCACACCTCGCGCATCTGCGCGGGCAGGGTGCCCACGACCACCGTGCGCGCGATCGCGTTCAGCGGCGCCGACAGCACCGCCCATACCGGGCGCGGCACCCGCTTCGGGCGCGGGATGCCTTGGCGCAGATAGCCGGTGCCGTAGCGGATGGTCCTGGTGGGCACGAACCGCTCCAGCATGCCGTCCCAGTACTCCAGGAATTCCTCATAGGTCTGCGGCTGGTTGCGCTCGCTGACCCCGTAGAGCCGGTACCAGACCTTGCTCTCGGCGAAGATCTGCGCCTTCTCCTCGTACGACAACCGCCGGATGAACGTGTCGGTGACGTAGATGACCTGGTCGACGAAGGTGGCGTGCGCCCAGTAGAACAGCTCGGGATTCAGTGCGTGATACCGCGATCCGTCGCTGATCGTGCCCTTGATCGGCTTGTGGAAATCCCGCACCGTGCGGCCCCACCCGTGCGGGTCGTCGGAGTAGATGGTCTTCATGATCGGCGGGCCGCTGCGCCGGGCCCGGCCGATGGTGTCCGAGAAGATCACCGAGTGGTCCTCGACGCCCTTGCCCAGCTGCTCGATGCAGTTCTCGGTGCCCGCCACGCGCTGGAATCCGAGCAGCCCGCGCACGTCGCCGTAGAACTTCCACACCAGCGAATCCGCGCCCAGTGCCGGTGTCGCCTCCGCGACCTCGTCCGCAACCGGCATCGCCACCGCTTCACGAATACCGGCGTCGAACCGATCCGGATCGAATGTCTCGTCGACGGTCGTCAACGCAATCACCTCCCTGTGGAGCAGTGACACATATTTGTATCTCTGTTTCAGAGAGTAGTCGGCCGACCGCGCACCGCACAAGAGGACTCGGCGGCTATTGCGCCCGAATTGCCGCAGTGCTCCAGCGGGCGCCACCACCAGAGACATATTCGCAGAATCCGGACGCATCCGATCCGGGTTCTATTTCGTCACAGTGACAAGAGACGGCCGAGGTCTATCGCAGAAGTGCCGAATCCGGCACGCGCACACCGCATTCGACGGTAGCCGTTGGTCGCCGCGAGATGCGGGAGCAGCAGGCCGACGGGCCCGGTGAAGTCGATCCGACCGGTGCGCTCAGCCTGCCCGGCGCGGTCGGCGAGGGCCCGCGCCCTGAACGACCGCGCGCGGTGCGCGGAACCACCGGGAAGGCGGATCCGCGCACCGCGCGCGGTGAAGAACCCGGCTCAGACCACGGGCTGGGTGGGCTGGATGGGGATTTCGTCGGTGTGGGGCACCCCGGTCCCGCGCAGCGAGGCACCGACGGTCTCACGCAGGAAGAACCACGACACCAGACCGACCACACAGCCGGCGACCATGAAGAACGCGGGGAACAGCTTCCATCCGGTCGCGTCGATCACCGCCTGGTCGATATAGGGTGCGGTACCGCCGAAGATCGCGGTCGACAGGTTGTAGGACAGCGCGAATCCGGCGTACCGCACCTGGGTGGGGAAGATCGCCGGGAAGGTGGCCGAGATGGTGGACAGCTGGGGGACGAACAGCAGGCCCAGTACGATGAAACCGACGATGGCCCAACCGATTCCCTGGCCCATCAGCCAGTACATGGGTACCGCCAGCACCCCGAGCCCGACCAGGGATACCAGCCACATCGGGCGCCGGCCCACCCGGTCGGACAGCGCCCCCGACAATGGCAGGAAGACCATCATCACCAGCTGGCCCACGAGCACCATCGCCGTGGTGGTGGAGTCGCTGATGTGAATGGTGCTTTCCAGGTATGTGGGCTGGTAGGACAGCAGTGTGTAGTCCACGATGTTGAGCGCGATGACCAGTCCGGCAAGGGTGAGCAGCTCGCGCGGGTACTTCAGGACCAGCGCCTTGAGGGCCCACAAGCCGCCGTGCTGCTGATCCGTCCGCTCGGCGACCTCGGTGAAGACCGGGGACTCGTCGAGCCGGCTGCGCAGATACCAGCCGATCAGGCCCAGTGGCAGCGCGACCAGGAAGGGAATGCGCCAGCCCCACGACTGCATGGCACTGTCGCCCAGGATCACCTGCAGCAGCAGCACCAGCGCGGTGCCGCCGACGACGCCTGTCAGCGTGCCGAACTCCAGGAAGCTGCCCAGGAAGCCGCGGCGGCGGTCATCGACGCTCTCGGCCATGAAGGTCGCGGCCCCGCCGTACTCGCCGCCGGTGGAGAAGCCCTGCACGATGCGCAGGACGAACAGCAGGATCGGGGCCAGGATGCCGACCTGGGCGTGGGTGGGCAGGATGCCGATGCACGCGGTCGCGCCGGCCATCAGCAGAATGGTGGTGGCCAGCACCGCTTTGCGTCCGATGCGGTCGCCCAGCGGGCCCCAGACCAGGCCGCCGACCGGGCGTAGCAGGAACGACACGGCGAAGCCGAGCATCGTGAACGCGGTGCCCAGGCCAGGGAAGAACGCGTGGGTGAGGTAGGTGGCGGTCGCGGCGTAGACACCGTAGTCGAACCACTCGGTCGCGTTGCCCATCGCCGCGGCGGCCACGGATCGGCGTTGCAGTGCAGGTGAGATGTGTGAGTCGCGGGTTGTCACGCGAGCTCCCTTCCCCAGGTGTCGTCGGACACACCGTTGTGTCGCTGGTCGACTGTCTTCGACGGACAGGGCCATCTAAATAACAAAATGGCAACGAATTACACGTTTACCCGGTTCTCGAATCGAGCAAACAACGGCAACCTTCGCAAAAGCGCTGGCACACACCGCACTACCAGTGTCGATACCCTATTTTGTGACCCCTGTCACACTTGCCGAATTTCGCAATCTCCGCTAGCGACTGCCAGGCATGCGGGCCGGCTATCACGCGTGAGGGTTCAGAGTATCGTTCGGAGTGCCTCGACTACCGATGACGTGCCCCTCGAGTGCTCATTAAAGGATTGTGGGTGCGACCGCGTAGATTGACCCCGACGATGACGAACATCCGGTTTGCCGGATGCACTGCCAGATGCCTGTTCTCGAGGGGACGACGACGTTGACCGCCACCGCCGAACGATCGCGAACCGGGCTGCGCGCCTGGCTGCTCCAGAGCGCGAACGAGGACGAATACTCCCGGCATCCCGGGCCGTGGGTCAAACAGACCGAGGAGGCGCATCAGCGCTCCTGGTGGCAGGTGATGTGCCTGACCGGTGTCGACTACTTCTCCACGCTCGGTTACCAACCCGGCATCGCGGCGGTTGCCGCAGGTGTGCTGTCCCCCATGGCCACACTGGTGCTGGTCGTGCTCACGCTGCTGGGCGCGCTACCGGTGTACCGGCGGGTGGCACGCGAGAGTCCGCACGGCGGCGGATCGCTGGCCATGTTCTCCGCGGTTCTGCCGCGCTGGACCGGCAAGATCTTCATCCTCGTGCTGCTGGGCTTCGCCGCGACCGACTTCGTCATCACCATGACCCTGTCCGCGGCCGACGGCGCCGCGCACATCGTGGAGAACCCGCTGGTACCGCACGCGCTGGCCAGCCACACGATGCTCATCACCCTCGCGCTGCTGGCGCTGCTGGCGGCGATCTTCCTCAAAGGCTTCGCCGAGGCCATCAGCATCGCGGTGGGGCTGGTCGGGGTCTATCTGGCGTTGAACGTCGTGGTCGCGGCCGTCGGGCTGTGGCATGTGTTCACCGCCTCCGGGCTCGTGGTCGACTGGACCCATGCGATGACCGCCCAGCACGGGAACATCTTCGCCATGATCGGTGTCTCGCTGCTGGTGTTCCCCAAGCTCGCGCTCGGGCTGTCCGGATTCGAGACCGGCGTGGCGGTGATGCCGCAGATCAAGAGCACCCCCGGCGAACCGGAGGACAACCCCCGCACCCGGATCATCGGCGCCCGCAAGCTGTTGACCACCGCGGCGCTGATCATGAGCTGCTTCCTGATCGTCACCAGCTTCATCACCGTGGTCCTGATCCCCGAACCGGAATTCCGGACCGGCGGCAAGGCCAACGGGCGCGCACTGGCCTATCTGGCGCATCAGTACCTGGGCAACGGATTCGGCACCGTCTACGACATCTCCACCATCGCGATCCTGTGGTTCGCCGGAGCCTCGGCGATGGCGGGGCTGCTCAACCTCGTACCGCGCTACCTGCCGCGGTTCGGCATGGCGCCCGAATGGGCACGCACCACCCGGCCGCTGGTCCTGGTGTTCGCGGTGATCGCGTTCGGGATCACCTGGTACTTCAAGGCCGACGTCGACGCGCAGGGCGGCGCGTACGCCACCGGTGTGCTGGTGCTGATCACCTCGGCGGCGGTCGCGGTGACACTGTCCGCGGCGCGTAAGCGCGAGGGCCGCAAGGTGATCGGGTTCGGGCTGGTGTCCGCGGTGTTCGTATACACCACGATCGCGAACATCTTCGAACGGCCCGAGGGTGTGCAACTGGCGTCGCTGTTCATCCTGGCGATCATCGTGGTGTCGTTCTTCTCGCGGGTGCGCCGCGCGTTCGAGCTGCGCGCGATCGAGGTCACCTTCGACGACAAGGCCGGCTGGCTGATCGACAAGACCGCCTCCACCGGCGCGGTGCGCATCGTCACCCACGACCTGGACGAGGTCAAGGACCGGGATCCGGCCGAGTACCGGGAGAAAGAGGCCGTGCAGCGGCTCGAGAGCCACATCCCGAACACCGAGGCGATCCTGTTCCTCGAGGTGATCGTGCGCGACGCCTCGGAGTTCTCCACCGACCTGAACGTGCGCGCGGTCGAACTGGACTGCTACAAGATCCTGTCCGTCGAGGCGACGGCCGTCCCCAACTCGATCGCCGCCATCCTGCTGGCCATCCGCGACCGCACCGGCCTGAACCCCCACGTCTACTTCGAATGGACCGAAGGCAATCCGCTGATGAACCTGCTCAAGTTCCTGTTCGTCGGCGAAGGCGAGGTCGCCCCCGTGACCCGCGAGATCCTGCGCCGCGCGGTCCCCGACCCGGGCCAGCGCCCCCACGTGCACGTGGACAGCTGAGCATCCACCGCCTGGTGCCCCACCGAAGCGCGTTCAGATGATCGCGCTACCCCAGCCCGGCCTATCGCTGCATTCTGTGGCTCCATTCGTCCGATACCGGTCGATCGAGGCCACAAAATGCAGCGATAGGCCGGGATCAGCGAGTCGGCTGGGTCTCCAGGTGCTCGGCAACCTGCGCGGAGAGGCACACGGCCGGCGCGTGCGGGTGGCGCGGACGCGGTCCTGCGCTTCGGCCGGTCCACCGCACCCCGCTGATCTGGTCGAACCGGGTCAGTCGGCGGGCCAGAGGTCCCTGAGCCGTTGGGCGGTGTCGGTGGCCTGGCGTACGCCTGCCTCGTATGCGGGGGCCAGGGCTGCGGGGCTGAAGACGTCCAGGCCGAAGGCGGCGATCGCGGCCTGGTCGGGGACGACCGAGACCTCGGTGGCGCCGCCCAGATTGGCGTCGGAGGGGGTGCGGGGGAACATATGGGCCAGGGGTTCCAGGATGACCACCAGTTCGGCGCCTGCGGCTTGGTCGGCGTTGATGCCCGAGCGCAGGCCGCCGTCGACGTAGGTGTGCCCCTGGATCGGGATGGGCGGGAACACGCCCGGCACACAGGTGCTCGACGCGAGCGCCTCGGGCAGGGTGGCGGCGCCCTCCCGGGTCCACACCTGGAACTCGCCGGTGCCGATGTCGACCGCGGTCAGCCGCAGATCCCGGTCCGGCCAGTCGGTCAGGCCGGTCAGCGACTCCATCCGCTTCACGTGCACGGCCGGATCTCCGGTGTCGGCGGATTGGGCCAACTCGCCCACCTGCCGGATCAGGGACTTGCGGTCTTGATCACGCCGGGCGAGCACGGTGAATATCTTGTTCACCAGATTCAGATCCACCTCGAACGCCGGCACGTCCACCGCGGTCGGATCCGCCAGCCGCGCCGGATCACCACCCGAGGCCAATACCGCCCCGACCACGGCACCGGCCGACGTGCCTACGATCCGTTCGGCCAACCCCAGGTCGATCCCCGCCTCCCGCAGCCCGATGACCAGGCCCGTCATCCAGGAGATCCCGACCGGGCCACCTCCCCCCAGCACGAGCGCGGTCCGGATTTCCTTGGATGCATCAACCATGTCCCCACGATAACCAGTCCGGCGTCGCCGCGCCCTGAATCCCCTAGCCAGGACCCGTTGCGCTCGATCGTCATTCGCCCCCGGCGCCCGCATCGTCCCGGAGACCAACGCACCTCGAGACAACACCGGCCCCCGGCGAGCGTCGACCAGGCCGCGCGGGCCGATACCCGGCCCGCGACTTGAACATCGATCGAGCCCTACGGCGTTGCCCTACTGCTGCACACCCCCTGGAGGCGACGGCCTGAACAGCGCACGGACCGCTGGTGGGCGATGAGACACCCCCTGTTGAGACCAGCTCGCTCGATGCAGATCAAAGAGGTCACGGCGAGTGCGCCGCCGAGCCTGATCGGCTCGCTCACTCACGTGTCCAGAACGTCCGAATGCTCGCTCAGCGGGGCAGGCGGTTGATGCGCCAGCACTGCGAGGTCAGGGGGATCTCCACGGTGGGTGAGCCATTCGCGTGTTCGTCCAGGACGGTGCGGATATGGGACAGGCGGGCGTCACGGTCGGCGGGGTCCGCGACGATGACCTGGCTGTAGGTGCCCAGCCAGGCGACGACCTCGTCGGGGGTCATGGTGAGTGTGAACGGGAACCGGGCGCCCTCGGTCTCGCCGAACGGGCTGCCTTCGGGGGTGGTGAAGTGCCATCGCTGTTCCATGCGGCGGCGCAGGTCCTCGTCGGTCTCGGAGTCCGAGGCACGGATGCGGGCGGCGTCGAGTTCGAACACCCAGTCGACGGTGCGGTCACGGCTGGTCCACACCACGCCCAGGCGGCCGCCGTCGCGCAGCACGCGGGCGATCTCGGCGATCGCGACCTTGTGGTCGAACCAGTGCCATGCCGCAGAGACGAACACCGCGTCCACACTCGCGTCGGGCAGCGGGATCTGTTCCGCGCGACCCGCCAGGGCCCGCACTCCGGGGGAACGCTCCGCGAGCACCGCCCGCATGCGGTCATCCGGTTCGACCGCGATCACCTCGGGCACCCGCTCGGCCAGCGCCCGCGTGAACAGCCCCGTCCCGGCGGCCAGATCCAGCGCCGTCCCGCACCCCGCCGGGATCAGCCACTCGACCGCCTGCGCGGGCGGCCCCGGCCGCAGCCGGTCGTAATCCTGCGCGATGCTCCCGAACGATGTCGCCCGATCTTGATCTGCCGTCATGGACCACACCGTAATACCCCGAACTTAGGGAAACCTTCATGCCGGCTGTGTACGGCGATCCGCTTCCCCAACGACGACGCCTGTCACTCGCGGTGCCCGGCCCTCCATGAAGCGGCGCAACGTTTCCGGCTCCGGTAGCTCCCCGACGCGCCCAAGCCCCCGGCCCGATGCGCAGGGCCACGCGCCCGACGCCCTGCTCGTGGGCTCACCCCAGCCAAGTCCACCACCTGCCGCCGCCCTCGACACTGCCCGACGCGCTCGCCGTACCGCGCCCGGCGGGCCGCAACCTCGACGTCGTCGGCGTGGTCACAGTTCAGCGGCCCTGCCAGACAGGGTCGCGTTTCTGGGTGAAGGCCAGGATGCCTTCGGCGGCGTCCTGGGAGGTCAGGGCGGGGGTGGCCAGGTCGGTTTGGCGGGTGAACTCCTCGGCGGTGGACCAGTCGGGGGTTTGGTCGATGATGCGTTTGCTGGCCTGAATGCTCAGGGGGGCGTTCACCGCGATGCGCTCCGCCAGGGCCAAGGCGGCCTCGAGGGCATGGCCGGGGGCGGCCAGGTGGTTGACCAGGCCGAGGTCCGCAGCGCGGGCGGCGGTGATCGGGTCGCCGGTCAGGGCCAGTTCCATGGCGATCGCGCGGGGCAGGCGGCGGGCCAGGCGCAGCACACCGCCGCCGACGGCGACCAGTCCGCGTTTGACCTCCGGGATGCCGAACGTCGAATCCTCGGCCGCGACAACCAGATCCGCGGCCAGCGCCAGCTCGCAGCCACCCGCCAGAGCCGGACCCTCCACCGCCGCGATGAGCGGTTTCGACGGCGGTTTCGCGGCGATGCCCAGGGCGCCGCGACCGGGAGTCATCGGCACCTCACCGAGCGCTGCGGCCTTGAGATCCATTCCGGCGCTGAAGTATCCGCCCGCACCGGTGATGATCGCCACCTGCGCGTCCGGATCGGCCTCGAAGGCATCCAGGGCTCGTTCGATGCCCTGGGCGGTGGCCAGGTTCACCGCGTTGCGCACGGCGGGACGGTTCAGCGTGATGACGGTGATCCGGCCACGGCGTTCCACCAGCACCGGCGGCGGAGGCGGGGCGGCCAGCGCGGTGCGCTCACCGGCGGTGACGGTGATCCGGCCGTCGGACACCGTGACCGGCAGACCCAGCAGGTCCTGTTCGCCGGCCAGTTGGGTGATCAGCTCGGAATCGCTGCCGCGCAGCAGGATTCGGGCGCCATCGGGGGCGATGAGGCTTACGATCGCGGCCTCCGGCTCGCCGTCCCGGCCGTAGGGCACGGTGTAGGCCTCGACCACCGCGGGTCCGGAATAGTCGG
>NZ_JAGPOX010000159.1 GCF_019038435.1 Nocardia alni
CCCCCGCCCAGGCCACAACCCCCCTGCTGGACCTGGCGTTCGGACCGATCGACCCCGCCCACTACGGCGAACTCGTCCGGGACGGCCGGGTCCTGCCATGGTCGTCGCCAGAAACCAGTACGGCTCGTTGACCCGAGTACTGGTCTCGGGTGCGGTCGACGGCCTTGGTTGAGTCAGGCTTGGGACTCTGCTGATCGGTTCGCTCGACTGTCGAGGTGCGTTTCGTGAGTTGTGATGCTCTGCGGGTGGGGCTGGGCAGTTGCTGGAGGTGTGGAAGATCATTCGGCGGATGCGCTGGTTTGTCCGTTGGCGTCGCGTGGCATGGTTGCTCTTGCTATTTTGACGTCGAACGGAGGGTTCATGTGCGCGCTGTGTGACGGCGGCGGTCCTGTTGGTCCAGCTGTGGGGCGCCGGGCTTTGCTGTCCGGGCTGGGGGCGGCTGGGCTCGCGCTCGGGGCGGTGGCATGTGGGTCTTCCGGGCAGGCGGCTGCCCAGTCGACCGGGGCGGTGGGGAGTGCGAAGCTGGAGTTGGTGTTGCTCGGGACGAAGGCGGGGCCGCCTCCCTCCGCGGATCGAGCGGGGATCTCGACTGCGCTCGTGGTCGACGGGCAGGTGTATCTGATCGACGCCGGGCGGGCGTCGGTGACCCAGTACGCCAAGGCCGGGTTGAGCCTGGGGGCATTGCGCGGGATATTCCTGACCCACCTGCACATCGACCACATCGCCGACTACTTCAATTACTTTGTGCTGGGCGGTTATCCCGATGAGGGGATGATCGGGGCGAAGGGGCCGGTGGCGGTGTACGGGCCCGGCCCGGCGGGCGGGCTGTTGCCCAAGTTCGGGGGCGGTAACGCGCCGGTGGTCGCCCCGCAGGATCCGACGCCGGGTACCCGGGCGTTGACCGAGAACTGGAATCGCGCGGTTGCCTACTCCAGCAACGTGTTCATCCGAGACACGGGGGCGTCCGACCCGATGGCCCTGATGAATATCCATGAGATCCAAATCCCCGCTATCGGGGCCGATTTCACGAACCGCGCCCCGACCATGCAGCCCTTCGAGGTCATGCGTGACGACAAGGTACGCGTCACAGCGGTCTTGGTGCCGCACGGACCAGTCTTCCCCGCCTTCGCCTTTCGCTTCGACACCGCCTACGGATCGGTCACCTTCTCCGGCGACACCACCTATACCGACAACATTCCCACCCTGGCTCACAACACGGATGTGCTCGTCCACGAGGCGATCAACCTCGAGGGCTCCAGCCTCTCCGCCGTCGAGCACAACCACATGGTCACTTCCCATGTCGAGGTCCAAAAGGTCGGTGCGATCGCACAGCGTGCCGGAGCGAAGAGGCTGGTGCTCAGCCATATCGCCGATCTCGCTTCGCCGCATATAGATTCGTCGAAATGGCACGACTGGGCTTCGACGGGATACTCCAACAACGTCATCATCGGTGACGACCTGCAGTACATCCCCGTCCACTGAATCGCCGAGGGCAATTTCTCACGGTGTGTGTTCGGCCGACAACGCCGAGTCGAGGCATTGCAGGGCATCGACGAGTGCGATGCCCTGCGCCTCGGTGAGACTGTTGGTGAGTCCGGCCGCGTACTCCAATAGTCCGCGTACCACCTGCTCGATCAGGCTGTGCCCCTTCGTGCCCCGAGAATGCCGCGGCGAGATGACGCGGTCGGCTCCCGGACGACCGGTCCCGGCGCCTCGGCGTGTGCGAGGCGCTGCGAGATGGCTCTGGCGGGACCAGGCTGCCCGCGCCGATCTGCCGGGTGGTGAGCTGATAGGGCGGCCCCGTGCGGCGACTTCCCAGAAGTGGACAGGCTGCCGAGTCCGCTGTTGCCCGATACGGGCAGAGCTGTGCGAGTGTTGCGGTTCAGCGCATTTGGCAGAAGGTGGCGTAGTGGTCGCCGGTGTAGTAGGCGGTTCCGTTGTCGCCGGTGATGATTCGCTCGGCGTCGCGGGTGTGGCCGGGCTGCTTGATGTTGACGTCCCACTCCAGATAGTGGGCGTTGTGGGGGAGGGTGCCCTCGCGGTCGGTCCAGGTGGTGCCGCCCTTGGTGCCGGAGCCGTCGTGCGGGGGCCATTGGCCGGCGTCGATGAGTTTCAGGGTTTGCCAGGCTTGCCCGGGGACCGAGCAGGCGAGCGGCCGGATCTCCGTGGCGGACTGTGCTGTTGCCGACAGGGCGCTGTGCGTGCCGGTCTCGCCCGGACCGGTCAACAGCACCGTCATTGCGGTGAGGGCGGCAAGAGAGCTTGCGGTGAGCGCCGCAATCAGGTTGTGCCGCACAGGTTTCGATAGGATGGCATCCCGCATGGTCGCGTACCTCGCAGTAGTCGTCGCTGCTGTCCGGGGTGCTGTGTGATGAACCCCCTGGGTGGACGTTACCCGTGACAACCGCGGCGATGGGCAAACCCGTTGCGAACACTGCGAGTCGGGCGGGTTACGTCAGGAGCGCCACCGTCACCGCATGATATTCGACGCGCCGACCCGCGACGGATCGCATCGCGAACTGCGGCCTCCTGGTGGCAGGGGCTACTTCGCTGTCGGAGCGGCGTGCTCGCCATCCGTAGCACTCGGCTGTGCCGTTGTGCCGCTTGAGGTGCCACTGGCCGCCCCCGCTGCCGCACCGGTGCCTGACGGTGCCGCTGTGCCGCTGGTCGACCCAGTTGCTGTGCCGCTGCCCGACTCTGCTGTTGCGCCGCTACCCGCCCCTGCTGCTGCGCTACTGGCAGACGATGTCACCGCACCACTGGCCGACTGTGCACCCGAGCTACCCATCCACCGGCCGGGTATGTCACTGGTCGACTGTGCCGCTGCGCTTTTGCCCGACTGCGCTGTCGCGCCATTGCCCGACGGCACCGCCATGGCACGGCGCCACTGGCCGGCAGCGTCGGTGCCCGATTGTGCAGCCGTGCCGCTGCCCGACTGTGCCACAGTGGAACCGGCTGATCGCGCCACGCTGGTGGTGGTGCTGGTCGAGGACGTACTACTCGAGACGGTGTCACTGGAGTCGTCGATCTCCAGCTTGGCCGGGCCCGCCGAGGCCTCGAGCCGCTGGGTCCGCTGGATCACCGCGACGATCGGTTTGCGGAAGGCGACGACCACTCCCCCCAGAATCACCGGCCATTTCACAGCGTTGATGTATTGAAGTACCAGATCGGGCGTGCTCATATGCCTCCCCCTCGTTACGCTGGTTGACGTCCGCCGAGCGTAATCGATGCGCCTGTGTCGCGCGTGGGAGTAGTTACCTTCAAGCGATACCGTGAACCAGCTCGATGCCGCGGGCCAGGTTGTCCAGGCGCGCGGCGAGGGAATCGCCTGCGGGGTAGAGCCGTACGGTGTCGACCCCGGTATCGCGCCACGCCTTCAGCCGGGTGCGCAGCATCTCCTCGGTGCCGATCAGGGTGGTGGCCAGCACCATGTCGTCGGTGATCAGTGCGGTGGCCCCGGCACGGTCACCGGCCTGCCAGCGTTCGCGGACCGCGGCGGCGACCTCTGCCCAGCCTTGGCGACTGTAGGCGTTGTTGTAGAAGTTGGTCGCGCCGGATCCCATGCCGCCCAGGGAGAATGCGAGCTCTGACTTGCGACTGCCGAGCACCTCCGCCAGCCGAGCCTCGTCGACGATGTTGATCTCCGCGCCCTGGCAGACGTCGAGATCGGCACGGGTGCGGCCGGATCGGGCGAGTCCGGTGTCCAGCGGGCCGAAGTAGGCGCCCGAGCCCTCGGGGACGAAGCTGGTGCCCAGCCAGCCGTCGGCGAGTTCTCCGGTGAGTTCCAGCATCTTCGGCGACAGCGCGGCCAGATAGATGGGCACCTCGACCGGTTGCAGACTCAGCCGCATGGGCTTCCCCTCGCCGCCGGGCAGCGGGATAGTGAAACGCTCACCGCTGAAGGCGATCTTCTCGCCGGTGAACGCGGCGCGCACGATCCGGACGGTCTCGCGCATCCTGGACAGCGGCCCGGCGAACCGGACCCCGTGCAGCCCCTCGATGACCTGTGGTCCGGATGCGCCCAGGCCCAGCAGGAATCGTCCCCCGGACAGGTGCGCCAGCGTCATCGCCGTCTGCGCGATCGCCACCGGGGTCCGGGTGCCGAGCTGAATCACTCCGGAACCCAGCAGCATCCGCTGGGTCTTGGCGGCCAGATAACCCAGCGGCGACGGTGCGTCCGCGCCCCACGCCTCGGCGACCCAGCAGATGTCCAGGCCCAATCTCTCTGCCTCGACGACGAATTCGACGATATCCGGCCACGGCCCGGCCGAGCCCTCGATCGTGGTGGCGGCGCGCATCACCGCTCCCGTTCCAGCAGGCTCTTGATCTCGGCGAGGTTGCCCCGCATGCCCGTCTCGAATTCCCGCAGCCGTACGAACACGATCTTCTGTTCCTTGTCCGGCATCGCGTCGATGGCCAGACTCAAACCGGAACGGGCGGGACCCATCTGGGTCCACTGCTCGAGCACCGAGCCCTCGTCCTTCGGGCTGATGCTGAAACGCCAGATGCTGGAAGGGTTTTCGGGATCCCCCACGGCCCAGGCGAACCGCTGCGGCGCAACGTATTCCACGATAGTGCTGGTCGTCTCCCAGGAGCCGAGCGATTCGTGCGCGCTGCGCCCGGTGAACCGGGCGCCGACCGCGGGCCCGGTCGCGCCGTCGAGCCATTCGACGGACCGGAGTTCGGCGCTCAGCCTCGGCATCAGGCCGATATCGCTGACCAGATCCCACACTCGCCGCGGCGGGGCCGCGATGTACGTCTCTACGGCGACGGTCGGGATGTCGGCGTAGACCTGTCCGGTCCATTCCATGGTCCAGGGCTCCCTTACCTCGTAAGTTGCATATGCAGACTAACTCAGCCCGACCTATTTCCTGCTGAGTTTCAATCAGAGACCCGTAGGATCACGTCATGAAGCGCACCTCGTTCGCCACCTGGCCCTGCTCGGTCGCCAGAACCATGGACATGCTGGGCGACGCGTGGACACCGCTGGTGCTGCGCGAGGCGTTCTACGGCATCCGCCGATTCGACGAGTTCCAGCAGGAACTGGGCATCGCCCGCAACACTCTGTCCGAACGCCTGCGCCGGCTGGTGGACGCGGGCCTGCTGGAGAAACAGGTGTACGAGACCATGCCGGTCCGGCACGAGTACGTGCTGACCGAGTCCGGGCGGGATTTCTTCCACGTCATCCTCGCGATGACCGCGTGGGGCGACCGGTGGTTGTCCGGCGAGGCGGGCCCGCCGGTGACCACCCGCCACACCACCTGCGGGCACGACGCCGGCGCCGAGGTCGTGTGCGCGCAGTGCGGGCAGCCGATGGACGTGCAGAACGTGGTCGCGCGGCCCGGTCCGGGATACCCGCAGAAGTTGCTGAGCCGCCCCGATATTCGGCGCCGCTTCCATCTCGACGATCCCGACGGACCGGCGAGCTGAGCGTGCTGTCGACGGTCCGCTACCCCATATCCTCGAGCTTCTTGCCCTTCGTCTCCGGTACGAACCGCAACACGAAAAGCAGTGACAGCGCGGCGAACACCATATAAATGATGTAGGTGCCGGACAGGTTCCAGTCCGACAGGGACGGGAAGCTGGCGGTGATGGCCCAGTTGGCGATCCACTGGGCGGACGCCGCCACGCCCAGCGCGGCCGCACGGAGCCTGTTCGGGAACATCTCGCCCAGCAGCACCCACACCACCACGCCCCAGGACAGGGCGAAGAACAGCACGAACGTGTGTGCCGAGATCAGCGCCACCAAACCCTGGGCGTGCGGGAGGGAGACACCGCTGCCGGAGCCCCGCTTGTAGGAGAAGGCCCAGGCCTCGACGGCCAGCGAGATGGTCATGCCGATCGAGCCGACGATCAGCAGCGGTTTCCGGCCGATCCGGTCCACGAAGACCATCGCGACCGCCGTGCCGATGATGTTGATGATCGAGGTGGTGAACGAGTACAGGAACGAGCTCGACGGGTCGATGCCGACCGACTGCCACAGCGTGGAGGAGTAGTAGAAGGCGACGTTGATGCCGACCAACTGCTGGAATGCCGAGAGCCCGATACCGATCCATATCACCGCCAGGAAGCCGAACCTGCCGCCGAGCAGATCCCGGAAGGTGGATTTGTGCTCCCGGCGCATGGCGTGCCGGATTTCCGCCACCCGTGCGTCCAGGTCGGCGCTCTCGCCCTCCACCTCGGACAAAACCTGCTTGGCCCGGTCGATCTGGTTCACCGAGATCAGGTAGCGCGGTGATTCCGGGATCGCGAACGAGAACAGTCCGTACAGCAGCGCGGGCACCACCATCACGCCCAGCATCCACTGCCACGCCTCCAGCCCGCCGATATGGCCGCGCTGTTCACCGTGGGCGATCTGCAGAATCGCGTAGTTGACCAACTGCGAGATCGCGATTCCGGTGACGATCGCCGCCTGCTGGAACGATCCCAGCCGCCCGCGATACGCCGGGGGCGAGACCTCGGCGATATACGCCGGCCCGATCACCGAGGCCATACCGATCCCGATGCCGCCGACGACGCGCCAGGTGGCCAGTTCCCACAGCGCGAACGGCACCGCCGACCCGATCGCGCTGACGGTGAACAGCGCCGCCGCGATGTGCATGACGTGAATGCGGCCGATCCGGTCGGCGATCCGTCCGGCGATCGCCGCACCGATCGCCGATCCGATCAGGGCGATGGCCACGACCTGTGCCAGCGTCCCGGACCCCATGTCGTACCGCGATTTGATGGCCTCGACCGCTCCGTTGATGACCGAACTGTCGTACCCGAACAGGAATCCGCCCATCGCGGCGGCAATGGTAATGAAGATGATGTGCCCGATATGCTCGGCCCCCAGCCCCTGATTCGCCTCGGTCGTGCTCATCGACGTCCTTTCGTTCGGCATCCCGTCACGATCCGCGTCCGCCGCCTGCACAACCCGGCGATGAGCTACAGCATACGATATCGAAAGTAATGATGCCCATTGCTATAGGGCACAATGCCTCTTTTTTCGGCATCAATTCCCGTTCCGGGCGTTCGGTCGGTAATCAGGACGCCGCGCGTTCCTGTGAATATCCTTGCGCGGGAATGTTACCGGACCGTATCTCGCTCGGTCTGTCGCGGAACGGTGGGACAATAAACGAGGCGTCCTATGGCGCCATACTGTGAGCCGTTCAATGAACGTGGGAAGATATCATGATCGATCTCAATTTACCCTTCATTCCACAATCCTTCGAATTCGATTGCTGGTACGCCGCACTCCGGATGCTGGTGAAATTCCGTGATCCGGCTGCGGAGCCTGTCGCGCATCCGACGGCGGAGTTGGAGGGAATGCGGGCGCAGTCGCAACGGACGGGCGTTCGGGAGGAGGCGATTCGCCAGGGGGACCACCCGGCCAGTTACTGGGTGCGTAAGCAATTGGCGCCGAACCGTGGCCTGAAGCAGGAGGAGTTCCAGGAGTTGGCCGGTTACAACGGCCTCGTCTCGCCGAAACTGCCGCCGAATCCGCCGGGGTGGACCAGTGATCAGCTGGAATCGTTGATGCGCATCCACGGGCCACTGTGGTGCGCGTTCGGCTATGGCCACATCGTGGTGATCAAAGGTATAAACGCCGCCGGCCAGGCCATCATCCACGACCCCCAGGGAAACGCGAACACTCTGTACCCCATAGCCAACGTAAACAATTTGATGGTATGGGAGCCGAATGCGATCATGTTTCTTCCTGATGTGCCCAATCAGAATGCCATCGATCCTGTAGACCCCCAATAGTCGGCATCGAATCCGTCATGTTTCGGCCGCCGCGCAGACGTCGGCGGCCGATGTGTCGTAGAAGATCACCAAGTGACGGGCAGTGCGTGCACGCCGTAGGCGAGTTTGTCGTGCTTGAACTCGATCTCGTCGATCGTCGTGGCCAGGCTCAGCGTCGGGAGGCGGCGCAGCAGCGTCGGGAACACGACCTGTAATTCCACGCGGGCCAGCTGCTGACCGACGCACTGGTGGACGCCGAAGCCGAAGGCGTGGTGCTGGCGGGCCGGCCGGTGCAGGTTCAGGCGTTCGGGTTCGGCGAATACGGCCGGATCCCAGTTGGCCGCGGAGTAATCCATGATGACGCCCTCGCCGCCGCGGATCACCTCGCCGCCGATCTCGATATCGGCCGTCGCGACCCGGCGCTGTCCGCCGTGGATGATCGCCAGGTAGCGCAGCAGCTCCTCCACCGCGTCGGCGACGACCTTGGGATCCTCGGTGTCGCGCAGCAGGGCCAGCTGGTCCGGATGCTCGAGCAGTGCCAGCGTGCCGAGACCGATCATGTTCGCGCTGGTCTCGTGCCCGGCGATCAGCACCGAAACGCCCATGATGGACGCCTCGGGCATGCTCAACTCGCCGGCGCGGACCCGATTGGCCAGCTCCGAGGCCAGGTCGTCCGCCGGGTCGGCCGTCTTGGCCTCGATCAGTTGGGTCAGGTAGGCCATCAGCGACATATTTCCCTCGCGCTGCTGGTCCGGTGTCGCGTTCTTGTCGATGCCCACCGCGGCGTGGCGCTGGAAGAATTCGTGGTCGTCGTACGGCACCCCGAGCAAGTCGGAGATCATCAGCGACGGCAGCGGCAACGCCAGTGCCGCAACCAGATCGGCCGGCCTCGGCCCGGCCAGCATCTCATCGAGGAGCCGGTCGGTGATGGTCTGAATCGATGAGCGCATCGCCTCGACCCGCTTGGCGGTGAACGGGTAGGTCAGCATCCGGCGGAATCGGCCGTGCTCCGGCGGATCGGAGTTCACCAGCATGCGGGGGCGCTGGTCGATCGAGGACGCCATGCCCGCGTTCCAGTGCGGGTAGCCGGGCAGCCGGTCATCGACGCTGATCCGCGGATCAGCCAGCAGGGCGCGCTGTTCGGCGTGGCCGGTGATGAGCCATGGGGTGCTGTCGTCCCAGATCCGCACCCGCGCAAGCGGTTTCTCGGTGACCAGTGCGCGGATGCCCGGCGGAGGGTCGAAGGGGCAGCCCTCGTTTCGGTCCATCGGGAAGTACGGAACGTGTTCGGTCGCGGAAGTCGCCACGCGGGAGGCTGTTTCGGACATCGGTCCCTCAGTTCTCGATTCGGATGGCCGCCGCCGGGCAGACGCGGGCGGCCTGCTCGACGTCGGAGGCCAGGTCGATGCATTTGTCCTGATCGACGATCACTCTCATTGATACTCCTGGTCGTTCACTTCTCTCGGCGGTGTACGGCGGGTCTCGGTGTCACGGGCGCGAGCCACAGACCGACGATCGCGTCGATGAGCCCGGATGCCGCTTCGTCCCAGTCGGACCAGTGGTAGGGAGCGCGATTGGCGAGCGCGCGCTCGAATTCGGCCGCGGTGTGCACCAGCAGATTTCGCGCCATCAGGCCGCGTTCGGTGTGCACCTGGATGGGCAGTTCGGAACGACAGTGGTTGATGCCCTCGATGACGCGCACCAGCGTCGGCGACTCGAGTGCGTCGGCGACCACGATGTCGTAGTACGCGGGATCGGTCATCACCTGGGCGGCGAACCGTGCGTACCAGGTGGTTTCGCCGGCTTCCGCGAGGTGTTCGGTGAGCGGGCGCACCAGCGCGGTCACCCAGTCCCGTAGGTCGGCCGAGTCGGTGGTCTCGGCCACCAGGCGTCCCCGGATTCGTTCGATCGGTCCGAGGTGATGCCGCTCGATGGCCCGTACCAGTTCGGATTTCGCGCCGAAGTGGTAGCCGACCGCGGTGTTGTTACCCTGTCCGGCGGCCTCGCTGACCTGCCGGTTGGATACCGCGGTGACGCCGTGCTCGGCGAACAGGCGCTCGGCCGCGGTCAGGATCGCCTCCCGGGTGGCACTGTTGCGCCCATCGTTGCCGGTTGCCTTGGCTCGCACGGTGACACCCTCTCGACTGCTACCCGCTACCCCTCGGAGTGAACGCGACGCGCAGCGGTAAGTCAAGTGATTGAATTAAAGTAGGGGTAGATCCTGACCGTGGACAGTCCGCTCTACTCCCCGTGTCCTGGAATAACTCTCGGTGAACGCAATGGGTGGTCGCCGAGATCGCCGGGGGTAGCTTCGGGGGATGGTGAGTAGCTCCGGGCCACGTCGAACGCTGAAAATCGTTACGGGAGTGAGTGGATCGGCGAAGGTCTATGCGGCGGCGCTCGATTCGAGCAGGTCCACGCTGGCCCACGCGGTCGAGGTGGCGAAGCTCGCCGAGGCGAACGGGTTCGATGCCCTGTTCGCCGCGGATCTGTTGAGCTTCGGTGCGCAGGGGGCGATCGGTGCGCAGGAGCCGCTGATCTTTCTGGCCGCGCTGAGCGCGGTCACCGAACGGGTGGGGCTGATCGCGACGGTCACCACCACGTTCCACCATCCCTACAACCTGGCGCGGCTGTTCGGCACCCTGGACCACGTCAGCAACGGGCGCGCGGCGTGGAACGCGGTGACCTCGTCGGTCGGGGAGGAGAACTACGGGGGTGAGGATCTGCCGAGTCCTGAACGGCGGTATGCGCGGGCCACCGAGTCGATCGAGGTCGTGAACGCGTTGTTCGACAGCTGGGAGTCGGGCGCGCTCACCCTGAGCGCCGCGGGTGAGGCCGTGCTCGACGCGCGGGCCGTGCGGCCGATCGAGTATGCGGGACAGTTCTTCACCGTGCGCGGTCCGTTGAACATCCCGCCGCTGCCGCAACGGCGGCCGGTGCAGTTTCAGGCCGGTCAGTCCGAGGGCGGTGTGGAACTGGGCGCGCGGCATGCCGAGGTTGTGTTCACCTCGCTGCCGACGCTGGAGGACGCGGTGAGCTACGCCAAGCGGATTCGGTCGCGCGCGGCGGAGCTGGGCCGCCCCGACGGGCTGCCACTGGTGTTCAGCTCGTTGCACGCGACGTACGGCGCGACCGAGGCCGAGGCGCGGCGGCTGGCTCGCGAGCGGGACGACGCGACCGACTTCGAGAGTGGACGCCGGCGGCTCGAGGATATGCTCGGCGGAGGCGTGGATCTGTCGGATCTCCCGCTGGACAAGCCGATTCCGGAGCAGCTGCTGCCGGATGTGCGTTCGGTGAACCGTCGCCGCGGCCGGGTGGAGATTTTCAGCGAATTCGCCCGATCCGGAAAGACATTGCGCGAGTTGATTGTCGCGGCGAAGGATACCGGCCACTGGGCCGCCGCCGGTACGCCGGAGCAGATCGCCGACGAGATCGAGAAGCGGTATACCGCAGGTGTTCTGGATCTCATCGGTCTCGGTGGGCTCGACGATCCACGCATCCGCGACTTTTTGCTGAACGGGGTACTGCCGGAGCTGCGTCGCCGCGGCATCGTCGATGACGGGCCGGAGGGGGGCACGTTCCGTGAGAGGCTGGAGTTGCCGCCGTTGCCCGCGGCATCACGGTAAGGGCGAGATCGCGAAGTTCTCCGCCCGCCTGGACTACGAGCACGCCGTCGCCGTCCAGCAGCAGAGCGCCAAAGCCTCTGCGAAATAAGAGAATTGGTGGATTCGGGGCGCGTACGGGATCTCGTACGCGCCCCGACGCGTGTCAGCGGTTGGTCTGGGGAATCTCGATGCTCAGCGGCATACGGAGTTCGGCGAGATACCACATGGCGAATTGGCGGAGGAATTCGTCGAACATCCAGTAGCCGGCCTCGGCCGGTGGGGCCACGGACAGGATTCCCTCGCGGACCGCGATATAAGGGCCCCAACTGAATTGGAGCAGCGGGCCCCAGATCGGCTCGCGGGGGATGGCCAGCCAGTCGGCGATCTTGTCGCCCAGGACGAAGCGGGTGAACGCGCCGAGGATGGGGCGGCTGAGCAGGGACAGGTCGAGATCCTCGCCCAGGTTCAGGAGTTGGTCGGCCAGGTTGTTGCCCTCCGCGGTGGGAGCCAGGATCGGGTCCAGGACCTGTGCGGCCTGGGCGTTGGCCTGATCCCAGGAGGCGGGGATGTACTCGTCGCGGATGCCGAGCAGGTGACCGGCCAGCTGCCAGCTGTGCAGGTAGCCGGCCGACTCGTCGGGGGCGATGGGGACATTCCATGCGGTGAGGGTGCGCATGATGCTGGTGGGGAGGCTGTGCCAGGTAACCATCAGGTCGTCCTGGCTGATCGGTGTGATTCCGTTCGGCCAGTGCGGGGACCGGGGCAGCAGATGCCGTACCGCCGCGTGGATGATTCTGGTCTTGACGCAGGTCACGATCATTTCGCCGTCGGGTGCGTAGGCATTGACGGTGCCGATGTCGTAGCCGAGTTTCGCGGTCTTGGCGATGCGTTCTTTGAGATGCGATCCGCCCCGCGAATAATACACCGCGCGGGCCTCGTGCGGGATGACCGTGCTCATCATGCCGCTGTCGAATGCGTAGAGCACGCCGAGATATGTTCCCCGTTTCTGATTGAATTGGAATGCGCTGGCCAATTTTCCCTGATCGGTCCAGGGCGGGAGTTGCCGGGCGTATTCGATGAAATCGCGCAAGCCCTTCGGCAGCCTGTCGGGTAACGCCTGACCGTTGCGGGTCCAGGTTCGCAGCAGTGCGTTGATCGCGGGCACATCGCCGTGGTCGAGGATGTCGGCCAGGACCGGATCGGCCTCGGAATCCCATACCTTCAGCGGGTCGGCCCCGCCGCCGCTGCCGACGACCGAACCACTCGCAGGCCACGTCCATGGTTGTGCCCGTGCGGTTCTCGCGCCCAGTGCGAGCGCGCCGGCAGCGCCGAGGAGACCACCTCCCGCGCGTAGTGCGTCACGCCTGTTGAGCCCGTGTCCATCCATGGTGCCGCCCTCTTCGTCGAGTAGAGATATAGAGATACATGATGTGAATCTCTGTATCTCTGATAACATCACATCGGTGTCCTAGATCACAAGAGATCGACCGAATCGGATGGTGGGACGAAAAGCGGTAGTCGGGCTCACCGGCCGGTTGTGGAGAGAAACAGGAGTATTCGATGAACCCGTGGTACGCGATTCAAGACTTCCTCGAACAGTTGGATGCAGGATCCTCCGCTCCCGTGGCGAGCGGTTCACTGTTCACCTTTGCCGATATCGCCCGGTGGTAACCATGAGGCAGCGCCATACGATGGGATGAACAGTCGATGCCCGGCGTATCGGCCCGCCCCAGGAGGAATGCGTGGAACCTGCACTGTCCGTCCACACGACGACCTCGGGCGGGCCGGAGTCGCTGCTCGAACGCGCCTATATCAATGCCGTCGCACCTGCCGACGACACCGACGAGATCCGGACGCGCCTGCTGGATTCGGCGTACGAGCAGTTCTGTCGCATGGGTATCCAGCGCTCCACCATGGAGGATGTCGCCCGCCGCGCCAACCTCTCGAGGATCACGCTCTACCGGCGGTTCGCCACCAAGGACGTGCTGATCGAACAGGTCGTCCTGCGGGAATTCGTCCGCTATTTCCATCGATTCTTCCGTGATGTGCAGCAGGCCGACACCGTCTCCGAGCGGGTGGTGGTGGGTTTCGTCAGCTCGCTGCGGGCGATCCGGCACAACCCGTTGATCGGCGGCCTGATCGCCGACGAACCGGGCCTGCTGGTCAGTTCGATGGTGGGCGACGACGGTCGCACCCTGGCCGCGGTCCGGGAGTTCGTGGCCGGTCAGCTTCGCCGAGAACAGCAGGCGGGCAACGTCTCCGGCGAGGTGAACACCGACCTGGTGGCCGAGGTGATGGTGCGCCTGTGCGCGTCGTTCCTGGCGATTCCGAGCCACGTCGTGAACGTCGACGACGATGAGCAACTGGCGGCGGTGGCGCGCCAATTCCTGGTGCCCATGCTGACCTCTGCCGACCCCGAGTCGTGATCTCGACGTCGCCGATATGAACGAGAGTGTCTCGCTGGTCACCGGTGGCAATCGTGGCATCGGGCGGGAGGTGTGCCGGCAGCTGGTCGCACGCGGCCACACTGTGCTGCTGACCGCTCGAACGGCGGAATCCGCGACGGTGGCTGCGCAAGGGAGTTCACGCCCGCATCGTCAACGTGTCCAGCGAGGCCGCCGCCCTGAACTCGATGGGTGGCGGAACACCCGCCTACACCGTCTCGAAGGTGGCGCTCAACGCCCTGACCCGCATGCTCGCCAGCGAGTTACACGGTGATCGGATCCTGGTGAACGCGGTATGCCCCGGATGGGTCGCCACCGATATGGGTGGTCCCGGCGGCCGCCCGGTGACCGAGGGCGCCGCGAGCGTCGTGTGGGCGGCCACCCTTCCCGATTCCGGCCCGACCGGAGGTTTCTTCCGTGACGGCCAGGCGCTGGCCTGGTAGAAAGTTCTTTTCGACAAGGGAGCTGACAGTGTCGTACCTCGTGGTCGGCGGAACCGGACGAACCGGCCGCCGCGCTGTCGATCTGCTGCGTGAGTCGGGCCGGGCCGCGGTGGTCGGCGCCCGGCGTCCGCGCGGCGACGAAGCGGTGGCGGTGGATCTGTCCCGAGAGCTGAATCCCGAACTGCTCCAAGGGATCGATGGAGTGCTTGTCTCGGTCGAGCCACCGGCCGACGACCGCGGCGCCGAGGCGGTCATGCATCACGGAATCGAGAATCTGGCTCATGCTGCTGCCGCACAGGACATTCCGCTGGTACTGATCTCACAGATCTACATCACCCGCGCCGCCGAGCATCCGGACATAGCGGGCATCATCAACGCCCGTGCGGCAGGTGAACAAGCCTTGCGCGACAGCCGCGCCCGCTACGCGATCGTGCGCCCGGCTTGGCTGACCAACTCCCCCTCGACGGGCGGCCGGCTCGAGCAGGGCGACCGCGGCGACGGACAGGTCAGCCGCGAGACCGTCGCCCGAGCCGCGGTCGAGGCCCTGCTGAATCCCGCCGCACACGGCAAAACCTTTGAGCTGTACGACGATCCACATCCGGTCGACTGGCCCGTGGCCTTCGCCGAGCTGGCCTCCGACTGACCGTCGGCTGTGGTGAATGATTGTGCACGATGATGGACAAGTTCTCGAAATCGGTTGGAGCGGTGGTCGCTGCCGGAGCCGTCGTATGCGGCTGCTCGGTGTCTCCAGCGCGTGATACGCAGCCCGCTATGTTGTCGGTCACCACCCTCCGTGACGACAACGTGCAGTTTCGTACCAGTCGCGCACCGGTTCTCGCGCCCGGCGCCGAGTGCAAGGCATTCACTCCGCGGATGCGCCGAGCCGCCGGCATCCCGTCCGACGCCCGGCCCACCCCGATGGGGCCCGGTCACGGCTGCTGGGCCGTCGCCGACAACACGCTCGGAATCCTCACGACACCAACACCATTCGGCAACTTCTGGCGACGGACCTACTCCGACGACGACGGCACCGGCCTGACCGCGATGGTGGTCGACAACTCTACCGCCCAACTGTTCGAGCGCTCCATCGTCGACCGGCGCTACTACGCGGTCCGTATCGGCAGCCAATGGACCGCCGGTCTGGACAGCGGCGTGACGAAAACGGCCTGCATGCTCGCCGTCGACACCGGCTCTGCCCAGCCCCTGCTGATCAACCTCACCCAGCAGGTTCCCCACGACGCCCCGACGATCACCACCGTGCGCCACCAGTGTGAGCTGGCCTCGACGGTCGCCGCAGCGATACTCGACGAGCGGGATCCGGGCGGCGGCAGCTTAGCAGTGGGGTGATCGAGTCATCGGTGAGCGGGCCCGAAACGACCTGCGCCGACGGTGCGCACTGGGCGCCCGCTGGAATCCTCGGCGACCTGTGGCGACACCGCTGGGAAGTCGTTACGGGGCAGGCGCAGCCGCAGCGGCGCCGATTCCGGCGCCGACCGCTGCGCCGATCCCGGCGCCGAGGATGACGCTCGCGGGCAGGACGCCCGCGCACGGCACGATTCCGGTCGGCACGCAGACGGCCAGTCCGCCGACGAGTCCGGCCGCGCCACCGAGGAGCGCACCCTGCCCGGCGCCGTAGAGCGCGCCGGCGCCGGGGTCGGCGATGTACTGGGCTTGTGGAACCGGTTGTGCGGGTGCGGCAGCGGACGCGACACCCACACCGAGACCTGTCAGGGCCCCGGCGACGGCGGTGGTAGCGACAATCTTACGAAGCATGGCGTTCTCCTTGAACATTCGGATGCCGGTCACCATGATCTGGCGAAAAGGGTTGGTAGCGGTAGGGATTGCCCGCAATTAGGGAGTTATCGCCCTGCGCGGACGAGGAGATTGGGGGATATCGCCGACTTCGGACCCTTGCGGACGGACCGAAGGGCCTGCGGTGACGGGCCGCGAGATCACATGCGTGGGGGACTCGGCGAGTGCACCATCGGGTGGGCATACGGAGGTGGCTATCATCGCTGGCAAATCAGGATGACGGAGGGCGGGTGGGCGAGCGTTGAGGAATGTGGTCTTGGCGGCTGTGGCTGCGCTGTTCTTGTCGGCTGTGCTGTACAGCGGCCCGGCGGCATCCGCGGCACCGGTCGACTCCGCACCGGGAGCGCTGCCTCGGCCCTTCCTCGACTGGATCGCCCGGAGCACGGCGACTTTGGACAACTGGTACGACCCCGGCACCGGATTGTTCCGGACCACCGGGTGGTGGAATTCGGCGCATGCGCTCGAGGCCGAACTGACCGCGTCGCGCCTGCTGGGTGACGACCGCGGTGCTCGCCGCGCGGCCACCACGTACGCCGCCCACCGGGCGAGCGGATTCCTGAACGACTACTACGACGACGAGGGCTGGTGGGGGCTCACGTGGTTGGTGGCCTACGACGACACCGGCGACGCGCGATATCTGCGGACGGCGCAGGGCATCTTCGACGACCTCGCCGGCGGGTGGGATCAGACCTGCGGCGGCGGAATCTGGTGGTCCAAGGAACGAAAATACAAGAACGCCATAGCCAACGAGCTGTTCACCGCGCTGGGCGCCGAACTCGCCGTACACACCACGGGCGCCGATTCGGCCCGCTATCGGGACTGGGCGCTGCGCGGCTGGCGATGGGTGCTGGACAGCGGAATGCTCGACAACAGAAGGCTTTTCAACGACGGTCTCGACGACATGTGCCACAACAACGGGCAGACGGCCTGGACGTACAACCAGGGAGTCGTCCTCACCGCGGCGGTCGCGCTGTTCCGGGTGACGGGGGACCAGGAGTACCTGCGGACCGCCAGACGCCTGGCCGACGCCGCCATCATCGCGCTCAGCGGTCCCGACGGCATCCTGCACGAGCCGTGCGAGGCGAACGGCTGCGGCGCCGACGGGCCGCAGTTCAAGGGAATCTTCATTCAGTCCCTGGCCCGGCTCGAGGCCGTGTCGCCCGACCTCGGTCGTACCGCCTTCATCGAGCACAATGCCGTATCCCTGTGGACTCACGACAGAGGACCCGGTGATCAGCTCGGCCTGCGCTGGAGTGGTCCGTTCGACAGCGGCGACGCCGCCCGGCAGAGCTCGGCACTGGCTTGTTTGAACGCAGCGGCGCAGTTAGCCTGATGCCGCCGCGATCCCGGGTGTCCGAGCCCGATTATGGCCGCGTTTGTCTGTGGGATGACGAGACGGGATGCGCATGAGGATCGGTCGGTATGCGGTGGTGCTCGCGGTCGTGCTGGCACTGACCGCGGTGTGCTCGAGCGCGCGGGTGCGGGCGTTCCCGCCGCTGTTCACCGCCTCGGTGGTCAGCCCGAAGACCGTCGGATGGACGAGCTATCGTCAGCTGAATCGGTTGCCGGAGTTGACTTCCGGCGTCGCGGCGGCGCAGTTCGCCAGCACCGATCCGCAGGGCGCGAATCGTGACTATTGGGATGGTCCACAGCACTGCCTGAGCCTGCTCCTCGGCCAGTGCGTGATCGCCGCGCACGCCGGCGCCGGGGAGATCGACGGCATCTGGTTCACCTGGAACGGCGGTGACGTGCGCGGCATCGGGAACATCTCGATCGTGCTGGACGGACAGCTGGTGGTGCACGCGCCGCTGCAGGATGTGGTCGACGGGAAACTGGGCGCGCCGTTCGCGTACCCGTTGGTGGGCAACGCGAGTCAGAGCTCGGGCGGGGTGTATATCCACGTGCCGATGCCGTTCCGCTTCGCGATGCTGGTCACCACCGACTCGTCGTCGTTCTACTACCACGTGACCTACCGGACGTTCGCCGACGCGGCGGGGGTGAGCACGTTCAACCCGCACGATCCGGCATCCGATGTGCTGAACACCATGCGCGCGGCGGGCGCCAGGGATCCGAAGCCGCCGATACCCGGAGCCCGGACCGTCGGCGGCGCGGTGAATCTCGCCCCCGGCGGGACCGCCGAGCTGGCGGATGTGCACGGTCCCGGATCGCTGACCGCGATTCGCCTGCGACTGCCGCAGACCACCCAGGTGAGCGCCTCGGAGGTCACCGCGGGCGGCCGCGCGTTCGGCCACGGCGGGTCGAGCACCTTCACGATGCGAATCGACCCGCACAACAACGGGATACGACTCACCAGGCGATTCGATCCGGAGGTGACGCGGCAGAGCGCCGAGGTCGTGGTCGACGGCGCGGCGATCGGGCGGTGGGCGCCGAACCAGCCGCCGGCGAGTCCGTCCGGCGCGTATTCGGTGCGGGCGTCGTCGCAGGGACAGTGGCAGCAGGAGTCGATCGACATCCCGGCCGCTCTCACCCGGGGCAAGTCCGCACTGACGATCACGAACCGATTCATCTCCTCGGATCAGGACTTCAACGAGTTCACCTACTGGGTGGACGACTGGATCGCCGGCAAGCTGCAGCGCACCGATCTCCTCCAGATTGCCGACACTGCTTCGGAATCCGCGCACGACTACCACATCGTCGGCCAAACCTGGCGGGGCGAGCGCACATTCGATTACCCGTTGGGCTCGGACGAGTTGTCGGCGCTCGCTAGATCCCGAAAACTGCTGGACGGCTTGCGGTTGCGCATCACCTTCGACGGCGAAACGACAGTGGACTCGCCGGTGGGCGAATTCTTCGGCAGCGGTTTCGGTCTCGTGCCGGTGCGATCGCTGATGTTCGGCATCGATCCCGATTCCCACACGTTCTCGGCATGGTGGCCGATGCCGTACGCCTCGCACGTCGCCGTCCAGCTCTACAACGGTTCCTCGATGCCGGTGTCGGGCGCGCACGCCGACGTCACCACCGCACCGGATCCCGGCGCGGCCGCTGCCCTGACCTCCGGCCGCATCGGCTACTTCCACTCCAGTTCCCATGCGGGCCCGACAGTTCCGAATCAAGACTGGGAATACTTGCGCGCCAACGGAACCGGGAAGTTCGTCGGCAACGTGAGCGATATGATCGGCCCGGACAACCGGTCGTATCTCGAAGGCAACGAACGCGTCCACGTCGACGGCGCGCCGACACCGCAGGTCGACGGCACCGGCACCGAGGACTACTACGAGGGCGGCTGGTACTTCAACCGAGGCCCGTTCAACACCCCCCTGCACGGCAACACCGCGCATCTGACCGCCGTCACCGGCTGCGCCCCGTCCTCCGATTGCACAGCGGCCCTGCGTCTCTGGCTGGCCGACGCGGTCCCCTTCCAGAACTCCATCCTGGTCGGCATCCAACACGGCGGTATCGACGAAACCCCGGCTACCTACTCGAGTACCGCGTTCTGGTACGGGCGAGGCAACGTCCACTGGTGACCTCGGGGCGGATCCGGCCAGGCTGCACGATGGACCGTGTCACCCTGGCTGAACGCGTCACCGCATTCGTGAATGCGGTGACGGGGCTCCGTTCGGACGGTCCGGCCGCCGAATAGGGGGTTTGCACCGACATCGCGTGCCTTGACAGTAGATGTGGAGCGCGCGACCATAGGAAACTATGGAAACCAATTCAGTTTCCCAAGTTTCCGACGAGGATCGCGCCGAGGTGATCCTCGACGCGGCAGGTCGGCTGTTCCTGGCGCCCGGTACCGGCCGGGTGAGCATGGACGATCTCGCCCGGGAACTCGGTATGAGCAAGAAGACGATCTACCGCCACTTCCCCGACAAACACAGCCTCATGACCGCCGTACTGGACCGGCAGTTCGGGGCGATCGAGCGCACCCTGGTCGCCGCGGCCGCCGGCACACACGACATGCCGTTCGGCGACCAAGTGCAGCGTTTCCTGATTGCGGCGTGCGGTGAGCTGGAGCGAATCGGCGCCGCACAACTCGCCGCCGGGCGCGGCGACGCGATCCTGCGCAGACACGTCGAACACCGCATCGACACCGTGGTCTACCAGCGACTCGACGCACTGTTCCGAGACGGTCATCGGCGCGGACCGCTGGCGGCGCCGCCCGAACTACTGGGCGAGATCACCCGCGGCGCGGTGGAACGGGCGCTGAACTCGCAGCTGCCGCGCGAACTCGACTACACCGCGGCCGATCTACTCCGCGCGACCGTTAACACGGTGCTCTACGGGGCGATCCGCCCCGACAGTGATCAAGGAGACATCTCATGACCGAGGCAACGAGGGTGGCGTTGGTGACCGGGGCCAGCAGCGGAATCGGCGCGGCCACCGCGCGCCTGCTGGCCGAACGCGGAATGCGCGTGGCGGTCAACTACCTGCGGAGCGTGCAGGCGGCCGAGCAGGTCGTGAAGGATATCGAGGCCGCGGGCGGCGAGGCGATGGCCGTGCGGGCCGACGTTCGCGACGTCGCGGCGGTCGGCGCGATGGTCGAACAGATCGGGGCTGCCTGGGGCGGCGTCGACGTGCTGGTGCACAACGCGCTGACTCCCTATGTGATCAAGACGTTCCAGGACATGAGCTGGGAGGAACTGGGCGGCAAGCTCGACGACGAGCTGCGCGCCGCGTTCGTCGTCACCAAGGCCGTACTGCCCGCCATGACCGAACAGCATCGGGGGCGGCTCATCTATCTCGGCGCCGTCCCGGGCCACCAGCCCCGCGTGGGGATGATCGCCCTGGGTACGGCCAAGGCCGCGCTCACCCAGTTCTCCCGCTTCCTGGCCCAGGAGCTCGGCCCCCACGGAATAACGGTCAACGTCGTCGAGCCCGGCCCGGTGGCCGAGACCAGGATGTCGCATGTGGTCGCCGACGAACAGAAACAGCGTCAGGTGGCCGCCACCCCACTGGGCCGCCTGGCCCTCCCGGACGACGTCGCCCGCGTGATCGCCTTCTACGCCGGCGAGGACAACGCCTTCATGACCGGAACCACCGCCGCGGTCAACGGCGGAATGGCAATGTACTGAGGAGGATTGGTCGTGTACACCATCGATCTCGCCTATGTCGGGCGCGGCCTGCACGAGGAACTGGTCGGGTACATCGCCGACCAGGAGGAGTTCTACGCCGACGAGGGCGTCCACGTCGCACTGCGGGACGGCGTCGCCTGGGACGAGCAGCGGTTGCGCCGCTGCGCCACCATCGGACTCGGCCGCGCGCTGCTGTCCCGCCTGACCGGCGGCATCCCCTGGGTCGCGCGCACCGTCAACACCGACCATCCCCTGTTCTGGTTCCTCGCCCGCGACGGCAGCTCCCTGACGGACCTGGCAGGTAAGCGGCTGGCGGTTCACGCCCCGCACACCCCGCCCGGATGCTTCGCCCGCATCGCACTCCGCCGCGCAGGTCTGGACCCCGATCGTGACGTTCAGTGCATCGTGCGCACCCCCGGCGACTACGGCATGGACCTGCGCCTGCTACACGACGGCGCCATCGACGCCGCCTACGTCGGCAGCACCATGGCGCCGGAAGCGATTGCCGCGGAACAGGGTTGGCGTGTCCTGGCCTGGATCGGCGAGCACTTCCGGATTCCGACCGTGGGCGTAGCCGTCGACCCCACCCACATCC
>NZ_JAGPOX010000015.1 GCF_019038435.1 Nocardia alni
CTGGTACGGAGGGGGCCGGGGCGTTGGTGCATCCGGGGTATGGATTCCTCAGTGAGAGTGCCGATTTCGCGCAGGAGTGCGCGAAGGCCGGGTTGGTTTTCGTGGGTCCGGATCCGCAGGTGTTGCGGGTCTTCGGCGATAAGGTGGCCGCGCGTGCTGCGGCCGAGCTGGCCGGGGTCGGGGTGATCGCGGCTACCTCCGCGTTGACGGTCGCCGAGGCGCTCGAGGCGATCACGGCGTTGTTGGCCGCGAATCCGGATGGGGTGATGGTCAAGGCCAGTGCGGGTGGTGGCGGGCGCGGTATGCGGGTGGTGCACGATCCCGCGGAGATCACCGAGGCGTACGAGCAGTGCCGGGCCGAGGCGCGGGTGGGTTTCGGGGACGACACGGTGTACGCCGAGGCGCTGGTGACCGGTGCGCGGCATATCGAGGTGCAGATCGTGGCCGATGGTGAGCGCGCGATCGCGTTGGGTGATCGGGATTGTAGTGTGCAGCGTCGTCGGCAGAAAATGATCGAGGTGGCGCCGGCGCCGAATCTTCCTGCGGCGGTGCGGGAACGGTTGCATCGCGATGCGGTGGCGATCGCGGAGTCGGTGGGATGTCGCGGGGTGATCACCGTCGAATTCCTCGTTCGTGATGATCGGACCTGGTTCCTCGAGGTCAATCCGCGCCTCCAGGTCGAGCACACCGTCACCGAGGAGGTGACCGGTGTCGACCTGGTGACGATCCAGTTCCGGCTGGCGCTCGGAGAGAGCCTCGCCGACCTGGACCTGCCCGTGGGATCTCGCGGGTATGCGATCCAGGCTCGTGTGAACGCCGAAATCATCAGCGCGGCAGGCGACCCTCTGCCCAGCACGGGTGTGCTCACCCAGTTCGCCTCGCCCACCGGATCCGGGGTTCGCGTGGATACCGCCGCCCATCCCGGCATGCGGCAGAGCGCTCGCTTCGATTCACTGCTTGCCAAGATCATCGCCCGGGGATCGTCGTATCCGGCCGCGCTGCAACGCTGTTCGGATGCGCTCGGGGAGACCGCGATCGTCGGCGTCGACACGAATATCGCGGTGTTGCGGGCGATTCTGGACACGCTGCCACGGACCGATCCGGTCGATACCTCCTGGTTCGAGCGCAATCTCGATGAATTGCTCACTCACGCAGCAGAATACGGGCGCTTTCTGGCTGAATCGCCCGATACCCCGCCGAATCCGTCCGGGGTTGCGGATGATCCTGAGCACGCCACGACCGAGCCTGGTGGGGGCAGCGGACTCGGCAATAGGGGAACGCGTGCTGACGAATCCACTGCCGATACGCATTCGGTGATCGGGGCTCGTGGAGCGGCGGATACTGACGTCGTGGTGACGCCTCCGAGGTCGGCGGTGCCCGACGAGGATGAGCGGGCGCTGCGGACGCCTATGGGGGCGACCGTGGTGAGTCTGACCGCGCCCGGTGTGGTGCTTGCTCCCGGGGCGGAAGTTGTTGTGCTCGAGGCGATGAAGATGCAGCATGTGCTGCGGGCCGAGGGTGCGTTGCGGGTGGTGCGGCATCTCGTCGCGCCCGGCGATGTGGTCGATCCACATGATCCGCTGTTGGTCTGGGTCGATGCTGAGCACGACGGGGAGGAGGTCGCGGCGGCGGAGGTGGATCTGGATGCCGAGCGAGATGATCTGGCCGAGGTGCGGGGACGGCATGAAACCGCCGGGGATGCGGTGCGGGTCGAGGCGGTGGCCAAGCGACATCGGTTGGGGCGGCGCACCGCTCGTGAGAACATCGGCGATCTGGTCGATGACGGCAGTTTCGTCGAGTACGGCTCGCTGATGGTCGCGGCGCAACGAGCGCGGCGCAGTGCCGAGGATCTGATCGCCAACACCCCGGCCGACGGGCTGGTCGCGGGGGTCTCGACGATCAATGCCGACCGTTTCGGGCAGGAGCGGGCGCGGGCGGTGGTGATGTCGTACGACTACACCGTGCTGGCCGGCACCCAGGGGGTGCGCAACCACGCCAAGACCGACCGGATGTTGCACTTGGCGCACGAACAGCGCCTGCCGGTGGTGTTCTTCACCGAAGGCGGCGGCGGGCGGCCTGGTGACACCGACCACGGCGGCATCTCGGGGCTGGATGTGACCACGTTCCGTGTGATGGGCGGGCTGTCGGGTCGAGTGCCGCTGATCGGCATCGTGTCCGGCCGGTGTTTCGCCGGAAACGCGGCGCTGCTGGGAATGTGCGACGTGGTGATCGCGACCCCCGACGCCAATATCGGCATGGGCGGGCCGGCAATGATCCAGGGCGGCGGCCTGGGCGTCTACGCACCGGAGGACATCGGCCCGATCGAGGTGCAGCGCCGCAATGGGGTCGTTCATCTGGTGGCCGCCGACGAGGCCGAGGCCGTCGCGCTGGCCCGCGGCTATCTGTCGTATTTCCAAGGCGTTCTGGATGATTGGAAAGACCCCGATCCTCGGCTGGCGCGGCATGTGGTGCCGCGGAATCGATTGCGAGCCTTCGATATCCGAGCGGCGATCGAGGCCGTCGCCGATATCGGTTCGGTGCTGGAGCTGCGCCGCGACTGGGGCGTCGGCGTGGTGACCGCCCTGGTTCGAGTGCAGGGCCGGCCGTTCGGATTGATCGCCAATGACTGCCATCATCTCGGCGGCGCGATCGACGCACCCGCCGCCGACAAGCTGAGCGCATTTCTGCGATTGTGTGAGGCGCACGGACTGCCGATCGTATCGCTGTGTGACACACCGGGTTTCATGGTGGGGCCGGATGCGGAGAAGGATGCGACGGTCACCCGGTTCAGTCGGTTGTTCATCGATGCGGCCGCGCTGAGCGTCCCATTCGGCACCGTGATCGTGCGCAAGGGGTATGGGCTCGGCGCACAGGCTATGGCGGCCGGATCGTTTCGTGCGCCGCGTTTCGTCGTCGCCTGGCCCACCGGCGAAGTCGGCGGTATGGGGCTGGAAGGCGCTGTGCGGCTCGGATTTTCGAAGGAGCTGGCCGCCATCGAGGATCCGCAGGCACGGCAGTCGGCCTATGAAAGCCTCGTCGAGGCGGCCTACGAGAGCGGCAAGGCGTTGACCGCGGCGACTGTCGGCGAATTGGATGACGTCATCGATCCGGCGGATACTCGCCGCTGGATTGCGACGCTGCGGTGAACCACGGCCCCGACACAGTGATCCGTTGGGTGTGGGGCCGGGCCGATCGGGTCAGCGGTGCTTCCTGGCCGCGCGTAGGAAGTCGGCGTTCAGACGGCCGATGACGTCCTGGGGGATTTCCTTCGGGCACGCGGCGGTGCATTCGCCGGTGTTGGTGCAGCCGCCGAAGCCCAGCTCGTCGTGGGCCTCGAGCATGGCGACCACGCGGGAATAGCGTTCGGGCTGGCCTTGCGGGAGAAGGCCCAGGTGGGTGACCTTGGCGGCGGTGAACAGCATGGCCGAACCGTTGGGGCAGGCGGCCACGCAGGCGCCGCAGCCGATGCATTCGGCGGCTTGGAATGCGTCGTCGGCGTCGGGTTTGGGCACGGGAATCGAATGGGCCTCGGGCGCGGTGCCGGTCGGTGCGGTGATGTAGCCGCCGGCTCGGATGATGGTGTCGAAGGCCGAGCGGTCGACCACTAGATCCTTGACGACGGGAAATGCCCTGGCACGCCAAGGTTCTACGGTGATGGTCTCGCCGTCGGAGAACTTGCGCATATGCAATTGGCAGGTGGTCGTTGCCTTTTCGGGGCCGTGCGGTGTTCCGTCGATGACCAGTGAGCACATGCCGCAGATGCCCTCGCGGCAGTCGTGGTCGAAGGCGACGGGCTCCTCGCCCTCGCGCGTGAGTCGCTCGTTGAGGACGTCGAGCATCTCCAGAAACGAAGCGTCGGGGGAGATTTCGACCGGATAGTCGACCAGCCTGCCCGGAGTCCGCGGTCCATGTTGACGCCAGATGCGCAGTGTGAGCTTCACGGCTGCTCCTTACTTGTAGGACCGGGTGGCCGGATGGACGTAGTCGAAATTCAGTGCCTCGGTGTGCAGGACCGGCAGCTCACCCGAACCGTTCCACTGCCATGCGGCGACATAGGAGAAGTTCTCGTCGTCGCGCAGGGCCTCACCGTCGTCGGTCTGGGACTCGGCCCGGAAGTGGCCGCCCGCGGATTCGGTGCGGTGCAGGGCGTCGATGACGATGAGCTCGGCCAGTTCGAGGAAGTCCGCGACCCGGCCCGCGCGTTCGAGCGACTGATTGAGGTCCGCGCCCGAACCCGGCACAGTGACGCGCTGCCAGAACTCCTCGCGCAGAGCGGGAATGAGTTCGAGCGCCTTGCGCAAACCCTCCTCGGTGCGTTCCATACCGCAGTACTCCCACATGATGTGGCCGAGCTCGCGGTGGAACGAATCGACGGTACGGTCGCCCTTGATCGACAGCAGTGTGTCGATCAGCGACGTGACGCGGTTCTGCGCCTGGGTGATCGCGCTGTCGGGGACCTCACCGACGGGCCCGCGGGCCAAATAGTCGCCGACGGTGGTGGGCAGCACGAAGTACCCGTCGGCCAAGCCCTGCATGAGGGCCGAGGCGCCGAGCCGGTTGGCGCCGTGGTCGGAGAAGTTGGCCTCGCCGATGACGAACAGCCCGGGGATGGTGGATTGCAGGTCGTAGTCGACCCACAGGCCACCCATCGTGTAGTGCACGGCGGGGTAGATGCGCATGGGCCGCCGGTACGGGTTCTCGCCGGTGATCCGCTCGTACATCGTGAACAGGTTGCCGTACTTGGCCTCTACCGTTTCCAGGCCGAGCCGGGAGATCGCCTCGGCGAAGTCGAGGTAGACGCCGAGCCCGCCGGGCCCGACGCCGCGCCCCTCGTCGCAGACGTTTTTCGCGGCGCGAGAGGCGATGTCGCGCGGGACCAGGTTGCCGAAGGCCGGATATACGCGCTCGAGGTAGTAGTCGCGCTCCTGTTCGGGGATGTCGCCCGGCTCGCGGTGGTCGGCGGCCTTCGCCGGCACCCAGACGCGACCGTCGTTGCGCAGCGATTCCGACATGAGCGTGAGCTTGGACTGATGTTCGCCCGAAACGGGGATGCACGTCGGATGGATCTGGGTGAAGCACGGATTGGCGAAATACGCGCCGTGTTTGTGGGCACGCCACGCGGCGGTGACGTTCGAGCCCATCGCGTTGGTCGACAGGAAATAGACGTTGCTGTAGCCGCCGGAGGCCAGCACTACGGCGTCGGCGGTATAGGAGGCGATCCGTCCGGTGGTCAGATCCCGCACGACCACGCCCCGCGCCACGCCGTCGGCGATGATCAGGTCGAGCATTTCGTGCCGGGCGTGCAATTCGACTGTGCCCGTGTCGACTTGACGCAGCAGCGCCTGGTACGCGCCCAGCAGCAATTGCTGCCCGGTCTGGCCGCGGGCATAGAAGGTACGCGAGACCTGGGTGCCGCCGAAGGAACGGTTGTCCAGCAGACCGCCGTACTCTCGCGCGAACGGAACACCCTGTGCCACACACTGATCGATGATCTGCGTGGAGATCTCGGCGAGGCGGTGCACATTCGATTCCCGCGACCGGTAGTCGCCGCCCTTGACCGTCTCGTAGAACAGGCGGTGCACGCTGTCGCCATCGTTGCGGTAGTTCTTGGCGGCGTTGATGCCGCCCTGCGCGGCGATCGAATGGGCCCGGCGCGGGGAGTCCTGAAAACAGAACTGGATGACCCGGTAGCCCTGTTCACCGAGTGTGGCGCCGGCGGCGGCGCCCGCCAGGCCGGTGCCGATGATGATCACCGTCTTCTTGCGCTTGTTTGTGGGGTTGACCAGCCGGGCCTCGAACTTGCGGGTGGTCCAGCGCTCGGCGATCGGTCCGGCAGGTGATGTGGTGTCGGCGATCGGCTCGCCCGTGGTGTAGAAGCTCATGACTATTTCACCCATCCGACGGTGACAGAGATCGGGACGGCCAGGAAGCCGATGACCAGCAGCGTCGAGACGACGGCCGCGAGCAGGTTGTAGCCGGTGGCGTTGCGGCCGTTGAGCAGGCCGAGAGTCTGTGCCGCACTGCGGATTCCGTGTCGCAGGTGCACGCCCACCAGGACCACGGCCACGACGTAGAACAGCGTGATGTACCACCGCGACGGCGTGAAATCGGCGACGACCTTGGCGTACGGCGTCGCCCCGCCACCGGCCGGGTTCACCGCGCCGACGGTCAGGTCCAGCAGATGCCAGACGATGAACACCGCGATGACGATTCCGCCGTATCGCATGGTGTGCACGGCATAACCGCTGGCGTGCGATTTCTTGCGGGCCGCGTATTTGACCGGCCTGGCCAGGTGCGCCGTGCGAGCCAGGGACACCGCCGACCACATGTGCCCGATCACGCTCGCGGTCAGCACGATCTCGATTCCGGTCAGCAACCATCGGTGCGGCAACGCGGGTTCGCCTATCGTGCGCAGCCAGGCGGCGTACTGGTCATAGTCGGACGCCCCCAGGAAGATCTTCAGATTCCCGGCCATGTGGGCGACCAGGTACAGCACGAGAATGCCGCCGGTCACCGCCATCACGGCCTTTTTGCCGACCGTCGAGCGATACGGCGTAGAGAGTGCGAGAGCCACCACCGGAAAATATGTCCGGGCCGCTCACCCGGTCCAAGTCCACGGCGATCTGGTGTCGATGGCTTCAGCCTATGGAGCGAGCTATGGCGGGAATTACTACAACGTGTAGAGGATTCGCCGCGTGAGGCGGTTCACAGGGGGACCACGTGGAATCGAAGTGCGTGATTCCATGGTCATACGCTATCGACTGTGCAGTTGCAGCAGTTGTCGTACTTCCTGGCCGTGGCGCGGACCAGGCACTTCACCCGGGCGGCCGAGGCGGTGGGCGTCGCGCAGCCCTCGCTGTCCAAACAGATCCAGGCGCTCGAGACCGAACTGGGCGCCGCGCTGTTCAGCCGCGCGCGGGGCAACATCACCCTCACCCCGGCCGGTGAAGCGCTGCTTCCGCTCGCCAACCGGATCCTCGCCGACGTGGACACCGCACGGCTCGAGGTGCAGGAACTCGCCGGGCTGCGGCGCGGCCGAGTCCGGCTCGGGGCAACCCCGTCGCTGTGCGCCGGACTGGTGGCCGACACCCTGCGGCGTTTCCGCGACACCTACCCCGGGATCAGGCTGGTGGTGGAGGAGGGCGGCTCCCGCGACCTGGTGCGGGATCTCACCAGGGGTGAGCTCGACCTGGCCCTGGTGATCCTGCCGCTGGCCACCGACACGCCCCTGGCCACCACCCCGATCCTGCACGAAAACCTCGCGGTCGCCGCGCGGGTGGACGACCACTCCCTGCCGGACCGGCCCCACCTGCGCATCACCGACCTGCGGGACCGCCCGCTGGTGATGTTCCGGCCCGGATACGACCTGCGCGAGGCGACGATCGCGGCCTGCCGCCATGCCGGATTCGAACCCCGCTTCGCGGTCGAGGGCGGGGAGATGGACGCGGTCCTGCGGTTCGTGGAGGTCGGGCTCGGTGTGGCGGTCGTCCCGAGCATGGTCCTGGCCGGACGTCCGGGACTGCGCGGCACGCCGTTATCGCTGGACGGGCACGATTCGGGCACTCTGCGCCGCACGGTCGCGCTCGCCCATCGCAAGGACGTCGCACCGACCCACGCCGCCACCGCTTTTCGCGCGACGCTGGAGAACTTCCTGCGCGCCGCGACCGCCGATCACAGCCTCCCGCCGGGCGTCGAAACCCTCCTCGACCCGACAGTTCGCTGATTCCCGCAGCGAGGATTACAGCGAAGCTCGCTGCGGCGCCGAGACGAACGAGGTAACAATGGCGTCCATGGTTGCCGAGACATCACCGCGCATGATCGCCGATCGATACGTCGAGTCGATCGCCCAGCTGGATCCGCTCATCGCTGTGTCGCTGGGATTGGGTGATCCCGCCGATGATCGGCTGCCGGACTACTCTCCCGCGGGTTACGACGCCACCGCCGGGCAGGCCCGTAAGACTCTGGCCGAGCTGGACGCGGCCGAGGTCGCCGACGACCCCGGCGAACAGCGATGTGCGAGTCTGCTGCGTGAACGCCTGACGGCCGAACTTGCGGTGCACGATGCCGGTGAGCACTTCCGCTCGATCCGAAACATCATGTCGCCCTTGGACGAGTTGCGGTCGATCTTCATGACGCTGCCCACCGAGACGCGAGAGGACTGGCGCAACATCAGCGCGCGGCTGGCGCGGATGCCCGAGGCCGTGCAGCGGTACAACGACACGCTGGTCGCCGGAGTCGGGCAGGGGCTGTTGTCCGCGCCCCGGCAGGTCACCACGGTGATCGAGCAGTTGGGCGCATGGCTGGAGGGCGACCGGCCCGGTGGGTGGTTCGGTGAATTCATCTCTCCCGCACCGGAATCCATGCGTTCGGAGCTGGAAGTCGGTGCGGTGGCCGCGGCCGGTGCGGTCGCCGGGATCCGTGACTGGTTGCGCACGGACTATCTGCCTGCCGCCGCCGAGGTCCCGGACGCGGCCGGCGAGGAACGCTATAGCCGCTGGGTGCGGTATTGGCTCGGCGCGGATCTGGATCTGCGGGACACCTACGAGTGGGGCTGGGAACAATTCCACGACCTGTCCGCGCAGATGCGCGGTGAGGCGCAGCGGGTTCTCCCCGGGGCGACGCCGAGCGAGGCGATGCGCTGGCTGGAGACCGACGGTCCGGCAATCGAGGGCGTCGAGCAGACGCGAATCTGGTTGCAGGCGCTCATGGATCGCGCCGTCGCCGATCTCGACGGTACTCATTTCGATCTGGCGGATCAGATCAAACGAGTGGAGTCGAGGATCGCCCCGGCCGGATCGGCAGCGGCCCCGTACTACACCGCACCCTCGCTCGACTTCTCCCGTCCGGGCCGCACCTGGTTGCCCACCCTGGGGCGCGACCGATTCCCGGTCTGGGATTTGGTGTCGACCTGGTACCACGAGGGCGTGCCCGGGCATCATCTGCAACTGGCGCAATGGAATTACCGCGCCGATTCGCTCTCGAAGTATCAGGTGAGCCTGGGTGGGGTGAGCGCGAACCTGGAGGGCTGGGCGCTGTATGCCGAGCGGCTGATGGATGAACTCGGCTATCTCACCGATCCCGGTCAGCGCCTGGGCTATTTGAACGCGCAGATGCTGCGCGCGTTGCGCGTCGTCCTCGATATCGGCATGCACCTGGAACTCGATTTTCCCGGCCACTCCCCGTATCTGCCCGGCGAACCGATGCGGCCGGGCCCCGCTCGCGAATTCTTCGGCAGGAACTGCGGTGTGCCCGCCGCGATGCTGGACAGCGAGATAATCCGCTATCTGGGCTGGCCGGGCCAGGCGATCGGGTACAAGCTCGGTGAACGAGCCTGGCTGCGTGGGCGTGCCGCCGCCGAGGCGGCCGGGGGTGCGGCGTTCGACCTGAAATCCTGGCATATGGCCGCGTTGTCCATGGGTTCCCTGGGCCTCGACGATCTGGAGCGTGAACTCGCCAAACTGTGATCATGCCATCGCGATCGCATCCGCGGCGACGCAGCGCCCGCCCCGGCTCCCCGCGGCGATGAACCGGTGAGAAGGGTTGGGGCCCTGCGACTTGCGTTCGAGTGACGCAAGTGCGGCGACCACATCGGATCCATCCTCTACCAGCGGGTATAGTACTGCGGTTAACCGTCCGATGAGCAGGTGAGGGCAAGTGATGGCGATGGTGGAAGGTCGCGTCGCCATCGCCGATCGGTTCCTTCGACTGTGCGGTCGTCTCGTCGCCGTCGGCTACCTCGCCGATCTGGTGCTGATCCTGCCCGATCTGCAAGACCAGGCCGGGGTGGTCTCGGTGTGGTGGACGCCGTTCGCCCTCGTCGTCGCCTTCGTGCCCGGGCTCGGTGTGGGCGCGTTGAGTTTTCATCGCGATCCGGTGTGGATGCGGCGGGCCGCGGTGCTCGCGGCGGTGGGCTACCCGGTGACCATCGTGGCGTGGTTGGTCGCGTGGCATGGGGTCGCGCTGCATGCGGATGAGTGGCTGGCCGATATGCCCGCACTGGCAGGTCTGGCCGCGGCGGTCGTCTGGAGTGCCAGGACGACCCTGCTGATGCTCGCCGTCGACGCGGTGACGGCGACGATAATCAACTACAGCGGCCGGGCGCCCGAGGTCAACGTGCCCTTCGTGCCCGATCTGCTCTATGCCTACGGCTACAGTGCCCTGTTCGTCGCGGGCGTGCTGATGTTCATCCGAACCGGGCGGATACTCGACACGATCCAGACCGATGCCTTCGAGGGCGCGGCCGCGGCGGCGGCCCTTCGCGGTCGCGCGGCCGAACGCGAGCGATTCGCCGCGCTGACCCACGACTGGGTGATGTCCACGCTGCTCACCGCGGCGCGTGGCGGCGCCCGGGATACGGTGCGGCGGCAGGCACTGCGCGCGCTGAACTACCTCGACGATCTCGAGCATCCGTTCGGCAGAACGCTGGACGCACAGGACACCGCCGCTCGATTGAGTGCCGCGGTATCGCATATCGACTCGAACCTGCCGGTCACCGTCGGCGTCCAGGCCGGCGCCGACCGATGGGGATTCCCCGCCGCGGCGGTGAGCGTCACCGCCGCGGCGACCGGCGAGGCGGTCCGGAACAGCTTGCGGCACGCGGGATCCGCCGCCCACCGGCACATCGATATTCACATCGACGGCGACGGCTTCCAGGTCGTCGTCGCCGACGATGGCGTCGGCTTCGACACCACCGTGGCCCGTCCGGACCGGCTCGGCATCGCGGTGAGCATCGAGGCCAGGATGCGACAGCTGGACGGCGGCGCCTCCTCGGTAATCTCCCGGCCCGGCGCGGGGGCCACGGTCCGGCTGAGCTGGTCGGGCCCGATGATCGATCGCCGCACGGTGCTGGAGGAACACGGCGGGCCGGACGCGAAACCCCCTGCCCCGCTGGGCATGCGAACCCTGCTCGGGCTGCGCACACCCGCGGCGTGGGTGATGGTCGGGTGCTTCCTGGTCGCCTACGCCGTCTCTTTCGCCGCAACCCCGGCGCTGTTCTCCGATCCGTGGCAGACCGTGGCCTGCCTCGTCCTCACCGCGTGTGCGGCGGGAGCGGTGCTGGCCGTGCCGGGCGACCCGCCGCCGCTCGGGGTGTCACTCGCCATCCTCGTGGCGGGCGGTCCGGCGCCGTACGCGATCGTCTCCACCGTGGTATCGATGTCGGACAATACGACCGTGCAGGAGTGGGCGCTCGGCTCGGCCTCGGCCGTGTGCACCTTCATGTGCCTGCGCGGCCGTGTCGGTCTCGCCTGGCTCGCCATCCTGGTCGTCTTCGCCGAATTCACGATGGCCAACGGCTTGCTGGCGCACGGCGCACGAGGGTTCGATATCCCTTTTCTCTATCTCGCGCCGCTGCTCGCCGCGACGTTCTTCGCTCGTATCATCCGCCCGGTCGCCAGCACGATCCTGGACCTGCGCGAGGAAACCCTGCACCGGATCGCCGCCGAAGCGGCCGACGCGGCGGTCGTCGCCGAGCGAGACCGGCAACTGCATCGGCTCGGCGCGCTCACCCGGCCCCTGCTGGAACTGCTGGCCGGTCCCGAACCCATCGACGCCATGCGCGACGAGTGCGCACTCCAGGAAGCCGAGTTGCGCGACGCGCTGCGAGCTCCCCAGCTCGCCCTGCCGCCCGTCGTCGCCGCCGCACGCGCCGCCCGTCGCCGCGGCGTCCAGGTCCTGCTCTACGACGAACACGGACTCGACGACGTCACCCCGATCATCCGGCGCCGCGTCCACACGCAGGCCGTCACCGAACTGGACCGCGCCCGAGACGGATCGGTGATCGTCAGGATTCAACGCCCCGGCCGTCAGCCGCTGGTGACGATCGTCGCCAACGGATCGGACGGCACCCGCCGCGCCGAACTCGACCAGCAGGCCCGGCCGGTGGGCCAGTCCTGGGAATCCGACTAGTATTCGTTTCGGCTCCAGCGATGTAACGGTTCGTACGTTTATCCCACTCAATGGAAACTCTCTCGCGTTCGCGGTACCGCAGTCACACACTCTGACCGGTTTTGTGCTCCATAGGCCGACGTGTCGCCCACGCGCCGATTCGGCGAATCGACAGGAGAAAGCGCAATGGCCAGAATCGCACTGAGTATCGTGCATCACGCGAATCAGCTCATGATCACCGACGGCTACAGTCACCGGGACGGAATCTCCGAGGTCTGTGCGGGCTATCTGGATGTTCTGGAATTGCATCGCGCATACGAGGTCCCGATGTCATTGCATCTGTCGGGGACGTTGCTCGAGACGATGCTGTGGCACCGGCCCGATCAGTTCGCCAGAATCCGGAATTTCGTCGGCGGCAAGGGAATGGAGTTGGTGGGCGGGACCTACTCGGAACCGATCATGCCGACGCTCTCACCTGCGATGAATCGGCTGCAACTGACCACGGCGGCGGATCTCATGATCGAGCACTTCGGGATGGAGGCGGCGGCGATACGGACCGCGTGGCTGCCCGAGCGGGTATGGTCGCCGGAGCTGTTCGACATATTCACCGATCCCGCAATGCGGTGCGGTCCCTATCGCCGTGTACTGGTGGACGATCGCATACTCACGACGCCGGATGCCGGCCCGGTCGGTCCTTTCCGCTGGAAAGACCGGAACCGCCCGCCGGTGTATCGCTCGGGCATGGTCGATCCGGAATCGCTGCGACCACGCACGGTGGTAGCCGGTGAGCGGAGATTGACGATGGTGCCGATCTGCTCGTATCTGCGATACCTGTTTCCACCTCGCTCGGACCGGCAATGGAATTTTCTGTTGAAAATGCTTGCCGACCTTGCCGCCCGCGCCGCTGAAGGAGAAAATATCCTACTGGTCTACGCCGACGACATGGAACGTTCGGCAGGGGTCGGTGGCTGGGAATCGGCGATTGCCGACTACGAGCGATTATTGGCGTGGCTGGCAACCAGTGAGCTCATCGAACTCGTCGAGCTGGACTCCTGGCTGGACCGGCATCACTTCACCGAGCGCGGTCCGATTCCCGCGGGCTCGTATCACGAACTCGAGATCGACTGGGCCGCGGGCTCGGACTTCACCGGCTGGTCCCGCGACCCGAAGTGGGTTCCGTATGCCGAGCTGCTGGAGTCGGTGGAATCCACGATCCGCGAGGCACGGCGAGAGCTGGCCTGGCATCGCGGCGCGTGCGAGCTGCTCGTCCTGGCCTATCGCCTGCTGATGATCGGACAGCACGAAACCGCTTGGCGCGATCCGGTATTCGGCTGTCTGGACGGATCGCGGCGGCATCTGGCGCCGTGGGTGCGGGCCACCGCGGCACACGCCGCCCTGGCCCGGCCCCTGGTCGCCGCGGCGCACTGGGCGGCCGGCGGCGGCTGCGCTCCGCGTGCCGAGCAGGTGGACATCGACGGCGACGGTGAGAGCGAACTGGTGCTCGCCGGCGATCGGTTCTGGTGTGTGGTCTCTCCCCGATGGGGAGCTCGGCTCACCCTCATGTGTCACCGCGACAGCTCCGGCTGCTCGCTGGTGGTGGGGAATCCCGCCGATGATTGGAACTACCAGGAGGAATTGCACCGGTTCATGGACCTGCCCGCCGCACACCCCGGCGCCCTGACCGATCGCGACAACCCTCATGACGAATGGTTCCCCCGGCAAACGCACTGTTCGGAAGGCGCCGTCGTCGACCTGTACCGGCCGGGTGATACCGCGTGGGGCCGCCGCTACGCGCTGCTGGACGGGATACCGGGCCTGGTGGTCTGCCTGCGAGGGATGGAACCCGGCCGCACCCTCGACAACTTCCTGACCCCGGATTATCTGAATGCCCTGTCCAGTGGAGATCGTGGAATTGCGGTCGGGGGCAGTTGCTTTGCCGGTCGCCGGTACGGAAACCGGTCCAGTTGGGTCGGTTTCGACCCCGACCAGGTCACCGTCGCGGTGGATGGCGAAACTGCCGCAGGGCATGGACATCTCATCGGACTGTCACTGACCGGCACGCATGCCGAGATGATCATCGGGGCCGGGCCTGTCACCGATGAACAGGTCGCGACCTGGCTGCGGGAAGCACGGAGGCTCGTGGATATCGAGTTCGGGCGCGAATCCGCCGGGGAACCGGATGCCTTGGCGGGCGAGACCCGATGAGTGGCCGAGACCACGCTATCGAAGCTCCTTGCCGGGTACGCCCGACCGTGGTGAGCGCCGACGGGCGTGAGTGCCGAGTCGCCGAACACCACTGTGGCTGCTGACCTGGTATTTCCTACTCAGCGGGACGGGGGCTCAGGTCCTGTGCGCGACCCCATAGTATGAATCGGGGTGCGTCACGGGTCGCGTATCGCCACGACCCATCTGTCGATGACGACAGGAGGAGAACATGGCGCTGTCCCTCATGCCGGGGGTCCGAATCTTCAGTGCCGTCGATACGACGGAGTTCGTCGTGGTGCGAGCGCCGGCCGAGCCGATCGAGCTGATCATCGGCGGGGCCCCGGCGGCGCTCTCTCCGGCGGCAAGGCCCTGGACCGCGAAGGTTTCCGCGCCCGCCAACAGCGGCACGGCGCTCGGCAGGCGGTACGTCAACCTCACGGAAACCATCGAATTACTCTGTGCCAAGTCCGGTTTCGGTATGCCCGTTATCGCGGGAGAGGTGCTGAGGATCAAACAGGCCGCGCCACTTTTCGCTTCGGACTGATCTGCGGTGCCGTCGGGTACCGCGTCGGCGGCACGGTACCGCTCGCCGAGCGGCGATCCAGTGTGCGCTGGTGTCTCGGTTGCCGAGTTGCCGCGCTTCCGGTGAGCGGAAGAACGGCACGGGGATGCGCAGCGGGAGTTTTGATATCGAATTATGAATCGTCCGGTGGAAGTCTCGGAGTTGGCGTCGTTTCGGTTGCGTGACAGCCGATCACACGTGTGGGGGGTGTGATCCGTGCATCTGTCCGCATTGATCGAGATGATCGAGTCGGGATTCGCCGATCGCGAGCTGCTGGGCGATTCCGGGCGCCGCGTGACGGGCGCCGGGCTCGGGGCGCTTGTCGGTCGCGCGGCGGTGACATTGCATGGACACCGGGCGCTGGTGTACGCGGGAGAGAACCATCCGCTGCTGCCGGTGGCCCTGCTGGCCGCGGCACGCGCCGGGGTGCCGTTCGTGCCGGTGAACTACCGGCTGGACGACGCCGCGCTCAACGCGCTCGTGGCCCGGCAGCCCGAGGCTCTGGTGCTGGCCGACGCCGCGACTGCACCGCGCATCGCCGCGGGTGCGAACGTGCTGGTCTTCGACCGGTGGCTGGAGCGACTTCCCGCCGCTGAGCCGCCGGTCGAGGCCCTGTTCGACGAGGACGACGTGGCGGTCGTGCTGTACACGAGCGGGACGACCTCGACCCCGAAGGCGGCCCTGCTGCGGCATCGCCACCTGATGGCCTACCTGTTGAACACGGTCGAATTCGGCAGCGCCACAACCGAAGAGGCGGTACTGGTGTCCGTTCCGCCGTACCACATAGCGGGTGTGGCGAATATGCTGTCGAATCTGTTCGCGGGGCGGCGGCTGGTCTACCTGCGCGCCTTCGACCCGCAGACGTGGCTCGCCGCGGTCGGGGAGCAGGCGGTGACCTCCGCGATGGTGGTGCCGACGATGCTCGCGCGGATCGTGGACGCGGTCGTCGCCCGCGGGCCCGGCGCCGCGGCGGTTCCCACGCTGCGATCACTGTCGTACGGCGGCGCGAAGATCTCCGAAAGGGTGTTGCGCGAAGCGCTTACACGCTTCCCGGAGGTCGGGTTCGTCAACGCCTACGGCCTGACCGAGACAGCGTCCACGATCGCCGTGCTCGGCCCCGAGGACCACCGTGCCGCCCTCGACTCGCCCGACCCGCTGGTTCGCGCACGACTGTTCTCGGCCGGACAGGTGCTGCCCACGGTCGAGATCGAGGTGCGTGACGAACACGGTCGCGTGCTGGCGCCGGGCGAGTCGGGCATCGTCTTCCTGCGCGGCGAGCAGATCTCCGGCGAATACGCCACCGGCAGCCTGCTCGACGCGCGCGGCTGGTTCTGCACCCGCGATCTGGGCCGCGTGGACGCCGAGGGCTATCTGTACATCGAGGGCCGCGCCGACGACACGATCATCCGGGGCGGGGAGAACATCGCCCCGGCGGAGATCGAGGAGGTGCTGCTGTCCCATCCGGCCGTCGCCGAGGTCTGTGTGGTCGGCCCGCCCAGCCAGGAGTGGGGGCAGACGCTGGCCGCGGCGGTCGTGCTGCGGCCGGGCGCAGCCGTCACCGGCGACGAACTACGCGAACTCGTGCGCACTCGTTTACGCGGCGCGAAGACGCCCGAGACGGTCGTGTTCCGGGAGTCGTTGCCGCACACCGACACCGGCAAACTGCTGCGCCGCGCCGTACTCGCGGACCTCACTGCGGGCTGAACCAACCGTTCAAGGTCGATCATGACGTAGTGCCGGATCCCGCTGGCATACACGGCCGTTGGGAGTTGTCAGTGATCCGTCGCCTGAGCAAGGTCGAGATCTGGTGGAACATGAGACAATCGGGAAATCCGCGCCGGCCAGTTCCCGGCGCCGAGCCGATGGTGTAGACGAGGTGGTCGAGATCTATTCGGTCCTGCTGAATGGTGACCGGGGGAGTTTTTGGTTGACAGCGTGGTCGCCGATGATGCGGGCCTTGTAGATCGACGGGTTGTGCGAGGAGATGGTCCGGGCGTTGCGCCAGTGCCGGTCCAGGGCGAGGTCGGCGTCCACGGCCGATGCGCTGGCGGCGTCGAACAGCAGCCATGTGGCCTCGCCGACGAGCCGGGAGTTGATCACCTGCACGGTGGCCGATTCGATGACGATATCGGTGAGGTTCGTGGCGCCCGCCGCGTAGCGATCGATGGTGGCGGCCAGGGCTGCGACGTTGGCGCGGGCGGTGTAGCCCCGCGCGATCACTTCCCCGACGGTGGCGAGCACCTGCGGATCGTTCTGTGGTTGCGGCGACGGGGCCAGTGGATAGGTTCTGGTGCGGTGGCGCACGATCTCGGCGAGATCCTCACCGGCACGGCGGGCGATGCCTGCCTGGGTGGCCGAATGGACGAACTGGTAGAAGGCGTTGAGGTAGGCGTCCACGTCGGCGTCGGTGCGGGCGAAGACGTGCCCTGGACTTACCGGCACGTTGTCGAAAACTGTTGTACCGCTGGCAGTGTGGCGCTGGCCGAAACCGTTCCAGTCGTCGGTGACGGTGACGCCGGGGTCATCGGCGCGCACGACGGCTTCGGCGTAGCCCTGCTCGACCGGGACCAGGACGTTGATCCAGTCGGCATAGAGGCTGCCGGTGGTGTAGTACTTCGTGCCCGAAACTCGCAGAGCCTGACCGGATGTGGTCAGCCTGGTGTCGCCGTCGACCAGGGAGGTCGCGCCGGGCGTGGGCTGCGCCGGCGCCTTGACCGAGGCCGCGGGGCCGAACAGTTCGCCACGACCCGCGGCGCTCAGCAACTCCTCGCGGCCCTCGCCGGGTGCTTGCAGACGCAGGAATTCCACGAATCCGAGGTGCCCGCGCACGATTTGGGTGAGGTTGGAGTCGGCAGCGGCCACCTCGACGAGCAGTTCGGCCAGATCGGTGACGCTGCCGTCGGCGCCACCGAATTCGATGGGCACGCGCAGCGCTCCGATCCCGGCCTCGATGAGGCTACGCACCAGGGGTTCGGGTGAGATGTTCCGGCGCTCACGGTCAGTGGCCTCCGCACGGGCCTCAGCGGCCACGGCGATGACATGTTCGCGGATCGTCCTGACACTGCGTTCGCTCATACGCCGATGCTCTCCTGATTGTCGATGCGGGTGTTGTGCAGCCGGGCGTATTCGAGCCGGGGCAGCGAGGCGAGCAGCCGTTGGGTGTAGGGCTCGCGGGGGTCGGTGAAGATCCGATCGGCGCCGCCCTGTTCGACCGCCCGTCCGGCCTGCATGACCAGGACCCGGTCGCTCATGTGGTGGATGACGCCCAGATCGTGGGAGATGAACAGATAGCTCAGGCCGAGCTGGTCCTGCAGATCGGTGAGCAGGTCGAGGATCTGGGCCTGAACCGAGACGTCGAGCGCGGAGACTGCCTCGTCCAGGACGATGATCTCCGGGCCGGTGGCCAGGGCGCGGGCGATGGCGACGCGCTGACGCTGCCCGCCCGACAGGGTGGCCGGCCGGGCGTCGATCTGTTTCTCGCCCAGGCCGACGACATCCAGGAGGGTCAGTGCGCGGGGCCGCGGTCGGCGCGCATGCGCGGGATCGCCGAGCCGGATGGCATCGGTGAGGATGCGGGCGACGGTCCAGCGGGGGTCGAAGGAGCTGAGCGGGTCTTGGTAGACAACCGATATCGCGCGCCGGATGCGCCGTTGCTCGGCGTTGTCGCCCTGCGGCCGGGGCGTGCCGCGATAACGGATCTCGCCGCTGTCGGGGGTGACCAGCGACAGCGCGATCCGCGCCAAAGTGCTTTTGCCGGAGCCGGATTCGCCGACGACGCCCAGGGTTTCGCCGCGCGCCAGCTCGAAGGAGACGTCGTCGACGACGGTGCGGGTGACGCGGTCGGGCCCGCGATAAGACTTCACCACATGGCGGGCCTCCAGCAGGATCTCGCCGGGATCGGTTGTGCGGCTGGGACTGTCGGGGAACAGCGTGGCCGCGGTGTGCACGGCCGGGCCACGAGTCAGGCGCATGCCTTTCGTATGCTCGCTCGGTACGGCATCGATCAGTTGCCGGGTGTACGGGTGGCGAGGATCGGCCAGGACGTCGGCCGCGGGGCCGGACTCCACGATCCGCCCGCCCTGCATCACCAGGATGTCGTCGGCGAGTTGGGCGACGACGGCGAGGTCGTGGCTGATGAGCACCACCCCCGTCCCCGCGTCGAGCAACTCCTTCAACACGCCCAGGACCTGCGCCTGAACGGTGACGTCGAGTGCGGTGGTCGGCTCGTCGGCGACGACGATATCGGGACCGAGGGCGATCGCGGAGGCGATGAGCGCGCGCTGGCGCAGGCCACCGGAGAGTTCGCCGGGGCGCTGCCGGGCCCGGAGCGCCGGCTCGGGCACGCCGACCCGCCCGAGCAGTTCCCACACCTTGTTCCGGCGGGCGGTGCGCCCGAGGCGCTCGTGCAGGCTGATGCTTTCGCCGATCTCGGCGCCGACCGGTCGCAGCGGGTCGAGGGAGACCAGGGCGTCCTGCAGAATGAATCCGATACGGGTACCGCGGATTCGCTGCCATCGTCGCTCGGTCGCGCCGAGCAGATCTTCGCCGTGCAGGGTGAGCGCGTCGGCCTCGACGATCGCGTTGTCTCCGGCGAGCCCGAGCACTGTGCGTGCGGTGACGCTCTTGCCGGAGCCGGACTCGCCGACCAGGGCCAGGCAGCGCCCGGGCCGCAGCCGGAAGGACAGGTCGTGGACCACCGGCACGGTATCTCCGTGCCGGGAACGGAAACCCACGCGCAGGCGCTCGACGTGCAATCCGCGGTCGGTGTCGGGGGTGGACATCAGGCGGTGATCCCTTCTGCGCGGTCCTGGAGATAGCGGCCGATCTGTGTGACACCCAGGGCGACCAGCACGATCGCGATACCGGGGAACACCTCCAGCCACCAGGCGGACAGGATCTCGGTCCTGCCCTCGTTGAGCAGCACGCCCCATTCGGATGCGGGCGCGGCGACGCCGAGTCCGAGAAACGACAGCCCGGATGCCCAGACCACGCACTGGCCGATGCCGAGGGTGAACAGGGCCAGCAGCGGACGCAGTGTGTTGGGGGCGATGTGCTGGATGAAGATGGTGCGCCGGGTATGGCCCAGGGCGCGCGCGGCTTCGACATATCCCGAATCGCGCACCCCGAGCGCCTGTGCCCGGATCAGCCGCGCGTAGCCGGGGGCGGTGCCGACGCCGACGGCGATGACGAGGCTTTGCGCGGACGGCCCGAGCAGCGTCACCAGCAGCAGTGACAGCAGCAGGGTGGGGAACGCGAGCATGATCTCCAGGACGCGATTGACCGGTTCGGCCAGTACGCGCGGCCCGATCCCGGCGGCGAAGCCGAGGACCGCGGCGATGACCAGTCCGACCGCGATCGCGCCGACTCCGATGGACAGCGATTCGCCTGCGCCCCAGATGATTCGGCTGTACAGGTCGCGGCCGGCATCGTCGGTGCCGAGCAGATGGGTCAGCGAGGGCGGTTGGAGTACGTGGTCGAGGTCGGTGTGCAGCGGGGGATCGGTGGACAGGAGTCCCGGGCGCACCGCGGCGACGACGAAGAACAGCGTGACCAGCCCGGATGCCGCGATGATCGTCGGCGGGCGGGTGCGTCGCGTCCGGCGCGCGGGTGACGGCAGGGTCGCGGGTGCGCTCATCGACGGGCCTCCAGTCGCGGGTCGACGATCACATAGACGACGTCGATCACCAGATTGATCAGGATGTAGGCGAAACTGATCAAGATCACGATCCCGGATACGACGGGAAAGTCCTTGGAGGTCACGGCGCTGACCAGGACGTTGCCCAGTCCGGGCCTGGCATAGACGGCCTCGACGAGCACGGCGCCGGACAGCAGGCTGCCCATCGCCCAGCCGGTGAGGGTGATGCCGGGAATCAGGGAGTGCCGCAGGACATGTCGGGCCCGCACTCCGGCGTCGCTCATTCCGCGTGAACGCGCGGTGAGGGCGAACGGCTGCCCGATGGCGCGGTCGAATTCCGCGCGGGTGGCCTGCCCGAGAAATCCGGCGAGCGGGATGGCCAGGGTGATCACCGGCAGCACGGTGCCCGCGAGGTTCGTGCCGCCGATCACCGGGAACCATCGCAGATGGATGGCCAGCACGATGAGCAGCAGTACGCCTACCCAGTACTGGGGCAGGGCCGCGGTGACGGTTTCGACGATCGACCCGACGGTGGCGGCGCGGCCGCGGCGGCCGGCGGTGAGCAGGGTCCACGGCACCGTGAGCACCCATGCGAGTACGAGTGCGGCCACGGCGAGGATGAGGGTGGGCGCGATCTGCTCACCGATGACGTCGGCGACCGGGCGCTGCAGTTGCAGTGACTGACCGAAGTCGCCGTGCAGCAGACCGGACAAGTAGTTCCAGTACTGGACGAGAATGGGCCGGTCGAACCCGTATTCGGCGTTGATCGGCGCCAGTTCGGCAGGGGTGCGCTGGATGGTCTGGCCGGATCGGATGTTCAGCAGGATGGTCGCGCGGTCGCCGGGGAGCACCGAAAGTACCAGGAAGGTGACGGTGATGGTGCCCCACAGCACGAAGATCGCCGAGGCGATGCGTGTCAGGGCGGCGCGCACGATGGCGCCGGCTCGACGCGGTGGCGCCGTTTCGACCGGTGCGGCCGATGCGATGGTGACGGTCATGACGGCTCCACGAGATAGGCGTCGCTGAATACGGGCAGCCCGTTGCCGCTGTCCTGCCAGACGCCTCTGAGGTTGTGCCCGACGGTGAGGTTGTAGGTGTAGTCGTACAGACCCACGGCGACGGCCTGGTTCTGGAACCAGTTCTGCAGGGCGTCGTATTTGCGGGCGCGCTCGGCCGGATCGGGATCGCGTTGGGCATCGAGTATTTGCGCTTCGATCCGCGGGTCGTCGAAGAACGCGGTGTTGTTTCCGTTGGGCGCGTTCGGCTTACCGGCCTTGTAGGTGATGTAGAGAATGCTCGGGGACGGCCACACCCAGTAGCCGAAGCTGATCTCCTCCTGGTCCGGCTGGGAGTAGGCGCCGCCGAACTGCTGTGTCTGCGTCAGCGGGATGAGTTGCAGTTCGATCCCGACCTGCCGCACCTCGTCCTGGATGATCTGCACGACGGTGGATCCGTCGGGCGTGATGATCGACCCGAGGCCGTAGGGCAGTCTGGCTCGTAGGACCTGACCGTTCTTCATGCGGTAGCCGTCCTTGTCGCGCTGGGTCCACCCGGCGTCGTCGAGGAGTTTGTTCGCCGCGGCGGGGTCGTAGGGCAGGCTGCTGTCGACGTTGAGGTAGTCGGGGGTGGATTCGCTCAGTGAGCCGTTGCTCTCGAACGGCACCGACCCTTTGAAGACCGCCGCGGCGATTCTGGTGCGGTCGATGGCGTGGACGAATGCCTGGCGGATGCGGGGATCGGTGAACGGCCCCTGAGCGGTGTTGAAGGTGAGGCTCTGCGGACGGCCCGTGGCGACGAAGTTCAGGACGTGGTAATCGCGGTTGGCGGTCCGCCACTGTGTCGGGGGGATGTCGTAGACGGCGTCGGCCTGGCCGGTGAGCAGCGAGCCCCAGCGGGTAGTGGCGTCGGGCACGAACTTCCAGACAAGCCGCTTCTCGTAGGCCGGTCCCTGATGCAGGGCGTTGGCCGGGGCCGAGTTGTAGGCGTCGTTGCGGACGAAGTCGATCTCCTGCCCGTGTTTCCACTGCTGCACGATCCACGGGCCGGTGCCCACGGGAGCCGTGCAGTTCTGTGCGGCGGTATGTTCGGTCAGCGCCTTGGGGGATTGAATACCGAAGTGGCCGTTGGCGAGTTCGTTGAATATCTCCGGGTTGGGTTCGCTCAGTCGCAGTGTGACGGTGTAGTCATCGACGGCTTGGGCGCCGGTCAGGAAGGCGTAACTCACCCAGCCGAGATTTTTCAGCCAGTAGTGGACGTTGGCGACCACGGAGTTGGCGTCGAACGGGGTTCCGTCGGTGAAACGAACGTCGTGCCGCAGCGAAAAGGTGACCGCTTCACGGTCGGGCGAGACCTGCCAGGACGTGGCCAGCCACGGCTTGATGGCTCCGTGGTCGTAGCTGACCAGCGAGTCGAAGACCTGGCGTGCCAGATATGCCTGCTGCACCCATCCACCCCACAGGCACGGGGGTTCCTGATAGTGGGCGTAGGTGATGGTGCCGTTGTCGACCCGGTGGGTCGGTCCGGAAACCGTTGCGGGGCTGCCGCATCCGGCGATCACCATGGCGGTGAGCAGCAGTGTCGCGGCGAGCGCGCCCGCGCGTCGCCCGTGTCGTACCGGGGATCTCACAACTGGGACGCCGCGTGCGCGCCGAGCGCGACCGTATGCGCTCGGTGGGTGCTGTGGATCGCGTCGCCGTCGCGGAAGAGCTTGTCGCGCAACGTTCCCGGATGATATTCGCGCTGGGCCAGACCGCGTTGCTGTAACACCGGGACGACATGGTCGACCCATTCGTCCCACCAGCCCAGGGTGGTGATCGGGACCACGTTGAATCCGTCGACGCCCGCATCGGCCCAGCGCTGGACCTCGTCGGCGATTTGTTCGGGCGTCCCGGCGAACCGGCCGGGCCGCAGTGCGTGCTGCAGGAGGTAGTCGCCCCAGGTGACCGGTGTGCCGTTGCCGTGGTCGGCGTCGGCGGCCGCGCGCAGTATGGAGCGCACGTGCTCGCCGACCGAGGCGCGTTCGCGCAGTTCGGCGAGTGTGGTGGTGGGGTCGATGCTGAAGAAATCGATTCCGCTGCCACCGCTGTAGAACGCCTGCAGGGCCGTGAAATCGGTATTGTCGAACAGGTATTGCTGTTTGCGCTTGGCCTCGGCCTCGGTCGATCCGATGACGGCCGCCAATTGCACGATCTTCTTCAGTGACTTCGGATCGCGGCCCTCGGCGCGGGCGAGATCGTCGAGGATCGCGATATCGCGTCGCGCGGTCTCCGGGGTATCGGACGGCAGGAATGTGACTTCCGCGTTGCGTATCGCGAATTCGCGCCCGGCACGGGAATTTCCTGCCTGGAACAGTACCGGGGTGCGTTGTGGTGACGGTTCCACGATATGCGGGCCGGCGACTCGGTATCGCTTTCCTACGTGATCGATTCGGTGAATTTTTTGCGGGTCGAAGAATCGGTTCGTTGCCGGATCGTGCAGGACGGCGCCGTTCTCCCAGGATTTCTCCCAGAGTTTATAGGCGACGTCGACGTACTCCTGCGCCCACTCGTACCGCTCGTCGTGGCCGACGATGTCGTCGTGCCCGAAGTTCTGGAATCCGTTGCGCAGGTAGGAGGTTACGATGTTCCAGGCGACCCGGCCGTTGGTGAAGTGGTCGAGCGAGGAGAGTTGGCGGGCGAAGGCGAACGGGTGCGCCTGGATGATATTGCTCGTAACCGCGATGCCGAGGTGTTCGGTGACCAAACCGAGCGCCGAGACGATGGTGATCGGGTCGGGTTCGGGGAATTGCGATCCGGCACGAATGGATGCGGTGCCGTCGCCGTATTCGAGATCGTAGACGCCGGAGACATCGGCGATGAACAGAGTGTCGAAACGTCCGCGCTCCAGCGTCTTCACCACGTCGACGTACGGTTCGAGTTTCGAGTACCCGTACTGTACCTGTCCCTCGGGTGTGCGCCAGTAACCATGGCTGTGGTGGTTCGGAGTCAAATGCAGAAAGGCGTTGTACAGCAATTCGCGCGGCACTCGTACACTCAATTCGCTAGGCTAACTAAACAACTCCGGAACGGTAGCACCGGGCGGAAGCGCCTCGGAATACTTTTAATCAGAAGGTTCGAAAATGCCCTTCCGGGCGGATATCACGCGCTTCTCGCGGGGTTGATCTGCGTGTTTCCTTTCATGCTTACCTGTCTCTGCGGCAGGTTCGGGGCGAGGAGCTCGCAGGGAGCGGGCCGAGCCTCGTGCCAGCCTGATAACTGCACCAAGGTAAATCATAAGTTAGCAAACATGCACTTGATGCATGCGCTGACTGCGGCTTGACTGGAGATGTCGCGGAATTCGCGGCAGGGGAATCGAGCGAGGAGACGGCGATGGGTTCGTACGGTGAGATGTTGCCCGCGGTGGTGGACGCCACCCGGCGGGCGGGGAAAAGCCTACTGCGGCAGTATGATCCGGATTCTCGTCCGGCCGATCGGGCCGCGATGTTCCAGATCGGGACGGCGATCGAGGACTCGGCGTTGTCAGTGCTGAAGGAAGTGCTCGACGATGCGCACCCGGGCATCGGGTGGTTCGATGAGGATCGGGACGGTGTCGACGTGCCGTCGGGGGAATGGTGGATCGTCGACGGTGTCGAGGGCGCGGTGAATTTCGTGCATGGCCTGCCGGAGTGGGGGCTGATCATCACGCTGGTCAGTGACGGTGTGCCGAAGTTGGCCGTGGTGAGCCGGCCGGTTGACGACGTGATCTACACGGCAGTCGAAGGCGAGGGTGCGTACCGCGACGGTCGAGCCCTGAGCGTCTCGCGGAAAACGGGGCTGGACGCGGCGATCGCGACGGCATCCCAGGCCGGCAACAGCCCTCGGGTGCACGAGCGATTCGGGCGTGCCTTCGCTGTCATGTCCGATCGGGCGATGTTGGTGCGCAACACGGTTCCGACGATGTTCCCGATGCTGGATGTGGCCGCGGGGCATTACGACCTGTTCTGGCAGTACGACCCGGACCTCCCCGGCACTGTGGCGGGGACGCTGCTGGCGACCGAAGCCGGCGCCGTGGTCAGTACTGTGTCGGGTGCGCCGTGGCGTATCGACAGCACGGATGTGCTGGTCGCGGCCCCTGGGGTGCACGCGGCCGCGCTCGAGGCGCTGGCGGAGGTCGGGCAGTGACCACGGTGACCATCCTCGGAGCCTCCGGTGGGGTCGGACTCGAACTCACCCGCCAGGCGATCGCCCGCGACTATGACGTGGTGGCCCTGTGCCGTCATCCCGAGCGCATCGAGGTTGCGGATCCCCGGCTCACCCGTGTCGCGGTGGACGTCCTGGATCGTGATGCGATCTCGTCCGCTCTCGACGGTCGGGGAATTGTCTTGTCGGCTTTGGGAACAGCCGAGGGGGAAAAGCCCGGGGTGTTGAGTGCCGGAGCGGGGGCGATCACCGCCGCGGCGCCGGAGCGGATCGTCTCGATCGGTGCGCTCGGCACGGGTGGGTCCGCGGCGGTTGCCGGGTTCGTGACCCGGAACCTGCTGGGCCTGCTGATGCGGGCCGAATTGCCGGACAAGGTCGGCGCGGATTCGGCCATCCTCGCCGCGGGCGGGACGGTGATGCACGCCGGGCCGCTCACCAAAGGACCGGTCAGTCCCACCCGGCGCACGGTGCCGCTGGATCAGACTCCGTGGCGGCTGTTTCCGGCCGCGGTCAGCCGGGCGACCGTCGCCGCGGCCATGCTCGACGCCGTCCAGGACGGCCCCCGCGGGCAGATCATGGTTCCGCTGCCTCGTTGACCGCCAGGGCGTCGCGGCAGTGCGTGCGCAGCCAGATGTGCGCTGGATCGGTGTCGTATCGGCTGTGCCAGGACAGCACGACCGGTACGGCGGGCAGGTCGAGGCCGAGTGGCTGTGTGCGCAAACCGAGTTCGTCGCACGCGGGCGCACAGGCGTCGCGTGCGACGACGGTGACGACATCGCCCTGCGCGGCCGCACGCAGGGCGATCGCGCTGGACGGCAGCGCCGCGACCACCCGGCGCCGCAGCCCGCGCTCGGCCAGGGCGGCATCCACACCGTCCCGCAGCCGACCGCGGCGCGAGACGATCACATGATCGGCGGCGGCGAACCGTTCGGGCGTGAATTCCCGAGCCAGCGAGTGGCTTTCCCGGAACACCGCGACCAACTCGTCGTGCCCGACAACCTCGTGACTGATCTGCGGTGAGGACGGCGCCGCCGACCCGACATCCAGATCGACCCGCCCCCGGGACAGGTCCGGAGTATCGACGGCGGACTCGGACAGGAAACGCAGGCTCAACCCCGGCGCGTCGACCACCGCGGTAGCCGACAACGCCACGTACAGCCTGCCGACCAGCGCATCATGACACTGAATCGTGAACGTGCGCCGCAACGTCCCCAGATCCAGAGTGTTCGCCGGCGACAACACATCCCCCACCCGCCGCACCAACTCCCGCACCTCGTCCCGGATCGCCAACGCCCGCGGCGTCGGCACCATGGTGCGCCCGGTCCGCACCAGAATGTCATCCCCGGTCGACCTCCGAATCCTGCTCAACGTCCGGCTCATCGCCGGCGCCGACAGATGCAACCGCTCAGCAGCGGCCTGCACACTGTTCTCCTCCAACAGAGCATCCAACGCAGTAAGCAGATTCAGATCCACATGCACCACGGTAATCCGAGCAGCCCGCCAATTGCGCCCCGAGTCCTACGAGCGCCACCTCCACGGTCCGGCGGGCTCGCCGGCCGCTCACGTCCGCTCAGGACGATCCCCAGCTCCGGACGGGCCCGTTCTCGGGGATCGGTAAGCCGGCGCAGTTGCGGCACCAGCTATCTGGCCACTGGTCGCGCCGGATTACCCAGGAACACCGCCGACGACGTCAGGACCGCCCGCTTCTGATATCCGCCAGTTGTTTGGTCGCCTCATCGAGGCGCCGATACTTTTCTTCGGTGCTGTACCCGTCGTAGTGATTGTCGCCAGGGGGGACATGATCGAAGAGATGGAGATCCCGGGGCCTGACATGCCAGCCTGCGGGACCGGTGGGCAGCCACACGGTGACGACCGTAGGTGCGTCGGGCTCATCCGGATCGGATACCAGCACGCTGGGGTAGATGGCGGCGAGGTGAGCCACCAGATGCGCCCGCTCCCGGTAGATGTGGTCGCACATGATCGGCCTCCGCCGCTATGAACGATTGACAATGACACAGTTCCAGCGTGACATCGCAAGGTGTACATCTCGAACAGCCTCGCGTTTCGCTTTGAGATTTAATTACAGATTGAGATCCGATTTAATTATCCCCGCACGCTTCAGTCTGCTGATGCTCACCCAAATATCGTCCTCGGGCGGAAAGTGAAATTCGAGGTCGTCCAATTCTAATGTATTCTCGACGACTGTGCATAATTGGGCGACCGCTTCGGGGTTCTCGAACCAATAATCCTCGGGAATATTCAATACTGCCACAAGTAGGTCGCCTGGGTAGAAGTCACCCTCTGCCAGAGGGTTTTCCTCGACGATATCGAGCGCTCGAGGTGCGAGAACAGCAAGGCCTTCGCGCTGCCCCAGCATAATTCGCAAATCTTCAACACTGAGCCGACTGATCGGCTTGCGGCGCAAGGAGTGCACCGACTTTATCAGGCGCGTGGCATCGGGCGGTGGATCAGGCCAAGCTTTGCCCTCCACCTGCTCGAGACTCTGGTTCATGATGGCGTCGTCCATATCTCCTCGTGAGGTCTCTTTTGCTACTCTATCGCGGTACGAATTGCTCACTGTGGTCGAGTAATCGGCTGGCCTCGGATAGCTCGTCTTCGACAAGCGGACGTTCCTGATCGGATAGACCTGGCCAACTGAGGCGCTTGTTCAGTTGAGCGATCCGTTTTATCAGACCGGTTTGTGCGTTCTTCACCTCGTCGACGTGGTCCCATGGTGTGCCATCCGGCTTCCGGGCGACGACTTCGCCCTTCAGTTCGCGACGTGCGGCATCGAGGTCCCTGTCTGTCAGGTGCTCCTTGATCCGGTCCGTCGGAGTTGGTTGCCCCGCCTTGTCCGCCTCTCCGGTGTCCGCCGTGCTGCTACCACCACTGTCAGCGCTGGTGGTGGCTACGATGAGGGCTTGGATGGCGAGGAGTTGGGCGTCGGCTTTGGTGAATTGGCTGATGGCGCTGAAGGTTTCGCTGCCCTCGGCGAGGAGGGAGGGGAAGGTGCTGGTGGCGATGTCGCTGCTGATGGCGGTGGCGGCTGTGGTGACTTCGGCGTCGGTGGCTGCGCCCGCCAGGCCGGCTTCTTCGCCGGTGGCTGCGGCGCCGAGGCCGTCGGTGGCGAGGACGGTGACGCACCACAGGGCGGCGAAGGCGACGACGGTTGCGCCGATGGCGATCAGGGCTTGGTTGCGGTCGTGGCTGAGGGTGGTGCGCAGGGATTGGAGTTGGTCGCGGTGGGCGCTGACGGCGGTGGCGAGGGAGTTCGAGGCTCGGGCGAGGTGGTCGGCGGCTGTGGACAGGGTGGTGAGGTGGTCCTGGATCGCGGTCAGGTGGGGGTCGATGGTGGCGGTGTCGGTGAAGGTGTCGCGGAGTTGTTTGATGTGGCCTGCGGCGTTGGTGATGGCGTCGTGGTGGGCGCAGGCGGTCCAGGCGTCGTGTGTGGCGGTGAGTTTGCCGAGGTCGCCGTTGGGGACGGGGTGGGTGATCTTGGCGAACAGGCCGTGCAGGGGGCCTTCGTCGAGGCCGGGGCGAGTGTCGCCGGATTTCGCCGAGGGTGGGGGTGTGAGACCGGATTTGATCAGTGGTTCGGTGGCGGGGCTGGGTTTGTCGGGTGCGGGGCCCTTGGTCGGGTTGGTGTCGGCGTTGTAGTTGGCGATGTCCCAGTTGTATCCGGCCGCGTTCAGGACGTCACCGAAGTGTTGCAGCGCGTTGGTGTAGGTGGTGAACGATTGGTGGAAGTCCTCGACCTGGGTGTCGTAGGGGGTGGTCCAGGTCTGCACGCCGCTGTAGTTCCCGGCCATGCCGGGGTTGTCGTGTAAGGCGTTGTGCAGGGCCAGGAATGGGAGGACTGTCTGGTCGGCGAGCAGGCTGAGCGATTTCGCGGCGGCGTAATAGGTGTGTGGGTCGAGTTTGATGGTGGGGGCCACGGCGTCAGCCGTTCAGCATGGTGCCGTTGATGTCTACCGCGTGGGTGTAGTGGCCGTGCGCGTCACGGGCGGCGTGGGTGGCGTCGGTGACTCCTCGGGTGAATTCTCGTGCGCCGGTGATCCATTGGGTGTGGGCCTGGGTGTAGGCCTGTGCGGCGGCGCCTTCCCAGCTGCCCTCGCGCAGGGTGTGGATGCGGCGGTCGATCTCGTCGAAGGTGTCGGTGAGGAATCCGGTCAGGTTTCTCAGGTGGGCCACGACCTGGTCGAGGTGTTCGAGATCGACGCCGTATTCGTCGGTCACAGGTTCAGGCTCGAGATGTGCGTCGCTGTTCGGTTGTCGCGGTCGCGGTAGTTGGTCGCGGTGATGCCGAGTTTCTGGGCCATGTCGGTCAGGGCGTCGATGATCTGGTTACCGCCGTCCGCGCATTCGTGCCAGCCCTGGCCGAATGTGGTTGCGGCGCTGCCGGTCCAAGACCCAGAGGTCAAGGCTTCGACCTCACGGCCCGTGGCTGCCAGCGCCGAGCGCAGGTTTTCCGCGGCACTGTAGATATATCGGCCGATTGCGGCGACGTCCTCGGGCACCACTGCAAGGTTCGGACCCCCACTCCCGCTCATACGCAGGCACTTTACCAGTTATGGTGGCGGTGCGGTCGGGGGATGGATGGCTGGGTTGAATCTTGTGCCGGTGAGGTGGGAGGTGAGGGGGCCTCGGGTGGGGGTTCCGGTTGGTTCGTAGAACATTGCGGTTGCGGAGCCGGTGAATTCGTTGTCGCGCATGGTTAATTCGAAGCGGACGATTCCTTTGTGTATCGCGTCCGGATTCTTTCGGTCGACGGTGAATTCCAGGAACGCTCCCGATACTTGTGGTCCGTCGGCGTGCCAGGCGCCCATGCCGTTGCTATCGCTGGTGGTGCGGTTTCCGTGGTCCGGATTCGACTGGAGCATGGTGCCGTCCGCATGGAATGTCATGACGTGGTATTCGAATGGTGCGCCTTCGGCGTGGACTTCCCAGACTCCTACGATGCTCATGACGCCTTGCACAGGGCAGCCAACAGTTCTATGCCACTGTCGATCTCGGAGTTCGGCACGTTCGCGAAGCTCAGGCGGATTCCGTTGCGCGGCGCGTCGGCGTCGGCATAGAACGTCGCGCCGGGCAGGAACGCCACTCCGGCGTCCAATGCCGGAACGATGAGTGCGTCGGCGTCGAAATCGCCAGGGCCCTCGATCCATACGAACATTCCGCCCTCGGGTTCGCTCCAGGAGAAGCCGGGAGGCAGATACTTTCCGAGCGCGGTGGTGAGCGTCGCCAGCTTCAGCGCATAGCTTTCCACGGTCCGTGTCACGTGCGCCGCGCCTGTCGCACTGCCGAGGAAGGTGGCGGCGATCGCCTGGTTGAAGGTCGAGGTCTGCATATCGATGCCTTGCTTCAGGGCAAGGACGTGGTCCAAGAGATCGAGCGGCATCGCCGCGATACCGATTCGCAGTGCCGGCGCAAGGGTTTTCGACAACGACGTGATGTACACGGTGTTGTGCGGCGCGCTCGCCCAGAAGGCCGGCACTGGCTCGCCCCGGTACCGCAGCTCGACGTACACGTCGTCCTCCACCACCATGACGCCGTGCCGGATGATCACTTCGCTCACCTGCCGGCGGCGCTCGGTCGGCATGGTGCGGCCGGTCGGGTTCTGGAAGGTCGGCAGGAGATAGACGAAGGCGGTATTGTGTTGTGCCAGTGCGGCATCCAGTGCCTCGGGTCGGATGCCGTACGCGTCGGACTCGACTCCGACGACGATCGCGCCGTGACTGCGGAACACCTTCATCGCGGGACCGTAGGTCGGGGTTTCCACGAGCACCACGGCGCCCGGGTCGAGCAGCGCCATGCACACGTTGTGCAAGGCGCCCGATCCGCCCGTCGCAATGTGCAGCTGGTCCGGCGAGCACGTTACCCCGCGTCCCGCGAGCAGCGTCTGCGCTTTGTCGAGTAGTGGCGGAAATCCCCGGGTCGACCCGTACTGCAACATCGAATTCCCGTACTCCGCAAACGCATCGGCCGTCAGCGAGGCGACGAGTTCGCCGGGCAGCAGTGCCGGATCCGGCGCACCGACGGCGAACGAGATCACGTCGGGACGGCGGGACAACGCCGCGAACATATCGTCTATCGGTCCACTGCTCACCGCGGCGCCGCCCCGGCTTATTTTGGTGATCACAGGCCGGCGCTCACCGGTGTGAGCTGCTGGCGCAGCCGTGCCACAACGTCCACCACTGGGGCGTCGTATTCCGGGGTCAGCACGACGTCGTCGTTGAACATGGGGTCGGTGCGCATTTCCACCGCGACCAGATCGTCGGTTTTACTGAGATTTACCGCAACATGCACCACCCCCGCAGGGATATAGATGAATTCACCCGGCCCGTGGAGATACGGCGTCAATTCCGGCCCGATGAGCGTCGCCGCCCTTCCGCGCATACACACGACGACGATCTCACTGTCGGCGTGGTAGTGGGCCTGTGACACCTTCCCTCCGGCCATGTTCACCATCCCGGCTGAAATGCCTTGGCTCCCACAGGTTTCCCTGGTGATGCAGGGTATCAGATGCTGCCCTTGGCGTCCGATCTTCTCTGTGACATCGGCTGCTGCGATCACTCGCACAGCCTGTGAAATTCCATCCATGGGACACCTTGTGTTGCTCGGTCGATATGGATGAAAAGTAAGCCATTCTCACTGTTGAGAAAACATTTGTACTTTTCCAGGTTACCGATCCGCTACCGTCCGAATCGCGTATTCGCCCAGGCCAGTGCGTCGTTCGCGCTCGCGGCGAGCAGGCCGCGGTGGTCGACGCCCGGATAGTTGCGGTACTCGACCGGCTGTCCGGTCAGCCGTTGCCGCGCGACCATGGCGTCGGTGGCCGTGGGTGCGACGGTGGTGTCGGCGCGGCCCTGTAGTACCAGTAGGGGAGTGGAGAAGGCCAGGTTGCTGGGCTCGTTGGCATCGAGGATCCGGGTGAGCGCCGAAACGTCGGCGCCCGGGCGCAACACCTGGGACAGCGGGAGATCGCCCCACGAATTCGATTCGCGCAGTTGGTCGATGCAGCGGTTGTCCGCTTGTGGCAGCATCGCCGATGCTGCCGGAGTCAGGTACCGGGCCGGGTCGGTCGGGGCGATCGTCTGAGCGCCCCGGATGAACAACGGCATGAACGACACGGCGCCTTGTCCGATACTGCCCGTCGACGCGGCGAGACCGGCATTCGCCGCGAGTGCCGAGGCGCGGATACCCAGGCCGATGTGTGAAGCCGGAGCCATTGCCACCGCGCCGAGCAGGTGCAATTGCGGTGCCCACTGCTGGGAGTGCGCGTCGGCGAACACCGCCGCCTGGCCACCCTGCGAATGACCCATTGCCACCCAGCGGGAGCCGATCGCTGGGTCGACGGCGCGGGCGGCCAGCGCCATATCCGCGACGGCTCGCTGTTCGGCGTCGCCGATCAGGTAGCCGTGCCGGGCGATACCGCCGGAACCTTGGCTGGTGCCCAGACCTTGGTAGTCGGTCGCGGCGACCGCGTAGCCCGCGGCGACGAACCGCGTCAGCATGGCCCGTTGCAGCGAGATGTAGTCGTGGTCGAGGAAAGAGGGGCCGGTGTCTCGCGATGGGGCGCAGATATCGGCGACGCCGGCGGTTCCGTGGGCGTAGGAGATCAGCGGCCACCCGCCGACGGGGGCGGTGCCCTGGGGGATCGCCAGTGTCCCCGACACCGCGACCGGTTGTCCCCGCAGGTCCACCGACCGGTACAGCATCAGGTAGTTGTGGGCGCCGGGGATGCCCGGATCGCCGTTGATGGGTCGCGTCCAGATCGCCGAGCCGTGGGTACCGGCAACGAGATCTGCTGGCGGATAGTAGAAACCGAGCCCGCCCGGGGCAGCCGGCGTGGCGTCGGCGGTCGTAGCGGGAATACCCACGGCGATGGTGATCGCCATCGCCGCTCCCGCGATCGCAGCTCGTGTACGCCGCCGGTCCGCCTGTGCCGCCATTGCCGAGCCTCCGCAGTCGTGGTTGAACGGGGTGGTCCGCTCGCGGCGGTATCCGGAACGCTACAAGATCATCGGCAGGGTTGCGGCGGTCCTGTCCGGGTGTCGCCTATTTTCACCAGCCCTGTTGTGTCGCAGCGGTGACACGGACGGGGTCGGCGTCGGCGAGCAGTTCCAGCAGTAGACCGCGAATCAGAGCCAGCGAGCGAGTGGCGCGGGCCTGAGCCACGTCGATGGGTACGCCGGGCAGGTGGCGGAGCAGCAAATCCTTCCAGTCGTTGATGGATTCGGTGGCGAAGCCCGCCCAGGGGCCTGGATCGTGGCCGACCGATCGCAGGAACGCCTCGTAGTTCAGCCGTGTCATCGCTCGCTGCTCCGGCGCCGACAACCACTCCCATATCCTTTGCGCCGCAGCGCCATAGGTGTCCTCCCCGACGGGATCGACCGTTTCCAGCACGGCCGTCATCTGGGTGATGTCCCGGTGCCGGGCGTGGGCCAGCACCTCGCGGATCAACTGATCCTTGCTGCCGAACAGATACAGGAGCACTCGCGGGCTGCTGCCGACCGCTGCGGCCAGCGTCCGCAGCGATACCCCGGCCAGACCGTGATCGAGAGCGTAGCCGTAGCACGCCGCCAGCAATTCGATCCGGCGGGCCGAGGGGACGGGCTGGACATGAGCCGGGGGCGCGCCTTGGTCGTTCCGCACATCCCGACGATACGATACGCTCACTGAAACAACTGTTTCAGTGAAGGTTGGCCGAAGTGACCAGCACGTCTCCATTCACACTTACCGGCCGTACGGCGCTGATCACCGGATCGGCGCGCGGGTTGGGCCTGGAGATGGCCCACAGCATGGCGGTGGCAGGCGCCCGGGTGATCGTCAATGGTCGATCCCAGGACGCACTCGCCGCATCGGTCGCGAAACTGCGCGCCGACGGCCTGGATGCCATATCGGCCGCCTTCGACGTGACCGATCCGGAGGCAACCCGGCGGGCCCTGGACGACCTCGGCCCCATCGACGTGCTTGTCAACAACGTCGGGCACCGCGACCGCCGCGGCCTGGGCGATCTTCCGCCGGAAGGCCTGACGCGGCTGTTCCACACCAACGTCACCTCGGCCTACCAGCTCAGCCGTCTGATCGCCCAGGATTTGATCACCCGAGAGACGCCGGGCCGGATCATCAACATCTCCTCGGTCATCGGCCAGCTCGGCCGCGCGGGCGACATCGCCTACAGCGTCGTGAAGGCGGCCCTCGACGGACTGACCCGAAGTCTCGCAGCCGAATTGGGCACCCACCACATCACTGTCAACTCGGTGGCGCCCGGTCCGTTCGCGACCGAAGCCAACGCCGGGATGCTGCACGATTCCGCCTTCACCCAATTCCTGGCGGACCGAACGGCATTCGGCCGCTGGGGCCGGCCGGGCGAGATTGCCGGGATCGTCACCTTTCTCGCCGGTGAATCCGCCAGCTTCATCACCGGACAGACGTTCAATGTGGACGCGGGGATGACCATCCTGTTCTGAGTCGACGCTTACGGCGACTGCTGTGTGATCGGAGGCGCCGCCGCCTCGATATGTTCGGCGAAAGCTATTGTCCGGCGGAGGGCTTCCTGTGCCTGCGTCAGCTCGGTTACCCGTTGGTCGATTCGGGTCAGCTGGGTACGCAGTGTTTCGAGGATTCCGGGGCAGGGGCGCAGCGATCCGTCGGATAGCGCGCAAGGCATGACCTGGCGAATCAGTCGAATCGAGAGCCCGGCGGCCAGCAGCGTTCGGATTCGGGTGACGATGCTTTCGGCGGTGTCGTCGTAGTCGCGGTACCCGTTCGCTCTGCGATATGCGGTCAGCAATCCCGCGCTTTCGTAGTAGCGCAGTTGCCGCTCGGTGGTGCCGGTGCGTTCGGCCAGTTCACCGATCAGCATGGGGCCGTGCTCCTGTTCGTGTTGACCTTGTCGCTGTGACAACGTTCAACACTGCTTCCGTCGCTGTATTCCGCGGCCCGACAGGAGGCAATTCCTTGATCATCGACGCCCATAGTCATGTGCACGATCCGGTGCGGACGCATCTGAAACTGTTGGACGAGGCCGGGGTGGACCGTGCGGTTCTGTTCGCCACTCGACCGCATCCGGAGCGGGCAGATTTCGCTTCGCACCGAGATGGGCGCGCTTACTGCCGCGCTCGGGGGTGGCGGGAAGGACGAGAGCGTCTATCGCTCGGCGTGGCAGGAATTGGACGCCGCGCTGGCGGCATACCCGGATCGTTTCATCGGTTTCGGGACCGTGCGCCTGGATCTGCCCGCAAAGGAGGTCGAAGCTTATGTCGAGCGTGAAGTAGTAGGCCGGGGATTGCGGGGTATCGGAGAATTGACGCCGCCGCCGGGCCGAGCCGCGCTGATCGAGCCGGTCCTGCGAGCTTCGGCGGAGCACGGGGGACTACCGGTGGTGGTACACGGATTCGCCCCGACCACGCAGGAGGATCTGCGGATATTGGCCAGTCTCGCCCGCCGCTATCGACGCGTACCACTGGTGATCAGCCAACTCGGCGGGCTCAACTGGCTATCGGCGATCGAATTGGTTCGGGAGAACCCCAATATGTACATCGAACTGTCCACGGCCCCCGTGGTGTTCGCAGTTCGGTTCGCGATCAAGGAGGTTCCCGAGCGCGCGGTGTTCGGCTCGGATGCTCCGTATGGGGATCCTGTCCTGGCGCGGGTCGCGGTGGAACGGGACACGCCCCCGGGTGAACTGCGTGATCGCGTCCTGGGCAATACTCTCGCGGAGCTCCTGGATCTCTGATGCGCGCGGTCGACGTCCTCTGCTGAGCGCCGAGCGGCAATTTCTCCTGTCATTCGGCGCGGGCCAGGATCGCTTGCGCGTTCTGGGCGATCCGCGGACGAGCGAGCGCCTCCGTGATGTCGGGCTCTGCCGGTCCGGGCCGACCGGGATCAGCAGGTTTCGCAACTCGTTCAGCGGTTTGCCGAGTGTTTTCGGGATGATTACCCGGTCGACCAATTCCGACATTGCGACGTCCGGACCGATGTCCGCGGAGGGGTATTACCCGACTTTCCGTGGAGATGTGCCGCCATGTCGCAGCGCGCATTATCGCGCATTAGGTGTCGTGATGACCCTGATTGTCCTGGATGGCGTTGGAGACCACCCGCCTGCCGGTTGACCGGCTGGGCAACCGGCAGGCGGGTGTGCCGCCGACACAACCGATGTGCCGGGGGCAACGCCTTGGCGGCGCTCGTATGGAAAACGACCATGATCACTGGTAGCGGGTTTGCGGATGGTCCACCCTCGGCTCCATAAGGCAATAGGATGACTTTACCCAGGGGGCACTCATGCGATGTTTGGCGCATCCGGCCGGGAAATGCTAGATTAGCGCAATGGCAAAAAAGACGTTGGTGGAAACCTTCGATGATGTGTCAGGCGATCGAATCGACACCCAAATTGTACCGGATCCTACGATCACATTCGCGATAGACGGCGTGGAATACGAGATCGACCTCGGCGCCAAGAATCGCGACAAGTTCTATGCGATATTCGAGCCGTATGTCCAGGCAGCCCGAAAGGTTGGCGGACGCGCTCGCCGCACCTCCGCGGCCGCGCCCAAGCCCTCGGGGCTGAGCAAAGTCGAGATTGTGAAGATTCGCGACTGGGCCCAAGAGGAAGGCCTCAAAGTCTCGGCCCGGGGCCGTCTGCCGAAGGAACTGGTCGACGCATACCAGAAACGGAACTCCTGATCCCGATCGCGGCCGCCGCTGCCTGGCCCCGACGGTGTCAGGCAGAGCGGGTCAGCCGGATCGGTACGCGGAAGCGGTGAGACCGTGGTCGACGCACAGTGACTTCGCGAACGTGCGGATAGTGAAGACCTGGGCCCGGCGGTTCGTCGCCGATCTCGACGCAGCGCCGCCGACCTTCGAGAAACTTGTCGGCGCCCCAGCGGATCTCAGATTCCCTTCGAACGGGCCGAACTCGCCGTGATCGGTGTTTTCGTGATCATCGCCGGCTCACCCGAACAGGCCGACCGATACCGCACGACGATAGGCCCGGTGATCGTCGATGAGATGGTCCAGTTGATCGTCGAGTTCGCCACATGCGCGACCACGATCAGTGGGGGTCCCTATGACGGCGAAACCGGACGATTCGTCTATATCCGTCACTTCGATGGAACGGACGTCGAAGTACGTGCAATGGTCACCCCGGGTACGAACCCGAGTACTCGGCCCGAACACCTGACAGGCGGCTGTCGTCCGCACCGCCCGAAACTACTGCGGGGTCTCCGGCCGAGTATCAGCAGGTGCCCGTGACAGGTCTACCCGTGGTGGTCTCGCTCGTGCGCCCGGGGGAGGGGTGGGGTCGTGGTCTCTCGTCGGGTCGACGGGGAACGCGCCGCAGAGCTGGCCATCCGCGGCCCTGCGTCCCCTGAAAAGCAAGAAACCCGCGCCGTTGCGCGGGTTTCTGTTCAGGTCAGCCAGCTACTAGATGGCGCGGACCTGCTGGGCCTGCGGGCCCTTCTTACCTTGGCCGATCTCGAATTCGACACGCTGTCCCTCGTCGAGGGACTTGAACCCGGACCCGGAAATCTCGGAGTAGTGGACGAAAACGTCGGGGCCGCCACCGTCTTGCGCGATGAACCCGAAGCCCTTTTCGCCGTTAAACCACTTCACACTGCCTTGCGTCATTACTTTTCTTGTTACTTTCCTGTAGTGAGCCGAGCGATCGATCTGTTCAACAACCCGTACTCGCCCTCAATCATGCCACATTCCGGCGCAGTCTCCCAAAAGCGTGCTGTAGCACACACCCGGTCCGCGTGGGAGCGGGGACCGAGCCGCCCCCCAGGTTGGCGAACTCGCCGGTCGGAACTGGGGCTCGATTGGCTGTGAGCCTGATCCAGGAGGAGGATACAGGTATGGATGATGAATATCCGCCGTCGCCGAGCCTGTTCAGCCATAGCGACGGCCCCCTCGACACCACCCCGGCGACCGCCGCGGTGAGCCGCCCGGTGTTCAGCAATGCCGTTCGGTCCGGCGTCCCGATGCCGGACGATGGAACCTCCACCGCCGCAGTTGGCGGCGATCACTGAGCCTGGTCGGCGCGACACCGCGCCCACCCGAATATTCCGAGCCGGGGGTGGCTCGTATCAGCCCGCCGTGAAGGTCGTGGCGTAGCAGTTCACGTAGGGACGTCCGGATCGCCGTACGATGTCTGCCATGAGTTCGTCGGTGGCGTGGCGGACACCGTGCAGGTCAGCGGGTGGGAAATAGCGCGGGCGCACAGCAATCCCGGCCACGGCGGTGATGGCCGGATTCAGGCCGGATCGGTGTAGACCTGCCGGACGGCCTCGATGATCCGGCGGTCGACGTCGGCGTCACGCGGGCGGCCGCGTCCCTGCGCCGGTGTTTCCGGGCGCACGGTGTGCACCGGCTCGCGGGCACCAGCAGTGCGTGCCGGCTTCACCGGTTCCCTGCCCCCATGCGCCCTCCACAGTGGTCCACGATCCGAATCGGGGGTACCGACAGCGGCGACAACCGCTCGACCACGCCTGTCTTCGCGGGACGTCGTCAAGGGCCGCTGCGGGGATGTTGTCCGGGCGTTGTCACCCGCGAGCGCGTCGGCCCGGCGAAACCGCCGGTCCCACCGTGAGCCATCGCTTCGGCGAGTGCGTCCGCGGGCCGCACTTGTGGCGAGATCTCGCGGCGTCAGACCCCAGCCTTCTCCAGAATGTGCACGCCGCAGGCGGATCCGAGCCCGATCACATGGGCGAGCCCGACCGTGGCGCCCTCGATCTGCCGCTGCCCCGCCTCACCGCGCAGGTGCGTGGCGACCTCCCAGATATTGGCGATGCCGGTGGCGCCGATCGGATGCCCCTTGGATTCGAGCCCACCGGAGACGTTGACCGGAGTCCGGCCGTCGCGCCAGGTGGCCCCGGACTTGAAGAAGTCGACGGCGTTGCCCGGCTCGCACAGCATCAGGTTGTCGTAGTGCACGAGTTCGGCGGTGGCGAAGCAGTCGTGCAGTTCGACCAGGTCGAGATCGTCCGGTGCGACGCCGGCCTGTTCGTAGGCGGTCTGTGCGGCGTTGCGAGTGAGGGTGTTGACGTTGGGCAGGATCTGGCACGCCTCCTCGTAGGGATCGGTGGTCAGGACCGAGGCCGAGATCTTGATCGCCCGCCGGCGCTGTTCGAGAGACAGCGTGCGCAGTCGCTCGCCGCTGACCACGACCGCGGCCGCCGCGCCGTCGGTGTTGGCCGAGCACATGGGCCGGGTGTTGGGGTAGGCGATCATCACATCGCCCATGATCTGCTCGAGCGTCAGCCGCTTCTGGTACGCGGCAAGCGGGTTCAGGGTCGAATGCGCGTGGTTCTTCTCGGAGATGCGCGCGAACAGTTCGAAATCGGTTCCGCCGTATTTGTGTTCGTACTCGAGACCGATCTGGGCGAAGACGCCGGGCATCGTGTCGGTGCCGATGCGGCCGTCCAGCGGCTCGATCGCACCGAAGCGTCCCGAACGGGTCCAGGTCTCGGCGCGCGGCGGCTTCGCGGATACCCCGAGAAGTCCGGCGCCGGAGAGTTTTTCGACGCCGACGGCGAGGCCGAAGTCGCATTCGCCCGCCTTGATGGCCATGATCGCGGTGCGCAGCGCGGTGGCGCCGGTGGCGCACGCGTTGGAGACGTTGTAGACCGGGATGCCGGTCTGGCCGATCTGCTTCTGCAACTGCTGCCCGAGCCCGGTCTGGGCGTACATGAGATTGCCCGAGGCCAGCACACCGATCCTGTCCATGGTGACCCCGGCGTCGGCGAGAGCGCCCTGGGCCGCCTCGCTGGCCAGGTCGACCAGGTCCTTGTCCTTGTGCTTGGCGAATTTGGTCATGTGGATGCCGAGGATCCACACGGAGTCGACGCTCATATCTATGCTCCGATCGGTTCGAATCCGAAGCCCACGCCGACCGAGCCGGTGGCGTCGGCGCCGATGGGGAAGGTGGTCAGGCGAACCTTCAGCCCGGGTTTGACGCGGTCGCTGGTGGGTTCGATGTTGACGAGGTTGGCGCGCACGCTGGTGCCGTCGCAGTCGACGACCGCGGGAACGTACGGCACCTCGACGCCGGGCGCCGCCACCATGACGATGGAGAAGGTCCGGACCGTGCCCTCGGTCGCGATGTCCACCGAATCGAATTCGGTCCCGAAGCATTTCGCGCAGGCGTTGCGCCGGTCGAAGAACCGGGCCCCGCACTGCCGGCAGCGATTGGCCACCAGGTGCGGCGCGGGTTCGAGCGCCAGGTAGTCGACCAGCGGGATCTCTGCCGGTGCGGAGCTCGTGCCGCCCTCTGTCGATGAAGTCATGGTTTCTCGGCTTTCTCGTGTCATCGGGTTCCCCTGCTGCGGGGCACCTCCCGGAACGGGAGGTTGGGGTCGGGCGCCGATTCCCGCGGCATGCCGAGCACCCGCTCGCTGATCACGTTGCGGGCCATCTCGGTGGTGCCGCCGCCGATCGTGGACACCTGCCGCATGAGGAACGACTCACCGGCCGCGGCGGCGGTGTGCTCGTCCTGGTCCCATACCGCGCCGCCGGATCCGGCGATCTCGAAAGCGATTGCCGCGGCGCGCACATGGGTGACGCCGCCGAACAGCCTGCCGATGGCCGCGGCCTGATGGGAGAGTTTCCCGGACCGCACGCCGGTGGTGATGCGCTCTTGCAGGGCGCGGCTCACCAGTTCGAGGGTGTGCGCCTCGCCGATCAGGTCACGGATGCGGGGATCGTCCAGAACGCCTGCGTCGGAGGCGATCCGGGCGGGCGAGGTCGTGATGCCCGCCCGCGCGGTCCCGACCGGATAGGTGACGTAGGGGGAGTTCAACAGCATGCGCTCGTGGAACATCCACCGGGTGCCGACGGTCCATCCGTCGTCGATCTTGCCGACCCGGTCGGTGTCGGGAACTCGCACATCGGTGATGAATTCCTGGCAGAAGTCCTTGGCGCCGTTGAGCATTTCGATCTGGTGCACCTCGACGCCCGGCTGATGGATGGGCAGGATGAACACCGTCAGCCCGCGATGTTTCGGCACATCCCAGTTGGTGCGCGCCAGGCACAGCGCCCAGTCCGACCACCACGCGCCCGTGGTCCAGATCTTGGCGCCGTTGAGCACCCAGTCCTCACCGTCGCGGACCGCGGTGGTCAGCGCGGCCGCCACGTCGGAGCCTCCGGATGGTTCGGACAGGAACTGCATCCAGAGTTCCTCGCCGCGCAGCATGGCCGGAATGTGCTGCTTCTTCTGCGCCTCGGTACCGAATTCCAGCAGTACCGCCGCGCAGGGGGACATGGTCGGGGCCTGGAACCGGCTGGGGTATTCGTATCCGGACAGCTCCTCGTTGAAGGCGTGCTGGTGCGCGGCGGTCAAGCCCTGGCCGCCGTAGTTGGCGGGAATCGCGATTCCGGCGAATCCGGCCTCGTAGAGCGCGCGCTGGAGCGCGCGGTCGGCGGCGACCGCGGCCAACTGCTCCTCGCGCGGGACATTGTGCAGCCCGGCGGCCGTCTCCGGCACGTACGGGCCCAGGTTGTCGCGGATCCACGTGCGAGCCCGCAGCCGGAAGTCCTCGATGTCCTCGATGTCGACGCTCATGCCAGTCCTTCCTGCTCCACGAGACGGTCGGCGATCAGCTGCCGGTGGTCGGCGGGCGTCCCGTACAGGCCGCGGTTGACCGCGGCCCGGCGCAGGAACAGATGCAGGTCGTGCTCGAAGGTCAGGCCGATGCCGCCGTGCAACTGCACGCAGTCCTGCAGCAGTTCCACGCCGTGCACGCCGATGAAGGCCTTGGCCGCGCCGACCAGTTCGGCCGCATCCGCGGCCCGCGTGTCCAGGGCCGTGGCCGCGGCGTCGGCGATGGCGTGCGCCGCCTCCAGCCACGACTTCAGGTCCGCGAAGCGATGTTTCAACGCCTGGTAGGACGCCAGGGGCCGGCCGAAGGAATATCGGTCCGCGGCCCACTCCATCGTCATCTCGAAGCCGGTCTGCATCGCGCCGACGGTTTCCGCGCACTGTCCGGCCAGCGCGAGCTGCGTCTGCCGCTCGATCTGCCGGTCGGCACCGCCGATCGTGCCGACCACGGCATCGGCGGGGATCCGGACGTTCTGGAAGGTGACGGTGGCGAACCGGCGGGTGAGGTCGAGCGAATTCAGCGGTGTGATGGATACGCCCGGGGCGTCCGCGGGCACGAGCACCTGGGTGAGAGCCTCGCCAATGCGCCCGGTGACCAGCAGGTAGCGAGCCGAACCGGCATATTCCACCGGGCGTTTCACGCCGTCGAGGACCAGGTCCGTGCCGTCCCGGCGGATGGTCAGATTCACCGCGCCGAACCCGTCGCGGGTCATCGGCTCGGTGTGGCACCACGTGCCGATCGCGTTGCCCGCCACCAGTTCTCCGACGACCGTCGGATGAGTTCCGGTGTCCCGCAACGCCGCCGCAACGACGTTCGCCGGAATCAACGGCCCCGGCGCGGCATGCCGCCCGAATTCGTAGGCGACGAGGGTGAATTCGGCGACCGGGCGACCGCTGATGGTGCCACCGCCGACCGCCTCGTCGACCAGCAGCGATACCCAGCCGAGTTCGGCGCCGCGCCGCCAGTACTCCGGATCGAATCCGGCCTCGGTGTGCCGCAACCGCCGTATTTCGTCGGCGGGAACCTGACCGCGCAGGAACTTTTCGGTCGTCGCCCGGAAGAACTCCTGATCGGCCGTCACATCCAACAGCACGGGTTGATTCCCTTCGCCGCCACCCGGGCCCGGACGGGTGTCATTCGGCGTCCGATCGCCCCGCGGTGACCGGCGCGGCGAGGCCCTGTTCGTCGCACATCCGCTGCAGGCGGTCCAGGGTTTCCTCCAGACCCGCGCCCAGCCGGGGCCCGGGTGTGAAACTCGCCGGTAGATGACGCATGCCCTGAATGACCCCGATGGTGTCGTAATGTACGGCGCCGTCCGGATCGCAGACGAAATCCGGCATCCGGTCGAGCACCGCCGTGAGCATCCGCTTGAAGACCGTGCGGGCCACGTTGGATCCGATACAGCGGTGGACACCGAGCCCGAAGCTGTAGTGACGGTTGCCCTTACGATCCAGGATCACCGTATCCGGATCTTCGAAGACCTGGGGATCGCGGTTCGCCATCGCCCACGACAGCCACAGGCGCTCGCCCTCCTTGAACTGCTGCCCGGCCATCTCGCAGTTCTCCGAGACCGTCCGCCCGTCGCCGGGCGCGGGTGTGAAGAAACGCAGGAATTCCTCGGTGGCCGAGTCGAGCAGCAGATCCCTTTCCCGGCTGAGCGTTTCGCGCTCACCGGGGTGCTGCGACAACCATTCGAGCGAATGCGCCGTGAGCGCGGTGGTCGTGTCGAAACCGCCGCCGATGAGCAGACCGAGCTGTCCGAGCAGATCGAGCTCCGTCGCGGGCTCGCCATCGATCCGCATGCGTACCATGGCATCGATCAGGCCGGGCCGGGGCTGCTCGCGGATTTCGTACAGGTTCTGCATGAGGTCCGTGCCCATGGTCATGTGCAGTTCCTGGACCCGCTGTATTTCGGGAGAGTCCGGTGGCGTGTACACCGAGGCGTGCGCCGCCTCGTTGTAGATCTCCCAATTCTTCAGCGGCACACCGAGCATGGCCAGAGTGAGCACGGCCGGGACGATATTGGCCAGCTCGTCGACGAAATCGATCCGGCCGGATTCGATCTTCTCGTCGAGGCTTGCGCGGACTACCTCGTCGATGAACGGAACCCAGCGGCTCACCGCGGCGGGTGAGAGGTACGGGTTGAGCACCGACCGATACAACCGGTGCTCGGGATCGTCCATTTCCAGGATTCCGTTGCGGATCGGCATGGCGGCCTGGCCCGAGGGAATGGTGATGCCCTGGTAGGCGGGGCGCTCCCCGGTCAGGTCGCGATCATTGGATACGTAGGGGCAGCGGGCGAGTTCGAACACCTCACGGTTGCCGGCCGCGACCCAGTGGCCGCCGTAGGTCTCGGTCCACGCGACCGGACACTTCTCCTGCATATCCTTGGTGATCGTCTCGAATTGGCGCCGATACTCCGGGGTGTGCCGGTCGAAGTGGTAGCTGCGCCGCGGGGTATCGGATTCCGTTGCTGTGCCAGGATTGTTCACTGCGGTGTTCCAATTCTTCGGTCGAATATGGTAGTCGTACCGTTGCTGCGGCCCTGACGAGAGCCGATCACGTCACCGCTCCCGCGGTCTTCAGTGCGACGATGCGATCCCAGTCCATGCCGAGTTCCCGCAGGATCTCGTCGGTCTGGGCGGCGAATTCCGGTCCCGGAGCCAGATCCGGTGCGGTGACATCGAATTGGACCGGACTCGAGACCAATCGGAGTTCACCGGCCGTCCGGATGTACTCGTTGGCCTGGATCTGCGGATCGTCGAGCACCTGCAGGGCGTCCTGAACGGGTGCCCACGGACCGGCCAGGGTGCTGAGGCGTCCGGTCCATTCGCCCAGGGTCCGGCCGCCGATCGCCTCCTTCAGGATCTCGACAGCCTCGTCGGTGTGCTCGGCGATCGAGGCGACGGTCTCGAAGCGTGGGTCGTCGGCCAGGTCCGGCCGATCGATGTGGCGGCACACGTCGGCCCAGAACTTGGTGGGCTGCAACATCACGAACGACAGATGCCGCCCGTCCTTGGTGGCGTACACGCCGACCAGCGGATTGGCCATAGCCCCGTGTGAGCCGGTCGGGCCGGCCAGCAGCGGCTCGCCCGCGTAGGCGGACAACGCGATGGTGTGGCCCATCGACCACAGGCCACTGGACAGCAGCGAGACGTCGACGACGGAAGGCTCACCGGTGCGTTCGCGCTTGACCAGGGCCGCCGCGATTCCGCCGGCCAGATTCGTGCCGGAGATGGTGTCACCGAACGCGGGTCCGGGCGGTCCGATCATGCCCTCGATATCGGGCGGGGTGATCGTCGCGGCGACGCCGCCGCGGCACCAGTAGGCCGTCATGTCGTAGCCGCCCCTGTCGGATTCGGCGCCGCGCGGACCCAGGCCGCTGCCGCGAGCGTAGACGATGGCCGGATTGACCGCCCGGATGTGCTCGACGTCGATGCCGAATCTGGTTCGCGCCGAGGGCAGGAAGCTGGTGAGGAATACGTCCGCGGTCTTGGCCAGCTCGTAGATGACCTCTTGCCCTTCGGGTTTGGACATATCGATGCCGACGCTGCGCTTACCCCGGTTCGCGTGTTCGATGTTCGGGTTCGGGTCGCCCTCCACGACGAAGGCGCCGATCCGGCGCAGGCCGCGCTGCGGGTCGCCGGTGACGGCGTGCTCGACCTTGATCACCTCGGCGCCCCAGTCGGCGAGCACCGCGCCCGCCGACGGGACGAACCCGTACATGGCGACCTCCAGGACGCGAAATCCCTCCAGTGGCCTGCTCATCATCGTGTGCTCCAGTGCGTGTGTCGGTGAGTGCCGTGACGGGGGGCTGGTGCGTGACGGGTGGGATGGTGGGTGGCCTCCGGGCTGCGATTGTGACGACGCCCACTATATCGAATTACCTTATCGTAAGTGCTTTCCGCAAGGGATTCGGCGAAAGTCCCAGGAGGTGTGCCTGTGGTTCTGGTGGTGTGGGATCCCCGTGCCGCGCACGGGATCGTGGTGCCGGCCGGAGAAATAGAAATAGTTACCGTAAGTCATTACTGTATAGTCGGTCAGTACACCGGCCGGGTCGTGACCCGGGCCGTCTCCCGCACTTCACGGGTCCGGATCGACAGGGATGCACCCGATGGAGGCGGATTCACCTGCGACAAGACTGCTACGTTCGATCACCACGGCATGTTCGATGACAACGGAATCGCTTACCGGAAGGATAATTGTGCGCCAGGAGTCGAGCGGTACTCGGACGCCGCGGCGGCAGCGTCGCGAGCGTGGTTCGATCACCGTCGATGAGATCGTGAACGGTGCGTTCGGCCTGGCCGCTGAGGTGTCGGTGGAGAAGCTCAGCATGCCGGCGCTGGCACGACGGCTGGACGTCGGGGTCACGAGCATCTACTGGTACTTCCACAGCAAGGATCAACTGCTGGAGTCCATGCGCGACCGTGCGCTCGAACAGTACGAGATCGCACTGCCGTTCACCGGCACGGGCGCCTGGTACGAACGCCTGCGCGATCACTTCATGGAGATGCGAAAGCTGTTCCGGGACAACCCGGTACTGTGTGATCTCCTGATCATGCACACCGCCTCGTACGGCGCCCATCCGAGCCGTGTCGCGTTCGAGCGGCTCGAGGCCATCTTCGCCACGCTCGTGCGGGCGGGTTTCAGCCCGCAGGACGCACTGGAGACGTACTACTCACTCGCCGGGCACAGCCGGGGTTTCGCGATGCTGGAGCGCAGCGAGGGGCTCGACACGGCGGTCGGGGTGCAGATGATCCCGCCGATCGATCAGAACGCCATGCCCATCCTGGCGAAATTCGTCGCGGAGGGACATAGTCTCAGCCTCGTGCAGGACCGCGTCTACGAGGCCGGGCTGGACGCATTGCTCGACCGGGCCAAGCAGGTACTGAAGTCATCGAAGAGGGCTCAGGCGCCGCGAGCGGGGGGCTCCCGCGATGAGTGATCGGCGGGCCGGGCCGGCAGGACGTTCGCCCGGGCGACGGCGAAGGCCACCCGGTCGAGCTCTCGGAGGGAAATAACGTTCTCAATTTCGGTAGCGCTATTATGCCGATGCTAGAATGACATTCTAGCATCGGCCGGCGGCGACCGTACCGGTAGTCGCCGAATCGCTCGATGCTGGAACGGTATTTGTTACAGTATGGCTATCGGTTGGATATACCGTATCCGCGAGGGCGGTATGAGCGGAGCGCGACGAGAGATGATCGAGATATGACCATAGATTCGGGTCACGTGCTGTGGTCGGTGGACGGACTGCTGGGTTTGTTCGATGCGGCGCCCGCGGGCGACGATCGGTTCACCGGCGAGACCGGACTGGCCGGCGAGGACGACCGTCAGGTCGTCGAGGGAACCCAGGTGCTGGCGCAGGCGATCGTCGCCGGTGCGAAACGGTTCCAGGGCAAGTCGATCCGCTCGGCGTACGCGGTGTTCGCCCGCGCGGTCCTGGTGGGCGAACCGGTCGAGCTCTCCGTCGACGTCGTTCACGAGGGCCGGTCGATGGCGACCGCCGTGATCACCGCTCGGCAGAACGGCAAGTCCTGTGTCACCGTGACCCTGCTGGCAGATGTTCCGTCCGCCGACGTCATCCGCCACCACGCGGCGCGCCCCGATGTCGGCGCGCCCGCCGACGCGAACCTCGCATCGATGCCGATGAGCGGGCGTGAAGTGCGGTTCGTCGGCGTGCAGAACATCAACAGTCCCGATGAGGTCGGCCCGCCGGAGTTGCACGCCTGGCTGCATTACGACTCCACCCCCGCCCGGGACGATCTGGCCAAGGCGCTGCTCGCCTATTTCACCGGACATCTGGCCATCTCGACGACGATGCGGGCGCATCCCGGAATCGGCACCGCCCAAGCGCATCTCACGGTGTCCACCGCACCGATGACCATCAGCGTCAGCTTCCACGAACCCGTCTCCTGGGACGGCTGGCTGCTCTACACCCACGAGAGCACCCAGGTCGGCGCCGGCATGTCCTACGTTCGCGGCACCGTGCACACCGAACAGGGCGAGCTGATCGCCTCGTTCACCCAGGAGGGGCTCATCCGCCCGCTGCGCCGAACCGATAGCACAATCGAGGAGCGTGCACGCCTGTAGCCCGGAAGCGGTTCGGGCACAACGAGGATCCCCAGTCGCGGTACAGCGCCACCGGGCGGCGTGGCTGCCGGATTCGGCGGCCGAGCCGGCACAGCGGCTGCGGGACGCCTGAAACTACCGAGGTGATCCGTGATGTCCGTATTCCGATTGGCTGTGATGCTTCCGCCGGCCGCCGATGTCGACGAGGCCTCGCGCACCGCCGCCGGTCTCGACCGGGTGTCCAAGGGCGGTTCAGCCTCGGTCTGGGCGTCAGCGGTCCGCAGGTCGTCGAGGGATGGCACGGCGTTGCCTACGACGCGCCGCTGGGCCGGACCCGGGACGTGATCGAGATCTGCCGCAAGGTCTGGCGCCGGGAGCGCCTGGAACACGACGGCGCCCGCTACCGCATTCCGCTGCCCGGCGGGACCGGACTCGGCAAGCCGCTGAAGATCGTCGAGCGGCCCTTGCGCTCCGAGATACCCATCTATGTCGCCGCTTTGGGCCCGGTTGGCCGCCTGCCGCGAACGCGGCGTGACCGTTGTCCAGGTGACGCCGGTCGGCGACGATCCGGTGTGTGATCTGCGTCGGTTCCGCGAGATCCTCGACGACTGCTGATGGGAGCAACAATGAGCAAGCTCTGTGCCACAGAGGGTTTGACCGATGTGCAGCGCGACATTCTGAGCGCTGTGCGGAAGTTCGTCGACAATCAGATCCTGCCCGTCGCGACCAGGCTCGAGCACGACGACGAGTATCCGAGCGAGATCGTCGAGCAGATGAAGGATCTGGGCATCTTCGGGCTCACCATCCCCGAGGAGTACGGCGGGCTCGGTGAATCGCTGCTCACGTATGCCCTTGTCGTCGAGGAGATCTCGCGCGGGTGGATGAGCGTGAGCGGGATAATCAACACCCACTTCATCGTCGCCTACCTGCTGTTGCAGCACGGTACGAGTGCGCAGAAGCAGGAGTATCTGCCGCGGATGGCGACAGGTGAGGTGCGCGGCGCGTTCTCGATGAGCGAACCGGATCTCGGTTCGGACGTCAGCGCGATCAAGACGACCGCGACCCCGACCGGCGACGGGTACTCGATCACCGGCCGCAAGATGTGGTTGACCAACGGCGGTTCCGCCAACCTCGTCGCGGTGCTGGTGCGCACCCCCGAGGGCCAGGACAAGCCGCATCGCAACCTGACCACGTTCCTGGTGGAGAAGGAGCCCGGATTCGGCGAGATCGCGGAGGGAATCATGATTCCCGGCAAGATCGAGAAGATGGGCTACAAGGGGGTCGACACCACCGAGCTTCTGTTCGACGATTACCGGATCGCCGCCGATCGGATTCTCGGTGGTGTGCCGGGCCGTGGCTTCTACCAGATGATGGACGGAGTGGAGGTCGGGCGCGTCAACGTCGCCGCCCGCGCGGCCGGTGTCGCCAACAGGGCCTTCGAACTCGGCGTCTCCTATGCCCAGCAGCGCCGGACCTTCGGTAAGCGGATCGCCGATCACCAGGCGATTCTTTTCCGTCTCGCGGAGATGGGAACCAAGGTCGAGGCGGCACATCAGATGGTCGTGCGCGCCGCGCGGATCAAGGACGCCGGTAATCGCAACGATCTCGAGGCGGGGATGGCGAAATATCTCGCTTCCGAATATTGCCGCGACGTCGTCGAGGATTCCTTCCGTATCCATGGTGGATACGGCTTCGCCAAGGAGTTCGAGATCGAGCGGCTGTATCGCGAGGCGCCCATGCTGCTGATCGGTGAGGGCACCGCCGATATCCAGCGCATGATCATCGGCCGGCGTCTGCTCGAGGACTACGCGCTGCCGAGCTGATCCTGTTGCCGCCGAATATATTTCGAAGGAAGTGCACGATGCGTGACGCGGTGATCTGCGAGCCATTACGGAGTCCGGTCGGCGGTTACGGGGGCATGTTCAAAGATGTGCCTGCCGCCGACCTCGCCAGTTCCGTTCTTCGAGAACTAATGCGGCGCACCGGAATAGACGGTTCGGATGTCGACGATGTGCTGTTCGGTCAGTGCTATCCGAACGGTGAGGCGCCGGCGATCGGTCGAGTCGCCGCACTCGACGCCGGGCTGCCGGTGACGGTTCCCGGCCTGCAGCTCGATCGGCGCTGCGGTTCGGGACTGCAGGCGGTCATCGATGCCGCGATGCGGGTGCAGACCGGTATCTGCGATCTGGTGATCGCCGGCGGCGCGGAAAGTATGAGCCAGGCCGAGCACTACGCGCTGGGACTTCGCTTCGGGCTGCGCGGTGAGTCGACGGCCCTGGCCGATCGCATCGGCCGCGGCCGGGTCACCGCGGGCGGCAAACACTATCCGGTGCCCGGCGGCATGCTCGAGACCGCCGAGAACCTGCGCAAGGAGTACTCGATCACCCGGGAGGCCCAGGACGAACTCGCGCTGACCTCCCATCGCCGCGCGGTGGCCGCGCAGCAGGACGGCCGATTCGCGCAGGAGATCGTCCCGATCACGGTGTCGACCAGGAGGGGCGAGGTCGAGCACGACCGCGACGAACATCCCAGGCCCGACGCGTCGATCGAATCGTTGTCCGCGCTGAAGGCGGTGCGCCGCAAGGCCGATGCGGAATCGACGGTAACCGCGGGGAACGCCAGCGGTCAGAACGACGGCGCGGCCGCGTGCATCGTGACCACGCGGGACAAGGCGGAGCAGCACGGGCTCCGGCCGCTGGCGCGCCTGGTGACCTGGGGGGTCGCCGGTGTCGAACCGTCCAGAATGGGCATCGGCCCGGTGCCGTCGTCGCAGGCCGCGCTGGCGCGGGCGGGCTTGGAGCTGAAGGATATCGACCTGATCGAGCTCAACGAGGCGTTCGCGGCACAGGTTCTCGCGTGCACCAGCGCGTGGGGACTCACCGCGGGCGACTTCGATCGGCTCAACGTGAACGGTTCGGGGATCTCGCTGGGCCATCCGGTCGGGGCGACCGGTGTGCGGATCCTCACCACCATGCTGCGCGAACTCGACCGCCGTGCACAGCGTTTCGCCTTGGAGACGATGTGTATCGGTGGCGGGCAGGGGCTTGCGGCGATCTTCGAGCGGATCACCTGACCGGCATTGTCGGGGTCGGGGTTGGGCCGACTGCGCCAGCTGGATCGATTCGTGCCGAGGCCGCGCACGGTCCGTCAGCGCCATGCCCAGACGGGCTGCTCCAGGTCGGCGACGCGGGTGACGCGCTGGTGCAGCATGATCTCCCGGAACTGGTAGAGGATCGCACCGGTCGGCGCGTGCAGCAGCCGGTCCAGCAGCGGCAGTTGGATGACCGGCCGATCGGACTCGGGTATGTCCAGGAAACGCGGCTCCACATCGAGATCGGTGACCGGAATCCGGAACACCTCGGCCACTTCGGCCGGATTGGGTGACAGTGTGGGCTCGTCGCCGATCCACACCACGACGGGCGTCATCACATAGCCGGATCGGGTGGGGTAGTCGTCCAGCAGGCCGAGAACCTGCTCACGCTCGGCCGTGATGCCGAGTTCCTCGTGCAATTCACGCAGCGCCGCGGCGACTGCGTCCTCGCCGGTGTCGAATCGGCCGCCGGGCAAGGCGAATTGGCCGGGGTGGTCGCGGAGTTCGGAGGTGCGCCTGGTCAGCCAGAACGTCAAGCGGCCGTGCTCCTCGCTCAGTGCGATGGCCACCGCGGCCGCACGCCGTCCGTCCAGGGGGGCGGCGATCCGGTCGAAACTCGCCAGCTGCGCGACCAACCCGGCCGACTGATCTGAGAACACCATCAGTCGCACGATACCGATGTGCTCGAAGGGCGGACTGGCCCAGCCCATCCGTGGTGGTCGGCGATATGATTGATGATCACTCGAATGTCCTCCTCGACCGGACCCGGTCGTATACGCCACCGCCGGTGGCCCGCGAGTCTATGGTGCACCCGTGCCAAATACTTTACATTGTTAGATAACCGCTCCGACACCGACCCGACGACTGGAGGACACTGACGGATGGGACGTCCGAAGGTCCCCCTGGTGGATCGCGAGGAAGTGATCACGAAGGCGCTGGACATCATCGACAGGGATGGGCTCGAGGCGCTGAGCCTGCGTCGGCTCGGCACCGAACTCGGCGTGACCGGTGCGGCGCTCTACCACCACTTCGCGGACAAGGAGGAGATCCTGCGCGGCGTGGTCGAGACGGTGCTCGCGCGTGAGGTGATTCCCCGGATCCCCGGCGGCACGTGGGAGCAGTACGTGGTCGAGTCGGTGACGCGCTATCGCACCTCCCTGCTCACGCACCCGAACGCCGCTCCGCTCATGCAGCCCGGCGCCGGGCGCGTACTCGTCAATATCCCGCGCGAGTACATCGTGACCATGATGCTCGAGTCCGGAGTGCCCAAGCGGCTGTGCTATCCGATCATCGACAGCATGGAGACCATGGCCTACGGCGCGGCGATGATGAACCTCCGGCGCCTGCCACTGCACGAACGACTCGGACTGCGCGGCCAGGGCGAGCAGCCCAATCTCGAAAAGGTCGTCCGCGCGACGCCGAAGGCCGCCGAGCGGCTGTTCCAGCTCGAGCTGGAGGCCCTGCTCACCGGGTGGAAGGTCCTCATCGCCAACGGCTGAAAACCTTGTGCGGGCACGGATCTTCGTGTTCCGGCCGAACGCCCCAGGTCATCGGTCTGTTCGTGGTTAACGACGTTAATGGTGTCTCTGTAAAGTCCCCTCGTCTCCGCAGCTCACGGCGCATGCGCCCCTGCATGTCTTCGCGAATTCCCCACGCCGACAGCAACTTTTGTCGATTTCGCAGATAACTAGACAGTGTTTAATTTAGTGCTATCGTGAGGATACAGAGATCCACGAGTTGCCCGGAGGTAACGGTCATGTCCAGGAAGTTGGACTTCCCGGTGTTCGACGCCGACAACCACATGTACGAGACCACGGACGCGTTCACCAAGTACCTGCCGAGCAGTCATGCCGGCCTGGTGAAGTACGTCCAGGTCAACGGCCGCACCAAGATCGCGTTGCGGAACGTCATCAGCGAGTACATCCCCAACCCGACCTTCAACAAGGTCGCCCCTCCCGGTGCGCAGGAGGTCGAGTTCAAGCTGAAGAATCCGGCGTCCCGGACCAAGGCGCCGAAGGAGGGCGACAAGGTCCTCGCCGACCCGCCCAGGTACATCGAGGCGCTGCCGGGCTTCTTCAATCCCAAGGATCGGCTCGAGCTCATGAACGAGCTGAGCATCGACCGCGCGCTGATGTGGCCCACGCTGGCCAGCCTGCTGGAGGAGCGCCTCGCCGACGACGCGGAGGCGACGCACACCGTCGTGCACGCGCTGAACGAGTGGATGTTCGAGCACTGGTCGTACGAGTACGAGGGGCGGATCTTCCCGACGCCGGTCATCACGCTGCCGATCGTCGACGAGGCGATCCGCGAGTTCGATCGCGTGGTGGAGCGGGGTGCGCGTGTGATCCTGATCCGCCCCGCCCCGGTGCCGGATCTCAAGGGCGCCCGCCGCTCGTTCGCGCTGCCGGAGTTCGATCCGTTCTGGAAGCGCGTCGAGGAATCCGGCGTGCTGGTCGGTATGCACGCCTCCGATGACGGATACCAGCGCTACATCAACGAGTGGGAGGGCAACCAGGGGGAGTACCTGCCGTTCGGCCACGAGACGAACGGATTCCGCGAGATCCTGCACGCGCAGACGCGCGGGATCACCGACGTGGTCTCCTCGATCATCGGCCACGGGCTGGCCACGCGGTTCCCGAAGCTGCGGTTCATGCCGGTGGAGAACGGCAGTTCGTGGGTGCGGCCCCTGGTCGACACCCTGCAGCGGGTCTACGAGCGCACACCGCATGCGTTCGCCGAGGATCCGATGGTGGCATTCCAGCGCTCGATCATCGTGCATCCGTTCCACGAGGAGGATGTGCTCGGTCTGGTCGACACGGTCGGCTCCGACAACGTCGTCTTCGGTTCCGACTACCCGCACCCCGAGGGTCTGTTCGACCCGGTCACATGGGTCGACGAACTCGACGAGCTGAAGCTCGAGGACCGCAAGAAGATCATGGGCGGCAACCTGGCCAAGCTGATGGGTGTGGACCCCGAGGCCAAGGCCGTCTGACACCGCGCGCGGACAAGTGGGGCATGCCGTCCGGGCGGCATCGCCCCATTGTTCATCGCGCGTCCGGCCGGTGCCGGTCATCCGGCGGGTGACTGGTACCGTCGAATCTGCCGCGGGACACTACCGCGGCCGATGAGGCGCAGCGAAGTCCGGTGTGAATCCGGCACTGTCCCGCAACGGTGAACCCCCTCGGGGGCGAGTCCGGTCGCCTGAGCCTCATCGTCGGCACAGGTCCTCGGATGAAGGGCGTTCGTGTGGACGCGACAACTGTTGTCCCGGTAGAACTCTCCGCATCCTCCCTGTCTGATCGGGAGGATGGGCAGTGACAAGAACCGTCTCCGCGTGGCGGACGCTCCGCGCGAACCTGAACAGGGCGGAACAAACCAGGCTGGGCGGGATGGCCCTGATAATCCTGGCGATGAACCTTTTCGGCTGGGGCATTTTCGTGCTCGCCATCATGCCCCACCACTTCCATTACAACGGCCTGGGTATCGGCCTCGGGGTGGCGTTCACCGCCTGGACGCTCGGCGCCCGGCACGCTTTCGACGCCGACCATATCTCGGCGATCGACAATGTCACCCGCAAACTGATGGCCGAGGGCAAACGGCCCCTGGGCACCGGGTTCTTCTTCGCCCTGGGCCATTCCTCGATCCTGGTCGCCGTCGGCGCGGGCATCGTGATCGCCACCAAGGCCGTCTACGGGGCGATGGTCGACCCGAACTCCACCTACGAGACCATCGGCGGCACCATCGGCACCAGTGCCGCGGCGCTGTTCCTGTACCTGATCGCGCTGCTGAACCTGGTGGTCCTGGCGGGCATCGTCAAGATCTTCCGATCCATGCGGCGCGGCCTGATGGACGAGCGGGAACTCGAGCGCCAGCTGCAGAACCGCGGTCTGATGTACCGGTTCTTCCGGCGCTGGATGAACTCGATCACCAAGACCCGGCACATGTTCCTGGTCGGCGTGGTGTTCGGCCTCGGCTTCGATACCGCCACCGAGGTACTGCTGCTCGCCGCGACCGCCGCCGCGGCCACCCAGGGCCTGCCCTGGTACGCGGTGCTGGCGCTGCCGCTGCTGTTCGCCGGCGGCATGACCCTGTTCGACACCGTCGACGGCATGTTCATGAACGTCGCCTACGGCTGGGCCTTCGCCAAACCCGTGCGCAAGGTGTACTACAACATGATCGTCACCGGCTTGTCGATCTTCGTCGCGTTCGTGATCGGCACCATCGAGCTGTGCCAGGTCCTGTCCCAGGAACTCGACCTCGATGGGCCCTTCTGGAACTTCATGAACAACTTCGACATCAACAAGGCGGGATTCACCATCGCGGGGATGTTCGTGGTCGTCTGGATGGTCGCGGTCGCGGTCTGGCGGTTCGGCCGCCTGGAAGACCGCTGGACCGCCCGCGCTACCGAGCCGTCCGTGGAACCATCCACGGACACATAGCGACTCGTATCGTCGCGGCTAACGGAAAACGACCGTGCGAGCGCCGTCGAGCAGCACCCGATTATCGGTATGCCACCGGACCGCCCGGGCGAGGGCCCGGCATTCGTTGTCCCGGCCGAGCGCGGTGACCTGATCCGCGGACAGAGAATGGTCGATGCGGGCCACTTCCTGCTCGATGATCGGGCCTTCGTCCAGATCGGCGGTGACGTAGTGGGCGGTCGCTCCGATGAGCTTCACTCCGCGCTCGTGGGCCCGCTGGTAGGGCCGGGCACCCTTGAAGCTGGGCAGTATCGAGTGGTGGATATTGATCGCACGCCCCTCCAGCGTGTGGCACAGATCGACGGACAGGATCTGCATGTACCGGGCGAGCACGATCAGGTCCACATCCAGGTCGGCGATCAGTTCCAGCAGTCGAGCCTCGGCGTCGGCCCTGGTCTCGGGGGTGACGGGCACGTGATGGAACGGCACCCCGAAGTTGTCCGCCAGCACCCCGAGATCGGGATGGTTGGATACGACGGCGGACACGACGATGTTCAGTGCGCCGGTCGAGGCGCGGTAGAGCAGATCGTTGAGGCAGTGCCCGTATTTGCTCACCATGATCAGCACACGTTGCGGATCCGCGGCTCGAGTCAGCCGCCACGACATCGTCAGGGCGCCCGCGACCGAGGCGAAGCCCTGCCGCAACTCGGGTAGGTCCGGCGCGTGGCCGTAGACGTGCTCGAACTGCACGCGCATGAACAACCGGGCCTGTGTGGGGTCACGGAATTGCTGGCTCTCGGTGATCGTGCAGCGGTGGTCGGCCAGAAAGCGGGCCACCGCCAGCACGATCCCGGGCTGGTCCGGGCAGGAGAGAGTGAGCACCAGCCCGGCGCCGGGCTGCCCGATCACGCTGATCTCTCCGGCCATTCCGGTGTGGGAGAGGACGCCAGTCCTGTGAGCTGCCGCTGCCACGCGACGGTCACCTCGACCTGGTTGAACGTGAACATGTGCAGGCCTTCGATATCGAACTCCTCGGCGAGCAGCCGCTCGCCCATGTCCAGCAGCAGATCCTGCGGGGCGTAGGAGCGGCCCAGTAGCAGGCTGCCGACCATTCCGTGCTGCTTGGTCAAATACCGAATGGACTGGCCCACTCCGATCCGAAGCGACAGTTCCGCCAGTTTCGTCGTCTTGATCGGTGCGGCCAGACCTATGCGCAGTGGCAGCAGGACCCCGGCCACCCGTATCTGCTCGATCCAGTCCATCAGCGCGGCGCTGTCGAAGCACAGCTGGCTGACCATGTAGTCGGCGTGGACCTGTTTATCGAGCAGTGCCTCCAGCAGGTCAGTGTCCGGAATCTTCGGGTGGCCCTCCGGGTAGCATCCGACGCCGATGCGCTCCAGCCCATGAGCGAATCCGGACAACGCGTCGAGTATCTCGGCAGCTGAGGAGAACTTGCCCAACGGCTCGTCCGCGTCGCCACCGATCACATACAGGTCGTTCACGCCCAAATCGACGACGCGGGACACGAATCGGCGCAACGATTGTTCGTCCCGGACCATCCTCGCCGCCAGATGCGGCACCACGCGGTAGCCATCGGCAACCGTCGTGGTGGCATATTCCAGCGTCCGTTCGAGCCCGAACTTCGGTGAGCACGTGATCGTTACCGTGGATCCCGTCGGCGCCGCCCGCACCTTTTCTCGCGCACCTTCGAGTGGAATCACCTCCAGCGACGCGGATGCGATCAAATCGGTTATGCGCTGGTGTATTTGTGTGCCGATGGCATCGCAGGGATTTTCGGTCATGACACTCTCTTTCTGAACCAAGCCATGTGTCGCCGGGCGTGCGGCGCGGAGCTCTGGGCGGACCAGGGCGATGCGGCGGATCGCTAGACCAGCGGCCGGGTGCTCACGACCGCCCGGACTTCTCTGAGGGCGTGCGGCTCGACGGTGGGACGCAGGCGGGCTCCCTCGGGGTCGCCCCAGACCACGGTGACCTCGGTGCCGTCGACGGCCTGTTCCTCATCGATCATGGCGAGGGAGGACCACGTTCCGGCGTTGACGGTGTAGCCGGTGCGGTTCGAGATGCCCGCCACCCGGCCGTCGTGCATGACCACGTCGTACTGGAAGGTGGCGTAGACCGCGTAGGGGGTCTGCAGGTGCTTGGGCCGGTCCTGTTCGGGCGAGTACAGAGCGTCGCCGAGGAGGCGGGTGACGTCCTCGCGGTTCCAGCGCAGCCAAACCTTCCGCCGGTGCGGTTCGGCCTGGATCCGCCGTAGCGCGTCGGCGCCGATGAAGTCGTGGTCGAACTTGATCACGTTCGCGTAGCCGAGGTCGTAGGGCGTCGGCACGTAGTCGTTGATGTCGTCCGAGGCGAAGCTGCCTCCCAGGGATGCGCCGGCCTCGAATCCCTTGGCGGGCAGCCACTGTCGGTAGGCCTTCATGGCATCGCCGGCGTAGATGCCGGGCACGGGCAGGCCCAGCCAGCCCGACTCCAGCGCTGTGGTGGAGTACGCGATCGCCCCGCCCTGCCGCAGGCCATACTGCTCGCCCGCGGAAAGCAGCGCCTCCAGGACCCGCGGCCCGGACTCCCGGGGCCCCCAGATCTCCAGACCGGTCATCTCCTGTCCGGGGACGCCCACCATGGTGTGGTTGAGCGCCTGAACCTCGATTCCGGCGATGTCGAAGGCGCCGATGGTGAAAAACTTGATCCGCGGAAGAGGGGCGCCGTGTGCGGCCGAGACGATTTCGAGGGCACGGGGTCCCTGGACCTGATAGCGGAACAGCAGGCGCTCGCCCGGGTTGGCCAGCGCGCTTTCGTCGCGACTGATCGCGATATCGTAACCGCCCCGCTCGGCCTGAAAGGAGACCCAGTTCGCGGCGCAGGGGCCGCCCACGATGCTGACCTTCTCCTCGCTCAGCCCGAACAGGATCGCGTCGCCGACGTACTGGCCGTCGGGGTTGCACACGATGATCTGCTTGGCCTTCCTCGCCCCGAAGGTGGCGAAGCTGTTGACCGCCACGTCGCTCAGCAGCTGCCGCACGCCGGGGCCCTCGAAGTAGACATCGGTCATGTGCTGGGACTGGTCGAATATTACGGCGGTCTCATGCCAGGACCTCTGCTCGTCCTGCCACGTGGTGAACTGAGGCGGAATGGGAAACGGGGCAGCGCCGGCCCGCGAGGTGCGCAGCATATTCACCGCCCCGCCGGCCTCGGCGATCTTGTCTTCAAGACTCTCGATGGCCATATCGGAAACGTTATTAGCCGCGCCGCATCCGGCCGAGTCGCTGGCCGAAGGCGTAAGTGCCAGTTAGCGAACCGTGGTGGCGTCCCCGGAACGCAGTGTCGTGGCGGGCCTGACGCCGAATCGCTCGACGTAGCCGGCCGCGAACCGGCCGGCATGCCAGAAGCCCCAGCGGCACGCGACCTCGGTGACCGTGGTGCCGTCTCCAGGAGTGGCACGCCGAAGGTCCTCGTGGGCGCGCATCAGTCGCTGGTCCCGGACGAACTCGCGCGGCGTCTTACCCAGTTCCTTGCGAAAGCCCAGCTCGAGCGACCGGACGGTGACGCCCGCCGCACGGGCGAGGGCGGGGATCGTCCAGATGGCCTGTTCCTCGGCCGACACCAGGTCGACCGCCTCGCGGACGACGCGCCGGCCCGGCCGCGTCCCCTGGCCCAGCAGCCTGGCCCGGTAGTTGTGGTCCAGTCCGAGCAGCACAGCCAAGAGGACCTGCTCCTCGAGGCGGCGCGTGACCACCGGGGGAAGGGGGGAATCCGGGTCCTTCTCGTCGTAACTGGCGGCCAGCAGTTCGGCTGCCCCGGACAGCGACCGGCGCGCCGGCCCGGCGATCGGGCCCGTCTGGACCCGCAGGTCCGGGGGCGGCGACTCCATGAGCAGGTTCCCGAGCGCGAGTTCGACCGCGTGCCAGTCGACGCGCACCGTGAGTACCGACGCCCGATCGCTCCACTGCGCGTGCAAGGCGTCCCGCGAGTACGTGACACCCGCCGTTTCCCCAGGCACGATGTCGAACTCGCGACCTTGATGCCGCATGTGCACCTGGCCGGAGACCGGGAGAAGGATCGCCAGGTAGTCACGGCGCGAAGGTAGCGGAACGTCCACGGCGACGTCGGTGCCGTACGTCAGGTACAGCAGGGAGGTGGAGTGAACCCCGACCGAGCGGCAGGTGGCCTCGAATCGGTCATCGTGGTCGCGCACCACCAACTGGTTCGTGGACAGGACGCCGGCCGTCAGGACCGAAGCCTCGGCGGGGTCCTTGGTGCGGTAGCGCTCGTAGGCGTGCAATGGCCCGTCGCCGCGGCTCGGGGCGGACACTGGAAAACCGGGACCCGTCGAGCTGGAAGTCATTTGATCGACGTCTGTCACGGTCATCACCTCGGAAGGAAACGGTCCAATGCGTTCGGGAAGCCGGGAAGCGTTCGGCCACTGGATCTTTGAACCAGGAGACTACAGCGCGTAGCCGTATACCGAGACTGTACTCCGTCGGAGCCGCGCCTCCCGGTTTGTTCCCGCCCGATGACGGCGGCCACCTCGATCTCGTGGTCGAACGCGGCGCGCTAGGTAGACCAGGTGCATTCCGGCGTCCACGACAAGGTTCTCGCCGTTGACACCCGGGTAGGTCAACAGGAAGGGCACGGTTGCGACGATGTCGTCGGGAGCGGGCAGCCGTTTGACCGGCGTGCGCTGGCGCCTCGAAGAACTCGGCGAGGACCGGGTCGGCGTTGTCGATTGCCTCGGTTCCATCGACCGAGTCGGGCATGACGGCGTTCACGCGCACCGGAGCGATCTCGACCGCGAGTGAGTTGACCAGGCCGAGGATTGCGGACTTGGCCATCGACATCGTCGTGGACCCCGGTGCGGCTCGGCCGGTTCGAACCCCAGGCCGCGCGCTCCGCCGATGACGAGGAGGTGTGCGTCTAGGACGCCGGCACGGTGGTCGGCAGCAGCGTGGTCGCGAGTGTGGCGACCAGGGCGTCCAGTTCGGTCGCGTTGCCGGCGGCGCCGAAAAGGTATCGATCGGGCCGCACGATCACGGCCGCTGCTCCCAGACCGGTCACCCAGTCCCGGACCTCCCCGGAGAACTCGTCGAGGACATGGGTGCCGAGCGACTCGAGCAGCGCCTTGGTCCGGTCGGTGGTCCCGGACAGGACCGCGGGATCTCCCACCACGGCGAAGCGGTAGCCCACGACGTCGTCGAGGAGCCGGCCGCTCGCTGTCCTCGGCTGGGCGCTCAGCGTTCCGGCGAGTTCGTTCGTATCGCCCCGGACACCTGGGCCCAGACGCGGGCGCAACGCCTCGGCCCGGAGCACGGGCGGGTCTTCCTCCGACGCCACCAGGGCCTCGATCTTGTTCGCCAGCAGCGCGGACAGCGTCGTATACGCGTCCACATGCGGTCGGCGCTCGGTCTCGTAGGTGTCCAGCAGATCGATCGGCGAGTCGCCCCGAACCACCCGGCCGAGCTTCCACCCGAGATTCGTGGCGTCCCGGATGCCGGAACACATCCCCTGCCCCAGGTGGGGCGGCATGGTGTGGGCGGAATCCCCGGCGAGCAGGACCCGGCCGGCGCGCCACGGGCTGGCCGTGAGCGACCGCCACTCGTAGACGTCGCAGCGGAGCATCCGGTACTCGTCCGGGCTGAACCACGGCGACAGTACTTCGTAAGCCTTCTCGGTCCGGGCGAAGGCGGCCGAATCGTCGTCCGGGCGAAGCATCAGCTCGAACCGCAGGCGAGGCCCGGCGATCCGCGTGAACGTCAAGGGATTTCGGATCGCGCCCTGGATGAAGGCATCGCGGCCGGGGGGAAGATTGTCCTTGGTGACGAGCGGAATGATGTCGACGATCAGTGAGCGGTGGGTCGCCTGGTGATCGATCTGCGTGCTGCCCATGTACTCGCGCACCCCCGATCTGGCGCCGTCGCAGCCCACCACGAATGACGCCCTGATCCGGCGATCCTGGCGGGTGGCGATCTCGCGGAGGTTCACCAGTACGCGGTCGCGCGCGTCCTCCAGCCCCGTGACCTCCCAGCCGAAGTACGTGCCGGCCTCGGCGTAGTTGTGGGCGTGACCGCGCAACACGGCCTCGAAGTCGGGCTGGTGGAACATGTAGTCCGACTGCCACCCCTGCTCGGTGAGGCCCCGGTTCATAGCCATTTGCATCACGATGCGCCACTCGGAGTCGTAGTGGCGGTAGGTGCCCACCAGCGAGAAGGTCTTCTCCAGGTGCTGCACCCCCAGTGTCTGGAACGCCCTCATCGTCTCGTCGTCGACATGCGTCGCACGCGGACGGGCCATCGGCATCCGGCCGCGGTCGATGACGGCGATCCGGAGACCCTCCAGCTCGAGGAGACGACCGAGCGCTAGACCTGTTGTCCCGCAGCCAATTACGGCGACATCGACATCGCCGTCGACTGTGCTGTTCATATCGCCCTTCTCCTCAGCCGAGGCTGAACTTGTCGGTGAGCAGGCTGAAGTTGAGCTGGACGGTTCCCTCGTTTCTTATCCCCTGGAGGGTTATGGCTGGTTCGTAAACGGCGACATGGGATTTCAACGTCCGATTGGTGACCGCCTCCAGGACGGTGAGGCCGCCGGTTTCGGCCACGGTCACAAAGGGGGCCGAGACCCAGAGCGCTCCGTCATTCCACCGGGGACCTTCGCCCAGGGTTAGTCCGGCGCTGTACAGGGTGATGCCTCCACCTCAGCAGGCACACCGGATGGCGAACTCACGCTCGTTCCCACCACCCAAGACCTGCTTGTGGGCCTTCGCATTCGCCAAGGCGGCGCCGCGGATCGCGTTGTCGGTGCGGTAGAGGTCCGCGACGAGGTCTTCCCAGTCCCGGTTGCCGTCCGCGGCCCACTGGAACGGCAGCCGCTTCAGCGCCCAGTCCGGTCCGGCCTGCTCGGCGTGTTGCAGTGCGGCCGTGACGATCTCGCGTTGCTGGGCTCTTTCTCGCGGCCGGCCGGCCGGACAGCCCAGCGGGAAGTCGAGGAAGGAGGCGCGCGGCGGCTTCAGGTGGGTTGCCTGCTTGTAGAGGGTGGTGATGCTGGCGGTCGGGACTCCCCGTCGTTCGATCGCGCGGGCCAGGACCCCGAAGGCCACGTGGCACTGCGGGCAGAACGGCACGGTCAGCACCAGGTCGGCGCCCATGGCGGTGAATTCCTCGGCGATCCGGGGAGCCACCTCGGTCGCCAGCTCGTCGAACTGGCTGATCGAGCCGACCATCGACACGGCGTTGTCCGCGTACCGGCCGATCACGCCGTCGCGTTCCAGGTCGAGCATGGTGTCCCTGGGGTAGGCCACGTTGGGGTCGGCGAGGGCGAAGGCGCGGATCGGCGTCATGTGCGCGATCAGCACGTCGTCCAGTTCGCGCTCCCTGGGCAGCAGCCGGTACGACAGATCGCTGTGCTGCCCGAGTCGCGGCTGGTCCGGGAAGTAGGCGCCGCAGGAGACGAGCAGCCCGATCGTGGCCTCACGCAACGGAACCCGCAGCGGTGTCAGTTCGGGGGCATCGAAATCCGGCAGCGGCTCGGGCTCTATACCCAGCACGTTCTTGAGCAGCTTGTCCGGGTCGAACACCGGGAAGCCGGGGCTTTCGAGGCCGGAAGCGATCTGATCGACATCTGTCATGGTTCTCTCCTCGGAAAGAAAGCGGCCGAATATGATCGAACTTTATTAGCCGTGCCACCTCCCACCGAGCCGTTGGCCGAAGGCGCAGGTGTCAGTTGGCGAACCGCGGTCCCGGCCTTGGACCGCGGTGTCGCGGCGGCCCGGGACTCAACTCGGCTGCACTGATCTCGGCTGGCTGGTTGCGGGGATGTCGGTGGCCACTGCTTCGGGCGCTACGGTTGAGGTTCCCGAAAGACTTGTCGCGGTGTCTTGTCCGGGCGTAGCCCGCGCCAGACAGGGTGCCGCAGTCTGCCGTCGCTGGTCCATTCGGTGAACGACACCTCGCCGACCAGGCGGGGTTCGACCCAGATGGCGTCGGGAACGTCGGCCTCGACGGTCGGTGTTCTGCGTTGCAGCGGTTCGAGTTTCGCCTTCAGGTCATCGAGCGCCGCTCGAGTGAACCCGGTGCCGACGTTGCCGATATAGATCAATTGTCCGGTGTCGTCGTGGATTCCCATGAGCAACGAGCCGATGTGTCCGGTCCGGCGTCCGGCGCCCGGCCGCCAACCGGTGATCACGATTTCCTGCTCGTGGACGTTCTTCACCTTGGTCCACAACGGGCTGCGTCGCCCGGGGAGGTAGGGGCTGTCGAGTCGCTTACACACAATCCCTTCGAGCCCAAGGCGTTTGGATTCTGCGAGCACCTCGGCGCCGGGCCCGTGCAGCCGGGGTGGTACCTGCCAGTGCGGCCCCTGCAGGTCGAGTTGTTCGAGCAATTCTCGCCGCTGTCGATACGGCAGGTCGATCAGGGACCGGGTGCCCACATGAATGAGGTCGAACACGAGGTATGTCGCGGGCGCCGTGCCCGCGAGTTCCCGGATCGTGGCGGGATGGCGTTGATGCATCCGTGGTTGCAGAGCCTCGAACGATGTGCGGCCCTGACGGTCGAACACGACTATCTCGCCGTCCACCACGAAGGGCGGCGAGGCAGGAGCCGGTCCGGCCAGCTCGGGCCAGGCGGCGGTGATCGTGTTGCCGTTGCGCGAGACCAAACGCAGCTCGTCCTCGACGTATCCCAGGGCGCGGATGCCGTCGAATTTCACCTCGTAACTCCAGCGCTCGTCGTCGCTGGGCAGTTGCCCGGCCATCGCCAGCATGGCCGCATACCGCGGCAACGCGCTCACACTCGCCTCGACACCACGACCAGCCCTCTCTGATGATCCTGGATGCTGTCGGATACTCACGGCAATGATACCGATCGGTCTTATTGTCGGCGTGAGTCGGTCGTGGGCGTAATGGGTAATATTCAGCTACCAGTCGGTTGCGGTGCGGAACATCAGCTCTTAGTCATGAGATACGGTAGATTCGTTCAACTTCTGAGGCGGGAGAATGCTATGGGCAACTCTTGAGCGTTGTAGGCGTCATGCGGAAGAACATGGTTCGTCTCGCCGGAGGCGAGGGTTCGATGGGGTCCGTGGACTTCTTCCCGGAAGAGCGTCCTGTGCGTCGGGTCGTGGTGGAGCCGTTCTGGATTGATACGCATCCGGTGACGAACACGGCTTTCCGCCGGTTCGTGCGAGAGACCGGCTATGTGACGGTGGCCGAGCGTGAACTCGATCCCGCCGATTTTCCTGGCGCCCGTGCCGCGGATCTGGTTCCCGGTGGACTGGTGTTCCGGCGTTGTGATCGGCCGGTGCCGTTGGATGACTGGCGGAGGTGGTGGGGATATACGCCGGGGGCGAATTGGCGTCATCCGGTGGGGCCCGACAGCGATTTGACCGGCCGCGACCAGCACCCGGTGACACAGGTCGCCTACGACGATGCCGCGGCATACGCCGCCTGGGCGGGCAAGCTGCTGCCGAGCGAGGCGCAATGGGAATTCGCCGCGCGCGGGGGCCTGGATCGAGCGACCTTCAGTTGGGGTGAGGAATTCGCGCCCCGGGGCCGGCGCATGGCCAACACCTGGCTGGGGCGGTTCCCGTGGGAGTTCCTGCCCGGGCGAGGTCAAACCGACCAGCCGGGAACCACGAAGGTCGGGACCTACCCACCCAACGGTTACGGATTGTTCGACATGACCGGCAACGTGTGGGAGTGGACCGTGGACCACTTCGGGCCCCGCCCGGAGGCGGGATCATGTTGCGCACCGCATGCCACACAGGGCGACACCGATCGCACCCCACCGCCCGAGGCCGGCCAGGGGCATCCGCGGCGGGTGATCAAGGGCGGTTCCTACTTGTGCGCCCCGAATTACTGCCTCCGCTATCGACCGCCCGCGCGTCAAGGCCAGTCCGAGGACACGGCCACCTGCCACCTCGGATTTCGCTGCGTCCTACCCGACTGAACACCACCAATCGACCAGGTGTGAGGAGTTCGCGATGACCGCAGAATTCGCCGGGGAGATCGCTCACGACGTCCGGGATTCGGTGCCGGACTGGGCCCCGTACGTCGAACCGGCCGCCCCGGACGGGGCGCCGAATGTGCTCTATATCGTGTGGGACGACATGGGCTACGGGGCCTGGGACGTATTCGGCGGCCTGATCGAGATGCCGAACATGCGCCGCCTGGCCGATTCCGGGGTGAAGTTCTCGCAGTTCCACACCACCGCGTTGTGCTCGCCGACGCGCTCATGCCTGCTGACCGGGCGCAGTGCGGGCACGAACGGAATGACGGTGGTGGGCGAATTCGCCGACGGATTCCCGAACTCCTCATGCCTGATCCCGCCGGAGAACGGATTCATCTCCGAGGTGCTGCGCGAGCGCGGCTACAACACGATGGCGATCGGGAAATGGCATCTGTCCCCGGCCACCGAGATGTCGATGGGCGCCTCCAAACGAACCTGGCCGCTAGCCCGTGGATTCGACCGCTTCTACGGATTCCTGGGCGGGCTGACCGACCAGTGGTATCCGGACCTCTGGTACGACAACCACCAGGTCGACGCGACCGCCACTCCTGCCGAGGGCTATCACTTGTCCAAGGATCTCGCCGACAAGGCGATCGAGTTCCTGGCCGACTCCAGCGCCACCGCGCCGGGCAAGCCGTGGATGATGTACTTCTGCCCCGGCGCCTGCCACGCACCGCACCACGTATTCCGCGAATGGGCCGACAAGTACCGCGGACGATTCGATCAAGGGTACGAGCACTATCGGCAGACGGTACTGGCTCGGCAGAAGGAACTCGGCCTGGTCCCGGACTCGCTCGAGCTGCCCGTGATCAACCCGCTGGCCGACGAGACCGGCGCGGACGGCACCCCGTGGCCGATCTCCGACATCGTCAAACCCTGGGACGAGCTGACCGACGACGAACGAGCGCTGTTCATCCGGCAGGCCGAGGTGTACGCCGGATTCGCCTCCTACACCGACGCGCAGGTCGGCAGGCTGCTGGACTACCTCGAGCACACCGGCCAGCTGGACAACACCCTGATCGTGGCGATCTCGGACAACGGCTGCTCGGCCGAGGGCGGACAGGAAGGCTCTGTCAATGAGAACCGTTGGTACAACGGAGTTTCCGAGAACATCCAGGAAAACCTGAAGGTACTGGACGAACTCGGCACCGAGACCACCCATCCGCACTTCTCCAACGGCTGGGCGATGGCCTTCAACACCCCGTTCAAGATGTACAAGATCAATGCTGCCTGGGAGGGCGGCACCGCCGACCCGATGATCATGTCCTGGCCGCGCGGACTGAGGGCACGCGGTGAAGTCCGCCACCAGTACCTGCATGCCATGGACGTGGTGCCGACCATCTACGACCTGCTCGGCATCACCCCGCCCGACACCGTGCGATCGGTGCGGCAAACGCCGCTCGAGGGCGTCAGCATGGCCGGTATCCTGCACGACCCGCAGGCGAGCTCGCCCAAGCACAGCCAGTTCTATTCGATCTTCGGAACCCGCGCGATCTGGCGAGACGGCTGGCACGCCAACGTGATTCATCCGCCGGCCCCCAGCGGCTGGTCTCATTTCGATCAGGACAAGTGGTGCCTGTACCACCTCGAACAGGATCGCAACCAGCTGCGCGACCTCGCGCAGGACGAACCCGGGCTACTCGCCGAGCTGCGACAGCTCTGGGAGTCCGAAGCCGAGAAATACCACGGATACCCGCTGGACGACCGGACCGCGGCCGACCTGGCCCAGCTCGATCAACCCAGTGTCGCGGGCAAAGCCGGACGGATGGAACTGTTCCCCGGCGCCTCCGAGGTGCCCGAACGGTCCTTCCCGATCGTCGGGCGCTCGTTCTCGGTCACCGCCTCGCTCACGATCACCGACCCGCGGCCCAACGGCGTGATCTTCGCCGGCGGCGGACGCTTCGGCGGTCATTCGCTGTATCTGATCGACGGTGTGCTGCACTACGTCTACAACTGGCTCGGCGCGATGGAGCAGAAGCTCACGGCCCCAACGCCTTTGCCGAGCGGCGCGGTGATCGTCGGGATGGAGTTCCACAAGGAGGGCATCGACGGCCCCTCACCCACCGGCACCGCAAGCCTGCACATCGATCGTGACATCGTGGCTACCGCCAAAATCAAAGTCCAGCCCGGATACTTCTCCCTGACCGGAGAGGGCTCCAACATCGGTCGCGACCGCGGCCAAGCCGTCAGCGCCGACTACTCGACCCAGTTCCCGCTCACCGGCGCCACGATCGGCAGCGTCGTGGTCACCGCGGGCGACGACGTATCCCTGGACTACGAACGCGAACTGGCGGCCATGTACCAACGAGACTGATCTCGAACTGCAACGTTCGGAGATTTGTCTTGCCCGGCAATGCAATTGGTTCGATCGGCTACCGGACTATCGGTTTCTATTGCACGGGAACGAAATCGGGCATTGTGAAGGTCTTGTTGTCGAATTCGGCGGTGGGACCGTAGAAGCGGATCGCGGGCAGAGGTCGCTTGCCCGCGGTCGGGATCCAGTTCGATTCCATGCCCGCCGGTGCGGTCGGACCGACATAGAGGGTGACCGAGCCGTTGGGGTTCGTGTGCATCTTGTCCAAGTCGTAGCTGGACAGGGTGGTGCGGGCGGGGTCGGCGTAGATGAATCCGAAGGTGGCGCGGTCGTAGACGGTCAATGCCCAGAACTGCTCGACCGGCATCCGTGCGGGGATGTTCACCTTGTAGGTTTTGCCCGCTTGCAAGGGTTTTCCCTCGGAGTCGGCCATCGCCATCATGTACTGCGTGGCCGGGTTGTCGGTGAGGACCTTGGGGACGTAGGTGCACCACATGAATTGCGCGGCCCGGCCGAGGATGTCGATCTTGTCGTCGTATTCGTAGTCGAAGGTGTGCTTGTCGTCGGCCATCATCAGCGAGGCGTAGTGGCGGTCGGGCCAGTAGAACCGTTCCGCGGGCAGGTGATCGAAGTAGTTCTGCAGGTAGTACCAGACATCGATGGCGGCTTGGCGCATGGCTCGTTCGGCGGTGTCGTCGGGATGAAACGGCCGGCCCCGCACGATGCCCAGGGATTCCAGGGCGCCGATCATCTGTTTGTCGATCGGCCTGACCGGTTCGGCGCCGACGATGTCGTTCAGGTCGTAGAAGAAGCGTTCGTCGTAGAACGGGAGCGTGGGGTACCGGTCCCCGACCGGGTCGACGAAGTTCTGCGGCGGTGGGGTCGCGGCCTGACTCAGCGGATACATGCGCAGCCGGTGCGAGTAGTCGAATGCGTCCTTCTGCGTCTTACCGGGCGCGACGATCGACCGGAATGCCAGGGCGACACGGTAATTTGGCGATGAGATATGCAGGTGACCTGCGGGAATCTCGCCGGTGTAGCCCGGTGGCGTGAACAAGTACTTGCCGCCCTTACCCTGGTCCACACCCTTCGCGCCGACATCGGCGATGGTGGACTGCCAGGCATCGACGACCTGTCCGTACAGTTGCCCGTCGGGTCCGGCCGGGGGGACTTCCAGCACCACCGGGCCTTGCCGCAGGTCGGTGTACGCCGCGATATAGGGGGTGGAGCTGTTGGGTGTGATCGCCTCCAATCCTGGGCCCGCGGTGGTGGAGTAGGCGATGATGTCGTTGTCCCGCATGTGCAGGTCCTCGAACGCCGCGCCGCGCAGCCGGTAGATCGCGACGGCGGGCATCGCCCACAACACCGCCTCGAACGCCCGCTGATACTTCACCTGATAATCGAAATCGGCCTGCGACGCCTGCGCACCGTGCGGTGGCTGACCGCCCAGTGGCTCGCCGGTCGGATGGCCGAGCGGGTGATACGGCGAGGGTTCGTCCTGCTCGGGCTGATCCTTGTACGCACGCACAATGCCTGCCTCTCTCGCCGGGACATCGAGATAGTCACGTACCGCACCCGTCGACATTGATATTAACTGAATAGTTGCTATGTTGAGTACGCTCCAGCCGTGCGGCGCATTGACCGCCGCCGATCTTGTCCCCTCGATCTGGCAGTCGGGTCCGCCGACGTGTCCAGAACCGGTGGGGATCACGGCTGGTATGCCCCGGTTGCATTGGGCGAGTGCCTGGGCATCGGCGGCTTGCGGGGTGGACGCATTCCATGCGGCCCCGCTGTGACCGGCACTCGGCGAATCCGACTACCGCACAAGTGGTCACAGCATAGGAGAGAGTCGATTTCATAGGTTTGTGCCTTACTCGAGGGGGAGACATACTTCGACCGAGCCCTGGTACCTGCGTTGCCGGGGTTGATTCCTGTTGCGGCAGATCGCATTACGCGGTCACGGCAGCCGGGGGTATGGCCGCAATGGTCCATGTAGTGGGGTTTCATCGAGTGTTTGCATGGTCGTGCATTCGGCAACGCGGGCTGCCCATCCCGCGTCGTGCCTGAACAGGCTCCAACGCAACACTATTGGTGAATGACATCAGATGATCGGGCCATCGCCGCGGAGGGGAGTGTGGTCGGCCGGTGGGTGTTCGAATGCTCGCATGATTCGCGAGTGCTTTTGCGGCGGAGAGTATTTCTGTTCAACACAACTGCCGGTGCCGCGAGAGTCGGTGTGGCCGCGGATATGTCGTAGGCGGTGGAGAGGGACTCCGGAGTCGGCGAACCAGGTGGGACCGGTGTGGCCGAGGCTGCGGCGGACGTGACTTGTATCACTAGATTGACCATAACGCTACACTGTGATACGTTACACTGAGTAATGGTACGTTACACTAAATGATGGCAGATAACGGGCTGTGTCGGAACAGTTCACCGCCATTCGCCTCGTCCGTCGTCGACTCGGAACTGTGTTACAGAGATGCCCATTGTCACTTTTGCTCATTACGACGAACCGCTTGTACCGGGTGCAGCTCGTTACTTTTGCGTAAAAGATATAGACCTATAAGACTTTCTGCGGTAGACGTTGAGAGGGCTGAAAATGCGTGAATCGTTCGCTGCTACCGAATTGAGTGCGCCGCCGATTGCCGTGGTCGGGATCGGCTGTCGATTACCAGGGGATGCCAATAATCCGGATGCCTTCTGGGATTTGCTGCGCAATGGCGACAACACCACGTCGGACATTCCGGCGGACCGCTGGCGGTCTTATGCGGAACTCGGCGCCCGGCACGCCTCGGTACTGCGGAGTACCGTGCGCCGAGGCAGTTTCCTGAATGGAATCGACGGGTTCGACGCGGACTTCTTCGGGTTGTCGCCGCGCGAGGCGGAACTGATGGACCCGCAGCAGCGAATCCTGCTCGAGGTGGCCTGGGAGGCGTTGGAGCACGCCGGCATTCCCCCACGTTCCCTCGCCGGCAGCGACACCAGCGTGTTCGTCGGCGCCTGTACCGACGACTACCGCCGCCTGCTGCTCGAAGATGTGGTCCACATGGACGCCTGGAGCGGCATCGGTGCGGCTCGATGCGCGGTGGCCAACCGGATATCGCACGTGTTGGACCTGCGTGGGCCGAGCCTCGCTGTCGACACGGCGTGCTCGGCATCCCTTGTCGCGCTGCATCTGGCGTGTCAGAGTCTGCGCTCGGCGGAAAGCGGCCTGGCGCTGGTGGCGGGGGTGAATCTGCTCCTGTCCCCTGGAGAGACCATCACCCTGGATCTCGCCGGTGCGCTCGCCGCCGACGGACGCTCCAAGGCGTTCGACGCCACCGCCGACGGCTATGGGCGCGGTGAAGGCTGTGGGGTGGTCGTGCTCAAATTGCTCGCCGACGCTCAGCGCGACGGCGACCGAGTGCTGGCGGTCGTTCGCGGCAGCGCGGTCAGCCAAGACGGTTACACCAACGGGATCATGGCGCCCAACGGCGCCGCGCAGCAAGACGTCATGGCGCTCGCCTGCCGGAACGCCGGCGTCGATCCGCGGACCGTCGGGTTTGTCGAGGCGCACGGAACCGGAACTCTGGTGGGCGACCCGCAGGAGGCGGCCGCGCTCAGCGCCGTGTACGGCGTCGACCGTGCCGACGACGGCTGCTTCATCGGCTCGGTGAAGGCCAACATCGGCCACCTGGAGGGGGCCGCGGGCGTGGCGAGCGTCATCAAGGCCGTGCTCGCCCTCCGGCATGCCGAGATCCCTGCCAGCCCCTTGGTGTCCGTACCGAACCCGGCAATTCCATGGCAGGACAACGGTTTACGAATTGCGACAGAACACATCGAGTGGCCGCAGACCGCGCAGCCGCGACGGGCGAGTGTGTCCGGATTCGGTTACGGCGGCACCATCGCGCACATCGTCCTGGAACAGGCTCCGGCCGAGTCGTTGCCGCCGCGATCGGATGAGGTCTCGGGCCGGCGGATGTTCGTCCTGTCCGCCGCCTCCGAGGAGGCGTTGCGTCGTCGAGCCGACGATCTCGTGGGCTGGTTGTCGGCGCGGCCGGGGGAGATCCCGCTAGATTCGCTCGGACGCACTTTGGCAATTCGGCGATCCCACCTCGAGCATCGCGCGGCTGTGATCGCCTCGGGCGAGGCCGATTTGATCGAGAAGCTACGCGCGCTCGCCGAGGACGAACCAGCGAACGACATAGCGACCGGCGTACCGCTTCCGGGCCGCGACGAGGGTCTGGTGTGGGTGTTTTCGGGACATGGCTCGCAGTGGATCGGAATGGGCCGAGAGCTGCTGGACACCGAGCCTGTCTTCGCGGCGGTGCTGGACGAATTGGCGCCGGTGTTCGCCGAGGAGATCGGTTTCACCCCGCGGCAGGTGCTGGTGGACGGCGAACTCGATGAAGTGAGCCGGATTCAAGCGATGATCTTCGCGATGCAGGTCGGCCTGGCCGAGGTGTTGCGAAGCTACGGGGTCACCCCGGCCGCGGTGATCGGGCATTCGGTCGGTGAGATCGCCGCGGCGGTGGTCGCGGGCGCGCTCGACCTGACGGCTGGAGCCCGGTTGAGTTGCCGTCGTTCGACGCTGTTGCGCCGGGAGGCGGGATTGGGCTCGATGGCCATGGTCGGCCTTCCCTTCGCCGAGGTCGAGAACCGTCTGGCCGGCCGTCCCGGGCTGTCCGCCGCGATCCACTCCTCGCCCACGTCCACCGTGATCTCGGGTGACCCGGACGCGCTGAATGCCGTTGTGGGCGAATGGCAGGCGCAGGGCGTGGTGATCCGCCGTGTGGCCTCGGACGTGGCGTTTCACAGCCAGCGGATGGACACACTGGCGGCCGAACTGGCCGAGGCTGTCTCCGATTTGCGTCCCACGCCGCCGCGGATACCGATCTATACCACCGCGCTGCCCGATGCACGGACCGTTCCGCTGCTCGACGGTGCGTACTGGGCCGCCAACCTGCGCAACCCGGTGCGACTTGTCGACGCGGTGGTAGCGGCGGCCGGCGATGGGTACCGCGCCTTCCTGGAGATCTCTCCGCACCCGGTGGTGACGCATTCGATCAGCGAAACGTTGTCCGAGCTCGGGAAGGAAGACGTTCTCGTCGATGGCACGATGCGGCGCGACGAGTCCGAACAGCAGAGATTGCTGTCCACCCTGGGCACGCTGCATTGCCACGGTTTCGCGATCGAATGGTCCCGGTTGTATCCGACCGGCGCCTTGGTAGACGCCCCGGTGAACCCGTGGCGGCACCGCTCTTTGTGGTGGCGCCCGCAGCGCAGCGACGGCATTGCCCCGCAGCACGACCCGGACAGCCACACCCTGCTGGGCGCGGAGACCACCATCGCGGGTAGTCGGATTCGCGTGTGGCAGAGCGGCCTCGATGACAGCAACCGCCCTTACCCCGGAAGCCACAGCATCAACGGCGTCGAGATCGTACCGGCCGCGGTGTTCGTCAGTTCCTTCTTCGAGGCTGCCGCACCGGACTCGCCGCCACCCGCGCTGCGCGGGATCGCGATGCACAGCCCGCTGATGACCGCTGAGCACAGGCATATTCAGGTGGTGTGGGACGGCGACTCCGTCCGGTTGGCCTCCCGCGCCGAGAACGCGGACCTCGACTGGGTGACGCATGCCGAGGCGACGGTCGCGGAGCCACCGGGGGAGCTGCCGGGTCCGCCCATGCCGGCCACCCCGCTGGGAAAGGTCCCGGTCACGGTGGTGCACGATCGGCTCAGCGCGGTCGGAGTCCCGTCGACCGGTTTCGAATGGACGATCGTGGAACTCCTGCGCGGTCGTGATGCATTGCGCGGCACGGTGACCTTCCCGCAGGAAGATCTGCCCACCTGGGCGCCCCTGCTGGATGCGGTGATGACCCTCGCGCCCGTCGCTTACCCGGGTGCGCCGGTGCTGCGCATGGTCGTCGAGGCGGATGAGATCACCGTGCTGGGCGAGCCGCCGCAGTCCGCCGTGATCGACATCGCGGTACGGGCGGACCGCCCGGATGCGGTGGACGTCACGGTCGCCGGACCGGATGGCACGATGCTGGCCAGGATCACCGGCCTGCGGTACGCGGTGATCGGCGGCGAGCATGCGGGAGTCGCCAATCAGCGAGCGCTCGTGCACGAACTCGTATGGCGTCCGTTGGAGCACGCGAACGGTTCGCGCTCGGACCGGCCGCTGATCCTCGTGGGCACTCGAGACACGCTGACCGACCACTTGATCGAACGGGCGCACTCGGTGGGGCGGACCGCTCGTCTGGTCGCCGACCTCGACCAGGCGGATCACCTCGCCGAGACTGACATTCTGCTGATACTTCCGGTGGCGGCGACGTGGGATGCCGCCGAGGCGCAGATCGGGTCGCTCAGCAGTGCCGCTCATCGGCTGGCAGAGACCGCTTCGGCCCGGCTGTGGTGCCTCACCACCGGCGCCGTGCGGACGGGAGCGTTTCCCGAGCCCGAGTTCGCTCCGGCCGGTGCCGTAGCCGCTGGGTTCATCCGCACGGGCACGGGCGAAGGCCGCGGAGGTCTCATCGACCTGGACGGCCCCGCTGTCGCCGAGCCTTCACGCACCGCGAGAATCGTGCTCGACCTGATCGATCCGGCGCTCGACGAGGCCGTTGTCGCGGTGCGGCAGGGACAGCCGCACGTGCCCAGGGTGGCCGGCGTGGCTGCTCAGCCGGCCCACCCGCCCGTGCTGTGCCGTCCCGAGAGCACCTACCTGGTCGTCGGCGGACCGACTCCGCTCGGCCTGGCGGCGGCGGATCAACTGGTCAAGCTGGGCGCGAGGCGAATCCTGTTCGCGATGCCCGAGCAATTCCCCGTGCGTGCGCAGTGGGAGTCCGTTGTGGACGAACGGGTGAGAAGCCAGATCGACGGTGTGCGGGCGCTGGAAGCCCGGGGCGTCACGGTCCGCGTGGTCGACCTCGACATCGCAAATCCGGCCCAGGTCACTGTGCTCTCGAATCCGGACTGGTACGGGTTGCCGGCCATCGGCGGAATAGTGTGTGTCACAGGCGAACCGCGGATCACCGACGGCGGTGCGCGGGAGGCGCGGTCAGCTTTGCGGTCGCGTGCCTACGGCCCGTGGTTGCTCCATGAGCTCTTCCCCGTGGGGACCTTGGACTTTCTCACTTTCTTCTCTTCGGGCGAGCAGGTGCTCGGTGTGCCCGTCGCACCGGCGGACGGCGCCGCATGCGCCTTGATCGACGCTCTCGCGGTGCACCGCGCCGAGCAGGGTGACCGTGTGCTGAGTGTGGGCGTCCTGGCCGGCCACGACATCAGCCCGGTCGACGCGGTAGCGGCCTGGGATGTGGCCGATCGACGGGGGCTCGGCGCCTGCCTGGTGTTCCAGAGCACCAGGCCGGAATTACTGGAACGCGGGCTGTCCGTGCTGAGCGAACTCGTCGCCTTGTCGGAGGGGTCGGTCGACACCGTGCAAGAAGCGGATGAGCTGGCCGCACTCGATCCGAAGGAGTTGCTGGACAAGCTCACCGAGGAGGTTCGGGCACATATCGCGAAGGAGATGCGTCTGGCTCCCAGTGATCTTTCTCCCTCGCGGTCGCTTGCCGAGCAAGGGCTGGATTCGATTCTGACCGTCATGGTGCGCCGGCGTTTGGAGAAGCGGTTCGAGTGTCGGCTTCCGGCCACGTTGCTGTGGCAAACGCCAACCGTGGATGCCATCGCGGAGCATTTGGCGGAATTGCTGTCTTCGTCCACTGATCCGCGATCTACCGCGGCCGTCTAGGGCCCGGGCAGTGCCGGTTCCGCCGCGTTCGTCGTTGAGCGCTCGGCCATTGCGGATTGTCATTCCTGCGGTGCGCTACCGGCCGTGGCGCGGACCATTCGAAGAATTGGAGAATCGTTATGCGAATCGCGGACGTCTACATCGCGGGAGTCGGCTCGGTCGTTCCGCCCACCATGACGGTGGAACGTGCGGTCGCGGACGGCCTTTATCCGGCCGTGGAAGCCGAGGTACACGGGTACCTGGGCGTTGCGATCGCGGGGGAGCGCCCGGCGCCGGAAATGGCGCTGGAAGCGGCTCAGGTGGCTGTCAAGCGTGCCAGCCTGACACCGACCGAACTCGCCCTGCTGATCTATACCAACACGTGGCACCAGGGCCCGGACGGCTGGCTACCCCAGTCGTACCTGCGGCGACATCTCGTCGGCGGCTCGGTGCCCGCGATGGCGGTCCATCAGGGCTGCGCCGGTATGTTCGACGCGCTCGAACTGGCCTGCTGCTACCTGCGCGCCGAGCCGGCACGGCAGAGCGCCTTGCTGGTGGCAGCCGACAACTACGGCACGCCGCTGATCGACCGGTGGCGGATCAATCCGGGCGTGATCGGCGGAGATGCCGCCGTAGCCGTCGCACTGTCCAAGGAACGCGGTATCGCGCGAATACTCTCGGTCTGCTCGATGGGTGTGCCCGAGGGCGAGGAGATACATCGCCGCGGAGAACCGATGTTCCCGCCCACCGTGACACTCGGTCTCGCGCAGGATTTCACCGCGCGGTTGAGTTATACCCGCGCCAACGGGCCGGACGGAATTCATCCGCTGACGCACCTGCCGGTTCTGCTGCGCGAACTGGTGGAGAAGGCGGTTGCGGAGGCCGGTATCGAGATCGGGGATCTGGCCAAGGTCGCTCATGAGGCCCACTCCGGCGAGGTGATCGAACACCGGATCATGGCGCCCCTCGGTGTGGAGATGAAGAAGTCGACCTGGAACTTCGGAAGGCGCATCGGGCACTGCGGTGCCAGCGACCAGTTCCTGGCCTTCGAAAATCTGATCGCCGGCGGCGAGGTGGGTTCCGGAGATCATGTGCTGCTGCTCGCGCAGGCGCCGGGAGTAGTGCTGTCGGCCGCGGTGGTCGAGGTGCTGTGAATGCGAGTATTGATCAGCACGTGGGGATGGCGCTCCCACTATTATCCGATGGTTCCCTTGATATGGGGCCTGCTGGCCGCCGGGCACGAGGTACGGGTCGCGGGTCCGCCGAATCTATTGCCTGCCATTACCGGCTCCGGAGTTCCCGGAGTCGCGGTTGGCCCGGACCTCGATTTCGCCGAATTGTTTCTCGCCAGCGCAATCGGTGCGGGGAGCGATGAAGCCGTCACCTCGGACGGCGCGGTCGCGCGCTGTGCCGAGGAAATGGTGAATGATCTCGTGGAATTCGGTCGGTTCTGGCGGCCGGACCTGGTGGTGCACGACCCGTTCAATCTGGCCGCGGCGGTGGCAGCGCAGGTATTGGACATCCCCGTGGTCAAGCACCTGTGGGCCGGCGACTTCACCGAAATGACCCCGGTCCAGGACGCGGTCGCGACCGGAGATCTGGTCCGGCGGTTCGGGATCGACCGGCTACGCGAGGACTCGGACCTGGTGCTGGACCCGTGCCCGCCGGCGATGCAACTGCCGCCGGGCCGCTCGCCACGCCGGCCCATCCGGTTCGTGCCCTATAACGGCGTCGCGGAACACCCACCGTGGCTGCGGTATCCGCCGGCCCGCCCACGGGTGTGCGTCACGTGGGGAACCCTGATGTTCGAAGTCGATGGTGTGGACCTGTTTCTGGCGCCGCGGGTGGTCGACGCGCTGGCCGAGCTGGACGTCGAGGTCGTGATCGCCGTTGATCCCCGGTCTCGCCCGCGATTCGGTTCCTTGCCGGACAACGCGCTGTTCGCGGACGCGCTCGCGCTGCACATGCTGCTGCCGAGTTGCCAGGCCGTCGTGCACCAGGGGGGTGCGGGAACGACCATGACCGCACTCGCCGCCGGGGTGCCTCAGCTGATCCTGCCGGCTGTGGTCGATCAGCGGTTCAACGCCACCCAACTCGCCGCGGCGGGTGGGGGAGCCATTGGAGCCCCGGACACGGTCACCGCGCAAGTGCACGAGCTGCTGACCGAACCGCGCTGGCGGGCTGGTGCCAAGGATCTGGCGGAGCACAACAAAACGCGTCCCAGCCCCGCGCGGGTTGCGGCCGAACTGCCCGAATTGCTGGTTTTCTCTCAATAAGGTTTATATCCAATGAACGAACCGATGAACAAGGCCGCCCTGGCGTACGAGACCGACGGATACGCCATCATCAGAGATGCGGTTCCTCCTGACCTGATGAGCGAGGTACGGGAACATGTCGATTGGCTCGTGGCGAAATATCCTGAGCTGCGGCCCGAGCATCTTCATCACCCATTGGTTCGCGATGACGCATTCTGGTGCAGGATGATTCTCGAGCCTTCATTGCTCGACATAGCCGAGGGGGTGCTGGGGTCGAATATCGCGTGCTTTACGGCGCATTACGTGTGCAAACCGCCTGTCGACGGTCATGCCGTCCTGTGGCATCAGGACGGTGCGTATTGGAAGCTCGATCCGATGGAAGCGCTGACAGTGTGGCTTGCAGTGGACCCCAGCACAACCGAGAACGGCTGTCTCCGCATTATCCCCGGCACGCAGAACCTGCCGCTTCAGGATATCTCGGAGCGACGTGACGTACCCAACCTGTTGTTCTCCTCGTGTGACCAAGGGGTGGTGGAGGAGATGATCGAACGTCACGGCGTTGTCGAGATAGAACTCCAGCCGGGCGATGTCTCGATCCATCATCCCAATGTCCTGCACTCCTCGTCGGCGAACACCTCCGACAAGCGGCGTTGTGGACTCGACATCGGCTACATGTCTGCGAATACCCGTCTCGCCAGTGACGGTGTGTATCTGAACCCGCTGCTGGCTCGCGGCAATGTTGCACGGAATATGAACACGTACCGCCCAATTCCCGAATACCATCCGGATAAGACCATCGAATTCGCCGGTTGCGACGACTGGAATCAGAGGATTCGCGCTCTCAACGATGCGAGTGGTGCAAGCTCGAATGAGCCTCCGAGTGAAAATCCGGTTGAGGCGGCCCTCCATATGGTCTCCCGGCTCGAGGACAGGACGACAGCCCGGTAGATGCGTAGTCCAGCATGGTCGGCTCTGGCCCACTCTCGGCATGCTGTCCCTCCGGAGACGCTGTGGACGGCTTGGGTGGCGAATCTGGTTGGGGCACCGGTCATGTGGAGGATCGGCTCGACGGGTTGTTCCTGGACTCCGATTTCGCCGAATGGTATTCCGGCCGACGGCAGGCCGGGTTTGTTCGAAAGGAAGGACCTGGAGTGGCTGACAAGCCAGGAAAATCGAATGGCAGTGCGACGTGGGAGCCTGGCCGGATATATACCCTGGACGTCCCCGGCGCGCGCCTGAGCTACCAGGTGTACGGCTCCGGCCCCTTGCTACTACTGATCCCGGGCGGGCCGGCGGGCACGTCGGTCTACGACGACATCGCGCCGGTGCTCGCCGAGCAATACACGGTGCTCACCTATGACCCACGCGGCCTGTCCCTGTCCACTGTCGACGATCCGAGCCAGGACATCACGGTCCAGACGCAGGCCGACGACGCGCACTTGCTGTTGCGCGCGGTGACCGGCGAACCCGTCTACGTGTTCGCCAGCAGCGGAGGGTCCAACACCGGCCTGGTGCTGGCGGCGACGCACCCCGAGCAGGTGCACACACTGATCGTGCACGAGCCGCCGATCGCCGAACTGCTGCCCGACCCCGAGGAGCACCGCGCCCACAACGCCGACATCTACCGGACCGCGCAGACCGTCGGCATCAGCGCGGCCGTGGGCATGTTCCTGCCGGACGCCGGTTTCAACGTGCCCGACGATCCGGACGCCGAGGCATTGGCCGCGATCGCAGCGATGCGAGAGCACTTCGAGGCATTCTTCGGCTCGGCGAACCTGAAGTTCTTCTTCGGCCCGATGTGGCACTCGCTCGCCGGCTACACACCGGATCTCGACGCGCTGCGCGCCATACCCGCGCGAGTGGTGATCGGAATCGGCACCACGTCTGTGGGCCAGTTCGCGTACCGGACCGCGGTGCTGCTCGCCGAGCAACTGGGCCTGCGGCCCGTGGTGTTCCCCGGCGATCACGGCGGAATGTTCGGCACGCCATGGGAATTCACCGCGCGGCTGCTGGAGGTACTCGCCGCGCAGCAGGATGAGACGAACGAGCCACCGAGGCCCATGGCGGATGGCGCCATCAGAGGCCAACTGCATCACTGAGCCGGTGCAGCGCAGACCAGTTCGCGGCACGGCCGAGCGTGCCGCTCAACCACAGCGCAAACCGGCTATATCCGTCGGATCCGGAACGTGGTCTGTTTCGATCGCACGCCGCGGCGCCGGAGTCGGCGGACATTGAGAGGTGTCCATCGCGACGAGTGTCAGATTCAGCGGACAGGTCGGCAGTTGGGCGCGCCCACCGTCGTAGACAACGTGAACGTATTTGGTATCGACACGGGCGATAACCCCGTATTCGACCTGAGAGCCGTGCGGCTCTCGATATAGCACCCGGTAGCCTCGTCGATAGCGAAAGGCGTCCAATGCCCTCGACCACTCGTCGTCGAGAATGTGCCCGATGACCGACTGTCCTCGACCCGCGCGATCACCGAGCCCGACTGGAGTGCGCGACCGAGTTGTCATGCCGCCATCTCCCATACCGTCGTCAGCGCACGGGTGTGTAACAGGTCCAGCAGGCAGATCTGCGGCGTAGCCATGCCGCGCAGATGACCTTCCGGTATTGCCACAGCGCTGGCTCTGGAACGGCGCAGCTCCCTGATCATGCTCATGAACTCCGCCGGTACGACCGACCCGGTGTCCGACTCATGGAATACCGTCGCCAGATCGAACCCCGCGGCTTCGGCGAACTCCACCACCTTCGCGTCCCATTCGGCCACGTCGCCTTCGATCAGGTCAAGACGAAGGTAGCCATACATCAATGGTCGTAACGATGCGTCGACCATGCCGCGCCTCCAAACTGTGTGTCCTTCCATCCACGAACACGCGGTGCTTCGTAGCCAACGCTCGTTCGTATCACTTGACTAGAAGTCTGCTCGGACAGGAACCCCCAGATCATCCGCCATAGCACGTACGTTGCAATCAACAGAACTCGTCTCGCACCGGCAAAATCGGGACGATTGGGCGTAGTGGGACATCTCGGGCGGCAGTGCCGAAGCGGGCGAGGAGGCAGCCCGGTCGAGCACGACGCGGTGGTCCGCCGGAACAACGCCACCGCAATCTACTGGGTGTGAAAATCGCACTAACAGAAGCTATTTCGTCATAGGTGCACCTGACTGGGGGTAAATGCCTCCGTAGGCGAGCTCACCCGAACGTGCCCGGCGGTCGGCAACATGTCCCCGACCGGCGGATCGCCGCGCACACTTCGTGGCGATTCGCCGAATGTCATGTTTGAGCGACGGTTTACGAGGCATTGCGTGATTGACACACAGGCTCGACAAGGAGGTCAGGATGTCGGGTGAAGTCATTGCCGTCATCATCATCGTTGTGGTGGTCGTGCTGCTCGGGGTGGTCGCGGTCGCGATGCGTCCCGCGCTGCGTACCCGAAGGTTGCGGAGCAGGTTCGGCCCGGAGTACGAACGGGTGGTAGAGCAGTCGCCGGACCGTCGCGCGGCGGAGAAGGAACTCGCCGACCGCGAACGCCGCCACTCCACACTGGAGTTGCGCTCTCTCTCCGAGGACGAACAGCAGCGTTATCGTGCTGAATGGGACGGCGTGCAGGAACGTTTCGTCGATGCGCCGGCCGAGGCCGTCACCGCTGCCGATCGGTTGCTGACTGCTCTGATGGCCGATCGGGGCTACCCCACCGAAAGCCATGACCAGCAGATCGCCGACCTGTCGGTCGAGCACGCGGAGCCGCTCGGGTCGTATCGGGCCGCGCATGAGATAGCCGAGCAGGCCGGGAGCGATGCCTCCACCGAGGATCTGCGGACCGCGATCGTGCACTACCGGGAACTCTTCGAGGAGTTGCTCGGCAGCACCTCGGCCACCAAGCCCGCATCGCAGAAGTGAGGAAACAATGAGTATCGAATCCCATCGCACCACAGATCCCGAAGCGGACGTTGACGATTCGGCACGTGCCGAGCAGGATGACGCGTCGTCCCCGGCGCATGCCGATAGCACGGAGTCCGGCGCGCGTGCCGACACCGTGGACGATGACACGCACTCCGAGACTCGTGAGCCCAGCGCGGATACCGAGGACCGCGGAGCGGATACCGAGACCGCTCCCGCGGTTCCGGCGGAGCACGAATCCGCCGACGGCCAAGCGAGCGCCGATCCCGTTGCCGAACAGCATATTCCGGCCGAGGTTGCCGCTCCGTCCCCTTCGCCCGGGGCACACTCGTTGGCGAAGTCCAGCACGCCGGGTAATCAGCCGGAGGCGACGGCCCCGTTCTTCGAAGACGAGGAACGTGACCGCATGCGCACCGAGTGGCGCGAGGTGCAGGCACAATTCGTCGATGATCCGCGAGATGCCGTCACCCGGGCCGGAACGCTGGTGACCGACACCGTGCAGCAATTCACCCGACTGCTCGCCGACCGCAAGCAGGCGCTGGACAGCCGCTGGACGGATGACGACTCCGCCGATACCGAGGCGCTGCGCCAGACCCTGCGCAGCTACCGGTCCCTCCTCGATCAGTTGCTCGGCGAGCAACACTGACCGATACCGTGCACTGGCCGCCGGCCTTCACGACCGGCGACCAAGTGCTGTTCGGTCCTACCGGGGCCGGTGACGAGGTTTCGTCACCCGCCACCAATCCTGTGATGCCTGAGCGGTCGGAAGTCTTGTGGCGGTGGCGAGTTCGTGATCGGGTTCGGTCAGATGCCGGGCGCTGCCGGTGTCACGTCCCGATCACGGGCGGCGTGGCGGGGCAGGAGTATGGCAGGGACGATGATCACCGCGGTGAGGGCGAACGCCACCCAGAACGCGAAGCCGAAGGAGTCGGCGAGCAGTGGTCCGACCACCGGCATCGCTTGGGGCGGGACGGAGCTGATCTGGTCGGAACCGACGCTGCCGGAGGGCATTCCGTGCTCGGTCCGCTGTCCGGCGAGGTGCTGTGTAAGCGCCGTCACGAGCACTGCGCTACCGAGCGACGCGTCGACCTGTTGAATGGCCGAGAGTGTGGGTGTCGCGCACGAACAAAGCCACACAGAGCCAGACGTAGAAGGTGTCGACGTCCACGTGAGTGAACGGCAGGGTGCCGATCAGGCCGGCGTCGTTGGTCGATCATCGCGGTGCACCACTTGCGGAACGTGTCGCAGGCAACGATAGAAACTCTGTTGTCGACGTCCGAGACTGTCTGTGGGGCGCTGATCGGTGGAACGCGTCAAGGTGCGCTCGGTCGAACGCGTCTCTTCGTACGTAGCGGGTAATTCATTCGGGAGGTTTCGGACATCCGCATACGACAGCTTGGTAACAACATTTGTTCCCTTAATTGGGTACCTTTGTTGTTGTGAAGGATGTGACGCTGGCGCGGCTCGGCGCTATCGCGGAACAACTATCCCGGCGGTCAGCGAAGCAGCCGCGTCAAGGATCTGGTCGATCTCGTCGTCCTCGCCCACACTCAAAACGTGCATCTCCACGAATTGCGCCGAGCGATTGCCGCCAAGCAGTCACTCAGCGGAATCGAGCCGTTCGGGCATTTCGAGATTCCTGCCGACTGGATCCGCGCCTACCCCAGGACTGCGAAGGGTGTTCCGATCGCTACATCGTTCATCGCGACTACCGCGGCGGACGTCGTGGCCGCATTTATCGATCCGGCCCTAGGTAAGAGCGCGGGAGACACGGCGATTTGGGATCCACGGGAACTCGCGTGGCGCGCGGCCCAGGCGCAGACTCGGTAGGCGGGAAGGCCGGCGGCGAGCGGCCCGGGATCAGGCTGTGCGCATCGGCCAGTCGCTGCATACTCCGGAGCCGTCCTTGCCGCTGCTCTGCAAGTAGGCGCGGAAGCTGTCCTGGCGGGCTTTGTGCCATTGGGCTTGCACGGTCATCAGTTCGGCGTATGTGATGTCTTCGAGATCATGGCGGAATGTGCGGGCGAGGGACCGGGCGAGTTCGAGGGCGGCATAGGCGTCGCCGTCGGATGAGTGTGCGTTGTCGAGTCGAACGCCGTAGTGCCCGCACGTGACAGCGAGGGTCCGCTTGCCCCTGCGGTATTTGTCCAGGTAGCGGTCGACGACGAAGGCGTCGATGACGGGGCCGACGATCAACGGCCGGTAGCCGAGCCGCAAACCTTCGACGTTGATGATGGTCAGGTCGTATACGGCGTTGTAGATGGCGAGAACGTGGCCGAGGGCCCATTCGGTTTCGAGGGTGCTGCGGATCTCTCGGTAGCCCTCGGCGTAGTCCTGGCCTTCGGCACGTGCGCGTGCGGTGGTGACACCGTGCACGGCGCAAGCGCCCCGGGGGATCTCGATTTCCGGGTCCAGCAGCCAGTTCGTACCGGCCGGGCGAAGATCACCGACTCGATGGCCGGAGACGATGCAGGCTGTCACGATCCGCGCGTCGAGCGGTTCGGGTCCGGTGGTTTCGAGGTCGAACGCTGCTAGCGGTGCGGTGGTCCAAGTCAATGTCGTTTCCTTCCAAGGGGTTCGATCGGTTCTATGGGGTGCTGGCTCGGGCTCGATGCCGCCGGATGGCGGCATCGATCGCTTCGGTGATGTGTTCTGCGGCGTCGTGCCAGCGGCGCAGCTCGGCGGCCGACGGGGCCGGCTGGTGGTCGTGGTGGTGGGAGGTGGCCGACAGTTGCGACCACAGCAGCCGGGCATCGGCGGCGGCCTCGGGGCCGATGTATTTCTGCACTACCAGGAATTGGGCGCGCAGGGTGACGTGCGTCATCGGTGGGGAGACCGTCAACCAGAGTTCGCGGACGGCGCGTTCGAGCGCGATGCGCAACAACCATGCGGATGCGCGGGGCCACATGCCGGCGAGGTCGGTGCTCGCGTCGGTGATGAGGGTGTCGACGCTGCGGAGCCGGTCGGCGACCGGGATCAGCGACTGATCCACTTGGTGATCCTTTCCGCGCGGTTGATGAGGTCGCCGAGTTCATCGTGGCCGCAGCCGTGCGCGCCGGTGTTGCAGGTCTTGATGACTTGTGAAGCCCAGGGGGCGATTTCATGGTCCATCATGGTCAGGACTTCGCTTTCGCGGTGGCGGTCCAGGAGCATGGCGAGGGCGAGTTTCGGTATGGTGCGTTCGGTGGCGTCGAGTTGTTCCTCGATGGCGTCCTGGGGGAATCCGTTCTCGCCGAACAGTCGACGGACCCGTGCGGTGCACGCCGATTCGATGGCCGAGCGGCAGCACAGCGCGATCATTTCCCTGGCGTGCTCGCGGGGCAGGCCGCGGGTGAGGCTGAGCGCGCGGGCGTCGTCGATATAGGCGCGGACCGGGTCGGCCGAGGTCAGGATCTCGACTTCGGATCGTTCGCGCCGCTGCACGTCGAGGACCGTGGCCGGAATGCGCAGGCGGCGAACGGCTTCCGATAGCCGCAGGTCGTGGGTGAACACGATCACCTGGCGGGTGCGGGCCACCTCGTCGAGCACCCGTGCCAGCCCGTCGACCTTCGCCGGATCCATCGACTGGACCGGGTCGTCGATCATCAGGAACCGGAAGGGGCTTTCAGGAGCGGTGGCGCGTGGCAGGAACAGCGAGAGGCCGAGGGCGTGCAGTTCGCCCTGGCTCATCACCCCGAGCGCCGCGCCCGCGACCCCGTCGACGGTGACGTCGAGTTCGACCTTGCGGCTGGAGGCGTTGCCCTGCAGGCAAACTCCGCCGAGTTCGACATTGCTCTGCTGGCGCAGCGTCGTCCACACCTGCTGCGACATTTCGGTGATCGGTCGCATGCGCTCGTCGCGCAACTGTGCCGCTGCCCCCTTGATCCAGGTTTCGGCCGCCTTCACCGCCTTCAGCTCTGCGGCGTTGTTCGCGCCGGCGGAGGCGTCATCGACCCAGGCCGCGATCCGGCGCGCCAGCGGTGACCAGGCGTCGTCGAGCTTCGCGAGTTCGCCGCGGGCGTGTTCCCGCAGTCGGCTCAGTGCCGCGTCGGCCGTCCGGAACCGGTCGGGCAGCTGTTCGATGAGATTTGCCGGATCCGCGGTGGCGAGCTCGGCCCAGGTGTGCCATGCGGTGACGGTGTCGTGCGAGTCGAGTAGGGAGCCTTCGGGGTTGCCGTCCGCCGCCGCGGTCAAGGCTGCCGGTATCGGCTGGATCAACCGACGCACCTCGGTCAGCGCTGCCGTGTGCTCACGCCGGATGGTGTCCAGCGCGGCGGTGTGTTCGCGGATGCGCGTGACGGTGGCGCGGGTGCGTTCGCGCCATGCCCCATCGAGGCGTCCGACACCGCAGACCGGGCAGTCGCAGTCGTCGTCGCCCGCATACAGTGCCGCCGAGTCCAGCAGTTGGACCAGTCGGGCTCCGGATTCGGCTTCGGCAGTGGCCAATTCGGCGAGCTTGTGTGTCGCATCGAACAGTCGCCGATGTGCCTGTCGCGCAACCTGTTCGGGCGGCAGCTGGACCGCCGAGACTGCCGACAGCAGCGCCCCGGACCCCGACGTCTCGGTTCGTCCCAGGACGATGCCGGATATCGCCTCGAAGTCGGTGGTCGGAGCGCGCAACAGCGCGCGGACTCGTCGGGCTCGCTCATCATCGATGTCCGACAATTCGGTGAGCAGCACCTCCCGATCCCGTTTGACCGCCTTGCGGGCATTGTCGAGCTCGAGTCGCCGGCGTGACAGAGTCGTCACCGCGTCGGTGAGGTCGTCGAGGCCGAGCAGACTGTGCAGTGCGTCGTACATTCCGCTCGGGGAGCCGTCTATGAGCGCGCCGAGTTCGCTGTAGGACAAGAACGGGCGGAACAGTTCCAGCGGCCGCGTGAGAGGGGTCCGATCCAGCGGTTCCGGTGCGCCGTCGCCGCGCCGGGTCGTCCACCGTCCGGCGGACAGCTCCGCGCCCTCGTCCCATCGTCCGGTGAGGGTGACCGGATTGTCCGCTCCTTGTGCCTGTAGTTCGATGTCGATCTGCGGTGCTGCTCCGTCGTGCAGGTTGCGCCAGCCGGTCTGCCATATTTTGGATCTGTTCGCCCAGCGCTGATTGTTGCCGGTGAGCGCGAATTCGGCAGCCTCGGCGAAGCTGGACTTTCCGCTGCCGTTGCGGCCGACGATCAGTGTGAGACCCAGCGACGGCTGAATCGACAGCCGGGTGCGCGGCCCGATCCCGCGGAATCCGTGCACGGTGACCGACCGCAGGAACACCTCGGATACTGCGCGCGATTCCGGCGAACCGGACCCGGCCGAATCGCCGAAGGCGCGCAGGATCGATTCGGCGACAGTGGGATTCAGGGATTCATCCGCTCCTACCTTCCGGCGGACCAAGTCGATGAGCGGCTCGGCCGACGGTGCGAGTTCAATGGGTTCGGACATATCGATCCTCTACTCGGTCGGATGGATGCAGATCTGGGAGTTGGCGCGGTGTGGAGGTGGCGCGGCCATCGATGCGCCGGTGGGTATTCTGCCGGAGAGCGCAGTGTCCTGCAGGGAAAGTGATGTGCCGCTGCGGTTTCCGCGCGGCTTTCGGTACGGAGGAGGTCTGCGTCGGTTGCGGCGGAACGGGTCTACTGTCCCGGAACGCATCCCAGCGGAACCTGATACGCGTTGTATCCGACGGCCGCTCCGGTGCTCGCGCCCAGCAGCATGCCCAGCGGAACCTTCAGGGGCGCATCGAGTCCCAGGGTGAAGGCGTTGGAGCCGGTGCCTATGGCCGCGCCGCCGAGGAGGCCGAGCGCCAGGCCGATGCCCATCGACTGGTTGCGCTCGAGGATGCGGAGGGGTTCGGGCCGGCCGGGGCAGATAGGTGCAGCGGGCGGCAGCAGGTTCGACCCGTGCGCCGGATGCCGCCGCGGACGGCCTGCCGACGCCCGCGGAGGGAAAACGGTAGAGCCGTGAATGCCGGCTCGGCCACGGTGTCGAAGAACGCGGCGCCGGTGTCACGAATGGTGTGTGTTTCGATGGTGTCGGCACCATCGATCTTCCGGAGCGGCGAGTGGACAGACTCGGTGTGTACCATTGGTACGCCGTGATGTACCAATGGTACGACTGTCGGTAGGTCGGCCGGATCGAGTTCTCGGACAAGTATGAGCAGTCTCGTGACAGACCAAGGAGGGAGCAGTCTCGTGACAGACATCGTGTGGAAAGAACTCGACGAGCTCAGCGCCGGGCTGGCCGAGTTCTATCGGGACTTGCACCGGCATCCGGAGCTCTCGTTCGCGGAACACCGGACGGCTGCCCTGGTGGCCGAAGGTCTCCGGCCGCTCGGGTTCGAGGTGACCGAGGGGGTCGGCGGCACTGGTGTCGTCGGAGTCCTGCACCGCGGCGACGGCCCGGTGGTGATGCTCCGAGCGGATATCGACGCCCTTCCAGTGGCGGAGAAGACAGGCCTGTCGTACGCGAGCACCGTCCGGGCCACCGACCCCGCGGGGGATGAGGTGCCGGTGATGCACGCCTGCGGTCACGATATGCATGCCACCTGTCTGCTCGGTGCGGCGACGCTGCTCGCTCATGCCTCCGCGGCCTGGTCCGGCACTCTGCTCGTGGTCTTCCAGCCGGCCGAGGAACTCGCGCGGGGCGCGCGGGCCATGGTGGATGACGGCCTGTTCCGGCGCTTCCCGAAGCCGGATATCGTGCTGGGCCAGCATGTCGGGCCGCTTCCGGCCGGGGTGATCGGCCATGGTGGCGGTCCGCTCATGGCCGCCTCGGACACCGCGAAGGTGGTGCTGCACGGCCGCGGGGGACACGGATCGCGCCCCGAGGCAGCGGTCGATCCGGTTCTGATGGCCGCGAACGTCGTCACGCGGCTGCAGGGCATCGTGGCCCGCGAGGTTCCCCCGGCCGAGGCGGCCGTGGTGACAGTGGGGCGGCTGCAGGCGGGCACCAAGGACAACATCATCCCGGACACCGCCGAACTCGGCATCAATGTGCGCTCCTACTCGCCCCAGACCCGAGCCCTGATCCGCGCGGCGATCGAGCGCGTCATCGGTGGCGAGGCCACCGCGAGCGGCGCACCGCAACCGCCCGAGGTGGAGTGGGTCTCCCCCGCGCCTCTGCTGGTGAGCGACCCGGACGCCACCGCGGCCACCGTGCGGGCCTTCGCCGCGCACTTCGGCCAGGAGCGTCTGCTGCCGATGCAGCCCGTTACCGCCAGTGAGGATGTCGGCGTGTTCGGCGAGGCCGCGGGCGTCCCCACCGTCTACTGGTTCTGGGGCGGGCTGGATGCCGAAACGGTCACCACGGCACTGCGCGAGGGGCGCTTCGACTCCCTGCCGGCCAACCACTCACCGCATTTCGCTCCGGTCATCGAACCCACGCTCGGCACCGGTGTCCAGGCCCTGGTCGTCGCCGCGCTCGCGTGGCTCGGCTCGCCGGCCGAGGATCGAGGCCCGTCACAGGTGTGAGCGACCGGGAGATCAACGGCGACAATGCCCCTCGCGCCAGGCTGTTGCGCAAGGGGCAGGAACTGCTCGCCGGGCGGGGGCGGCTGAGCGATCTGACGCTGCGCAAGCTCGCTGAACACCTGGGCACCAGTCATCGAATGCTGATCCACCACTTCGGTTCCCGCGACGGATTCCTGGCCGCGTTGCTGAGTGAGCTGCGCCGGGAGGAGCAGGAGGGGTTGGCGGCCCTGTCCGTGGAGGGCACCTACCGCGATGCGCTGAGGCTGCTGGAAGAGCGCTACCTCGACCCCGCCCATCAGCCGCGTGTCGCCGCGTTCTTCTATGTGCTCGGACTCGCGGTCCAGGATCCCGCGCCCTACCGGGACTTCCTCGACTCGCTCGAGGACTGGTCCGCGCTGTTCACCACCCTCGGCGAGCGCGAAGGACTCACCCCCGAGGCCGCCCGCGCCCGCGCCCAGGCACTGGTCTGGTCCGTGCGCGGCCTACTCGTCCGGGCCATCGCCACCGGTGACCGTGACCAGGCGCTCGCCGACCTCCGCGGGGTGATCCGCTATCTGGGCCTGTAGGTATACCGATGCGCCAGGCGCTTCGATGCGGCGAAGAATGCGGTGATCGCTCCGGGGCCGTTGGGTTTTCGAATCCGTGACGGGATTCAGAGCACCCGGCGGGCACGCATACCGGGCATCACCCGACTGATCCGTACGACGTCGCCAGTCGAGGGAGCCTGGATCATCATGCCCTTTCCGAGATAGATAGCGACGTGACCGGGGCCGTCCTCGCCCCAATTTCCGAACAGTAGATCTCCTGGCACAGCCTCGGGTAGTGAGATCTCGCGACCGATTCGCCACTGAAGTTGCGATGTCCGGGGAAGCGTTGTCCGGCCGCCTGTCGCGGCGTGAATTGCGAAGGACGTCAGACCGGAACAATCGAATCCGCCCATGGTCGGTCCGTTACTTCCACCGCCGCCCCAAACATAGGGCAGGCCAAGGTACTTCAGGGCTTCGTCGACGACACGTGGTCCGAGGTCCGTGATGGAACGGTGCTGTGCCGCGGGCAACAGATACTGGTCCGACGAGAGCCAGTCGAATTGACCCTGGGTGGCGAGGATTCGGGATACGTATGGCCTGGTCTGGTGTTCGTAATCAGGACTACCGCTGGGCATTCCGCCCGATCGCAAGACAGCGCCGGCCCCGGCGTTGTAGGCGGCGAGTGCGAGCGAAAGGGTGTCGCCACTTACGGCGCCGTTCAACTTCCACTGCTCGATCTGCTGATAGGCGTCGCACAGCAAGTGACCGGAGGCCATGACCGAGTCGCCGACGTCGAAAATGTCGGGCGCACCGTTGCCGTGGACGTCTGTGCCGTATCGCGCCCAGGTAGCGGGCATGAACTGACCGGGTCCCATAGCGCCTGCCGGTGACACCGGAGCTGTCGGACCATACCGAAAGCCATTTTCCACCGCGTAGAGTGCCGCCAGGGTCGGTGCTTCGATCCCGGCGCACAGAGTTCCGGCCTTTCGAAACCAGGGTACGAAGACAGCGATGTTTTCGACATCGGTCACGTCTGGGATTGCGGCAGCGGCCGTCGTTGGTACCGACGCATAGTCAGCTATGGGATCGCGATCGGCCGCACTTGGCACAGGTTCCGTAGCGTCCCTCGGCGCGTTCGGCATCATAGGTGTACCGAGACGTCGATCGGGGGC
>NZ_JAGPOX010000160.1 GCF_019038435.1 Nocardia alni
GGCGGGGGCCTCGGGGGCGGTCATGGTTGCTGTCATAAGTCAGATCGGAAGAGTCACTTGCGAAACGAAGCCATTACGTATCCACCCCACGAACTGGTCCCATACTCCGGTCACCAGGCCGATGCCGACGGCGACGAGCAGGATGCCGCCGATCACCTGGATGGTGCGCGAATTGCGGCGCAGCCAGCCCACCCCGCGCAGGGCGCTGGCCGACCCGAACGCCAGGATGACGAACGGCAGCCCCAGACCCAGGCAGTACGCGACGATCAGCACGACGCCGCGCACGGCGGTCGTCCCCTCGGTCCCGGCGGATACGGCCATCACGCCCGACAGCGTCGGTCCCAGGCACGGCGTCCAGCCCAGCGCGAAGACCGCGCCGAGCAGCGGCGCGCCGACCAAACCGGTGAGGCGGCGGGGATGCATACGGGTGTCACGCTGCAGCGCCGGGACCAGGCCCAGGAACACCAGCCCCATGACGATCGTGACCACACCGCCGATGCGCTGCAGCAGTTCACGATTCACGTTCAGGGTCTGAATGACGCCGAAGACCGTCACCGACGCGAGCACGAAGACGATGGTGAACCCGGCCACGAACAGTCCGGCCGCGCCCGCCACCCGCATCCTGCCGCGCTCGACGGTGGCGGTCGCGGATCGCTTGTCCTGCACGGCCTCCTGAGCCTGCGCGACGGTCACCGGCGGCGCCTCGGCGCCCACCAGACCGGCCAGATACGACAGATATCCGGGAACCAGCGGCACCACGCAGGGCGAGGCGAACGACACCAGCCCGGCCAGCAGGCACGCGCCCAGCGCCAGCAGCAGCGGACCCGAGGCGGCGGCGTGCTGGAACGAATCGCCCACCGACGCCAGCACCGTGATGGTCGGCGCGTTCACTGCGGACTCTCCGCGGCGACCCGGTCGACGACGGGTTGCAGATCACCGGCCAGCAGAGAACGCAGGAATACCGCGGCCACCCTGTGTTTGCGGTCCAGCACCAGGGTGGTCGGCACCACGCTGGTGGGGAACTTGCCGCCGAGGGCGAGCAGGCTGCGCATCTCCGGGTCGTAGATCGACGGGTAGCCGACGTGGTTGTCGGTGACGAAATCCTGTGCCACGTCCTGCTGTTCGTCACGCACGTCGATGCCCAGGAAGGCCACCCCGCGCGCCTTGGACTGCTCGTACACCTTCTCGAGCTCGGGCGCCTCGGCCCGGCAGGGCCCGCACCACTGCCCCCAGATATTCAGCACCACAACCTGATTCGGGAAATCATCCACCGAGGTCGGCTTGTTGGTGACCAGATTCGGGCCGGACAGATCCCCGATGGTGCCGCGCTTGGCGGGCGGATCGTAGAAGATGTCGGTCTTACCGCCCGGCGAGACGAATTGGAACGTGCCGCCCTGCGCCACGGCGTCCTTACCGGTAGAGCACCCGCCCAGCGCCACGGCGAGAGCGACACAGGCCAGCAGGACAGGCAGTACTCGCCGCGCCGTGATACCCCGCCGTCCCGGCGCCTCGGCACGCCGCCGACTCACCGTCCCCGCGCGCTCGCGGCCGGAATCCGCCGCGGCTTCGCGCACGCCGGGTGGGTTCCCGCCGCAAACGTCCGAGGACGACAAGGGACGCGCCAGATCGCTCACGCCCCGGTCACCCGCGGATCGGATTCCCCGGCCGGTTCGGAATAGACGATGTCGATCAACGTATCCCCTTGGTACACAAGGGAGGTCAGTGAGGCGAGGGAGCACTGCCGGTTGCGCGGGTCGTGCCACAGGCGCTTGCCCTCGAGGAATCGGCGCAGCGTCCACACCGGCAGCTGATGCGATACCACCACGGCCTCGTGTCCGGCCGCCTCCACCCGGGCCTTGTTCACCGCGGCCAGCATCCGGTGCGCCACTTGCAGATACGGCTCGCCCCACGACGGAGTGAACGGATCACGCAGCTTCCACCAGTGCCGCGGCTTGCGCAGCGCACCGTCGCCGACCGCCACTCGCAACCCCTCGAAGGTGTTGCCGGCCTCGATCAGATTGTCGTCGGCACGCACCAGCAGGCCGTGCGGCTCGGCGACCAGCGACGCCGTCTCCTGCGCGCGTTCCAGCGGCGAGGCCACCACCAGGGTGATGTCGTGATCGGCGAGAGCGCGCCCGACCGTCGCGGCCTGCGCGCGGCCGGTCACCGACAGCACGAATCCCGGCAGACGGCCGTACAGGATGCCCTTGGGATTGTGTACCTCGCCGTGCCGCATCACGTGCACGATCGTCTCGGTATCGGTGGCGACGTCACCGGGTAGCCGCAATGCCGGATCATCCTGTGCACTGCCGGACTGCGTTGCCGCAGAGCCGGATTCGGCGACAACCGGCGCCGATTCCAGTGCATCGGACGGGGCGGACGCGGGCTGCCGACGGACGGACTCGGATTCGGACCGGTCCGGAGCGCTGTCGTTCACGCGGTAGTTCCTTCGGGTGTGGCGGCCGCCGCGGCGGCCGCGGCGGCGGGCAGCGCGGCGGCGATGCGATCGAATGCGTCCTCATCCAACGCGGCGGAAACGAACCAGGTCTCGAACGCGCTGGGCGGCGGGTAGATCCCGCGCTCCAGTAACGCGTGGAAGAAGGCCGGGAAACGCCACGTCTGGCTGGCCTTCGCGCCCACGTAGTCGGTGACGGGGGACTCCGCGAAGAACACGCTGACCATATTGCCCGCGAACTGCACCTGATGGGCCACTCCGGCCTCGGTGAGCGCGCCGCCGATCAGCGCGCCCAGGCGCTCGGCGTGGCGATCCAGGGCGGCGTACACCTGCGGGTCGGCATTGCGCAGGGTGGCCAGCCCGGCCGCCACGGCCACCGGATTACCCGACAGCGTCCCGGCCTGATAAACGGGCCCGATCGGGGCCAGCCGGTTCATGATGTCCGCGCGGCCGCCGAACGCCGCGGCGGGCAGCCCGCCGCTCATCACCTTGCCGAAGGTGTACAGATCACCCGCGACGCCGTCGATGCCGTACCACCCGGACGCGCTCACCCGGAATCCGGTCATCACCTCGTCCATGATCAGCAGCGCGCCGAACTCCTCGGTCAGCCGCCGCAGGCCGGCGTTGTAGCCCGGCAGCGGTGCGACCGTGCCCATGTTCCCGGCCGCGGCCTCGGTGATGACGCAGGCGATCTCGCCGGGATACGCGGCGAAGGCCGCGGCCACCGCGTCCAGGTCGTTGTACGGCAGTACCAGCGTGTCCGCGGCCTGCGCGCCGGTGACGCCGGGCGAGGTCGGCAGGCCGAGTGTCGCCACGCCCGAGCCCGCGTCGGCCAGCAGCGCGTCCACATGCCCGTGGTAGCAGCCGGAGAACTTGACGACCTTGCTGCGCCCGGTGAATCCGCGCGCCAGCCGCACCGAGCTCATGGTCGCCTCGGTGCCCGAGTTGACCAGCCGCACCAGTTCCACAGGTTCGACCCGCGCGGCGATCGCCTCGGCCAGCTCGATTTCCGCCTCGGTCGGCGCGCCGAACGACAGGCCGTCGACGGCCACCCGCCGCACCGCCTCCACGACCTCCGGATAGGCGTGTCCGAGAATCATCGGCCCCCAGGAGGACACCAGATCCACGTAATCGTTGCCGTCGGCGTCGGTCAGCGTGTAACCGCACGCGGAGGCGATGAATCTCGGTGTGCCCCCGACCGACTGGAAGGCCCGTACGGGCGAATTCACGCCGCCGGGAATGATGGCGGAGGCGCGGTCGAAGAGCTTTGCGGAGACCGGCACGGTCGCGCGCGGATGGGAACTCACGGCCTCCAGTGTCGCAGCCCGGCCGGACCCGGTCGACGACAGGGTGTAGTGGGGTGAGCCACCCCACATCCCGCGGCCCGAAATGTCGCAACACGCCGTAATGCCCGTAGCCCCGATATCGGTCGCTGATCGATTGCTGCTGCGTACCCTCTCCTCCGTCCCCCTTCAACCGGCCCGGAGAGATTCCCATGCGAACTTTCATATTCGGCGTAGCTCTGTCCGGCATCGCACTGGCCGGCGCCGCACCCGCGCAGGCGGCCCAGCCGATCCCCCAGCCCGAACAGGGTCGTATCGGGGTGGCGCTGTCACATGAGGAGACCGCCGCCCTGGCGGACGGCCCGGTTCCCGCGCTGGTCAGCAAGGTCATACCGCTCAACCGGATGGGCGCCGGGCTGCGTTCGGACAGCCAGCTGGAACGGGACGCCCGCGGCGGCGTCCACGCCTCGCTACGCCAGCTGCTGGCCGAATCGGCCGCCCACCCGGATGGCCACGTGATCGTGTTCCTCGACGCCCCCGGCTCGCACGGCCCCCGGGTGCTCGACGTCTACGAGCGCTGGAACTGACCGGTCAGGACCGCGGCTACCGGAGACATCCCAGGGCGAAACCGGTTTCCAGCAGGCAGGCCACCGGATTCGGGATCAACTGGAGCACGCCCGAGTGCGTCAGCGGCTCGGGTGCGGGCCCGGCGTCCATGGCCGTCAACAGGTCCAGGGTCAGGGTGATGATCGCGATACTCATCGTGACCAGCACCGCGACCTTGGTGCGTCGCTTGGTTTCGGTGCGGGGCATTTGCTCAGTGTTCCCGCCCGAACCGCCCGATATTACTGGTTGCTGCAAGTTGGCCGTATTTCACTACATCAGGGGCCGGGCGGGCTCAGCGCGAGCGAGCGACGCATCGTGCGACGAGATCGATCACGGCCAGTCCGGCGATCGCGACGAGCAGTGCGGCCAGGGCCACCCAGGGCCCCGAATACCGGACCGCGGTGAACGCCGGCTGGTCCTCGACGACGAGGAACCTGATCGACTCCAGGCCGCCGCGCCAGCTCGCCACCGCCGCGCCGAGGCAGATCAGCAGCACGACCACGTCGAGAACGATCCACACTCGGCGCGGCATCACAGGTTCTCCTCGTGGTCGGTGCTCTTTTCGGGGGCGCTGGGCTCGGGCTGATCGTCGACATCGTGGTCCAGGACCGCGGCCAACTCCGCCCGCAGGGTCTTATGGTCGCGCGCCCAGGCCTGCACCAATCGCCCATCGCGCAGCTTCAGACCGACGGCCTTGCGCCGCCTCGGCACGCCGTGCAGCTCGCCCAGGGCGCGAGCGGACTCCCAGTCCTCATCATCCCAGTTGTCGTCGTCGGGTTCGGGAAAGACGGTCGCGATATCGCGTAGCGGCACCGTCTCGGTGCCCTGCCGCAGATGGGCCCGCGTGAGTTCCATGCTCACATGCCGCTTGCCCGCGACCACCTGTAGCGAGACGAATCCGGCCAGCAGCGCCGCGCAGAACACGAGCGCGAACCAATGCACCGGCCCATGCCCCACCACGAGTTCCAGGATCAGGACGATCAGGCACAACAGCGGCCCGTAGGCGACGCTGCGCCAGCGCGCACCGGGTTCGGCGAACAGCACGGCGGGCGTGGTCTCGGTCTCCGTCACAGGCACCTCCAGGCTGCTTCACCCGACCGACGAATCCGGGTCGGCGGATCAGTGCAGCGTATCGAGGGCCAAGCGCGGGAATTCAGCCGACCATGCCGGGAAGTAGCAGTCCGGCCAGAGTGAACAGGCCGAGCAGGAGCAACAGGCCGATGACCAGCACATCGCGCCGAAGGCTCTGTGGCTGCTGAATCACCACTCGCATCATTGCCTCCGCTCCTCCGGAGCGGGACGATTCGATGCGGCCCAATTGGAACGCACGAGCCCGACCTCCGGTTCCCAAGTCGTCAGTGACAACTCTCACGATATACATTCCGACCGGCCCGGGACAAATTCAGCGTTGCATCCGTCGCCCGTTCGCCCGGAAATAGATCGCGGAATCGGTTCTGTGGCAAAGGTATACGGCACCGCCGGCGAGTACGGCCTGGAGGATCGCGGCCACGCCGGTGAGCATCTCGCCGAGACCGGAGACCGTGCCGAGACCGAACATCACGTTGACCGCGCCGAGCACCAGCACCACGGTCGCCACGTCGAATATCGCGCGCGCCCAGAGCCTCCCCAGCCGCAGCTGATGGACCACCCCCAGTGCCGCGGCCGCCAGCCCCAGCCCGAACACCACACTCAGCACGATCAGCACCAGCACCATGAGTTCATAGGTGGCCAGCGTGGTCTGCGGCTGCTGGGTCTTCAACTGGTCGTAGATGTTCCGGGCGATGGTGTGCCGATGACCGTATCGGGTCACCGAACCCGAGATCAGCCGCACCACACCCAGAACAACCGCGCCCCACCACAACTGACATGCGGTGCGCACATCGACCGGCGTCGCCACGGCGGGCGCCGGTTGTTGCGCGGAGGCAGGCCACTGATTCACAGCCAGTGCGAGGCCTCGGTGGCCCAGTAGGTCAGAACCATGTCCGCGCCTGCCCGCCGGATGCCCAGCAGTGACTCCAGGATCGCGCCGCGACGGTCGATCCAGCCGTTCTGCGCGGCGGCGGTGATCATCGAGTACTCGCCCGAGATCTGGTACGCGGCGACCGGCACGATGGACCGATCGGCGACCTCGCGGAGAACATCCAGGTACGACATGGCGGGCTTCACCATGACGATGTCGGCGCCCTCGGCGAGATCCAGTTCCAGTTCGCGCAGGGCCTCGCGGCGGTTGGCCGAATCCTGCTGGTAGGTGCGCCTGTCGCCCTGGAGCGAGGAGGCGACCGCCTCACGGAACGGGCCGTAGAAGGCCGAGGCGTATTTCGCGGTGTAGGCCAGGATTCCGGTGTCGATGCGCCCGGCCGCATCCAGGCCGGCGCGGATCGCGGCGACCTGGCCGTCCATCATGCCGCTGGGGCCGAGCAGATCCGCGCCGGCCTCGGCCTGGGCCAGGGCCATGTCCACGTAGCGGTCCAGGGTGGCGTCGTTGTCGACCGTGCCGTCCGAGGCCAGGACCCCGCAGTGCCCGTGATCGGTGAACTCGTCCAGGCAGGTATCGGCCATGATCACGGTCGCATCGCCGACCTCGTCGGCCAAGGCGCGCAACCCGCGGTTGAGGATGCCCTGCGGGTCGCTGGCCAGGCTGCCGGTCGCGTCCTTGTCCTCCGGGCGCGGCACACCGAACAGCATCAGCCCGCCGACACCCGCGTGCACGGCCTCCACGGCCGCCTTACGCAGCGAATCCATCGAATGCTGGTACACACCGGGCATCGAGCCGATCTCGCGCGGTTCGTCCAGCCCGTCGGCGACGAACATGGGCAGCACCAAATGCCTTGGTTCGAGTGTGGTTTCGGCCACCAGCCGACGCAGAGCGGGGGTCCGACGCAACCGCCGTGGGCGGTCCATTCCGGTCATGAACCGCACGATACGCCCCGGTCCAGCACCGCGCCGCACCGCCTCCGGGTCGATCGCGCACCGGGATGGCGGCTCGGCGGAGCGGCGGGACCGGACACCGTTTTTGTCACCCCTCGGCGGTAGAATCGAAGATGTGTTCGAGGATTATTCCCGGACACCGGATCTCACACAGGGGAGGATCTCGTGGTCACGGATTCGATTATCGACAGCCCTTACGCGCCGCTGGTCAAGCGCCGGCTGCCCGCCGGCCGCCCGCGATCGTGGTACGTCACACACAACCGCCGCCTCAAGGCAATGCGCCTGGCCATCGCCCTACTCGACTCGGGCGTCTACCGCGCGAGCCTGGCCGACAACGAAAAGATCCGCCACGCAGCCGACCTGGTCGGCATCCGCCCGCCCTCGGACAAAACCTGCCGCCTGGTCCGCGATCTCATGCGCGCCCGCCGCTGAGCCTCGCACCCGCCGTTCAGCGGTCCAAGCTCATGCGCGACGCGTGAGTCTCGACCGCCGAACGGCGAGGCCCCAGGGGTCAGGCCCGGCTACGACGGCTCTTCTTACGCGGCGGAGGCAGCAACCCCTCGGCGCGCAAGTGCGCCGCGTGCTCGGCCAATGCCTCAACCAACGGACCCACCTGAGCGATCTCGGGCTGCACATCCACACGCAACCCGAATTCGATGGCGGTCTCCGCGGTCTTCGGCCCGATGCAGGCGACGATGGTCCGCGCGTGCGGCTTGCCCGCGATGCCGACCAGGTTCCGAACCGTCGAGGACGAGGTGAACAGAACAGCGTCGAACCCGCCGGTCTTGATCATCTCGCGGGTCTCGGCAGGGGGCGGCGACGCGCGCACGGTGCGGTACGCGGTGACATCGTCGATCTCCCAGCCGCGGTCGCGCAGGCCCTCGGCGAGGGTTTCGGTCGCGATGTCGGCGCGCGGCAGCAGCACCCGGTTGACCGGGTCGAAAACATCGTCGTACGGCGGGAAGTCGGCCAGCAGCCCCTCGGAGGACTGTTCGCCGCTGGGCACCAGTTCGGGGTTGATGCCGAACGAGCGCACCCGCTCCGCGGTGGCCTCGCCGACGCAGGCGATCTTCACCCCGGAGAACGCCCGGGCATCCAGCCCGAACTCGGCGAACTTCTCCCACACCGCACGCACCGCGTTGGTGGAGGTGAACACCACCCACTGGTAGCGCCCGTCGACCAGGCCCTTGACCGCGCGCTCCATCTGCGCGGGGCTGCGCGGCGGCTCGACCGCGATGGTCGGCACCTCCATCGGGATGGCGCCGTGGGTGACGAGCTTCTCGCTCATCTCACCGGCCTGCTCCTTGGTGCGGGGCACGAGCACCGTCCAGCCGTAGAGGGAGCGGGACTCCCACCACGACATCTTCGAGCGCTTCTCGACCTCTTTGCCGACCGTGACCACCAGCGGGCCGACCATTTCGGAGGCGGCGCCGTTCAGCGTGGCCAGGGTCGCCTCGATGGTGCGCTGCTGGCGGGTGGTGCCACGCACGGTCACCGCGACGGGGGTCTGCGGCGCGAGGCCGTGCTCGGTCAGCGCGCTCGCCGTCTCGGCCAGATGTCCGGAGGTCGCGTGCAGGACCAGTGGTCCGGGCGCGGCGGCGACCGAGGCCCAGTCGACCTCGCCACGCACATCGACCTCGGTGTGGCTCGAGCCGAGCGCGATCCCGGCGTAGGCCGGGACGGTCGACCCGGACGGCAGACCCGGCAGCACCTCGAACGCCACATGTGCACGGGTCACGGCGTTGACCTCCGAGATCACCGAATCGGTGGTCAACGGGTCACCGGACACCACGCGCACCACGTCGACGCCATTACGCGCCTCGGTGACGAGGGTCTTGGCTACTTCGGTCGGGTCGCCCAGCGCGGGGCGCACATCGACCGGACGGATCCCGTCCGGTCCCGGTTCCACCGCGATACCGACCAGGGCGAGCACGCCCTTGTCGACATCGGGATCGGTGAATGCCAACGTTGCACGACTGAGCACCTCGCGTGCCCGGACGGTCAGCAGTGCCGGGTCACCGGGGCCGGATCCAACGAAGAGAACCCGACCAGGATGCTTCTTAGCGGCTCTGCTCATTTATTGCTCTCCAATGGGCTGGGACGGTTGCAGACTTGTGTTCGGCGATTCCGCCGATGTGTCGGCGCTGATCAGATCGCGTGCCCCCAGCTCCAGCAGCTCACGCGCCAGCGCGCGGCCGAGCTGCTCGGCGCCTGCGAGCGATCCGACCGCCGATGCCCGGATCACATCCGAGCCGTCGATCGCCGCCGCGCATCCGCGCAGCGACAACTCCTCTACCACCCGACCGTCGTCGTCGAGCGACTCCACGACCTCGCCCAGCGCGCCGATGGGTGCGGTGCAGCCACCCTCCAACTCGGCCAGCAGTGCACGTTCGGCACAGACCGCCGCGCGAGTTCCTGGATCGTCCAACGCGGACAGGATGGTGATCAATTCGAGGTCGGCGGCGTGCGACGGACTGCCTTCGGCAGCAGCGCGGCATTCGACCGCGAGCGCGCCCTGGGCCGGTGCGGGCAATATCTGCACCGGTTCGAGCGCCTCGGTGACGGCCTCGAGCCGATCGATGCGGGCCAGCCCGGCCCGTGCCACGACCACGGCGTCGAGTTCACCGTCGGCGACCTTACGAAGTCTGGTGTCGAGATTGCCGCGCAGCGGGGCGATCTCCAGTCCGAGGCCCAGGGCGCGCAGCTGCGCCACACGGCGCGGCGCGGACGTGCCGATCCGGGCTCCGGGGGGTAGTTCGCCCAGGACCAGCCCGTCGCGGGCGACCAGGGCGTCGCGCGGATCCGCTCGCGGCGGGACGGCGGCGATGGTGAAACGCGGGTCCGGCGCGGTCGGCAGATCCTTGTAGGAGTGCACCGCGATATCGACGGCCCCGGAAGCCAATTCGTCGCGCAGGGCGGTGGTGAACACACCGACGCCGATCGCCTCGACAGGATCCGAGGACCCATCGCCGGCTGTCTTCACCACGACGAGTTCGGCGTGCTGCCCGGCCGCGATCAACGCGTCGCGCACCGTACCGGACTGGGTCAGGGCCAGCAGACTGCCACGGGTGCCGATCCGCCAGGGGGATTCGGCGCTGCCGCGGCCGATCGTGCTGTGCTCCTGCACCGAAGCCTCCGTCACGACTCCACCTCGCCGGGCCGGCCGGCCGCCGTCTCGTCCAGCGCGCCGACTTCCATCGGCGCCGCAACCGCCTGTGCCGCACCGGGTTTGAGTTCGAACAGCTCGCGCAGCGCCTCGGCGTAACTACCGCCGCCCGGCGCCGACGCCAGCTGCTTGACCCGAACGGTCGGCGCGTGCAGCAGCTTGTCGACCACGCGGCGCACCGTGCGCGCCACCTCCTCGCGCTCCGGATCGGCCAGGCTCGGCAGCCGGGACTCCAGCCGCATCAGCTCGGCCTCGACCACGTCCGCGGCGCGCTGACGCAGCGCCGCCACCGTCGGGGTGACCTCGGCAACTCGTTGTCCCGCAAGGTATTTCGATAGCTCGTCGGCGACGATCGCACGCGCGGCGGAGGTATCGTCGGCCGCGGCGCCCGCGGCCGGATCGTGCTGCAGGGTCTCCATGTCGATCACGGTGATGTCGGGCAGCCCGGCCACCGCGGGATCCACATCGCGCGGCAGGCCCAGATCGCAGATCACCATCCGATGGCCGGTCATCGAGAGGTTCAGCGCGCGGTACGCATCGGCCAGGGTCACCACAGACCCGACCGCACCCGTGCTGGTGACGACGATATCGGCGTCGGTCATCGCGCCGACCAGATCGGACAGTTCACGCACCGAGGCCGCGGCCCCGTGCATGGCCTCGGCGGTGTGCGCCAGCCGCTGCGCGCGCTCGAGCGTCCGGTTCACCACGACGATGTGCCCGACCCCGGCCCGCGCCAGATGCGCCACCGACAGTCCGCCCATCGCGCCGGCGCCGATCACCACGGCCGTGCGCCCGGTCAGCTCGCCGAGCACACCGCGCGCACGATCCAGCGCGACCGACACCACCGACGCTCCGGCCCGGTCGATGCCGGTCTCCGAGTGCACCCGCTTGCCCACCCGCAACGCGTTCTGGGCCAGTTCGTGCAGGGTGCGCCCGGCGGCCTGCTGCGCGTCCGAGGCGGCGTAGGCGGCGCGGATCTGGCTGAGTATCTGCTGCTCGCCGACCACCATCGAATCCAGGCCGCTGGCGACGGCGAACAGATGCTCCGCGGCGGCCTCGCTGTAGCGCACATACGCGTGCCTGGTCAGTTCCGCCAACGCCAGGCCCGAATGCTGGGCCAGCAGGTCGCCGATCTCGGCCAGTCCGCCGTGGAAGGCGTCGACCACCGCGTAGATCTCCACGCGGTTGCAGGTGGAGACGATCATCGCCTCGGATACGTGCTGCGATTCGAGCATGCGGTCGATCAGCTTGGGCCGGTCGTCCTCTGTGACGGCAACCTTCTCCAGTACCGAAACCGGTGCGCTGCGATGTGAAATGCCGACTAGAAGGATGCTCATTGCGTAACCACCGATCCCTTGCCGCTTGGCTCCCGTGCCGAAACCGCGACGCCCGCTGTGTGGGTGGCGGCTCCCGTCTTGCGAATCGCCGCCGAAGCCGGGCGGCGGACGATCGGAGCGGGCGCCGTGTGCGTGGGGTCCCCCGGCTCCCCCGCGACGGCGTCCGACTGGTCCTCGGCGGCGATTCCCGCCTCGGCGCTGCGCGCCCCTTCGAACGACAGCATCTGCATCTCGACAGCCAGGTCCACCCGCCGGACCTCCACCGACGACGGCGCGTCGAGCGCGACCGGGGAGAAGCTCAGAATGCACCGCATACCGGTGTCGACCAGCTGGTCGCAGACCTGCTGCGCGGCCGCGTCGGGGACGGTGATGACCGCGATGGTCGGCGCGAGCTCGGCGACCGCGTCGTGCAGTTCGGCCACATCGCGCACCCCCAGCCCACTGACCGTCTCACCGATCACCTCGGGATCCTGGTCGAAGATGCCCACCATGGTGAATCCGCGCCGCCGGAACCCGCGGTAACCGGCCAGCGCGCGCCCCAGATTTCCGGCGCCGATCAAGACCACCCGATGCCCCTGCGACAGTCCGAGTACATCCTCGATGCGGGCGCGCAGTTTGGCCACGTCGTAGCCGACGCCGCGGACTCCGTTGGGGCCCAGGAACGACAGATCCTTGCGAAGCTTCGCAGAACCGACACCCGCCGCGACAGCCAGTTCCTCACTCGATACGATGAGTACACCCTCGTCGGCGAGGACAGCCAGGACCCGAAGATAGGTCGCCAGGCGCGTCACCGTCGCCGGCGGGATGTCCTTGGGTTGAGCGCTCGATCGCAGAGCATTTCCGGAGACGCCGGTGGGCGTCTCATGCTGCTCTGTCACGTCGTTCGGCTCCTCGTCCGGCCGGGGATTGGGTATCCGGTTTCGCTTATCGCCGCCGACGCCGGGATCAGCGCCGTGTGGGCGTCCATGGGGGGCGTGCGTGTCACCACCGTAACCGCTTGTGAAGCCCTGCACAAAGTCGGTGAATTCAGTCACTCCCGTGGATGCCGCGCCTGCCATTCAACCCGCAACTGCCTGAGAGTTTCCACACAACGCGCCGAGAAGCCCCCGTCCGCTCGGTACGCGGGGCACTCGCGCTGCGGCAGCCCGGGCGCAAAGCGCTTTAATGGGCGAATGAGTAATGCACCCAAGGTGACGCTGCTCACCCGGACGGGGTGCGGACTGTGCACCGTCGCGCTGGAGCAATTGCGGGCGATCTGTGCGGACTACGGAATCGAGCCCGGAACCGTCGACGTCGACGAGGCGGCGGCGACCGATCCCGCACTGCGTGCCGAATTCGGCGACCGGCTTCCGGTAGTGCTGCTCAATGGTCGCGAGCACAGCTATTTCGACGTCGACGAACCCCGGCTGCGAGCCGATCTGACTCGCTGACCGAGCGATCACTCATGCCACGCGGTAACGCCCCCCTCGGTTACTGTTGGGATGTTCGCGCGAACGGGCGGAGGTTAGCGGTGCCGGAACGATCGAAGGATGCGAGGGCGGGCTTCATCGCGGGCAGATTCGGCGAATTCCCGGCACGGTGGAGTCACGGTCTGTCCGACCAACTTGCTCGCATCACCCGCAGCCCGTTCGGCCCCAGCGAGGAGGAGCTGCGCGCCAACCTCGCGGGCGAGGCCAGCGCCGAGGCCGCCCTCGCGCTGCACGACGCGGAGTGGGCCGAATCCGATGTCAACCGCCCGCCCCGGGACCTGACCGCCGCGGCGTTCTTCGACGTGGACAACACCATGGTGCAGGGCGCCTCGATCGTGCACTTCGCCCGGGGCCTGGCCGCGCGCAAGTACTTCAAGACCTCGGATCTGGTCGATATCGCCTGGAAGCAGGTGAAGTTCCGGGTCACCGGCAAGGAGAACAAGGGCGATATGACCAGCGGCAAGGAGAAGGCGCTGGAATTCATCGCCGGTCGCTCCACCGCCGAACTGGCCGCCCTCGGCGAGGAGATCTACGACGAGATCATCGCCGACAAGATCTGGCCGGGCACCCGGGCATTGGCGCAGATGCATCTGGACGCGGGGCAGCAGGTATGGCTGGTCACCGCGACCCCGGTCGAACTGGCCCAGGTGATCGCCAAGCGGCTCGGGCTGACCGGTGCGCTGGGCACGGTGGCCGAGAGCGAGGACGGCGTCTTCACCGGCCGCCTGGTCGGCGACGTCCTGCACGGCCTGGGCAAGGCGCACGCGGTGCGCGCGCTGGCCATCCGCGAGGGCCTGAACCTCAAGCGCTGCACCGCCTATTCCGACAGTCACAACGACGTGCCGATGCTGTCGCTGACCGGCACCGCCGTGGCCATCAACCCCGATTCGGACCTGCGCGAGGTGGCCAAGAACCGGGGCTGGGAGATCCGCGACTTCCGCACCGGCCGCAAGGCCGCCAAGATCGGCGTGCCGACGGCGCTGGCGCTGGGCGCGGCGGGCGGTGCCGCGGCGGCGGTACTCACCCGCAAACGCGATTCGGGCGACTGAACCGTCGCGGCGCGATCAGCCGGTAAAAGGATTGCGGCGCTTGGTCAGCAGCTTGTAGAGGGTCTGCTGGATGGTCTCGCGCACCTGGTCGGTGATCTCGAACATCATCATCGGGTCGTCGGCCGCCTCCGGCTCGTATCCGCCGGTCGGGATGGGCTCGCCGAATTCGATGTACCACTTGGACGGCAGCGGGATCGCGCCGAGCGCGCCCAGATGCGGAAACAGCGGTGTCACAGGGAAATACGGCATACCCAGCAGCCGGGCCAGCGGCTTGATATCGGCGAGCTTGGGGTAGATCTCCTCCGAGCCGACGATCGAGCACGGGATGATCGGGACACCCGTACGCACTGCCGCGGAGACGAATCCGCCGCGACCGAACCGCTGCAGCTTGTATCGCTCGGCGTACGGCTTGCCGATTCCCTTGTACCCCTCCGGAAATACCCCGGCCAACTCGCCCGAGCGCAGCAGCCGCTCGGCGTCGGCCGGGCAGGCCAGCGTGTGCCCGGCCTTGCGAGCCAGTCCACCCACGAGCGGGGTTTCGAAGACCAGATCGGCGGCCAGCAGGCGCACCACCCGCTGCTTGGCATGGTTGTCGTGCACCGCCAGCTGCAACATCAGCCCGTCCAGCGGCAGCACGCCCGCGTGGTTCGCCACGATCAGCGCACCACCGGATTCGGGCAGCCGCTCGATCCCGTTGACCTGCACCCGGAACCACAGCTCGGACAGCGGCCGCAGCAGTGGCAGCAGCACCGACTCCAGCAGATGCTCGTCCAGGCCGTATTCGTCGATCTGATAATCGCCGGTCACGCGCCGGCGGGCGAATTCGGCGCCGGCGCGGATGCCGTCGGCGACCGTGTCGCGGACCAGATCACCCAGCCCGCGCGACTGCGCCGGGGAGGTCTCGGCCAGACGTTCGGTCAGCGACGTCACCGGACTCGCCGCGGTCTGCCCCGGCCTGCGCCGTGCGGCACTGCGCTGCCGCGCCTCGAGATCGATTTCGTGTAATTGGATGACCTTCGCTACATCATTCATCGATGGGTTCCCTCTCCGGCCCCAACCAGGCCGAGAAGTCGTGTCTCTGCGGTGTCGATCCACCGTGGATCTATGACGGGCCGCAACGCTGCGCCCCCGACGAAATCGTCGAATGCCTGCACGGTGGTCCACCGTGGCTGGAATCCGAGTTCGGTACGCATCCGGGTGGTATCCAGACCGCACCCGAAATGGAAGTAGTCGATCTGCTCGCGCATGAACTCCCGCATCACCGGCCCCATGAAGCTGCGACCCACGGTGTGGAACAGGGCATACGGAATGGGCATCTCGATCCGCCCGGCCCGGCGGATGGCCTGTGACAGCGCCAGCGCACCATCACCGGCGACGTTGAACGTGCCGCCGGGCGCGTGCAGCGCGGCATGCGTCAGCGCGGCGATCGAATCCTGCTCGTGCAACAGCTGCAGGCGAGGATCACGGCCGAGAATCGTGGGCGTCACCGGCGAGCGGAAGTACTGGACGCCGCGTCCGGCCAGTCGCGCCCCGACGATGGGCGGAAACCGCAGAATCGCGGTGGCGATGTCCGGGCGGCGACGGGCCAGGCCCCGCACATAACCCTCCACCTCGATCATGTCGCGGGCGAACCACCCGCGCGGCGGGGTCCGCGCGCTCATCTCCTCGGTGAACTTGGCCGGATCCTTCGGGCCGCAGCCGTAGACCGCGGACGACGAACGCACCACCACGCGCCGCACGCTCGGGGCCTTCTGGCAGACCGCGAGCAGCTGCATCGCGCCGAGCACGTTGTAGTCCTTCATCGCCGCGCGCCCACCGCCCGAGGGCGGGCGGGACAGCACCGACGGATGGACGACGGTATCTACTTCGTTGCCATCGATAACCTTGCGTATCAACGGATTACGAATATCGGCACGCACGAACTCGGCGCGGCCCATGCGACGCAGCAGCTCACGGCTCGGCATGCGCGCGTCGACCGCGACGATGCGCTCGACGGCAGGGTCGGCCGCCAGCGCGGCGACCACATTGCCGCCGAAAAACCGGCTCGCGCCGGTCACCAGAACGACACTCACGCCCGGCTCCCACCTAGCCCCCGATTGCCTGCCCCGGGTACCAGAGTAACGGGTCGCCCGAGCGACGCCGATGGCATTTACCCGGATCTAACGATGACTTCCCCCACCGGAAACACTCTCGCCGAAATGCGAAAGCCCGCCACCGGTCGGTGACGGGCTTCGGCTAACTCGCGGCAGCATCGAGGGTGATCTGGGCCACACTGGGACAGCGGCGAGTCGCGGCGGCCTACTTGCCGAGTTTGCGACGCTGCACCCGCGTGCGACGAAGCAGCTTGCGGTGCTTCTTCTTGGACATCCGCTTACGGCGCTTCTTGATCACAGAACCCATAGGGTTGTTCCTCGCGTTCTCTCTACTCCTCGGCGCGCACGCCGGTTTACGTACGCCCTTACTTCCCGGGTCGCCCGGCACATCTGCCGATTGACGTACGGCGTTCGCGCTCCCCAGGTGCCACGGCGCTAGGACACCGGCAGGCGAACACGACGGTGTTTCATGGTACCGGGCCAATACCGGGCGAACGAAACGGGGACCGCGCCCCGGCCACGACCGGGGCGCTACTGGTTCCAGGGGTTGACACGGCCGCTGAACCCGGAAGAGTTCGACGGCCATGTCGACAACTACCCCGTGTGACTACCCCGCGTCGAAATACGACGTCTGCAGATAGTCGTGCACGGCCTTGGCGTGCACCCGGAACGATCTGCCGACCCGTACCGCGGGCAGCTCGCCCGAATGCACCAATCGATAGACCGTCATCTTGGATACCCGCATCAGATTCGCCACCTCGGCGACGGTGAGGAACTGCGTTCCTCCTCCGATCACGGGATTCGTACTCGCAGAGCTGTTTCCAGGCATCATTAAGTCACCGACCTCCGGCACGTCCGCGCCGCCGGCTTCCCCACCGGCGGAACAGACACGCACGTGCTCCTTGAAGCTTAGCGGGACCAGTGGGATTGCTGCGACGGGTGTGAGGAATCGGATTTGCGGGACAGATAACCAGCCGGTCAGCAGGGGGTTCCTCAGCGTTCAATCAAGACACGATCGGCGGCCCGGGTGGTCGGCGCCTACGAGTCCTGCGCGGCCGAGCGGTCCTTCGCCGCGTGCAGCCCCTCGATGAACGCCGAGCGCACGCCGCCACGCTCCAGCTCACGGATCGCCGCCGCGGTCGTACCGGCCGGGGAGGTCACCGCGGCTCGCAGCTCGTAGGCGCCCTGCGTGGACTCCTCGAGCAGCGCCGCCGAGCCCAGCATCGTCTGCACCACCAGCTGGTTGGCCACATCACGGCTCAGCCCCAGTCCCACCCCGGCCTCGACCATGGCCTCCACGACCAGGAAGAAGTACGCCGGGCCCGAACCCGAGACCGCAGTGACCGCGTCCATCTGGGTCTCCGGCACCGTGACCACCTTGCCGACCGCCGACAGCACCTCGCCCACCTGCTCGAGCTGCGCGGAATCGGCGTGCCGACCGGCGGCGATCGCGCTCATGCCCTGCCCCACCAGCATCGGGGTGTTCGGCATGACCCGCACCACCGGGAAGCCCTCGGGCAGTTTCGCCTCGATCCGCGCGGTGGTGATCCCGGCGGCCAGCGAGGCCAGCACCCGGGCACGACCGTCGTCCAGGTCCGCCTTGCCCAGTTCGGTGAGCACCGCGTCGACGTCGCCGGGCTTGACGGCGATCACGATCAGATCGGCATCCGCCGCGGCCGCGGTGACGCTGTCGGTGACCCGGATACCCAGACGCTCACCCAGCGCCTCAGCACGCGCGGGCACGGACTCGACGACGACCAGATCCTCATGGGACTGCCCCGACTCCAGCAGCCCGGCGAGCAACGCCTCACCGATCCGTCCACCGCCGACAACCGCAATTCTCGTCATGGCGAACAAGGCTATCCGCGCGGTCCGGACACGGCCGACGGAGGTTCGGATCAGTCCCGATCAACTCCGGACCGGCGCAGCGTCAGCGTGGGATCAGTGCGAGCTGGCGCGATTGCGCCACTAGCGCACCTGTGCTGTCCAGCACCAGCTGATCCTCGTCGAACATCCGCTCGCCGACCTCCTGCGCGGTCGCGACGACCCGCAGCCAGCCCGGCGCGGGCCGGCGGCGCAGATAGGTGGTCATCTGGACGGTCGGCGCCCAGCCGACATTGCCCAGGTTCATCGGCACGGGAGGAGCGACATCGCCCGCCATCATCGCGAAGTACGCGGCGACCTGCGGATCCCGCTCGTCGGCGGCGCGCGGGCGAATCCACAGCCGCAGCTGCGGCTCGCCGCGCTCGCCGCGCAGGAACGCGGCATACCGCCGGTCGAGGGCCATCGAGGCGCCCGACGAGACGTGTACCAGGTTGCCCATGGTGTCGGGGGTGTACCGGATCGCGTCGGCGGGCGGCTCCGCGGGCATGTCCGCGGGCGCGACGCCGGCGTAGGCGGGCGCGGCGGCGTCCAGATGCCCGAAGGTGAACACGGTGCGCACCAGTGGGCGGCCGCCCTGCACCAGGCTCGCGTCGACCAGGCAGATCTGGCGACCGGTTTTGCGAACCCGCACCTCGTACTCGACCTGGCCCGGATCGGGCGCGCCGAGGAAGTCGGTGCTGGCGGCGATGGGGAACATATCCGACAGGGTGGGCGCGACCGTCCGCAGACGAGCGGCCGCGGCCGCGGCACTCGCGGCGACCATGGTGCCGCCGTGCAGCTTGTCGCCGATGGTCCAGACCGGCGCGATCTCGCCGGCGTAGCGGCCGAGCTCCGGATCCTTGCTCGGCAGTTCGCTCATCACGCACACCCGGCCGAAGGGGGCGTCGTCTCGGGTCTCGGCGGATCGTTCGAGGTCGGGCCGATCCGCATCGATGGCCAGCTCCGTCACGCCATACCTCCCTGTCGTGTGCCTCCAACGCCTGCACCGCATGAGCCGTACAGCGTATAAGTGTCACCGACGAGGCGGGCATTCCCACAGCGAATGTGATCAACGCACCACTGCGGCGCTAGGTCCGCTGCGCGCCCGTCGGCTCCGGGGACTGAACCGGTTCGTGATGGTCCAGATGGGTGCGGGCGAAGTTCAGGGCTCGGTGGAGCTGGGCCGCGCGATCCAGGCTGGTGCGGGCGGCCTGAGTGTTCACCTCGATCACCACATGGCCACCGAAACCGTTGCGCGCCAGAGATTCACAGATCTGCGCGCAGGGCTGCGCACCATCGCCGGGGATCAGGTGCTCGTCGTGTGCGGCGCCGCGACCGTCGGCCAGATGCAGATGCGCCAGGCCCGAACCCATCCGCGCGGCCAGGGCCACCGCGTCGGTGCCCGCGGTCGCGGTGTGCGACAGATCGAGGGTGTAATGCCGGAATCCGGTATCGGTCGGATCGTAGGACGGGCTGAAGGCCGTCACCGACAGTCCCGGTCCGCCACGGCGCTCCAGCCGCCGCACCGCGCCCTCGTGACGACCGAACAGGGTGTCCGCGCGCATCGGGAACATATTCTCCACCGCCACGATCACCGAACTGCCCTCCTCCAGCTCGGCGACCTGCGCGGCGAATCCCTCGGCATAACGACGCTGCCAGCGGAACGGCGGATGCACCACCACCGTCGCGGCGTCCAGCGCCTCCGCGGTCCGCACGCTGCGCTCGAGTTTGCCGATCGGATCGGCGCCCCAGACCCGTTGCGAGATCAGCAGACACGGCGCGTGCACCGCCAGCACCGGCACACCGTAGCGCCGCGAGTAGGCGTGCACGGTCGCGATGCTCTGACTGGCGGGCTCGGCCCAGACCATCAATTCGACACCGTCGTAGCCGACTTCGGCCGCGTACCGGAAAGCCGCCTCGGTGTTCTCCGGATAGACCGAGGCCGTCGAAAGACCGACGCGGATGTCGGTCACCGTCTCGCCCGCGTGCTCATCCGACCAAGCACCCGCTCAATTCGTGCTGAGCAGGAATGCCAGCGGGCCGAGCGTGACGAACACGCCCACGACGACGGCGATCACGGTGCTGTACATATCGTCGGTTCGCCGCAGCACCCGGACCAGGGCGACCAGACCCAGGATCACCACCACCGCCAGCGCCAGCGCGACGAACGGCAGCACATCCCACATCTTCTCGAAGCCCTTGAACAGCAGCATTCCGATCACCGCCGCGCCGACGACCTGACCGGCCAGCACCAGCCACTGCCGCTGCGAACTCTCGTCACCGCGGCGGGCATCCCGCGCCGGCGCCCTGCCGCCGCGGGCCTTACCGGCCCCGCCGCCGAGCCACTGCGGACGATCGCCACCACTCAGCAGCGCCTTGCTCCGGGCGCCCAGCGCCGAGCCGCGACGCGACCGGGACGGACTCTCGTCTTCGTCCTCGTAGTCCTCATCGTCGTAGTCGTCGAGCTCGTCGTCCTCGTAGTCGAGGTCGTCATCCTCGAAGTCGGGATCCTCGAGATCGAACTCCTCGACCTCCCGCTCGGGGCTGAAGGCCGGATAGATCTCGGTGCGGCCGTGGGCGTCCACCGCCAGCAACTCGGTGACCGGACGGGGTGCGCCCTGCGCTGCGGCCGGGTCGGACGGACTCCGCCGCCCACCACGACGTCCCTCGCGCTCGGCCTCGTCGCGCAGCAGATCACCGGCGAGCGTGGGGCCCGACAGCAGTTGCTGATCCTGGCTGGCCAACGACCACGCCTTCGTCGGCCCCGGGTCGGCACCGTTGCGACCGCCGTTGCGGGGCCCGTCGGGACCGGGGCGCAGGATCTCCGTGCCGTTGCGGCCGGGATCCATGCCCCTGGCTCTTATACACATCT
>NZ_JAGPOX010000161.1 GCF_019038435.1 Nocardia alni
CCCCCGGGCCGAGTACGGAGATGTCCCCCCACATCCCCGCCCGAACGTTCGCTATCGCGAGGCGTAGAGCCCGAACAAATCGCCTACCACTCCCGGCCGAATACATGGTACTGGCAGCTGTCACCCAAAATCGTTCCGAGTGCGATGTCCAGGGAGGTTGCCCCTCACCGAGCAGCCCGTACGAGCACTGAGCAATAGCTATACCGACTGCTCACTGCCCACATGGTCTGCTCAGTCACACAAGACGGTGCGGATTCCCCGTACGGCCCAGGCAGACCCAGCCTGAACAGCTCAACGCCACGATTCGCACCCGCCACGTGCCGATTCACACAGGGTTCCGTAGTTTCTCGCCAGACCTCAGAGCCCAACCACTCGAGGGGACCCAATCCCCCTCAGCCCCCCTGCACCCGGACCCAACCGCCCCGGGTCCACCTCGCAGCCGCGGCAGTCCTCAATTCCCGACGTAGCGCAACCAGCGTCTCGTTCTCCCCGACCACCACACCAGACTGCTCAATCTGCTCTCCGGCCCGCTGCACCCGGGCCCACACCTCAACTGCGAGCAGCACCCGCTTCCCGAGCCAGGCCGAACACATCGGCTCGCCCCGCCCCAAAGCCAGACGGCCAAACCCCTCCTTCAGCCCTGGTCACCGAAATCCGCACCTAATAACGGCGATGTTGTCGCCCGGCCTCTGCCCCGGCCCCCACAGCCGCAGGCACCGCGCAATTCCCGACCCAGCGCAACCACCAGCATCTCGTTCCCCCCGACCTCCACCGCTCTCCGGCCTGCCACGCCCGAGCCCACCTCGGCTACGACCAGCACCTAACCTCTCGAGGCAGGCCGAACACAAAAGTCTCGTCCCTCGCGACCTCCACGCCAGTAGGCTGATCCGCACTCCGGCCTGGTACGCCGGGCCCACACCTCAGCCGCGGGCGGCGCGCAATTCGCGAGGCAGAGCGAACACCAGCGTCTCGTTGGCTGTGGTGACCGGCTGGACGTCGCCGTAGCCGTGTTCGGCCAGTAGATCCAGCACGCCTTGGACCAGGATCTCCGGGACCGAGGCGCCGGAGGTGACGCCGATGGTGCGGATGCCCTCGAACCAGGCCGGGTCTACCTCGCGCGCGTAGTCGACCAGATGCGCCGACTGGGCGCCGGCGCCGAGCGCGACCTCGACCAGGCGCTTGGAGTTGGAGGAGTTGCGCGAGCCGACCACGATCACCAGATCGCATTCGGGCGCCATCGCCTTCACCGCGACCTGGCGGTTCTGGGTGGCGTAGCAGATGTCGTCGCTCGGCGGATCCTGCATATCCGGGAAGCGCTCGCGCAACCGCTGCACCGTCTCCATGGTCTCGTCCACCGACAGGGTGGTCTGGGACAGCCAGATCACCTTGCTCTCGTCGCGCACCGTGACATTCGCGACCGACTCGGGGCCGTCCACCAGTTGCACGTGATCGGGGGCCTCACCGGCGGTGCCCTCGACCTCCTCGTGGCCCTCGTGGCCGATGAGCAGGATGTCGTAATCGTCGCGGGCGAAGCGCTTGGCCTCCTGATGCACCTTGGTGACCAGCGGGCAGGTGGCATCGATGGCGTGCAGGCTGCGGGAGGCGGCCTCCTGATGCACCATCGGCGACACGCCGTGCGCGGAGAACACCACGACCGAACCCTCGGGCACCTCGTCGGTCTCGTCGACGAAGACCACGCCGCGTTCGCGCAGCGTCTCCACGACGTGGCGGTTGTGCACGATCTCCTTGCGCACGTAGATCGGCGCGCCGTGCTTGTCCAGCGCGCGCTCGACCGTCTCCACCGCCCGATCCACACCGGCGCAGTAGCCACGCGGCTCGGCGAGTAGTACGCGCTTGGCCGATCCGGTGGCGCTCGTACCCGCCGACCGGGCAATTCCGACGTTCAAGGGGATAGCGGAGGACATGCCCACAGCTTACGTGCGGACCGTTTTCGACACGCGCGCAGTCGCGCCCAGTACCGTGTCGTGCGACCCGACACGCATGTGAATCCACTCACAGGTTCGACGCGGCCGGTTCCCGCACAGGCGTGGTCACACCGGAGATCCGGGGGCGGAAGCATACACTCGAATGAACGTCAGGAGAATGGCGCAGGTGGATCCCCTCCTTTGTTTCCCACCACGAATCGGGCAGGCTAGGGCTATGTTTCGACCGCCGTTCGTCGCCCGGCTCGCCGCCGGTGCCGCCGTCTACGCCCTCGAGGAAGCCCGTCGGCTGCCGGCCACCGCAATGAATCTGCCGATCACCGCGATCAGTCAACTGTTGCAGACCACCATGCACGCGCAGCAGTTCGTCACCAGCCTCGCGCTGAAGGGTGACGAGGTCTTCGATCAGCTGATCAACCGCCCGCAGGAACAGCCCGCGTGGGCGACCTTCGACGAGGACGACGAGGACGGCGCGCCCGGCCCCACCGCGTCCCTGAGCCGCTTCGACCTCTACGCCGAGGCCGGTACGTCCGAGGCCGAGTTCGCCGCGCACGAACCGGCGTCCACCGAATCCGAACCGGAATCCGCCACGCTGGAGGCGACGTTCATCGCACCGGAACCGGAGTTCGACGAGCCCGACGACCCCGAACCCGACTCGGCGACAACAGGTTCCGCCATCATCGCCGGATCCCCCGACGCCGCGAAGGCGAACGGCAACGGCCACGCGATCGCCGAACCGGAGGTAGCCACCCGATACGACTACCTCAATATGACCCTGGCCCAGCTGCGCGCCCGCCTGCGCATGCTCACCCTCGGCGACCTCGACGCGCTGCTGACCTACGAGCGCCAGACCCGCGACCGGGCGGCCTTCGTCACGATGCTGACCAACCGGATCGCCACAGTGCAGGCCCAGTGACGGAGGAACCGGCACAATCGGCCCCTGCGCGCCCGGCGAATTCGGCGGAGAACCCATGGCCGGTGCGCAGCATCGCATTGAAGGTGGCGCAGTGGATCGACCGGCTCGGCAGCGTCTGGGTGGAGGGGCAGATCACCCAGATGAACCTCCGCCCCGGCACCCGCACCGCCTTCCTGGTGCTGCGCGACCCGGCCGCGGACATGTCACTGTCGGTGACGTGTGAGCCTGCGTTGCTGCGCAATTCGGCCGTAGAGCTGCAAGAGGGCAGCCGCGTCGTCGTCTACGGAAAGTTCGGCTACTTCACCGGACGCGGCACATTGTCGTTGCGGGTCACCGAGATTCGTCCGGTCGGCATCGGCGAACTGCTGGCCCGGATCGAGCGGCTGAAGGCGCTGCTGGCCGCCGAGGGCCTGTTCGATCAGCGCCTCAAGCGACCGATTCCGTTCCTGCCCGGCACGATCGGGCTGATCACCGGCCGCGCGAGCGCGGCCGAGCGCGATGTGCTGAGCGTGGCCCGGCAGCGTTGGCCCGCAGTGCGTTTCGAGGTTCGCAATACCGCGGTGCAGGGCCCGACGGCGGTACCGCAGATCATCGATGCCCTGGCCGAACTGGACCGGCATCCGGACGTGGACGTGATCGTGCTGGCCCGCGGCGGCGGCAGCGTCGAGGACCTGCTGCCGTTCTCCGACGAAACCCTGTGCCGCGCCATCGTTTCCGCGAAGACTCCGATCGTGAGCGCGATCGGGCACGAGCCGGACAATCCACTGTCGGACTACGTCGCGGACCTGCGCGCGGCCACACCCACCGACGCTGCCAAACGCGTCGTCCCCGACGCCGCGGCGGAACTGTCGATGGTGCACGATCTGCGCGAGCGGTCCGCGGCGGCCCTGCGCGGCTGGGTACAGCGCGAGTTGCGCGCCCTGGATTCACTGCGCTCACGCCCGGTGCTGGCCGATCCGCTGCGCCTGCTCGACCAGCGCCACGAGGAGATCCAGCGGCTGCGCACGACCACCCAGCGCGCCATCGAACACACGCTCACCGCCGAGTCCACGACAACTCGGCACCTGCGTGAAAAACTCACCGCCGTCGGCCCGGCCGCCACCCTCGCCCGCGGATACGCTGTTGTACAGCGTGTTTCGGGAGCAGAGCGGCACGTGATCCGCTCGGTCGACGACTCCCCGCCCGGCTCCCAGTTACGCATCCGCGTCGCCGACGGCGCGATCAGCGCCGCCGCACTGGGCGTCCAGACCATCACCAAGGAGCCCCCGCAGTGACCGATAGCGATGCCGCGACGAACGACCTCGCCGAGATCACGACCTTCGGCTACGAGCGCGCCCGCGACGAGTTGGTGAACGTGGTGAAGATGCTCGAACAGGGCGGCATGGACCTGGACGACTCCCTGACCCTGTGGGAGCGCGGCGAGGCGCTGGCCACCCGCTGCGAGGAACATCTCGCCGGCGCCCGCAAACGCGTCGAGGACGCCCTGTCCCGCCGGGAGATCGGCGACGAGCAGTAACCCCAGTGCAGAATCTCACTCTCAAAACCGAGAACGAGACTTGTGATGTCACGATCACTCGAGGTTGTCTTGATGTGAGCGGCGAACACTGGGTTCCGCACGCCGGAGCTGAGCGGCACGGACCGCTGCGCCGAAGATGAGGAGACGCCGTGACAGAGGTCGACGACAGGCTGGCCAAGCGACGGCACATCCTGCTCGAATTGGGATTCACGACCAAACGCGTCGGCGACGAGCTGCACGGTTCGGCGGTGATCACGCCCGAGATGCACGTGCCCGGGACCTCCCGGCTGCGCACGTCGATCCTGGCGACGTGGTCCGACACCATAGCGGGTCTGCTCTCGGGGCTGGTCATGCATCCCCGCGTGCCGGTCACCCTGGAACTGGACATCAATCTGTACCGCCCCGCGCCGAGCACGGGCGAGGTGCGGGCCGTCGGCCGCACGGTCAAGGCAGGACGCTCGGTGGTCGTCGCGGAGATCGAGTTCAGCTGTGACGACGTGCCCTTCGCCTTCGGCGCCGCCTCGTTCATGGCCGCGCCCAATCCCGACGTGCGGGTTTCGCGCCCGTTCCTGATCGATTTGCCGCGGAACAACCAGCGGCTGACCATGCCGCTGGCCGAACGCGCGCAGTGCGAACGACGCAGCCCCGGCGTGGCGGTGCTGCCCCGGACAGAAGAGGGCCTGAACGCCGCCAACACCATCAATGGCGGTCTGATCTCCCTGGCCGCCGAGGAGGCCGTGCTGTCCCTTGCACCGGGCCGCACCCTGTGCTCCCTGGGCCTGCGCTACCTTCAGCCGGCCCGAGTCGGCCCGCTGGTCGCGACCGCCACCCTGCGCGAGGGCGTCGGGCGGGTGGAGCTGCGCGATTCGGGCAGCGACAATCGGATGGTCACGCTGGCCACGGTCAGGACCTTCGACGAGCCATAAACGCGCGATGCACGAATTCGACTCCGGGAAACTTCTCGCCACGACGGCGATCGTCCGCGAGGACGGCGAATCGACCATCGAAATCCGTTCCGGCGTGCCCACCCCCGAGGACTACTGCCACCTGCGTGCCGACTGTGGAATGGGCCCCCGATCCGACGCGGGAGCGGCGATCGGCCTGCCGAACTCCTGGTACGGGGTGCTGGTCCTGCACGACGGCCGTCCCGTGGGTATGGGCCGGATCATCGGCGACGGCGGCTGCTTCTTCCAGATCGTCGACATCTGCGTGCTGCCGCCCTTTCAGGGGCACGGTCTCGGGAGATCCATCATGCGCGAACTCACCCGCGAATTAGACTGCCGCGCACCGGCTTCGGCATACGTCTCGTTGATCGCCGACGGTGCGGCACACCACCTCTACCGGCAATTCGGGTTCATCAACACCGCACCGAGTTCCATCGGCATGCATCGCGTGGTCCTGTAGACACCCGAGCCGCCTACCTCGGCAGGCCGCTCAATCTTCCTGTCCCAGGAGGCCGATCAGCCGTTCGTGCACCGCCCGCCACCTGCCCGGAGGCAGATCCGCATCGGCGAGGATCTCCAGGGTGCGAACCAGCTGCAACGACCGGATACGCTGTGCGAGAACGGGCTCGGCCGGATCCAGACCCATGCCCGCGAGGAATTCCGGCAGCCCCGCCGCCAGCACGTCGGCCCCGCACAACCCCACCGACCATGCCCACCAGGCCGCGTCGTACAGCGGATCGGCCACACGGACGAATTCGACATCCAGCAGACCGGTCACCGTGTCGCCGTGTACGAGAATGTTGACCGGTGCGTAGTCGCCGTGGGCGAGCACCGCGGGACGGCCCTCGAACAGGGCGGGCAGCTCGGCCAGCACCCGTTCCAGGGTGGCGACCTGCTCGGCGGACAGCGCGGGCGCGAGACATTCGGCCCAGGCGTCGGCGCGGGCGGCCAGATACCGCGGACGGGCCCACATATCATCGAGTTCCACATCGGCACAGGGCAATTCGGAGAATTCCACGAGCGTCTCCCCCATGGCCCGTGCCAGCCTGGGAAAATTCGGTCCACGCAGCACCGATTCCTCGCCCGCAGCGCCCGGCAGCACCTCGAACACGACCCAGGGCGGGTCCTCCTCGAGTTCGTACAGCCGGATGCCCGCGAGCGCAATCCCCCTGTCCGCGGCCGGATCTCGCAACGCCTCCAGAATCCGCAAGCACCACTCGGCATCCTCACGCCTTCGGAACTGCCGCGGCGCCACGCGGGAACCGTCCCCCAGGGTCACCACATCGAGGTGCTTCCCGAATTCCTGCTCGGCCGACGCCACCTCGATAACCGGTTGGTCCAATGCCTGCTCGAGCCAACCGAAGTCCGCACGATCCACCCGACCAACGGTAACCGAAACGTTCGCTCGTCAACCGCCAGTTGCGTGGATCGGGCACCGAGAATCCGCGCACCACCGGGGAATCAGCAGGTAGGCTCAGGCCTTCAGCGGCTGCGCCGCATCGATCGAACCGGCCAGAGTCATATATGCCGACTGGTTGCCCGCGCCCTTGATCAGCACCCGCACGGCGCCGAAATCGGCGATCCAGGCCGGTTCGTTGCCCTGCACGTGGTACACCGTCCACTTCTGGCCGCCGACCATCTCGGCGCCCGAGGGCATGCGGGTCTGCAGAACGTGATCGGCCAGCGCCGATTCGGTCGCGTTGGACTGCGTCAACTGCATGTACGTGCCCTGCGGTGAGATGTATCCGACGGTGCTCACATCGCCACCGTCCGCCCCGGTGATGGTGTCACGGCTGCCGGAGTTGGGCCGCCAATCGCTCGGCAGACTCGGCTGCCGGATCGGGAAAGGCAGGCTGTGCGCGTCGTCCTGCAGCGCGTCCCGGACATCGAAGTGCGGCACGGCTCCCGTCGTCGGACCGTGCGTCGAAACGCTGCACTGCTGGCTGAGGGCGGCCAGAACCACGCAGATCAGCACCAGCGGAATCAGCGACCAGATCAGGTCTCTGTAGTCGTTGAGGATCCGGGGCTTCTGATTCGGCACGCTCTGTAGTATGGCCTCCGCTTCGCTACGGCGGGTTCGCGGCCCCCGAGGGGCCGATTCTTCCTCCTCCGCTCCTCCGCTTCGCTCCCCCGCTCCGTCGGTCCAGAATCGACCCGGGCCGCGAACTCTGTAGTCTGCTCACCGCCCATGCTTCCGGTGCACCATGGCGAGGTGGGGATCACAGCTCGTCTACCAGCCAAGTGACGGAACTACGGAACGCTAGCGGGTAGTACCCGTCAGTCCGTACTGACCGTTCTGCGACAATTTACGCAGCAGTAGACAACTACAGGAGGCACCGCAAATGACGGCACCTACCCCTTCGACCAGCCGCCGCGAGGCTCCCGACCGGAACCTCGCACTGGAGTTGGTCCGGGTGACCGAGGCGGGCGCGATGGCCGCGGGCCGCTGGGTCGGCCGGGGCGACAAGGAGGGCGGCGACGGCGCGGCGGTCGACGCGATGCGTCAACTGGTGCACACCGTGTCCATGCGGGGCGTCGTGGTGATCGGCGAGGGCGAGAAGGACGAGGCGCCCATGCTGTACAACGGCGAGGCGGTCGGCGACGGCACCGGCCCGGAGGTCGACTTCGCGGTCGACCCGGTCGACGGCACGACCCTGATGTCGAAGGGCTCGCCGGGCGCGATCGCCGTGCTCGCGGTGGCCGAGCGCGGTGCGATGTTCGACCCGTCGGCGGTGTTCTACATGGAAAAGATCGCCGTCGGCCCGGAGGCCGCCGACGTCATCGACCTGGCCGCTCCGATCACGGAAAACCTGCGCCGCGTGGCCAAGGCCAAGGGTTCCTCGGTCTCCGACCTGACCGTCTGCATCCTGGACCGCCCGCGGCACGGTCAGCTCATCGGCGAGGTGCGCGAGACAGGCGCCCGCGTACGCCTGATCAACGACGGTGACGTCGCCGGCGCCATCGCCACGGCCCGTCCCGAATCCGGCATCGACATCCTGATCGGCACCGGCGGCACCCCAGAGGGCATCATCGCCGCCGCGGCCATGCGCTGCATGGGCGGCGCCCTCCAGGCCCGCCTGGCCCCCACGGACGCTGCGGAGCGGCAGAAAGCCCTGGACGCCGGCCACGACCTCGACCGCATCCTGAGCACCGAGGACCTGGTCGCCGGCGATAACGTCTTCTTCTGCGCCACCGGCGTCACCGACGGCGACCTGCTGCGCGGCGTGCGCTACTACGGCGGCGGCGCCTACACCCAGTCGATCGTCATGCGCTCCAAGTCCGGCACGGTCCGCATGATCGACGCCTACCACCGCCTGACCAAACTGCGCGAGTACTCCTCGGTCGACTTCCTCGGCGACGAACACGCGGTCCCGCCGCTGCCGTAATCGGCGAGTCACCGCGTCGGGCGGATCGGCCGTTCGATGCGGCCCGCCTCGACCGTTTCGCGACGGACCGAGCTTCGAATCGCGTGCCCACCTCTGGCTTCCGGAGGTGGGCACGTTCGGTTTCGGGCTCTGCCGATGCGGATGGCCGGGCAATTCCGACTCGATGCGGCGCACAGCAGGCACACAGGGCAAATTCTCCGTAACGGCATCCGCGGACCGTACGACAGCTAGTACAAATCGGTCGGGAATGTCTCGGAAGTGCAGCAACGATGTCAGTAAGACTTTCTCGCGCGGCGGCGATCGTCGCGGCCGCGGTCGCGGTGGGTGCGCCGTCGGCGGGAGCAACGCCCACCACGCCCGCGCCGGCTCCCCCGGCCGTCACCCTGGGCGGTAATCTCGGCGGGCTCACCGTCGGCGCCGGTGTGGGTGGCGCCCCGGCCCCGACCGCGACGCCCGGAGTCCCCGGGCAGCCGAACGGTGGAATCGGCATAGGTGTCAACGGCAACGGCCAGACGGGGGCGGGCATCAACACCGGTGCGGGCGCCGGCGGCCAGATCGGAGCGGGTGCCGATCCCGGTGTGGGTGTCAACGGCAACGGCCGGACAGGCGCGGGCATCGGCGTAGGTACCAACGGCCACACCGGCGCGGGCATCACCACCGGCGTCAACGGCAACGGCCAAACGGGCGCGGGCATCGGCATCGGCGCGGGCGCCAATGGACAGCCCGGTGCGGGCATCAACGTGAACGGCAATGGGCAAACCGGCCCGGGGATCAACGGGGGCGTAGGTGTCAACGGCAATGGCCAGACCGGAGCCGGTATCGGCATCGGCGCAGGTGTCAACGGCAATGGTCAAGTGGGTGCGGGTGTGAACGCACAGGGCGGCGGAGCGCTCGGCGCAGGCCTGAACGGCGGTGGTGCGGCGCTCGGCGGCATCGATCTGGCCGCGGCCGGCGCGGGGGCGGCCGGACCGGACATCGCGTACGGCATGGCCATCCCGGCCGATGCCACCCTGGGCATTCCCGGCGGCCCCGCGGTCACCGATCAGATTCCGGCCGGCGGGTACGTCGTCCCGAAGGGCGCACCGGACACCGGCGCGGGCGGCCTGGCGCAGCAGGTGAGCGAGCAGTGACCACCAGAATCAATTCCGGCGCAAGACGTTTCGGTACCGCCGCAGCCGCACTGGCGCTCATCGCGATCCTCGTCACCGGTTGCGGATCGTCGACCAGCACATCGAGCACCGCCGCCGCGTCCAGTAAGGCCGCGACCACCGCCGCACAGACCGCACCGCCGATCAGTCGCTCGACCCCGGTGTCGTTCAAGATCTCCTCGATCAACGCCACGGGGTCGCTGATCGCGCTGGGACTGAATACCGACGGCTCGGTCCAGGTCCCGGCCAACTACCAGCAGGCCGGCTGGTACCAGAAGGGCCCCGCCCCTGGTGAGCAGGGTTCGGCGGTCATTCTCGGGCACGTCGACTCGTACAAAGGCGTCGGAGTGTTCTTCTACCTGAAGAACGTCAAGCCCGGAAACATGATCGACGTGACCCGCGCCGACGGAAAGACCGCGCACTTCAAGGTCACAGATGTGCGCATGTACAACAAAACCCAGTTTCCCGACCAACTCGTCTTCGGCCCCCGCGGCGGAGCGACCCTCCAGGTGGTGACCTGCGGCGGCCAATTCGACCAGACCACCAAGAACTACCTGTCCAACGTGGTCGTCTATTCATCCCTCACCTCGGTGACCTAGATACCTATTCCCGGCCCGGATGTGCGAAAACCCTCACGGCGTGCCAGCACATGCCGGGCCGGGTCGGGCCTAGGCTCGGGATTATGAGCGACGAGACGCGGTATCGGACCGAGCGCGACACGATGGGGGAAGTCAAGGTTCCGGTGGATGCGCTGTGGCGGGCGCAGACGCAGCGGGCGGTCGAGAATTTCCCGATCAGCGGGCGGGGGCTCGAGCGGGCGCAGATCCGGGCGCTGGGGCTGCTGAAGGCGGCGTGCGCGGTGGTGAACCGGAATCTCGGACTGCTCGATTCCGGTAAGGCCGAGGCGATCATCGCGGCGGCGGGTGAGATCGCCGAGGGGAAGCACGACGAGCAGTTCCCGATCGACGTGTTCCAGACCGGGTCGGGCACCAGCTCGAACATGAACGCCAACGAGGTGATCGCGAGCCTGTCCGCGGCGAGTGGCGTGAACGTGCATCCCAACGACGACGTCAACATGTCGCAGTCCTCGAACGACACCTTCCCCACCGCGACGCATCTGGCGGCGACCGAGGCCGTGGTGAAGGATCTCATCCCGGCCCTCGGCCACCTGCGACTTCGCTTGCAGGACAAGGCGGCCGAGTGGCACGGTGTGGTGAAGTCCGGGCGCACCCACCTGATGGACGCCGTGCCGGTGACGCTCGGCCAGGAGTTCAGCGGCTACACCCGGCAGATCGAGGCCGGAATCGAGCGGCTGACAGCGACATTGGTCCGTCTGGGCGAGTTGCCCATCGGCGGCACGGCCGTCGGCACCGGACTGAACGCCCCGGCCGAATTCGGCGCGAAAGTCGTTGCCGAACTTCGTCGTTCGACCGGACTCGACGAACTATCCGAGGCAAGGAATCATTTCGAGGCGCAGGCCGCACGTGACGGCCTGGTGGAGGTCTCCGGCGCGCTGCGCACTGTCGCTATCTCACTGACCAAGATTGCCAACGACATTCGCTGGATGGGCTCCGGCCCGCTGACGGGCCTGGGCGAGATCCAGCTGCCGGATCTGCAGCCGGGCTCGTCCATCATGCCCGGCAAGGTGAATCCCGTTCTGCCCGAAGCAGTCACGCAGGTCGCCGCGCAGGTGATCGGGAACGACGCCGCGATCGCCTGGGGCGGCGGCAACGGCGCGTTCGAACTGAACGTCTACATCCCGATGATGGCCCGCAACGTCCTGGAGTCGATCCGCCTGCTGGCCAACGTCTCCCGCCTGTTCGCGGACCGTTGCATCACCGGCCTCACCGCCGACACCGAGCGCCTGCGCCACCTGGCCGAATCATCCCCGTCGATCGTCACGCCACTGAATTCTGCGATCGGCTACGAGGAGGCGGCCGCCGTGGCGAAACAGGCCCTGAAGGAGAAGAAAACCATCCGCCAGACGGTCATCGACCGCGGCCTCATCGGCGATAAGCTGTCCCTCGAGGAACTCGACCGCCGCCTGGACGTGCTGTCCATGGCGAAGGTGCAGGATCCGCGGTAACCGTCCGGCCGGTTACACCGCCGCGCCGACCAGGGCCGGGTAGTCCCGCAGGTCGATATCCTTGGCCGCCCTGTCGGCGTACTTCGTCATGAGGGCGAACGAGCGGGATCGGAAGAACCAGTTGCGCATCCGGATGCCCCGCGCGGTCCTGGGCGCCAGGAAGCGTCCGGCATTGGAGTTGCCGGCGATCTTGGCGTAGCGCCGCATGATCTCGTCGTACCGGGCGAAGGCGAGGGTGTGATCGCCTCCGGCGACGGCCAGTTCACCGGCCAGGACGTAGGCGCCGACCAGCGCGAGGCCGGTTCCGAAGCCGCCCAGGGTATTTCCGTATCCCGAATCGCCCACGAGCGCGAAACGCCCCTTCGTGTAGTGGCCGTCCAGCCGGACCTGGCTGAGCGAGTCGAGGTAGAAGTCCTCCAGTCCGGGCAGTTCCGCGAGCATGGCCGGAACGGGCCCGCCGATTCCGGCGAAGGCGTCAGCGAGGATCCGCTGTTGCGCGTGCACGTCGTCGCGCGGGATGTCGATCTCCGGAGAGGCGAAGATGTAATGCTGCGCCGCCTTGAAACCGCCCCGCACTGCCAGCCGCCCGGGCGCGTTGTAACCGGTCGACCGTATGCGCACCGGCGGCTCGTCGGGGTCGTGGCCCAGCCCCGCGGTACCGGCGATGCAGTAGTAATAGCCCAGGTAGTGGACATAGTCCCGTTCGGGGCCGAAGGCCAGCCGCCGCACGCGCGAGTGGATGCCGTCGGTGCCGAAGACCAGATCGAACGTGCGCGCGGGCGCATGCTCGAATTCGACATGGACGCCGTCGGCGGTCTCGCTGAGCCCGGCGATCGAATCGCCGAACAGGTATTCACATTTTCCTGCGGTCCGCTCGTACAGGATCCGAGCCAGATCCCCGCGCAGAATCTCCACATCCCCGCCGGTGAAATCGCCTGACATCACCGCTAATTCGCGCCCTGACTCGTCGGCGAACACCAGATCGGTCGTCCCGGTGCGCTGCCGCGTGATCTCCTCCCACACCCCCATGCGCTCGAGCACGGTGCGATGCGTGGGGCCCTTGAAGTCGATGGCCTGCCCGCCCGGGCGCAGCCGCGGCGCCCGCTCGACGACGGTGACATCGAAGCCGTAGCGGTGCAGCCAGTAGGCCAGGGTCGGTCCGGCGATGCTCGCGCCGGAGACGAGAACGCTCTGATTACGCATGGTGAGCTCCTGTTTTCTAATTGTGTCTGTCGGACGCAATTTAGCGTATGGCGGACACAGTTTTGAGTCAAGCCCGAATTCGGCCAGGATGGGGAGATGACCGGACCGACCGCCCTCGAACTGCTGTGGGGCACCCAGCAGCGCCCCAAGCGTGGCCCGAAGCCCTCGCTGTCGCTCGAGCGCATCGTCGCCGAGGCCATCGGGCTCGCGGATTCCGAAGGGCTGGAGCAACTTTCGATGCAGCGTCTGGCAGAGCGGCTGGGCTGCGCGAAGATGGCGCTGTATCGCTACGTGCCGGGCAAGGCCGAGCTGATCTCGCTGATGCTGGACGGAACGATGGCCGGCGCCCCGGATCTGGTTGCCGCGACGAAGGACTCGGCCGAGGAACCGTGGCGGGCAAGGCTGCGCGCCTGGGCGGTGGCGACCTTCGAGTGGCAGCGCGCGCACCCGTGGACGCTCGCCGTCATTCTCAACTCACGTCCCTTCGGCCCCAACGAGATCGGCTGGTTCGAGGCCGCCCTGGCCGCGCTCGCCGATACCGGCCTCAACGGCCCCGAACGACTCGACACACTGGTATTGCTGTCCGGTCACGCCCGCACGCTCGCCCAGGCAGCCCTGGGCGGCCAGACCGGCGACCTGGAGGAGGGGATGGCCCACCAATTCACGCAGGCCGTGGCCGCGCGGGCCGGGGACTTCCCGCACACGCTGGCCGCCTTCAGCGAACAGGCCACACCGGAGTCTCGCGACAACGCCCTGCACTTCGGCATCGACCGCATCCTCGACGGCCTCGCCGCCCTCATCGCCACCCGCAACCCCGAAATCCAGCCGGTCCAGCCACACCGATAGGACCGAAAGCGGCAAACACGACGGGCGAAGTGGGGCGGAATCCGCGCTATGAGGCCCGCGGGCGTTTTACAGTCGGTGCATGGCCGAAAAACCGGAGCTACGTCAGGATGCGATCACCACGGTCCGCGAGTTCTTCGCGGCGCTGGAAACAGGGGCGGTGGACGAGGCGCTCGAGCTGCTCGACGCGGATATCGTGTGGAAGAACACCTCACTGCCCGACGTGCGCGGCATCGGGCGCGTGGACGCAGTGCTGCGCGGCCTGAGCCGGGACTCGTTCGGCTTTCGCGCCGATATGCACCACATCGCCGCGGAGTCGGACGGGCGCCCCGCCTCCGAGGGCGACACCGTACTGACCGAACGGACCGACTATCTGCGGTTCGGGCCGATCGAGATCGCCTTCTGGGTGTGCGGCACGTTCGAACTCGTCGACGGCCGCATCACCCTCTGGCACGACCACTTCAGCTGGGAGAATTTCCTGCGCGGGACGGCGCAGGGTCTCTGGGGAGCCCTGTTACGCCGTCCCTGACGGACGCAGGTGGGCCAGCTCGGCGCGGGCTTTCTCGCCGTTTTCACCGAAGTCGTTGCGGCCGAAGACATTCCAGCGTTCGAGCAGCGGGCCGAAGACCAGCTCGCCCTCGCGCGCCGGATCGTAGACCCCGGCCTCGGCCAGCACCGCGGTGCTGTTGCGGCCATCGGCGAGGGTGACCTCGGGGACGGCGAACGCCGCGACCTGGTCGGCGATCGCGCGCATCGTCTGATCCGGGGCCAGGTCCAGGCCCGCGGCCACGAGGTTGGCGAAGAACTCGGACTGCAGTTCGTCGTCGGCGGCGATGCGATCGGCGATCGCTGTGACCATCAGGTTCTCACCCAGTGCGGCGATGGTGCGATGCCGGACTCCGGCGGCGCGCTCCTCGAGGGCACATGCGGCTAGCACATCCATCAGATGCAGTGCGGGACGGCGGAATCCGGCGGTCATATGGGCCATCCGCATCCGCTCGAGTTCCACCGGATCCACCCCGCGGGTGACCATCAGGTAGTTGCGGATCAGGATCTCGTGCCGGTTCTCCTCGGCCGTCCACCGGCCGACCCATCGCCACCACGATCCGGTGCGCAGGTACTTGCCGATCTCGCGGTGATACGAGGGGAGGTTGTCCGCGATGAGCACGCTGACGGTCAACGCCAGCTTCGCGACATCACCGAGCTCGGATTGCTCCGGCTCCCAGTCGATTCCTCCGAGAAAGCCGAAGTTCCGGCCGTCGTCCCAGGGCACGTAGTCGTGCGGCTGCCAGCCGTCGGCCGCGTCGATATGACGCCGGAGGTTTTCCTCGACCTCCGCCGCGAGCGATTCCAACAGCTCACGATCCGTCAATAGAATTTGCACGTCGCCAACCTACAGATTGTCCGCGGAAAATGGTAAGCCCGAACCACCCGCCCCGGGGACCAATGATCCCCGGGGCGCGAAACGTCACTTCATCGTGACCGAGATCTGCTGGTTCACCCAGCTGATGGTGCCGCCGGTGAAGTCGCTCTCCTTACCGCCGGGAACGTCCTTCTCGTCGCTGGTGGGGTAGCCGAACTTGCCGTTCACGCCGCCCTCGCTCTCCCACTTCTTGCGGATCTCGCCCCATGCCACGTGCGCCTGGGTCTTCTCGCTCCAGCAGATGACCCCGCCGGTGAATTCCTGGCAGGAACCGCCGTCCGGGCCGCTCACCGCGTTGGCGGTCGGCGGGCCGAGTGGGCTCGAGACGCCGCCCATCTCCTGGTATTTGGCCAGCAGGTGCCCGGAGACGGTGAATTCGCCACTGGGCGTCTGGATCTTGGTCTCGCCGGCCCCGGCGCTCTGCGTGGTGGTCTCGGCGGAACTCTGCGTGGCGCTCGAGCTGGTCGTACTGGACGACGAATCGCTGTTGCTGTTACTGCATCCGGTGAACAGCAGCGCCGCGGCGGCGAGGGTCATCGTCACTGCGGCGGTGCGTCGAGCAAGGTGGTGCATGTCCATCCTCTCGAGAGGAGTTGCCGGTCGCGACCGACGCCACCGGCAACTCGAATCCGATGTACAGCTATGCTCTAGCGAACCTTAGTTGATTCGCAACAACATTGCCGAACTGGAGTCTCGGTGAGATCTCCCACCAACTCTCGAAAGCTATGGACTTGCTACAGGTTCGGCCCGTACTCCTCCAGCATCTCGGTGACCAGCGCCGCGATCGGCGAGCGCTCGCTGCGGGTGAGCGTGACGTGCGCGAACAGCGGATGCCCCTTGAGCTTCTCGATCACCGCCGCGACACCGTCGTGCCGCCCGACGCGCAGGTTGTCGCGCTGGGCGACGTCGTGGGTGAGTACCACCCGCGATCCGCTGCCCAACCGGCTCAGCACCGTCAGCAGCACATTGCGCTCGAGCGACTGCGCCTCGTCCACGATCACGAACGAATCGTGCAGCGACCGGCCGCGAATGTGGGTGAGCGGCAACACCTCCAGCATGCCGCGGCTGAGCACCTCCTCCAGCACCTCCGGGCTGGCCAGCCCGTCGAGGGTGTCGAAGACCGCCTGGGCCCACGGGCCCATTTTCTCGCTCTCCGAGCCCGGCAGATAGCCCAGCTCCTGGCCACCGACCGCGTAGAGCGGGCGGAACACCACCACTTTGCGCTGGGTGCGCCGCTCCAGCACCGCCTCCAGGCCCGCGGTCAGCGCGAGCGCCGACTTGCCGGTACCGGCTTTACCGCCCAGCGAGATGATGCCGATGCTCTCGTCCAGCAGCAGATCCAGGGCGATGCGCTGTTCGGCCGAACGCCCATGCAGCCCGAAGGCCTCGCGGTCGCCGCGCACCAGCTGCACCCGCTTGTCCGGGGTCACGCGCGCCAGCGCGCTGCCGTTCGCACCCAGTAGCCGAATTCCGGTGTGGCAGGGAATATCCCGAGCCTCGTCCAGATCGATCACCGTATCGGCGTAGAGCCGGTCCACGGCCTCCGGGCTGACGTCGAGTTCGGCCATGCCGGTCCAGCCGGTGGTGATGACGTCCTGTGCGTGATACTCCTCCGCCCGCAGGCCCACCGCGCCGGCCTTGACCCGTAGCGGGATGTCCTTCGACACCAGCACCACCGTCTTGCCTTCGGCGGCAAGGTTGAGCGCGCAGGCCAGAATGCGGGAATCGTTGGTGTCGGTGCGGAATCCGACCGGAAGCACCTCCGGATCGGTGTGATTGAGCTCGACGTGCATGATGCCCGTGCCGATCGGAATAGGCTCGTCGAGGCGGCCGTGCTCCAAGCGCAGATCGTCCAGCAGCCGCAAGGCTTCACGGGCGAACCAACCCAGTTCGTGGTGATGGCGTTTGGCTTCCAGTTCGCTGATCACTACCAGGGGAATGATCACCTGGTGCTCTCCGAAGCGTGTCAGGGCCCAGGGGTCCGACAACAGGACGGAGGTGTCGATCACGAAGGTTTTCAATCCGGAATTCTCGCCGGAGCCGGAAGTACAGGCTCCCTTTCCGGTGCGGCCGCTCTCCTTGGAGCTGGCATTCGAGGAAGCGATGACGGAGCGTGCATCAGTCACGGTGGGCTCCTTTGTTGCCCGTGCTACACCCGCACGGACGTATCTCGCTGGACCGGTCCGCCTTGGGGTCTAATCGACCCGAGGGCCGGGTGCCGGCCCCCTCGCACTGAAGTTCTCAGCCACGATCAGGACCTCCCGTACGAGTCGCACCTACGCGGCTCGCACTCCCGACGTTACTGCTGTTTTGCGGTTCCGGCTTGCCCGTTTTCGAGCGTGTTGGTGAAGATCCCGTTAACGCACAGCTCGGCCCCAACGGCGTATTTCCGCTTGGAACATCTCAAAACTGCTGGTCAGAGGCCATTCGATGAGGTGCGGCAGGATGCCGGAGGGTCGCGACATGCCCGGAATACGCAATAATCACGCCACGCCGATGATCGGTGCGTCAGTCGCGCAATCGCTCGAGTAGCACCGGAATGTGGCTGTGGGCAATGTCTTTCACCGCGGTGATCAGTGTGACATGTCCCACATCTGCCAGCTCGCGCAGCTGGTCCAGGGCCTGCCGATGCTCGTCGTCGGCGAGTTCGTCGCGGTATCGCCGGGCGAATTCGGCACGGCGCTCGCCTGGATCGGCGTGAAACCACCGCCGCAACTCGGCCGACGGCGCCACCGCCTTCATCCAGTCGTCGATCCGTGCCTGCTGTTTGCCGACTCCGCGCGGCCAGAGCCGATCCACGAGTACACGACGCCCATCGACGTCCTCAGGCCTGTCATAGACGCGCTTCACCTCGAACGCACGTTCCCCCTCGAGCGGCCGGTCCGTCACAACAAGTAGTTTAGGTTCATGGCCGACGCCGCCGAGCTGGAGAAGCTCACATCCAAGGAGTTACACGACCGCGCCGTCAAGCACGCGGTGCGCCACGGTGACGTGCGCTTCCTGTGGAAACTGCTGGAACAGATCCCCGCCGCCGAGGCCGCCACGGGCAACCTCGACGAGAGTACCGCCGACATCAAATACGTCCTGCCCATGCTGGACGACTACGTCCACGCGGGCGAGGGCGAGGTGGCCGAGGTGCTACGTCCGCTGTACGTGGAGTACCTCGCCGAACACTCCTGAGCGAACGGTTGACTTGGAGTGCTCTCCAAGTCATAGCGTTGGTCCCATGAGCGACTCTTCCTCACAAACCAACGCCGGGCGGATCCGCCTCGGCTATCAGATGCCGGTCTTCAGCCATCCGGCGTCGGCGCGGGAGATCTTTCCCTCGGTGATCGCGCAGGCGCGGGCGGCCGAGGCGGCCGGATTCGACGCCGCGTTCGTGATGGACCACTTCTATCAGCTGCCCAACCTGGGTGCGCCCGAGGAGCCGATGCTCGAGGCGTACACGGCCCTGGGTGCGCTGGCGACCGCGACCGAACGAATTCAGCTCTCCACCCTGGTCACCGGCAACACCTACCGTAATCCGGCGATGCTGGCCAAGACCGTCACGACCCTCGACGTGGTCAGCGGCGGTCGCGCTGTCCTCGGCATCGGGGCGGGCTGGTACGAATTCGAGCACATCGGCTACGGGTACGAATTCGGCACCTTCACCGACCGCTTCGAGCGGCTCGAGGAGGCGCTGGCGATCATCGCGCCCATGCTGCACGGCCAGCACCCCACGGTCGACGGGAAGTGGTACCACACCCACGAGGCCCTGAACAACCCGCGCATCCGCGACGACCTGCCGATCATGCTGGGCGGCGGCGGCGAGAAGAAGACCTTCGGCATGGCCGCCCGCTACGCCGACCACCTCAACATCATCTGCAACGCCAGCGACCTGCCCCGCAAGATCGAGGCGCTGCACGCCCGCTGCGAGGAGGTCGGCCGCGACCCGAAGACCCTGGAAACCAGCTTCCTGGCCTTCACCATCGTCGACGAGGACGGCGACCGCGCCCGCAAATTCCAGTCCGACATCAACGCCAAGGCCGCCGCGGACCTGACCGACCGCCAGTTCGTCGGCACCCCCGACGACGTCGCCGACCAGGTCCAACGCCGCATCCTGGACCACGGCGTGAACGGCGTCATCGCCAACATGGTCGCCAACGGCCACGAGGAGGGCGTCCTGGAACTCGCAGGCAAGGCCCTGAGCCCCCTGGTCCACAACAACTGACCACGGAAGACCGTGCGCCCCTCGCGAATACGAGGGGCGCACGGTCATCGAAATCACGGACTACGCGTACGGCTCGCGCAGAAGTTCGTTCTCGGACAGCACCTGTGCCGCCGCGTCGCGCCATTGGCCGGCAGCGAGATAATGTCGGCGCACACCGGCGCCCGCCGACTGGATGAGTTCCACGCGTTGCAGCAGGTTCAGATCACGGAGGGCTTGGTCGCGGGTGAGGCTTTCGTCTGCCGCGTAGCTGGAGCGGCGCAGGTTTCCCTCCGCCGCGGCGAACAGCGCGATGGCGGTGCGGTCATGTAGGCCGAGCTTCGCTGTCAATTCTATTGCCTTGTCCCACAAGGTATTTGCCGAACGAACACGCTGATCCACGAGCTGGGCCTGTAGATGGTGCGCGCGCAGACAGAACCGAACCCAGGCGTGCGTATCGTGCTGCGGCAGGTACGACCCACCTTGGGACTGCGCCAGGGCCGTGTAGTACTCGGCGGTGTTCACCGTGCTCATCCCCAGCCACTCCTCGATCGAGGAGAACTCCGGCGCGAGCACCTTGTCTCGCGCCAGCACCAGCGTGTGCAGACAACGCGACATCCGACCGTTGCCGTCGCGCCACGGGTGAATGCTCACCAGGTTCAAATGCGCCATGGCCGCACGCACGTACAACGGCTGATCGGTATCGCCGTTCTCCAACCAGTCCACCAGCTCCGCCATCAGCGCGGGGACCTGCACGGCCTCCGGGCCGACATACGCGGGCGGACGACCGCGACCACCGGTCACGAGGATCGGCCCGCCCCTATAACGCCCCGGCGACATGTCCGGACGATGGCGCAACATCATGAAATGCAGCGCTGACAACAGCATCTGCTCATAGGTGAAGACCTCGAAGTGCGCACTGTGCTGCACATATGTCAGCGCCTCGTGGTAGCCCGACACAGCCGCCAACGCCACTTCATCGGATTCGGGGTGCACCTCCGACCCGGCCACGATCGATTCCGCGTCACTCAGGCTGACGGTGTACCCCTCGATCGTGTTGGATCCCACGACGGCCCTCGCGACTAGATTGCGCCGCAGGGGCCGATCCCAACGTCGCGGTTCCACCATGAGATGACGCAATCGATCCCGAAGATCATCGATCTCCGCCAGAACACGTTCGTCGTGACGGTCGAGCTCCGGAACGGAATACAGCATACACACAAGCCTACTATGCGACTAGCCTCATCGCATACTCGCAAGTCTAGCTTATCGGGAAGTCCGCGCCGCAGGCATCCCCGACTACGGATAGCCGGATCAACGACGGGGCTTATCGCGCGGTACCACCAGCGAGAAGCGAACCCCTGACGCGTTCACCCGCGCCTCCGCGAACTTCTGGGCACCGCAGTTGGCTGCGGTCCGCCGATTCTCATGTCTATCATCTAACGAGGTAGCCGTGGGTGTCGATCGACGTAGCCGAGGGTGGGAGCTCAGATGGACGAGACCGATTCCGATATGGGCAACTTTTCAGAGACGATTGCCGAGATCGACCGGAAGCAGGGGGATTTCGAGGCCGCCGATCACGGGGG
>NZ_JAGPOX010000162.1 GCF_019038435.1 Nocardia alni
CCCCCAGTTCCGCGGCCACCCCCGCCAGATCCGGGTCCGCACCGGCCCAGGTGTCGTTGATCAGGTCCGCGCCCTCGGCGACCGCGGCCCGCGCGACGTCACCGCGCCAGGTGTCCACACTGATCAACAGATCGGGATAGCGCTCGCGAATGGCCGCCACGAACGGGACCACCCGGCGTGCTTCCTCCGCCGCGTCCACGCTGTCGCCCGGACCGGCCTTGACCCCGCCGATGTCGACCAGATCCGCCCCCTCGGCCACGGCACGATCCACGGCGGCCAGCGCGGCCTCGTCGGTGAACGTCGCACCCCGGTCGTAGAACGAATCCGGGGTGCGGTTCACGATGGCCATCACGAGCGCTCTGTCTGTCGCCACCGGCTTCCCGCAAAGAGTAGGCAGCGGCGACACAGAACTCATGATCACAATCCGCCTCTCCGCGCCTGAGCCCGAACTCGTGGGCCGCAACAGTCGCGTTGGCGGCCGGCAGTCAGGCTGCGCTGAGTTAGCCCGTCCCCAACAAGTTACCCGGCACTAACGAAACACGAGTTGTCACCCTGGCATCGCAGCAGTGTGTACGGCTCGAAAGGCCAGGTTGGCAACCAGCGGTTCACGGGCCGGTCAGGCCCCCGGAGCACGGCCCGCGGCGACCTCGTCGGGGTAGCCGTCGTAGAACGGCACGTAGCCCTTCTCGCGCCCGGACAGGGCGTAGACCGTGGTCTCGCCGTCGGGGGCGTAGCCCTGCTTACGCAGGTCCACCTTGCGGCTCTTGAAGGTGCTGGTGGTCTCCAACTCGTCGACCACGCGCAGAAACAGCGGGACCGCGTAGCCGGGTAGCCGGTCGTACAGATGGGCGGCCACCGCGCGGCCGTCGAGGGTGGCCTCCGGGCGCAGGGTCACCGCGGCCATGCCCGCCTTGCCGTCGGAGCCGGGCACGTCCACGCCGTACACCACCGCCTGGGTGATCGACTCGAGGCCGTCGAACGCACCCTCGACCTCTGTGGTCGCCACGTTCTCACCCTTCCAGCGGAACGTGTCGCCGAGCCGGTCCACGAAGGCGATGTGATGCCAATGCTGGTCGCGTACCAGGTCTCCGGTGTCGAACCAGCAGTCGTCGTCGGTGAACGCACCCCGCACCAGCTTCGACTCGGTCGCCGACGCGTCGGTGTAGCCGTCGAACGGTGAGCGGTCGGTCACCTTCGACAGCAGCAGCCCGGTGCCGCCCGAGGGCACGCGATGCAGCCGCCCGTCCCCGAAACGCCGTGCCTTGCCGGTGGTCTCGTCGACCTCGACGATCGCGTACGGCAGCGGCCCGAATCCGGCGGTGCGATCCACCCCGAAGGCGTTGACGAACGCGACATTCCCCTCACTGGCGGCGTAGAACTCCACGATCCGGCCGATGCCGAAACGCCGCTTGAATTCGTCCCATATCTCCGGACGCAGCCCGTTGCCGACGGCCACGCGCACCGAATGCTCTCGGTCGGTGGGTTTCTCGGGCTGATTGAGCAGATAACGGCACAGCTCGCCGATATAGATGAACGCGGTGGCCCGATTCGCGATCACCTCGTTCCAGAAACCGGATGCCGAGAATTTGCGGCCCAGCGCCAACGTGGCCTGTGAGCCGATCACCGCGCCGAGGGCGACCGTCAGGGCGTTGTTGTGGTACAGGGGAAGACAACAGTACAGCGTGTCCTCGCCGCGCAGCCGGATACTCAGGCCGCCGAATCCGGCCATCCCCTTCACCCAGCGCAGATGCGTCATCACGCTGGCCTTCGGCAGGCCGGTGGTACCGGAGGTGAATATCAGGAAGGCCCGCTCGCGGGCGCGAATATCCTCGCACACAGCGGGATTCGCATCGGAGGCGGTATGCGCGGCCGCGGTCAGCTCATCGGAGAACAACAGATGTTCCGGCGGCTCGGGCAGTGTTTCCAGCGCCTCGCGGCACTCGTCACCGATCACGTTCACCACGCTGCCCAGCAGGCCGAAGCTGTGCGCCAGCACCTTGTCGCGCTGATTGTGGTTGAGCAGTCCGGCCGTCGCGCCCAGCTTCGCCACCGCCAGCACCACGAATACGGTCTCGGGCCGGTTGGTCATCAGTATCCCGACCACGTCGCCGCGTCCGACCCCGCGCCCGGCCAGCACCGAGGCGTAGCGGTTGACCTCGCTATTCGCCTCGCCGTAGGTGTACTCGCGTCCCTCGAACCGGATGAACGGGCGCGCAGGCACTTTCGCGGCGGCACGCTGGAAGTACAGCCCCACCGATGCCTTGTGGTCCGGGCCGGTGAGCAGGCCCGCGCCACCGCGCACGATTCCGGGCGTGTCCATAGCCATCGCCGGTAGGCAGCGGGCCAGGTCGAGCAGGGAGATATTCGTCGAGACTTCCGCAGTCACGGTGTCCTCCAGCGCACTTCGAAGCTCAATTCGGTCGGGTCACCAGCGCATCGAAAGCCTGCGCCAGATCGGGGGTCACGGTAACTCGCTCCAGCGCGGACTTCGAGACGAACCCCGCGTCGCGCAACTGATCCAACCAGGTGAACAATCCGCGGTAGTGGCCCAGCGGATCCAGCACGACCACCGGTTTGTCGTGCATGCCGAGGTAGCCCCCGGTCCACGCCTCGAAGAATTCCTCCAGCGTGCCGATGCCACCGGGCAGGGTCAGGAACGCGTCGGCGCGATCCTCCATGACCTGTTTGCGCTCGCGCATGGTGTCGGTGACGATCAACTCGTCGGCGTCGACGTCGGCGACCTCGAGGTGCACGAGCTGTTTGGGAATGACCCCGACCGTCCGGGCGCCACCGGCGCGGGCCGCCGTCGCGACCGCGCCCATCATCGACACATGTCCGCCACCGGACACCAGATGCCAACCCCGCCGGGCGATTTCGGTGCCGACCTGGGCGGCCAGGCGCAGCTGCGCACTATCCCCCGCGCTGGCCGAGCAATACACACAGACCGCATACGCACGGTCATTCACCACTGATCCTCCGTCCCGATCGCATCCTCACCCCGGCCCTGCGCCGCGCGCACCACGATGTCCACGACCTCTTCCACACTGTCGGTCACATGCACCAAACCCAGATCCCCGGGCGAGATCTTGCCCGATCCCAGCAGCGAATCACGCAGCCAGTCCACCAGACCGGCCCAGTACCGGGTGCCGAACAACACGATGGGGAATCGGGTGATCTTGTGCGTCTGCACCAGGGTCAGCGCCTCGAACAGTTCGTCCAGGGTGCCGAAGCCGCCCGGCAGGCAGATGAACGCCTGGGAGTACTTCACGAACATGGTCTTGCGGGCGAAGAAGTAGCGGAAATTGATGCCCAGATCCACCCATTCGTTCAGCCCCTGCTCCATCGGCAACTCGATGCCCAACCCGATGGAGAAGCCGCCGGCCTCGTGCGCGCCGCGGTTGGCCGCCTCCATCACGCCGGGCCCGCCTCCGGTGATCACCGCGAACCCAGCCCTGGACAGCGCTGCGGCGATCGCCTGCGCTGCCTGATATTCCGGATGGTCGACCGCTGTGCGCGCGGAACCGAAAATCGTGATCGCCCTGGGTATTTCGGCGAGCGCGCCGAAACCCTCCACGAATTCGCTCTGGATCCGCAGCACCCGCCACGGGTCGGTGTGCACCCAGTCGGTGGGGCCGCGGCCGTCGAGCAGATGCTGATCGGTGGTACCCGCTCCTTGTTTGCGATCCCCGCGCAACACGACCGGACCCCGGAATTTCGGCGCTGACTTGGGTGATCGAGTGACATGTTCGGAGTCGCTGGACATAAGCTCACGCTAGCAGGGGCACGAGAATTCGGGCTTTCCGTCTGGTATCGGACTCGGCAACCCCTTTGGCCAGGGGTTTCGGTCGCGTATCAGGCTCCGGTCAGGTACCCGCGCAGTATGTCGGCCACCATGGTGATCTGGGCGGTCGGGACGTGTTCGTCGACCGTGTGCGCGAGGCTCGGATCGCCGGGGCCGAAGTTGACCGCCGGGATGCCGCGCGCGGCGAAACGGGATACATCGGTCCAGCCGTATTTGGCCCGCACTCCGCCGCCACCGTGCGAATGAACCTGCTGCACAAGGTTCTTCGCTGCGGGCGCGGACAGGCCGGGCAGCGCGCCGGCGGCGCCGTCGGTGCGCTCGAATTGCACATCCAGATCCGAGAAGAGCTGTCGCACATGCTCTGTCGCGGAATCCAGCGAACGATCCGGCGCGAAGCGGAAATTCACCTCCACGCTCGCCTCGTCGGGCACCACATTGCCCGCGACGCCGCCGCCGATTCGCACCGCGGACAGGCCTTCGCGATAGACGCAGCCGTCGATGTCCACCTCACGGGGCCGATATTCGCTCAGCCGCCGCAAGATCGGCGCGAGGGCGTGAATCGCGTTCTCGCCCATCCAGGCGCGCGCGGTGTGCGCGCGGGCGCCGGTGGCGGTCAGGCGCACTCGCAGCGTCCCCTGACAGCCCGCCTCGATCCAGCCGCCCGAGGGCTCGCCCAGGATCGCCAGATCACCGTCGAGCCAGTCGGGCAGTTCGCGTTCGATCCGGCCGAGACCGTTGAATTCGGCGGCGATCTCCTCGCAGTCGTAGAAGATGAGGGTCAGATCGCAGACCGGGTCGGCGACGGTGGCGGCCAGATGCAGGAAGACCGCGTCACCCGATTTCATGTCGACGCTGCCGCAGCCGTACAGCTGTCGCTGACCGTCCAGCTCCTCGAACCTGCCCGGTACGTTCTCGGCGATCGGCACGGTGTCGAGGTGACCGGCCAGGATCACCCGGGTCGGCAGGCCGCGATCGGTCCGCGCGAGCAAGGTGTTGCCGTGGCGTAGCACTTCGAAGCCCGTAGTCTGCTCGCGCAGGGCCCACAACACCGCGTCGACGATCACGGCCTCGTCCCGGGAGACACTCGGGATGTCGACGAGGGCGGAGGTCAGGGCAATGGGGTCGGCGCGCAGATCGATGCTCACCCGCCTCAGCCTACTTTCCTTCCCTGATACCCACGGTCCCGCCGGACCGGCATGGGCCCATAGAATCGCCGACGTGAGTATTCAGGGAGCATCCGCAGTCGGCCTGGCCACTGTCACTGTGAACGGCACGATCCTCGACACCTGGTTTCCGTACCCCCAGCTGGGCGAGTTCACGACCACCGGCACCGAGAAGCTGAGTCCTGCCGATCCCGAATACGCCCGGTTCGCCGACCTGATCCGCACCGACGAGGCGCGCCGGGTCGAGGTGGTCGCGGTGCGCACCACCATCGCCGACCTGTCCGCCGCCCCCGCCGACACTCACGATGTCTACCTGCGTCTGCACCTGCTCTCCCACCGCCTGGTCCGCCCGCACGGACTGAGCCTGGAGGGCCAGTTCGGCCTGCTGGCCACCGTGGTGTGGACCAACCACGGCCCCTGTGCGGTGGAGGAGTTCGAGCTGGTACGCGCCCGCCTGCGCGCCCGCGGCCCGGTCACCGTGTACAGCCTGGACAAATTCCCCCGCATGGTCGACTACGTGCTCCCCGCGGGCGTCCGGATCGGCGACGCCGACCGGGTGCGCCTGGGCGCCCATCTGGCCGAGGGCACCACGGTCATGCACGAGGGTTTCGTGAATTTCAACGCCGGCACCCTCGGCGCCTCCATGGTCGAGGGCCGCATCTCGGCCGGCGTGGTCGTCGGCAACGGCTCGGACGTCGGCGGCGGCGCCTCGATCATGGGCACCCTGTCCGGCGGCGGCAAACAGGTCATCTCGATCGGCGAACGCTGCCTCCTGGGCGCCAACGCGGGCCTGGGCATCCCCCTGGGCGACGACTGCGTAGTCGAAGCAGGCCTCTACATCACCGCCGGCACCAAACTAACCCTCCCCGACGGCCGCACCGCCAAGGCCGCCGCCCTGACCGGCCAATCAAACCTCCTGTTCCGCCGCAACTCGCTCTCCGGCGCAGTAGAGGTAGTCCCCCGCAAGGGCACCGGCATAGAACTGAACGCCGCCCTCCACGCCAACTGAGTAGTTCCGCCTCGCTCGACCGCCTCTCCGCGCCTCACACCGGGGCTCGGGTGTCACATCGCCGGCGTGGGCAGTTGGCGGCCGAGTCGCTCACACAGATCCAGGCGGCAAAATACGCACCCGGGCCCGCCGGCTCGGCTGGGCCGGCCAGGACATCGGACCCGAGTTCAGGGCATTGCCGGTATCCGCGCTCTGGAACGTACGCAGATAGTTGCGGCGGGATTCGTTGTGCCGGAACGATATCGGGCGCTACATTCCCGGCCTATTCGATGCCGAAGGCGAGGATGCGCAGCGGGGTTATGCGGATCAGCTCGGGGCTGGTGCCGGGGATGCCGCTGTCCACGTCTCGGAGGGCTTGGGCGGTGCCGCGGATTTCGAGGCAGCGGACTTCCCAGGGGGTGGTGGACTTGATGTCGTCTATGACGAGGGAGACTCGTTCTTCCTTGGCCAGGTTGCGGAACTTCTGGGTCGCGCCCATGTTGTAGCCGCCGATGTCGATGGTGCCGAGGGACTCGTTGTAGCGGTAGCCGACCGGGTTGTTCTGGGGGGCGCCGTCGGGGCGGATCGTGGCCAGGCGGGCGAGGCGTTGGGTGCGCAGGTAGTCGATCTGGGCGGGGGACAGTGTTGCGATCATGACAAGACCATAAAAGCTGAACCACACTCCAGGTCAAGCGAGCCGTGCCGGATCCGTCGAATGTCAGCTCATCGGTTGAGGCGAATGGGCGTGACATTCGGTCGGCGGGCATGGTGCAAGTGCCTGCGAGGGCGTGGTCCGCGGGATCAGGTCAGGAGTTTCTTCTGTACCTTGCCCATGGCGTTGCGGGGCAGCGAGCCGACCAGGCGGACCTCGCGGGGGCGCTTGTGGATCGAGAGTTGCTGGGCGACATGGTCGATCAGCTCGCGCTCGAGGTCCTCGCCGGATCCGTCGCGCGGTACGACGAATGCGACGATGCGCTGGCCCAGGTCGTCGTCGGGGACGCCGACCACCGCGACCTCGGCGACCGCGGCGTGGCCGAGCAGGCTGGTCTCGATCTCCCCGGCGCCGACGCGGAATCCGCCGGACTTGATCAGGTCCACCGATTCGCGGCCGACGATCCGATGGAAACCCTCGGCGTCGATCGCGGCGACGTCGCCGGTGCGGAACCAACCGTCCTCGCTCCAGCATTCGGCGGTGGCCTCGGGACGATTCAGGTAGCCGTCGAACAGCATCGGGCCACGCACCTGCAGGGCCCCGATGCTCTCGCCGTCGTGCGGGACCGGATTCCCAGCCTCGTCACGCAGCCGGGTCTGCACCCCTTCGACCGGGAGCCCGACCCATCCGGGACGCCGCTCTCCGTCGGCGCGGGTGGAGATCGTGATCATGGTCTCGCTCATGCCGTAGCGCTCGATCGGCTCGTGACCGGTGAGTTCGCGCAGCTTCTCGAATACCGGCACCGGCAGCGGCGCGCTGCCCGACACGAGCAGCCGCGCGTTCGCCAGTTCCCTTGCCGCCGAGGGATCCTCGACTACGCGCGACCAGACCGTCGGGACGCCGAAGTACATCGTGCCCTTGACCGCCGCATAGGCCGCGGGAGTGGGCTTGCCGGTGTGCACCAGCGGGCTGCCCACCCGCAGCGGGCCCAGCATGCCCAGGATCAGCCCGTGCACGTGGAACAGCGGAAGTCCATGTACGAGAACATCGTCGGCCGTCCAAGCCCAGGCGGCCGCGAGCGCGTCCAGGCCCGCGGCGATGGCCGCGCGGCTGAGCAGAACACCCTTGGGCGCACCGGTGGTCCCGGAGGTGTAGAGAATGAAAGCCGTTGTGTCCGGTCCGGGTTCGGAATAGGTATGCCACGAGCGGGCATGCGTGCGCACCGGAACCACCGGCAGCGCAGTACCTTCCGGCCCCTCACCGAGCCACGCCTGCGCACCGGAATCACGCAGGATGTGCTCGAGCTCGGCAGGTCCGGAGTCCGGCGGCACCGGCACGACGGTGACCCCGGCGATCAGCGCCCCGAGCATCCCCAGCACGGTCGTGACAGTAGGCTTGGCCAGCACCGCGACCCGCTGTGCCTGCGCGATCCGCTCGGCCACCGAGGTCGCCGCGCCGATCAGATCGCTGCGCGAAAGAGTCTGCCCGTCGATGGCCACAGCATCCGGGATATCGGCGCCCGCGGCGACGGCGGCGGGATTCAACGACTTCAACAGCGGTAACGACCCGTAAGACACGCGTCCAACCTACCAAGCCGGTGCAAGCGATCGCCGCCGCGAGCCTGCGCCGCCGCGAAGATCCGGCGGCCACGCGGCAATTGTGAATCGGTCGCGGCGCGCGGACGGCCGTTGACACCTCCGTGATCACGGTGAGAAGGTTTATACGTAGGCTTCTCATGGAGAACGGGGTCGACGATGACCAGCTCACCACGGACCAGCTCACCGCGCCGAGCAGGCGCACGACCTCGGACGACACCCAGATCCACCGCCGATTCCACTCCACTCGACCCCGGCGCCCCGGACCGGTTCGATATCACCGGACAGCTCTACGGCTCCTCCGCGTTCTTCGGCGCCGCGGCGAATGTGATCATGCAACTGAGCCACCGGCCTGTCGGCTACGGCGTGCTGGAGAGCACCGTCGAGGGTGGTCAGATCATGCGGCATCCGATCAAGCGGACCCGCACCACCCTGACCTATCTGGCGGTGGCGCTGATGGGCACCGACGAGGACCGTGCCGCCTACCGCGAGGCGATCAACCGCGCGCATCGCCCCGTGCACTCCACCGAGTCGAGTCCGGTGCGGTACAACGCCTTCGACCCGGAACTACAGCTGTGGGTCGCCGCCTGCCTGTACTGGGGCGCACATGATCTGCGTCGGCGCATGCACGGACCGATGAGCGAACAGGCACAGGACGCCTTCTACCGGCACGCCGCGCGCCTGGGCACCACACTGCAACTGCCCCAGCACATGTGGCCGCCCGATCGCGCCGCCTTCGACGTCTACTGGACCGAGAACCTGGCCAGGGCCACCATCGATCCGCCGGTGCGGCAATACTTTCAGGATCTGATCGACCTGAAGATGTTCCCGCAACCGATCCGGTTGACCTTCGGTGGATTTCATCGATTCGTCGTCGCGGGCCTGCTACCGCCGCCGCTGCGCGAGCAGATGGGCATGAGCTGGAGCGAGCGGGACGATCGCGTGCTGGCCGGGATCCTGCGCACCGTGGGTTCCGTGGAGTCGCGAATACCCAAGCAGATCAGGATGTTTCCGATCAACGCCTACCTATTGGACATGCGCGTGCGCCGCCGACTCGGACGCACACTCGTATAGAGCGGGACCACCCCGGCCTGACGCTGCATTCTTACCGCCCGAACCTCCGGAAACCGTCGAAACGGCGCGCAGAATGCAGCGGGAGGCCGGTTCTCGACTCACGGAATCCGGAATCCGGGTACCACATGATCGCGGGCGAACCGGCGGGTGGCGGCGTCGTCGTCCAGCGGGATGACCGTCTGCGGCGTCAGCGCCATCGACAAGGACGTGCGGGCCACCATCTCCGCCAGCGGTAGCGGATCGTACTGCGGCAGTTTGCCTTCGCGCTGCAACCGGACGATGAACTCGGCCAGGTAGTCGCGCCCGAGCTCGATGACCGGCGCGCCCTGCACCGTCAGGTGCGGCAGCACGATCTCCGGCTCGGTGGTCAGCAGCCGATCCAGCAGCCGATTGCCCCGCAACCCGTCCAGGAAAGCGACGAACAGCTCCACGATCTGCTCCTCGGCCCCGGCGTCGCTGTCGATCTGCTGTTGCACGGCCCGATCCACCTGCTCGATGAACTGCCGCGCCTGCCGTAAACCCACGGCCTGGATGAGATCGGATTTCCCGGCGAAACGCCGATACAGCGTGGCCAGCGACAGCCCCCCGCGCCGGGCGACCTCCACCATGCTGGTGCGCTTGATCCCGAAGTCGAGGAAGGCCAGCAGGGCGGCGTCCAGCACCTTGCTCTGCCCGTCGTCCTCGACCGACGCACCGCGGACCAGCGGCAACAGTTTCGCCAGCTGCACCATCACGGCCTCTCTCTCAGCATCTCGAGACGATGACAGGAAAATCATCGCATACCAGCAACTTTACAGCCCGGCCGATTGACAGGACTACCATGGAATGAGAAGGTGAGAGAAGTTCTTTCTCACGTTACTTCCGCCTCACGGCGCGAAGAGATCGAGGAGCCGAGTCGACGATGACCGCCGCCACCCCACTGCCCGAGCCCCAGGTGACGCTCACCCCGGAAACGGTCCGCGAACACGTCGATGGAATCGCGTCCTTCCTCGGTGGCGCCGCCAACGTCATCATGCAGCTCAGCCACCCGCCGGTCGGCTACGGCGTCATGGAGAGCACCGTAGACAGCGGTAAGGCCTCGCTGCACCCGGTCAAGCGCCTGCGCACCACCCTGACCTATCTCGCGGTCGCCCTGATCGGCACCGAACGCGACCGGGAGGTCTATCGCGAGGCGGTCAACGGCTCGCACCGGCCGGTCCACTCCAAGCCGGACGCGGACGTGAAGTACAACGCCTTCGACCCGAAGCTGCAACTGTGGGTCGCGGCGTGCCTGTACTGGGGCATCGACGATCTCTACATCCGCATGCACGGACCGATGGAACCCGAACTGGCAGAGGATTTCTACCGTTATTGCGCCCGTCTGGGCACCACGCTGCAAATGCGGCAGGACATGTGGCCGCCGGACCGGGAATCGTTCTACCGCTACTGGGAAGAGAGCCTGCCCCTGCGCGTGATCGACGACACCACGCGGGCCTACTTCACCGAACTGGTCGACCTGAAGTGGTTGTCCCCCATACCGAGGTTCGTGTTCGGCCGCCTGCACCGGTTCGGCGTGACCGCCCTGTTGCCACAGCATCTGCGTGACGAGATGCACATGACGTGGACCGCACGTGACGAACGCACATACACCGCGATCCTGCGGGCGATATCCGCCGTGTGGATCCGCATGCCCGTCGTCCTTCGAAACGCGCCGCTCAACACCTGCCTCGCCGATATGCGAATGCGGCGGCGGCTGGGTCTCAGCCTGGTGTAATACATCCCAGCGGGGCCGAGCCGGTCACTGTGCCTCGCAACGGAATCCGCGTTCGGCACGCGAGATCCCCGCACACCCGGCAGGATGAAGGTCATGCGCGTTGTCCTTCAGCTTCGCCCCGCAACCGAACTCATCGCCTCCGTCATCGATCCCAACATCCGCGTCGCCGCCGGTGATGTCATCGGTGAACTGGCCGGATTCGATATCGACCACGTCTTCGAACCCGTCGCGCTGCCGAGTGCGGCTACCGGCCAGGCCGTACCGTTGCAGCCCGCCGACGCCATGGTGGTGGTGCGCGGGGAAATCGACGATACCGCCGAGAACATCCTTGCCGCTCTGTCCGGACACCCCACTGTCACCGGGGTTTTCGCCGACCCGGTGATCGAGCGCGTGCTCACCTGTGGCGGTGATCCGTCGGTCGGCACCTACCACGACGTCGCCTCCCTGCTGCACACCACCGACCTGGCCTCGGCCGGACTGACGGGCAACGGCGTCGCCCTGGCCCTCGTCGACACCGGAATCAACGCCGCCCGCGTCGACCAGGTGCGCGGCGGAACCTTCACCATCGACACCGCCCGCAGCTGGAATCCGCAGGGCGTCACCGGAACCGCGGGCCAGTTCCCGGTCGAGCACGGCACCATGTGCGCCTTCGATGCGCTGATCGCCGCGCCGCAGGCCTCGTACCTCGACATCCCGGTCATGCTCAGCACCCGCACGGGCGGCTCGACCATGGACGGGCTGCTGTCGGACGCGGTCGCCGCGTACGCCCATCTACGCACCGTGCTCACCGATCAGCCGGCGGCCACGCGGGCGCTGGTCGTCTCCAACAGCTGGGGTTCGTTCTCCCCGCAGTGGGATTTCCCGGTCGGCCAGCCAGGGAACTACTCGGACAATCCGAACCATCCGTTCAACGTGATCGTCGCGTCGCTCGAGTCGGCGGGCGCGGACATCCTGTTCGCCGCCGGAAACTGCGGCCGCGACTGCCCCGACGCACGGTGCCAGTACACGGATCGTTCGATCGGCGGGGCGAATTCGAGCCCCAGCGTGCTGAGCATCGGCGGCGTCGACACGAACGGACAGCGGGTCGGCTACTCCTCCCAGGGCCCCGGACGCCTGTCGGACAAGAAACCGGACGTGTGCAGCTACACCCACTTCAGCGGCTCCCAGGTCGACGGTGACACCGACACGGGCACCTCGACGGCCTGCCCGGTCGCCGCGGGCTTGGTGGCGGCGATCCGCACCACCCATTCGGCCACGGCCCTGCCGCCCGCACAGCTGCGCACCCTGATCCAGAACACCGCGACCCATCACGACCCGTCCGGATTCGACTACGACTACGGCTACGGCGCCATCAACGCCCAGGCCATCCTGGCGGAGCTACAGAAGACGGCCGCCAAGGCGTAGCGTTGGACTCATGCCGCTGTTGACCATCCGGCTTCCGCAAGGCGCGACATTGGACGACGCCGTGCGGAAGCTGGGCTTGGCCGAATCCGAGGTCGACACCGCCTACGGCCTGATCCCCTTGGATCCCGACCAGGGCTTACACGCACTACGCGTCACCGACGCCGCCGCCCAGCGCATGAGCGAATCCGAGTCCGGAGCAACAGTTTTCGCCGACCCGCGGATCGAACCGGCGAAAGATGGGGAATCGCCCGCATAGCAAGGCCCTCCCCAGTCGTCCTACCACTCAACTTGGTCACCCACCTCGTCCTTCCAGCATGCTTCTGGCCGGGATCCACCGTAACCAGCCACGCACCAGTGGATTCCGGCCAACAGCCTTTGTCCCCGCTGGCGCAGGAGCTTGTCGAAGGCTGAAAATCGGTCTGGTCGCTCGCCGACGCGCCCGGCTCCGCCGGGTGCTCCCGCGCCCGGTCGCGTTGATTTTCGGGTCAGGCCGACTCGCCCGCCACCCGACCGCTAGTCGCCAACGCCACCATTGCGGCGCCCAAGTCAGGCCCAAGGCGCGGATGAGCGCCAACTGATTTCGCGAGACACGGGCAACTTGCCGGGACGGGCTAACCCGAGCCGCCCTCCCACCGCAATCCGCCAACGCCACCGTTGCGGCACCCGAGTCTGGCCTGAGGCCGCGGAGAGAGAGGCGGGTGAGCGGCGGTTTAGTCCGCGATGAGGCGTTTGGCCGCCGCGGAGATGCGTTCGTCGGTGGCCGTCAGAGCGATTCGGACGTGATTCGCCCCGGTCGGACCGTAGAAGTCGCCGGGAGCGGCCAGGATGCCACGCTCGGCCAGCCAGTCCAGTGTGGTGCGCCCGTTCTCTTCACGGGTGGACCACAGGTACAGCCCCGCGACCGAGTGATCGATGCGGAAGCCCGCGTGCTCCAGCGCCTTTCGCAGGATCTCCCGCCGGACGCGGTAACGCTCGCGCTGGGCGGCCTCGTGCACGTCGTCGTTCAGCGCGGCGGTCATCGCGGACTGCACCGGGAACGGCATGATCATGCCGGCGTGCTTGCGCACCTCGAGCAGCTCGCGGACCAGGGCGGGATCGCCGGTGACGAATCCGGCGCGGTATCCGGCCAGATTCGAGGTCTTGGACAGCGAATGGATCGCCAGCAGACCCGTGTGGTCACCGTCACAGACGCGCGGGTCCAGGATCGAGACCGCGGGCTCATCCCAGGCCAGGCCCAGATAACATTCGTCGGAGGCGACGATCGCGCCGCGTTCGCGGGCGAACTCCACCACCTTGCGCAGGTGGTCGACACCGAGCACCTTGCCGCTGGGGTTGGACGGCGAGTTCAGGAAGATCAGCGCGGGCGACTCCGGACCGAGCCGAGTTACCCCGTCCGCCCGCAGGATTCGCGTGCCCGCCAGCAGCGCTCCGACCTCGTAGGTCGGATACGCCACCTCCGGAATGACCACCAGATGGTCCGCACCCAGGCCCAGCAGCCGCGGCAACCCCGCGATCACTTCCTTGGTCCCGATCGCGGGCAGCACCGCCTCCGGCGCGACGCCGGTAATGCCGAACCGCCGCTCGAGCGCGGCCACCGCGGCGGCGCGCAGCTCCGGCGTGCCGTGCGTGGCCGGATAACCGGGCACCTCCGCGACGGCGGACAGAGCCGCGCGGATCAGCGGATCGACGGGGTCGACGGGCGTGCCGACCGACAGATCGACGATGCCGTCCGGATGCGCCGCAGCCCGCGCCTTCGCGGAAGCGATGGTGTCCCAAGGGAAATCGGGCAGGAGACTACTGACAGGGTGACGCGCGGGCACTGTCTACTCGCTGGCCATCGGCGGTAGCGCGGCGATGAACGGCGGGTCGAAGTCGACCTTGCCGACCTTGGTCGCGCCGCCCGGGGAACCCAGGTCGTCGAAGAAATCGACGTTGGCGTTGACGTATCCGCTCCACTGGTCCGGAGTGTCGTCCTCGTAGAAGATCGCCTCCACCGGGCACACCGGCTCACATGCACCACAGTCCACGCACTCGTCCGGATGGATGTACAGCATGCGACCGCCCTCGTAGATACAGTCCACGGGGCATTCCTCGATGCACGCCTTGTCCTTCACGTCAACGCACGGTTCAGCGATGATGTACGGCACTGCCGCTCTCCTAGTCTGTCCTTGCCTGCGGGATACTCCGCTCGCGCAACAGTATCCCGGCATCACACATTACTACTGGTCAGCCTTGCCTAACTCCACGCCGCCGGGCGCCGCGGGAGTCAGGTGCAATCCTAACCACCACGGCGCCCGATGCCGATTCGGGCGAACGCCCACACGCAGGCGAATCTCAGCCCACCGACAGCGGAACAGCGGCGAGCTTGTGACGCGGTTCACCATAGAGAGTCGTCCGCTCGCGCGCCGGGCGGCCGATGCCCTCGGCGATCTCGTGGAGTTCGGCCACCGTCTTGGCCGAACCGTTCTCGGCTCCGGCCATGCGCGAGATGGTCTCCTCCATCAGCGTGCCGCCCAGATCGTTGGCGCCGCCGTTGAGCATCACCTGGGTGCCCGCGATACCCAGCTTGACCCAGCTGGTCTGGATATTCGGGATCCGGCCGTGCAGCATGATCCGCGCGAGCGCGTGAGCGGCACGGTTGTCGCGCACCGTGGGCCCGGGGCGTGACGCGCCGGCCAGGTACAGCGGCGCGCTCTGATGGACGAACGGCAGCAGCACGAATTCGGTGAAACCACCTGTCTCGTCCTGGATTCCGCGCAGCACCCGCAGATGTCCGACCCAGTGCTTCGGATTGTCCACGTGGCCGTACATCATCGTGGAACTGGAGCGGATGCCCAGCTTGTGCGCGGTGGTGATCACCTCGATCCACGCCGAGGTGGGCAGCTTGCCCTTGGTGAGCACCCAGCGCACCTCGTCGTCCAGGATCTCCGCCGCGGTGCCCGGAATCGTATCCAGCCCGGCCTCTTTCAGTGCCGAGAGCCAATCGTGGATGCTCTGGCCGCCGCGCGAGGCGCCGTTGACGATCTCCATCGGGCTGAAGGCGTGCACATGCATGGTGGGCACGCGCCGCTTCACCGCCCGCACCAGATCGGCGTAGCCGGTCACGGGGAGTTCCGGGTCGATACCGCCCTGCATGCAGACCTCGGTCGCGCCCTCGACGTGCGCCTCCCAGGCCCGGTCGGCGACCTCCTCCGCGGACAGGGTGAACGCGTCGGCATCGCCCTTGCGCTGGGCGAACGCACAGAATCGGCAACCGGTGTAACAGATATTGGTGAAGTTGATGTTGCGGTTGACGATGTAGGTGACGTCGTCACCGACCGTATCGCGGCGCAACTGGTCGGCGAAGGCGGCGATCGCGTCGAGTTCAGGGCCGTCGGCGGTGGCCAGGGCCAGATAATCCTCATCGGACAGGCCCGCCGGATCGCGTTCGGCCGCGCGCAGGGCCGCCGTCACGTCGGTGTCGAGCTTGATCGGCGCGGACAGCGACAGCACCTGCTCGCGCACGGTCTCCCAGTCGCCGAACGCGCCCAGGGATTCGGACTCGAGCCCGGAGTCGCTGCGGGCGAAGGTGTTCCGGCCCTCGGTGTCGATCGCGGTGTTGAGATCGATGCGTCCGGCCGAGTCCCAGTCGTGATCGGGCTCCTGCCAGGGGCGACCCTGCGGGTTGACCTCCCGCGCCAGGCCGGTCTCCGGATCGGCAAGGGCGGCAACGTGACCCGCGACGCGCGGATCGATCCACGGATGCCCGGCCAGCACATACTTGGGATGTGCGGTGAGGCGTTCGGTGAGCCGATATCCGGCCTGCGCGGTGACCTCGGCGAGGGTGTCCAGGTTCGGCCACGGCCGCTCCGGGTTGACGTGGTCGGGAGTCAAGGGCGACACGCCGCCCCAGTCGTCGATACCTGCCTCGATCAGCGCACGGCATTCGTCGAGCGCGACCAGGTTCGGCGGGGCCTGGATGCGCATCTTCGGGCCGAGCAGCATGCGGGTCACCGCGATGGCCGCGCGGAACTCCTCCAGGTCGGCATCGGGGGTGTCGCGCATGGCGGTGTCCTGCTTGGCCAGGAAGTTCTGCACGATCACCTCCTGAACATGCCCGAATGCCTTGTGCGACTTGCGGATCGCCATGATCGACTCGGCCCGCTCGACCAACGTCTCGCCGATGCCGATCAGGATGCCGGTGGTGAACGGCACCGACAGGCGGCCCGCGTCGGTCAGGGCGCGCAGCCGCACGGCCGGATCCTTGTCCGGGCTGCCGTAGTGGGCCTGACCGCGCTCGGTGAACAGCCGCTCGGAGGTGGTCTCCAGCATCATGCCCATCGAGGGCGCGACCGGCTTGAGGCGCGACAGTTCGGCCCAGCTCATCACGCCCGGATTCAGGTGCGGCAGCAGTCCTGTCTCCTCGAGCACCCGGATGGACATCGCGCGCACGTAGTCCAGGGTGGAGTCGTAGCCGCGTTCGTCGAGCCACTGACGGGCCTCCGGCCAGCGCTCCTCGGGGCGGTCGCCGAGGGTGAAAAGCGCTTCCTTACAGCCCAATTCGGCGCCGCGACGAGCGATGTCGAGCACCTCGTCCGGTTCCAGGTACATGCCCTTGCCCTGTGCGCGCAGTTTGCCGGGCACGGTGACGAACGTGCAGTAGTGACAGGTGTCCCGGCACAGGTGCGTGAGCGGGATGAATACCTTGCGGGAATAGGTGATGGGCAGGACGTCCGTCCCGTAGGCCTCGCGCAGACCGGCATCGCGCACCCGGGCGGCCGAGGTGCTCAGATCCGCCAGGTCATCGCCGCGCGCGTGCAGCAGCACCACGGCCTCGTCGAGATTCAGCGTCGCCCCGTCGCGCGCCCGGCGCAGCGCCCGGCGCATCGCCGAGGCCGAGGGTGGGGTAGGTGGAATGCCCGGTTCCGAAAGGTCCGTGCTCATGCGGCAACCATCCGACAGTTCTCCTTCGTTGCTCGTGACGTGAGACAACTCGATGCCCCGGTGCGCTATTCCGGATCTGTGGGAATCGACCCGGAACGTGGCCGGGCACCGTAGTGCCCCGCCGGCCGCCGTCGCAACACCCGTCACAACACCGATGGCCGGGACCGCATCCAAAGCCGATGCGGCCGAACTCAGTCGAATCGGTCCAACTCGCGCACCCGCGACATATGGACCGTCTCTGCCACGATAGCGGTTTTCGGCGAGCAGAGCATCGGCGGGTCGGCTACTCGCAGTGCGGCGAACAAGAAGTGCGCGCGTCGGCTCCGGGTGGCGGCGGATATGAACATCCCGAAGGCCCCGGCGGCGAGACGAGCGTGCCCGGACCGCGTCGCAGTCGCGATCCGCGCTGGTCCGACGCGTGGACCGGCGACTGTCGGTGGTTCGTGTCACGATGGTCGCATGGCATACGGAGGGGCGGCGGGCCACGACGCCGGGGGGCACGATGAGGAGCGCGAGCCGATCGGTCGCGCGGCGCCCGGCGGGGGCACGACGGTAGTTCCCGGCGGGACGATTCTGGCGGAACCGGCATGGCGGCCCAGTCCGCGCGCGAAGGTGCTGTGGATGCTGTCGCCACTGCTCGGGTGGCTCATCGTGCTGATCGCCGAGTTGATCTGGGTGTTCACCGACGACGCCGATCGCACCGCACAGCTGGTCACCATCGTGATCACGCTGGTGCTGGCCGCGCTGCATGTGGTCATCGCGCCGATGTGGCGTTATGCGGTGCATCGCTGGGAGGTCACCGCCGAGGCGGTATACACGCGCACCGGCTGGATCACCCAGGAGAGCCGCGTCGCGCCGATCACCCGCATACAGACCGTCGATACCCATCGCGGCCCGCTCGAGCGCGTGCTCGGCCTGGCCACGGTCACCGTCACCACCGCGTCCTCCGCCGGTGCGGTCCGTATCCCCGCGCTGGACCTGCCGGTCGCCGAACAGACCGTCCAGCGGCTGACCGTGATAGCCGCCGCACATCAGGGGGATGCGACATGAGCCGGCGAACATCGACCGCGCCTGTCGACCGCGCCGGACCGAGTGCCGGCGGCGCGGGCATACCTCCTACGAGGTAGCGCGCATGCGAACCATGAGTGCCGACGAGGGGGAACTGTCGTGAGTGAGCGCAACGAGTGGACGGACACTGCCCAACCGCTCGATCCGACCGGGGGCGACCATCAACCCGATGCGGACGTGAGTACGCGGCAGGACGGATTACCGGCAGGACGGACAACCGAACACGATTCTGCCGAGGCGATCGGCGCCTATCCGACCGGCGGGGGCTCGGCCGAGACACCCTGGCGGCGGCTGGATCGGCGGATGTTGCTGCTGCATCCGGTGCGGGAGGTGGTGCGCTATATCCCGGCGCTGCTGGTCACGCTGATCGCGGGTAGCCAGAGCGACAATCCGGAATGGAGTCTGGCGCTGCTGGCGGTGATCGTCGGGCTGGCCGTCACGCGCTGGTTCACCACGACCTACCGGATCGGTCCCGAGACCGTGCAGTTGCGCCAGGGCCTGCTACAACGCAAGACGCTGACCGTGCCGCGCTCGCGCATCCGCTCGGTGGATGTGCACGCCGACCTGATGCACCGGCTGCTCGGCTTGGTGGTGCTGGCCATCGGCACCGGCCAGCACGCCACCAAGCGGGAGCGCTTCCATCTGGACGGCGTCGACGCCCGGCAGGTCCCCGAGCTGCGCGCACTGCTGCTACACGAGGTCGAATCCGCCGCGGCACAGGCGACTACGCCTGCGGGGCAGCCGATTACCGACTCGCCGACCGCGACACCGCAACTGCCCCAGGGTATCGAGACGGACCGCGGAATCGAGATCGGCCACTGGCAGCCGGGATGGGTGCGCTACGCCCCGCTCTCGCTCCGCGGCCTGGCGATCCTCGTCCCGATCATCGGTCTGGCCTTCAAGTTCGGCATCGCCAATGTGCTGTTCAATTCGCACACGGTCAAGAACCTGAGCGCCCGCGGCGCCCTGTTCATCGCCGCCTCCGTGGCCATCCTGCTCGTCGCGCTGATCGTCGTCACCATCCTGGCCGACTGCTTACGCTATCTGACAACGTATTTCGGCCTCCGCGTGATCGACGACGGCACCACCCTGCACATCCGCAACGGTCTGTTCACCACCCGCCAAACCACCCTGGACCTCACCCGCCTGCGCGGCGCGACCCTGAAAGAGCCTCTCCTGCTCCGCCTCGCACACGGCGCCGAACTCGAGGCCATCATGACCGGCTCGGACGCCCGCAAGAAAATCCTCCCCCAAGCCCCCCGCACGGCCGTAGACCACACCCTCACCCAACTCCTCGCCAGCCGCCCCACACCACCGATCCACCAGAACCCCGTAACACCCTGCGCCCCAACCGATCAACCGGACTTCACCACAGCATCCGCAACCGCTGTAGACCATGGCCCGCACGACGCGGCACGTGCCACCGGAGCCGGTTCCTCTCGGTACCCTCTCGATACTCATTCTCCCGCAACGATATTCGACCCCACAACACCGAACGGCGTCGCGGCCCCCGCGATCGTCCCCCTCATCCAGCACGGCCCCCGCGCACGTCGACGACGATTCACCCGAGCCCTCGCCCCACTGGCCGTCATCGCACTAGCCATGGCAGCGACATCCCTTGCGGGAGTATCGATCCCCACTTGGCCCTGGATCGTCCTGATCATCCTCGCACTCCTGGCCACCGCCCTGGCCCACGACCGCTACCAGGGCCTGGGCCACGCCGTAATCCCCGGCGACACCACGACTCCCACCTGGCTGATCACCCGCAACGGCTCCCTGGACCGAGACCGAGACTGCCTGGAGTCCCCCGGCATCATCGGCTGGACCATCCGCCAAACCTTCTTCCAGCGCCGAGCCGGCCTGGCCACCCTCATCGCCGCCACCGCCGCAGGCAAGAAACGCTACCGAATAGTCGACATCCCCCTGGCTGAAACTTGGCCCCTGATCGAGTCGGTCACTCCGGGCCAACTCGGCCACCACACACCTCGCTGACCAGCCAGCCGACAAACCAGACGCGTAGTAAAGCCTGCTATACATACATGTATGCCCGCCTCCGGCACCGGCAGCACTCCACGCGACCCGCGCGAGAATAGGCGGCGTGCGCTGACGCTCGGTAGTGATCCGGGCGCCCGATTCGTCACGACTGCCACCGCTCAGGCGATATTCGCCACGGCACCAGTGCTCGATTACGACGAGTTGCAGCGCGATCTGGACGACGCTACCGACGATGAACTGTCCGACGCACTCGTCCCCGACAACCGTCCGGACGGCGCTACCGACTGATCGACCAGTGCGTCACCGTCGTCGCCTCCCAAGCGGTCCACAGCCGCCAGCCGACCTGGACCCGCCGGGAACTGCCGCCCACGATCCTTGGTGCCCGTGCGGGAGATCACGTCGATGGCCTGCCGGTGCGCACCGACGCGACAGCCCTGGTATCCAGCCGCCCTCATAGCCACTAGCCACGAACGTCCTCTGCCGGACACTGCTGTTGCTCCTGGACACCGCACCACGCGCCCTGCATTGCGCGCCGAGACCGGCGACGGCAGTATCCGATCTACGTGAAATACGCGGAGGTATTGCGGACGTGGCAGTGCATGAAGTCTTGTGCGTGGGCGAGAGCATGGTGTTGCTCACTCCCCCACAGGGAGTTCGGTTGGGTGCGGCCGGGGTGGTGGG